>NZ_JBIUBJ010000004.1:0-709313 GCF_044547985.1 Nonomuraea sp. NPDC052265
TGGTGGCGTCGTAGATGAGGGTGTGGGCCACGGCCTCCATCGCCGGCCAGCCCGGGAAGTCGCGCATCGGGGCCACGAACTCGGCCGGGATGCCGCGCCGAGGAGGGCCGAGCCGCCCTCGACGCACTGATCACGAGTACGGGCAGGAGAACCCGGTAACTCGTCCGCTCCCACTCCCGCGTACCCGGCGGCGGTGAGAGGGGTGACCGGCAGCGCCAGGCGCGCCGCCGACACCCCGGTATCCGGCTATGGGGCGTTCGTACCGTCGCGCGCTTCGATGGCCGCGGCCATGAAGTCCTGGAAACGCGCGAACTGCTGCTGATCCATCTTCAGCTGTACCCCGTTGACGATCCGGTCCTTGTACCGGGTACCGATCGTGACCTTGAAGCCGTCACCGTGCGGTTTCGCGTCCACTCCGAGGAACGCCACGTGGTATCGCCTGGCCTCGGCCAGGCAATGGAAGATTTCGAAGGTCCTCCCGTCTTGCACCAGGATGTACTCACCGATCGCGAACTCCGCTGTCATGGCTTCCCGTTCATGCCGCTTGATGTGTCCGGGGTCAGGGGTCACCCCAGGCACTGTCGTCGAACCACGAGCCCCTGCTCCGGTGGTTGCTGTACGGGTGAGACGCCACGGGCCTGCCGACAGTTGTCACGCTCGGGCGATCGAGCAGCGCGACCCGAACCGGGAGGCGCCGCCGGGGTCATGTTGCGCTGCCTGCCGGGGGCGCCCGGGACCCGGAGGTCGCAGCGGTGACCAGGATCGTCCTCAGGCATTCAGCTTGCCTCCGCCGTCGACGGTGAGGACCGTGCCCGTGGTGAAGGCGTTGCCGACGACGAACGCGATCGCGAAGGCGATGTCGGCCACGCACCACGCCCGGCGAGACCGCGTTGACCCTGATCGGCAGTCGGCCAAGACCCACGGCGAGCGGCGGATTGTCGGTGACGACCGGCATTGTAGTGCTATGACCGAGACGCCCCCTTTCACCGTCCTCGCTGATGACACGGCCTACGCCGAGGCCGTGCAGCTGGCCGTGGACTCCGCCGCCGCCTACTACGCCGACGGCACCTCCACCCTCGACGACGACGCCTACGACCGGCTCGTGCGCGGCATCCAGGCGTACGAGGAGGCGCATCCCGAGCAGGTGCTGCCGACGTCGCCGACGGGCAAGGTCGCGGGCGGCGCGGTCGTGGGGGACGTGCCGCACACCGTGCCGATGCTCAGCCTGGACAACGTGTTCGGCGCCGAGCAGCTCGCCGACTGGGCCGCCTCGGTCGAGCGCAGGCTCGGCCGTCCGGTCACCGCGTGGAGCGTCGAGCCCAAGCTCGACGGCCTGGCCATCTCCGCCCGCTACCGCGGCGGCCGGCTGGCCCAGCTCGTCACCCGGGGCGACGGCACCGCGGGTGAGGACGTCTCGCACGCCGCCGGCACCATCGTCGGCCTGCCCGAGCGGCTGGCCGAGCCGGTCACGGTGGAGCTGCGCGGCGAGGTCATGATGACGACGTCGCAGTTCGAGGAGGCGTGCGCCAAGCGCTCGGCGCACGACGGCACCACGTTCGCCAACCCGCGCAGCGCCGCCGCCGGCACGCTGCGCGCCCAGGACCGGCCGTACGTGTGCGAGCTGACGTTCTTCGGCTACGGCGCGCTGCCCGCGCCCGGCGACGAGTCCGACCTGGCGGTGCGGCTGCGCGAGCTGCCGCACAGCCAGGTCATGGAGTGGGTGGCCGGGCAGGGCGTGCAGACCACGGCGGCCACCGCGGTCGCCGGGATCGTCACCGACACGCTGGAGCGGGTGCAGGAGCGCGTCGGCGAGATCGCCGCGGCCCGCGCCGGGCTGCCGTTCGGCATCGACGGCATCGTGATCAAGTGTGACCTGGCCTCCGACCAGGCCGAGGCCGGGTTCAGCTCGCGTGCGCCGCGGTGGGCGATCGCCTACAAGCTGCCCGCCACAGAGAAGATCACCAAGCTGGTCGGCGTGGAGTGGAACACCGGCCGCACCGGCATCATCGCCCCGCGCGCCGTGCTGGAGCCGGTCGAGCTCGACGGCAGCGTCGTCACCTACGCCACCCTCCACAACGTCGCCGACATCACCCGCCGTGGCCTGATGCTGGGCGACAGCGTGGTCGTCTACAAGGCGGGCGACGTGATCCCGCGCGTGGAGTCGCCGGTGGTGCACCTGCGTACCGGCGAGGAGCGGCCGATCCCGATCCCGCAGGTCTGCCCGTCCTGCGGCGACGCCATCGACAGCTCGCAGGAGCGGTGGCGGTGCGTGCGCGGCCGGGCCTGCCGGGCGATCGCCTCCATCGTCTACGCCGCCGGACGCGACCAGCTCGACATCGAGGGCCTGGCCGAGAACCGCATCAAGCAACTGCTGGACGCCGGTCTGATCGCCGACTTCGCCGACCTGTTCTTCCTGACCCGCGAGCAGCTGCTCAGCCTGGAGCGCATGGGCGAGACCAGCACCGACAACCTGCTGGCCGCCTTCGAACAGGTCAAGGCCCGGCCGCTGAGCCGGGTGTTCGCGGCGCTCGGCGTCCGCGGCACCGGACGGTCGATGAGCCGCCGCATCGCCCGCCACTTCGGTTCGATGGAGGCCATCCGGGCCGCCGACGCCGAGGCGATCCAGGCGGTCGAGGGCATCGGCCCGGAGAAGGCGCCGGTCGTGGTGGCCGAGCTGGTCGAGGTGGGGCCGCTGATCGACAAGCTGGTCCGGGCGGGGGTGAACATGGCCGAGCCTGGCTGGACGCCGCCCGCCGAGCCCGGCTCCCCGGAGGCCGACGGCGGGTCCGCGCTGCCGCTGGCCGGGATGTCGGTCGTGGTGACCGGCGCGATGAGCGGCGCGCTGGAGGCGTTGAGCCGCAACCAGATGAACGAGCTGATCGAGCGGGCCGGTGGCAAGGCGTCCTCCAGTGTCTCGGCCAAGACGTCGCTGCTGGTCGCGGGGGAGAAGGCGGGCTCCAAGCGGACCAAGGCCGAGAGCCTGGGGATCCGGATCGTGACGCCGGAGGAGTTCGCCGAACTCGTCGCCTCCTTGCCGTAGCCCGACAGCCGTCGAGCCTTGGGCCGGGACGGTCTCGCCCAGGGCGGCGGCGCTGACCAGTTCGGCCTGGTCGAGCATGCCCAGCACGGGCTTGCGCATCGGGCCGGGAATCGGTTCTCGGGCGATCCGAAGCCCGAGAACCCTTTGTCCGGACGCGGGGCGGCCGGGCCGGTCGTCCGGCCCGGCCGCGGCGGGGCGTCAGGCGGGCGGCACCGCGCCGTTCTTGGAGACGGGCACGGCGAGCTGCGTGGCGCCGGTGAGCCTCAGGTCCTCGGCGGGCAGGTTCGCCAGCACGGGGTTCAGGTGCTTGACGTTCAGCGACACGATGGGCGTCGTCGGGCCGGTGACGTCGAACTTCTCCAGGTCGACCCACCGGACGATGCCGAACACGTCCGACGGGATCTGGTCACCGCTCTTCTGCACCGGGACGCAGAGCTGGCGGGCGGCGCCGACCTGCACGGTCCTGGGCGGGATCTGGTTGACCAGCACGGGGTTGAGCTGGGTGAGGTTCAGGGCCTTGTTCATCGCCGGGTTGGGCGTATGCCCGTAGCACAGCAGGTCGATGTGCGAGACGACGCGCAGCACGTCCGCCGGGGGGACGACGCCGTTCTTGGCCACCGGCACGCACAGCTGCTGGGGGGCGTTCAGCGTGACGCTGAGGCCCGGCAGGCCCTGGAGGACGGGGTTGAGGTGGCGCAGCGCCAGGGGCAGGTTGATCTGCGGCCCGGTCACCTGGTAGCAGGACAGGTCGACGTACCTGACGTAGTCGAGGACGGTCGCCGGCGGGATGACGTTGTTCTTGGCCACCGGCACGCACAGCTGCTCACGCTGGCCGAGCGTGACCTGCACGGGCGGCTGGTTGGCGAGCACCGGGTTGATGTGCCGCAGCGACAGCGTGACGGCCGGCGGCTGGTACGGCGTGGTCTTGTAGCAGTCCAGGTCGAGGTTCGACACGAACTCCTTGGCCGTCGGCAGCGCCAGGGCCCCCGCGGGGGTGGCGACGAGGAAGGCGGCGGCGAACACCGCGAGACCAGCGGATAAGAGCCGTCTCACCGCGGTCGTGGCGCGGCGATGGGGGGTGGGCCTTGCGTTCATCCATCCTCCTGGACAGGGCGATCTGGGCAGGGTGATTCGGGCAGGGCGATCCGGGCTGTGCGATCCGGGCGGGGCGATCGTGCCTTGACTGTGCGCCCGCGTGCCCGGCCCGACAAGGTGGATGGCCGCTGTTTGACAGGCGCTTGTCACGCCCGCTGATGGGCGGCCCCGCCGGGGTCTCCCTGCGGCGGGCCGCGGCCGTTCTCACGACGGGGTGACGGTCCCGAGCAGCACGCGGTGGTCGGAGCACAGGCCGCCACGATCGAGCTCACGGCCGCCCGGACCATGCCGTTGCCGGTCGAGCCGTGGTTCAGGGTGTCGCCGGCCGCGTCAACCGCCCAGCCCGGCGTCAGGCGCGCTCGGTCCAGCCGGATTCCAGGAGGTCGAAGACGGCGTCCAGGGCGGCGCGCGGATCGGGCTCGGCGCCGGCCAGCTCGGGGATCTCCAGCACGTAGCGGGCCAGCGCGCGCACGCCCATGTCGGCGGGATCGCGCCCGGTCCCGGCCGCGATCGCCTCGGCCAGGGGGCCCTCCGCGGCGATCCAGAGGCGGCGCGAGTACTCACGCAGGGCGGGCGTGCCCACGATCAGGTCGCGTTTGCGCCGCTGCTCGGGCGGGAGGCCGCCGGCGAACGGCCCCCGCTCGGCCAGGCAGCGGCGCAGGGCCTCCAGCACGCTCTGCCCGGGGGGCCGCTCGCGGACGGCGGCGGTCAGCCAGACGTGCCGCTCGTCGCCGTCGTCGAAGATCAGCGCGTCCTTCCCGTCGGGCACGTGCGCGAACAGGGTGGCGATGGAGACGTCGGCCTCCTCGGCGATGCGGGCGACGGTGACGCCGTCGTAGCCGTGCTCGGCGAACAACTTCACGGCGGCCTCGGCCAGGGCCTTGCGGGTCTGTGCCTTCTTGCGTTCGCGGCGTCCTGTCGTCATGCTTCCAGCGTAGCAAAAACTAGAATGATTCTGATTTCATAGTCATTACAGAAGGAGCTCCCGTGTCCTCCCACTCCACTGCCTGGGACGTCAGGCGCCTGCCGGACGCCCGCGGCAGGCACTTCCTGGTCACCGGCGGCAACGCGGGCATCGGCTACTTCGTGGCCGAGCAGCTCGCCGGCACGGGCGCCACCGTGATCCTCGGCAGCCGCGACCCCGCCAGGGCGGAGACGGCCGCGCTCTCCATCCGGAGCCGGGTCCCCGACGCGCGCGTCCGGCACGTGCCGCTCGACCTGGCCGACCTCGCCTCGGTCGAGACCGGCGTCGAGGCGCTGGGGCTGGAGAGCCTGGACGCGGTCGTCTGCAACGCCGGCGTGCTGCTCGACCACCCGCCGCGGCGCGAGACCGGGGACGGCCACGAGCTGATGTTCGCCACCAACCACCTCGGGCACTTCGCGCTGGTCGCGCGGCTGGCGCCGCTGCTGGCCGCCGCTCCCGCCGCCCGCGTGGTGACCACGGGCAGCCTCACCGCCAGGTCCGAGACGCTGGACCTGGACGATCTCCAGAGCGTGCGCGACTACCGGCCCAAGCGCACCTACGCACGCTCGAAGCTGGCGCAGATGCTCTTCGGCTTCGAGCTGGACCGCCGCCTGCGCGCCGCGGGGGCCACGACGAGGAGCGTGGTCACGCATCCCGGCGGGGCGCTGGACTCCCTGACGCCCTCGCGGCCCATCCGCCTCCGCACCACCGGCGAGCGGCTGCGCGGCCTGCCCGCCGGGCTGCTCCTCCAGGGCAAGGAGGCCGCGGCGTGGCCGGCCGTGCGGGCGGTGCTGGATCCGTCCGTACGCGGGGGGCAGCTCTGGGGGCCGCGGGTGCTGGGGATCCGCGGCCTGCCGGTCCTCGAACCGGTGCGCGGGCACATGGCGGACGAGGTGCTCGCGGGCCGCCTGTGGGACGTGAGCGCCGCCCTGACCGGGCTGGACCCGTTCGCGGACGCTCCGGGCGGCACGCCCCGGCCTTGCTGACGCGACGATCCCCGCTCGCGGTGCTACGCTTCGACGATCGTGCCCGGGTGAGGGCTCAACAGCGGCTCAACACAGGCTCAACGCCCCGATTCCCATACTCAGGGCAGTCCCACCCGTTCAAGGGGAGGGCGGCCGGAGGAGATGCGATGACGGGCATCATGGACAAGGCCAAGCCGGCTCTGGCCGGTGAGCTGGAGAGCGTCTGCGGCCGGTGGTCCGAGCGCACGGGCGTGGCCGTGGAGATCTGGGCGCTGCCCGCCGGTCCCGTGACGGCGGCGTTGCGGCGGGCCGTGCTGGCCGTCGTGGACGAGGCGCTGGACAACGTCGAGGCCCACAGCGGCGCGAGCACCACCTCGCTGGCCGTGACCTGCGGGGCCCACGGCCTGCGCCTGACGATCAGCGACAACGGCCGCGGCTTCACCTCCACGGCCCCGGGCGGCGGCACCGGCCGCATGCGCACGGCGTTCGCCGAGCTGGGCGGGCGCCTGTCGGTGCGCGGCGTGCCCGGTGAGGGCACGACCGTCAGCGGCACCGTCCCGGCCTAGCCTCACTGCGCGGGGTTGACGAACTCGGGCTGGTCCAGGACGCGCAGCCAGCTCCCGTCGGGCTGGCGGCGCACGACCTGAGCGCGGGCGCCCGAGCCGTCCTTGGGCGGGGTGGAGGTGAGGGCGAGGTCCCCGCTGATCAGCGTCGGCAGCGGCTGTTCCGGCTCGAAGTGCGGGCGGCCGGCCAGCACTTTCTCCCACAGTGCCTGGATGGCGGCCCGCCCGACGGTCCGGCCGCCGGGCGGGTAGGCCAGCACGGCGTCCTCCTCGTAGAGCGCGGCGACACCGGCCGCGTCGCCGGCGTTGGACCGCTCGACGAACAGGCGGGTGATGTCCTCGGGGCGCATGGCCTTGTCGTAGGTGGTCATGGTTCCAGCCTGCCGATCCTCTTTCAAGAAGTCCAACAGATGGTTGTGATGGCTTCTAGAATCGCCAGTTATGGAACTGAGGCAGCTGGAGTACTTCGTCGCGGTGGCCGAGGAGCGCAGCTTCACCCGGGCGGCCGAGCGGGTGCACATCAGCCAGTCGGGCGTCAGCGCCCAGATCCGCCGGCTCGAACGCGAGCTCGGGGCCGAGCTGTTCGACCGGTCGGCCCGGGTGGCCACGCTCACCGTCGCGGGCAAGGCGGCGCTCGAACACGCCCGCGCCGCGCTGGCCGCCGCCGGTGCGGTGGGCCAGGCGGTGGGCGAGGTGACCGACCTGATCCGCGGCACGCTGACGGTCGGCATGGTGCTCGGCTGCACGGTCACGCCCCTGTTCGACGCGCTAGCCGCCTTCCATCGGGCGCATCCGGGCGTCGAACTGTCCCTGCTGGAGGACAACTCGGACAAGCTGGTCGAGGGCGTCCGCGGTGGCGCGCTCGACCTGGCGCTCATCGGCGCCGCGAACGCCGTCCCCGAAGGGCTGGAGGCGCTGACGATCGTCAGCGAGCGGCTGGTCGCGGCGGTCCCGCCCGGAGACCCGCTGGCCGCCAGGCCGCGGATCACCCTGAGCGACCTGGCCGACCGCCCGATCGTGTGCATGCCGCACGGCACGGGGTTGCGCGCGGTGTTCGACGAGGCGTGCGCGGCGCAGGGCCTGCGGCCGCCGATCGCGCTGCGGGCCGGCGCCGCCGACGCCATCGCCGACCTGGCCGTACGCGGCCTCGGGGTGGCGATACTCAGCGAGTCGATGGCCGCGCACCATCGCGACCGGCTCACCGCGCTGCTCATCGACGACGTGCCGGCGCCGGCGCTGCTCGCCCTGGTCTGGCGGGAGGGCGGTGGCCCTGCGGTGCGGGCGCTGCTGCGTCAGGCCCGCCGCGCGTTCTCCGCCCGGCCCGTGGGAGTGTCAGCCCGTCCTTGACACGGCGAGCCGTCAAGGTCAGGCTGACAGCATGATGACACGCAGCAAGAGCACCCGAGAGGTGACGCCCGTCGAGCAGCTGGCGACGCGGTGTTCGTTCTGCGGCAAGCCGCACGAGGAGGCCAGGAAGGTCGTCGCCGGGCCCGGCGTCTACATCTGCGACGCCTGCGTCCGGCTCAGCCACGACATCGTCACCGGCGAGCTGCTCAAGGCGGAGCGGGAGGGCGAGGCGGCGCCGGAGGGCGACCGCAAGGCCCGCGTCCACTGGGGTCCCGACCCGGCCGACCAGTACGTGACGGGCATGTCCGACGAGGACGTGCTGGCCGCCCTGCCGCGCCAGGCGCTCACCGTCGAGCTGGCCGAGCGCGACCTGCGCGCCTGGGTGGGCATCCTGCGCGACCGCAACGTGACGTGGGCCAGGATCGGCGAGGCGCTCGGCATCACGCGCCAGGCAGCGTGGGACCGGTTCGCCGCCGACGTCGAGTCCCGCTGACGGCCAGAAAATCGTAATCCACTTCAAGTTTGCAGTAGAGTCCTGGCATGACCGAAGGGCTTCGCGAGCGGAAGAAGCGCAAGACCCGCCGGCACCTGTCCGACGTGGCGATCGGGCTGTTCGTGGACCGCGGCTTCGACCAGGTCACGATCGCCGAGATCGCCGCGGCGGCGGAGGTGTCGGTGAACACGCTCTACAACTACTTCACCGCCAAGGAGGACCTCGTCCTGCCGCCGGAGGACGCCTCGCCGCAGCGGCTCGCCGACATCGTGCGCGAGCGGGCGCCGGGGCAGTCGGCGGCGGGGGCGGTGCTGGCCCGGCTGCGCGAGGAGGTGCGCGGGCGCGAGCGCAGGCTGGGCCTGACGGCCGGGTTCGGCCGGGTGCTGGAGATGATGCTCGCCGCCCCCACGCTGCGGGCGCGCCTGGAGGAGCTGGCCGGGCAGATGACCGAGGCGCTGGCCGAGGCGCTGGCCGAGGAGACGGGGGCCGCGCCGGGCGATCCGCTGCCGCGCGCCGTCGCCTGGCAGATCGGCTGCCTGCACTCGCTGGTGTACGCCGAGGTCGGCAGGCGGGTGGCGGCCGGGGAGCGGCCCGACGCCATCGCCGAGGCCGTGCTGGAGCTGCTGGACGTGACCGAGGGGCTGCTCGCCGAGCGGTTCCTGACCTATGCCGTACGGGAGGGCTGAGCGTTGTTCCGGGTGACCATCCGCGGGAAGTTCGACGGGCTCGACGAGGAGGGACGGGCCGCGGTGCTGGGGGCGCACGACACGGCGTTCACCGAGGCGGGCACGTTCACCCATGACGGGACCCTGTCGGCGTTCACCTTCCGGTGCCAGGTGCCCGCCGGGCAGGGCGACGGGGAGCACGAGGCGACCGGGCGGGCGGTGGCGGCGCTGGAGGCGTACGGGGTGCCGTACCAGGTGTTGCAGGTCGCGGTGACGGACATGCGGGACATCAAGATCCGCCGCAAGGGCCGCGCCTGATTGTCCCGAACCTGGGATATGATCCCGGATATGGGACAGGATTTGGACGAGCGGCTGGCCGGGCGGCTCGCGGAGCTGCGCGTCGAGCGCGACTGGTCGCTCGACGAGCTGGCGCGGCGCTGCGGGATCAGCCGTTCGACGTTGTCCCGGCTGGAGCGCGGCGAGATCAGCCCGACCGCCGCCCTGCTCAACAAGCTCTGCGCGGTCTACGGGCGGACGATGTCGCGCCTGCTGGCCGAGGTGGAGTCCGAGCCGGCGCAGGTGGTGCGGTCCGCGGCCCAGGCGGTGTGGCGGGACGAGAGCTCGGGGTTCGAGCGTCGTTCGGTCTCGCCGCCGCATCCCGGGCTGCGCGGCGAGGTCGTCGAGGGGCGGCTGCGGCCGGGCGCGGACATCGCCTACGACCAGCCGCCGGTTCCCGGGCTCGAACAGCACGTCTGGGTGCTGGAGGGCGTCGTGGAGATCACCGCCGAGGGCCGGGCCCACCTGCTGGAGGCGGGCGACTGCCTGCGTTTCCGCCTGTGGGGGCGGTCGCGGTTCCGCTGTCCCGGGCCCTCGCCGGTCCGCTACGCCCTGTTCGTCGTCCTGCCCTGAGCGCACAAGGAGCCCCTCATGCACACCGTCAATCGCATGTCCGCGCAGGAGTTCGCCGGTAGCGTCGATGAACTGGCCGTGCTGCTGGCCGACGCCGTGGACGGCGGCGCCTCGGTCGGGTTCCTGAAGCCGTTCGGCCCGGCGGAGGCCGCGGCGTGGTGGCGGGAGCAGGCGGCGGTGGCCGAGGGCGGCATGGCGGTGTGGGCCTGCCGCGCCCCGGACGGCTTCCTGGCCGGCACGGTCGGCCTGGTCATGGCCCGCAAGCCCAACTCGCGTCACCGCGCCGAGCTCGTCAAGCTGCTGGTGCACCGCCAGGCGCGCGGGCGTGGCCTGTCCCGCCTGCTGCTGGCCGCCGCCGAGCAGGGCGCCGTCGCGGCCGGGGCCGACCTGCTGGTGCTCGACACCGAGACCGGCAGCGCCGCCGAGCACGTCTACCTCACCGGTGGCTGGACCCGGTACGGCGTCGTGCCGGGCTACGCCGGCGCCCCCGACGGCACCCTGCTCGACTGCAGTTTCTTCTACAAGCGCCTCACCGCTCCCGCGTGAGCCCGCCCAGGCCCCCGGCGACCGGCTCGCGGCGGGGCCGCGCCTAGAATGGGCTTCGGATCTTCATCGGGGGGGGTTGACGTGCCGTCCTGGGCAGAGCAGGCGATCTTCTGGCACGTCTATCCGCTGGGCTTCCTGGGCGCCGAGCGCGCCGCCGTGCCGACGGTCACCCACCGGCTCGGGGGTCTGGTGCCATGGCTGGACCACGCCGCCGCCATGGGCGCCGACGGGCTGCAGCTCGGCCCGATCTTCGCCGCCGAGACCCACGGCTACGACACCCTCGACCACTTCCGCGTCGATCCGCGCCTGGGCGACGACGGCGACTTCGACGCGCTGGTGTCGGCCGCGCACGAGCGCGGGCTGCGGGTGCTCCTCGACGGCGTCTTCAACCACGTGGGGCAGGGATTCCCGCGCTTTCAGCAGGCCCTTCGCGAGGGGCCGGGCTCGCCGGCCGCGCGCTGGTTCCGGCTGCGCTGGCCGGCCGGCGGCGGTGCTCCCGCGCACGACGACTTCGAGGGGCACCGGTCGCTCGTCGCGCTCGACCACGCCGAGCCGGCCGTCGCCGAGCACGTCGCGGCGGTGATGGCCCATTGGCTCGACCGGGGCGCCGACGGCTGGCGGCTGGACGCCGCCTACGCCGTGCCGCCGGAGTTCTGGGCGCGGGTGCTGCCGCGGGTGCGCCGGGGTAGGCCCGAGGCGTACGTGGTGGGGGAGGTCATCCACGGCGACTACGCCGCGTTCGTGGCCGAGACCGGCATGGACGCGGTCACCCAGTACGAGCTGTGGAAGGCGATCTGGAGCTCGCTCAACGACCGCAACGCCTTCGAGCTGGCCTGGGCGCTCAAGCGGCACACCGCCTTCGCCGAGTCCTTCGCGCCGATGACGTTCGTCGGCAACCACGACGTCACCCGCCTGGCCAGCCGTCTGGCCGACGAGCGCCACCTGCCCCACGCCCTGGCGGTGCTGATGACGGTCGCCGGCACGCCGTCGCTGTACGCCGGCGACGAGTACGCCCTGCGCGGCGTCAAGGAGGAGCGCGAGGGCGGCGACGACGCCGTGCGCCCGGCCTTCCCCGCCTCCCCGCGCGAGATGCCGCCGGGCGGCCTGCCGGTCCTCGGCCTGCACCGGCGGCTCATCGCCGTGCGCCGCCGCCACCCGTGGCTGTCGCGCGCCCACACCACCGACCTGGTCCTGTCCAACCAGCTCTACGCCTACGAGAGCCGCTGCGACGGCCGGGCGCTGGCGGTCGCGCTGAGCACCGCCGACGAGCCGTCGCAGGTCACGCTGCCCTTCCCCGGGAGCCTCGCCGCCGGTGACGGCCACCTGGACGACTCGCTGCTGACCCTGCCGCCGCACGGCTGGGCCGTCGTCGAGCCCTGAACAGGACGACCTACCTGCAATCACTACGAAAAGTAGCGTTCTAGCAACGTTCCGCTACGAACTTCTCCGGGCATGAATCTCGCGACAAAGCCGACGTGGTCGCCGAAAGCGCGAAGCAACCTGCGAAAGCGGGCCCGTCGTGCGTCCCCCCGCGAGAGGACCCTTCTCATGCCCATGACCCGGCTCCCCCCTGTCCTGTGCGCCGCCGCCCTGGCGCTCACCTCCCTGACGGCCCCCGCGCAGGCGGCCGGCACCGACACCGCCTCCTGCGTCCAGCACCTGGCCAAGAGCCACACCTACAAGGACGGCCCCCGCACCTACACCACCGACGGCGCCGGACGGCCCGCCCAGGCCCTGGCCCCGCAACTGGCCAGGAAGGCGGCCGCGCGCAGCGAGTGCGAGGCCACCGTCGGCAACTGGGGCGGCAGCGGCGACTGGCAGGGCGGCCATCTCATCGCCTCCTCCTTCTCCGGCGCCAGCATGCGCTACAACCTGGTCCCCATGCGCGGCAGGCAGATCAACCAGGGCCTGATGCTCCGCGTCGAGAACGGCGCCCGCGCGTGCCTGGAGGCCAAGGGCGGCGCGGTGGCCGACTACCGCGTCCAGGTGCACTATCCCGACGGCTCGACGGTGATCCCCGACCGCATCCACGTCTCCATGGCCGCGACGATCTCCGGGGTGTCCAGGCAGGTCACCGTGACCTTCCCGAACGACACCCTGTCGGCCCGCGACCTGGACTCCTGGCACACGAAGATCACCAACGCGTTCCGGGCGGCGCACTGCATGAGCGGCTCTGACAAGGCGTAGCCACCGGCGTTGTGGGAACCCTGCATGCGGGATCGACCCGTTCTGGTGTGGGATCGTCCTCATGGAGAACGCAGGAAGACAGCGGAGGTTCCCCACGGGTGACCTGGCCAGGATCGCCGTGTTCGCCGCGTTGATCGCGGTGCTGGGCGCGCCCGGCTCGGTCAACGTCTTCGGCAACGGGGTGCCGATCACCTTGCAGACGCTCGGCGTCATGCTGGCCGGGGCCGTTCTCGGGAGCTGGCGGGCGGCGCTGGCGGTGGTCGTGCTGCTGGTCCTGGTCGCGGCCGGGCTGCCCCTGCTGGCGGGCGGGCGCGGCGGGCTGGGCGTGTTCACCGCCGCCTCCGCCGGGTTCCTGATCGGCTGGGTCCCCGGGGCCGCGGTCACCGGGCTGCTGGTGGAGCGGGCCGGCCGGACGCCGAGCGTCCTGCGGCTGCTGGTGGCCTGCGCGGTGGGCGGCATCGGGGTGGTCTACCTGGTCGGCGTGCCGGTGCAGGCTCTGGTGACCGGGCTGCCACTGACCAAGGCGCTGGGCCTGACCGCCCTGTTCCTGCCGGGTGACGCGCTCAAGGCGCTGGCGGCCGCGTTGGTGGCCCGGGGCACGCAACGCGCCTATCCCGACGCGGTTCCGGCCGTGCACCGCGAGCGGGTGCGCTGATGCCCGTCGCCGAGCACGTCCTGCGGCACGCCGCCGACAGCCCGTCCCGGGTCGCGCTGCGCGGCCCGCGCGGCTCGCTGACCTACGGCGAGCTGGCCGGGCGTGTCCAGGGCGGCGCGCGGCATCTCCGGGGACGCGGCACGCTGGCCGCCATCGCCCTGGAGGACCCGGTCGAGCTGCTGACCGCCGTGCTGGCGGCCGATCTGGCGGGGGTGACGCCGCTGGTGGGCGATCCCGCCTGGAGCCCGGAGCGGTGGGCGCGCGTGGCCGGGGCGGCCGGGGCCGATCTGTGGGTCGGCGAGCCGCTGCCGTCCGCGCCGGGCGCCCCGCTGACGCCCGATCCCCGTCCCGGTGACCGGGCGTGGGCGTGCTTCACCTCGGGCAGCACCGGCCGGCCGCGCGCGGTCGTCCGCACCCGCGCCTCCTGGACGGATTCCTTCCCGCACCTGACCGAGCTGACCGGGATCGGCCCGGCCGACGTCGTCCTGGTGCCCGGCCCGCTGGTCTCCTCCCTGTACGCCTTCGCCGCCGTGCACACGCTGGCCGTCGGCGCGACCGCCCTGGTGCCGGGCGGGCGGCCCGCGCCCGCGTTCCTGCGCGCGGCGACCGCGATCCACCTGGTGCCGCACCGGCTGCCGGAGGTGCTGGAGCAGGCCCCCCGCCTGCGTACGGCCGTCGTCGGCGGCGCGGCCCTGAGCCGGCGGGCGCGGGACCTGGCCGGGCGGGCGGGGGTGCGCGTGATGTCCTACTACGGCGCGACCGAGCTGTCGTTCGTGGCCTTCGACGCCGACGGGGGCGGGATGCGTCCCTTTCCGGGCGTCGAGGTCGAGGTCAGGGCCGAGCCGGGGCACACGCTGGGCGAGGTGTGGGCGCGTTCGCCGTGGCTGGCCGAAGGCTACCTGGGCGGCGCGGCGGGTCCGCTGCGCCGCGACGGCGCTGGCTGGACGACGGTCGGCGACCTGGCCGAGCCCTACCGGGCGGGGCAGGTGCTGCGGGTGCGCGGGCGCGGCGACGGCGCGATCCAGACCGGCGGCGCGACCGTCGTGCCCGAGGACGTCGAGGCGGTGCTGCGGAAGGTGCCGGGCGTGGGGGACATCGTGGTGATCGGCTCGCCGCACCCCTCGCTCGGCTCGGTGGTGACCGCGGTGGTCGAGGGCGCCTCGCCGCCGCCGCGCGCGCTGCTGGAGGCCGTCGCCCGCAGCGGGCTGGACGTGGCGCAGCGGCCCCGCCGCTGGTACGCCGTCCCCGCGCTGCCGCGCACCGGGTCGGGCAAGCCCGCGCGCGGCCTGGTGGCCGACCGGCTGGCCGGCGGCGACCCCGAGATCCGGCGGCTGGTCTGACGTGGGCGGACGACCCGTCGTCGTGGCGGCCCGCCGTACGCCGATCGGCACGGCCGGGCACGCCTTCAAGGACGTGACCGTCGACCGGCTGGCCGCTCCCGTGATCGAGGCGGTGGCAGCCGAGGCCGGCCGGCCGGTGGACGACGTGGTGCTCGGCAACTGCATGGGCCCCGGCGGCAACGTGGCCCGGGTGTCGGCGCTGGCCGCCGGGCTCGGTCACGGCGTGCCCGGCCTGACGGTCGACAGGCAGTGCGGCAGCGGGCTGGCGGCGATCCTGGTGGCCGGGCAGGCGGTGGCCTCGGGCGAGATGGACCTGGTGATCGCCGGGGGAGCCGAGAGCGCCTCGACCGCGCCGCTGCGGACGCCGCGCGGCGCGGACCGCCCCTACGAGCGGGCGCCCTTCGCCCCCGAGGGGCATCCCGACCCCGACATGGGCCCGGCCGCCGAGGCCCTGGCGGCCGCGTACGGCATCGGCCGCGACCGCCAGGACGACTACGCCCGCCTCAGCCACGCCAAGGCGCTGGCCGCCCGCGCTTCGGGCGCCTTCGACCAGGAGATCGTGCCGGTCGGCGGCCGGGCGGAGGACCAGCGTCCCCGGGCGTTGCGGGCGGCGTCGCTGGCCCGGCTGCCCGCGGCGTTCGTGCCGGGCGGTACAGTGACCGCCGGTAATTCCTCTCCGGTCAGCGACGGCGCGGCCGCCGTGGCGCTGGTTCCCGAGCGGGCCGGCCTGCCGGGGTTGCGGCTGGTGGCCGGGTCCGTCGTCGGGTGTGATCCGGCGCTGCCCGGGTGGGGGCCGGTGCCGGCGGTCCGCCGGGTGCTGGCGCGTACGGGGGTGGACATGGGACGGGTGGCGGCGGTGGAGATCGTGGAGGCGTTCGCGGCGCAGGTGCTGGCCGTCACCGACGCGCTCGGCCTCGACCCGCTGGACGCCGACCGCGAGCGGGTGTGCGCCGGCGGCGGCGCGCTGGCGCTGGGCCATCCGTGGGGCGCGACCGGCGCGGTGGTGGTGACCAGGCTCTTCTCCAGGCTCGTACGGGCCGGGGCGCCCGCGGGCACGCTGGGGCTGGCGGCCGCGGCGGTGGGCGGCGGGCTGGGCGTGGCCGCGCTGTTCGAGGTGGTCGCGTGATCGAGTTCGCCGACGTGCACGTCCGGCTGGGCACGCGCGACGTGCTGCGCGGCGTCACCGCGAGCCTCGGCGAGCGCCGCGTGGGCGTGGTGGGCGCGAACGGCTCGGGCAAGAGCACGCTGGCCCGGCTGATCAACGGCCTGGCCGTGCCCACCTCGGGCCGGGTCACCGTGCTCGGCCTGGACACCCGCCGTCAGGCCGCGCGGATCAGGCGGCGGGTCGGGTTCCTGTTCACCGACCCCGACGCGCAGATCGTCATGCCGACCGTGGCCGAGGACGTCGCCTTCTCCCTGCGCCGCAAGGGCCTGCCGCGCGAGGAGGTCGAGCGCCGCGTGCACGACGTGCTGGCCCGTCACGGCCTGGGCGGGCACGCCGACCATCCCGCCCACCACCTGTCCGGCGGCCAGAAGCAGTTGCTGGCCCTGTGCGCGGTCATGGTGCTCGAACCCGACATCCTGGTCATGGACGAGCCCACGACGCTGCTCGACCTGCGCCATTCGCGGCAGGTCGCCGAGCTGTTGCGGGAGATGCCGCAGCAGGTGGTGGTGGTCACGCATGATCTGCCGCTGCTGGCCGGGTTCGACCGGGTGCTGGTGCTCGACGAGGGCCGGGTGGTCGCCGACGGCTCGCCGGCCGAGGCGATCGGCCACTACACCAAGCTGATGGCGTGAACGGGCTCACCGGGGCGTACGTGCCGGGCGGTTCGTGGCTGCACCGGCTGCCGGCCGGGGTCAAGCTGGGCGGGCTGGCGTTGTCCTGCACGGCGGTGGTGCTGTTGCGGCCGCCTGTGGCGCTGGCGGGGGCGGCGGTCGTGGCGGCGGTGTTGTACGCGTCGGCGCGGGTGGGGGGACGGGCGGCGTGGGCGCAGGTCAGGCCGGTGCGCTGGTTCGCCCTCGTGCTGTTCGTCCTGCAACTGGTGTTCACGGACCTGGACGCGGCGGTGTCCTCGACGTTGCGGGTGGTGCTGGCGGTGGCGCTGGCGGGGCTCGTGACGCTGACCACGCGGACGGCGGACATGCTGGCGACGCTGGAGCGCGGCCTGTCGCCGGTCGGGTTCGTGGGGCTGGACCCGTTCCGGCTGTCGTTGCTGCTCTCGCTCACCGTGCGCAGTGTGCCGGTGCTGGCGTCGCTGGCGGTGCGGGTGCGGGAGGCGCAGCGGGCGCGGGGGGTGGAGCGCAGTGTGCGGGCCTTCGCGGTGCCGCTGGTGGTGGGCGCGCTGCGGCACGCGGACGCGCTGGGCGAGGCGCTGTCGGCCCGCGGGCTCGACGACTGACCTCGCACTTCATCACAAAGCGAACATAAGGCAGTGACAACTTGCCCCCTTCCCGCCTGGATCCACCCCAGCCCGCGCCCGGCGGCCAAGGAGCCGACGGCGGCCCAGCGCCGCGACTACGCCGGTTTCCCCAACCTGACCGCCGTCGACGTCGTCAGGCCCGACGGCACGCCCGGCCAGAAGCTGATCGCCACCTGGTCCACCAACGTGGACGCGGTCATGGCCCAGACCAGCGGCATGGCCGTCTCCGACGACGGCGGCCTGACCTTCGGCCCGGGGCGCGCCACCCCGCTGCGCGAGGCCCCGGTGCAGCTGCACCTCGGCCGCCACCCTGTACGCCGGTGACCGCCAGATCGCCACGCTGCCCCGCACCGCCGCGGTGACCTCGATGGACGGCTACGCCTTCAGCAGCGCGGGCACCGCCCCCACCGGCGACGAGGCGCTGTTCGACGACGTGCGCTTCGAGGACCGCTGACCTCGCGTGGCGGCGCGGGAGCGATGCCCGCGCCGCCACCCTGGCCTGCCTTGCGCCGTCTCGACGGGCCGTGCCTATGATCGCGCCATGCCTCCCCTGACGCTTCCCCGCCAGCACGCCCGCACGGCCCGCTTCGCCTACGGCGTCCCGCGGAACTTCACGATCTCCCCGGACGGCGCGCGTGTGATCTTCCTGCGGTCGTCCTCGGGCGAGGATCCGGTGCACCGGCTGTGGTCGTTCGACGTGGCGACGGGGGAGGAGCGCCTGCTGGCCGACCCGGGCGCGCCCACGCCGGGCGCGCGGCCGTCGGAGGCCGAGCGTGCCCGCAGGGAACGCACCCGCGAGCACGCCCGCGGCATCGTGGCCTACGCCACCGACGCCGCCGTCACCAGGGCCGTCTACGCGGCCGACGGCGCGCTGCACACCGTCGACCTGCTGACCGGCGAGGTGACGGCGCTCGGCCTGACCGGTTCCGACCCGCGGCTCGACCCCACCGGCGAGCACGTCGCGTTCGTCTCCGGCGGCGCGCTGCACGTCGGCGAGCGGCCGCTGCTGGTCCCCGACGGCACCGACGTGACGTGGGGGCTGCCCGAGCACGTGGCGGGCGAGTCGATGGGCCGCCATCGCGGCTACTGGTGGGCGCCCGACGGGAGCCGGTTACTGGCCGCCCGGGTGGACAACGCCGCGGTGCAGAAGTGGTGCCTGGCCGAGCCGGCCGACCCCGCCAGGCCGCCGCGGACCGTGGCCTACCCGCCGGCCGGCACGGCCAACGCCGACGTGTCGTTGTGGCTGGTCACACTGGAGGGCCGGCGCACCCGGGTGGTGTGGGACCGGGTGGCCTTCGAGTACGTGGCGGCGGTGTCGTGGACCGGCCAGGGCCTGCTGGTGCTGGTGCAGAGCCGCGACCAGCGCACCACCCGCGTCCTGGAGGTCGATCCGGCCACCGGGGCGACCACCCTGGTGCGCGAGGACACCGACGACGCCTGGCTGGAGCTGGTGGGCGGCGTGCCGTCGCGCACGGCCTCGGGCGAGCTGGTCTGGACGGTCGACCGCGACGACACCCGCCGCCTGATGGTGGGCGACGACATGGTGACCCCGCCCGGGCTGCAGGTGCTGGAGGTGCTGGCCGTGGACGGCGACACCGTGCTCTTCCAGTGCTGCGAGGAGCCGACCGAGCGGCAGCTGTGCACCTGGTCCAGGGCCGAGGGACTGGTCAGGGTGACCGCCGAGCCGGGCGTGCACACCGGCGTACGCGCCGGCGGGGCGACGGTCGTGGTGCGCCGCGTCCTGGAGGAGCACGGTGTGCGGGTGAGCGTGGGTGATCGGGTGATCGCCTCCCTCGGCGCGGTCCCGGTGCTGCGGCCGCGGGTGGAGCTGGTGTCGCTGGGCAAGCGGGACCTGCGTACGGCGGTCCTGTTCCCGTCCGGGCACGTGCCGGGGTCGGGGCGGCTGCCGGTGCTGCTGTCGCCGTACGCCGGGCCGACGGCCGCGCGGGTGCTGCGCGGCCTGGACGGCTTCGCGGTCGAGCAGTGGTTCGCCGAGCAGGGCTTCGCCGTGCTGGTGACCGACGGGCGGGGCACGCCGGGGCGGGGGCCGGCCTGGGAGCGCGCGGTGCGGTTCGACAAGCTGAGCGCCGCGCTGGAGGACCAGGCCGACGCGCTGCTGGCCGCCGCCGCCCGCCATCCCGACCTGGACCTGGGCCGGGTGGCGATCCGCGGCTGGTCCTACGGAGGTTACCTGTCGGCGGCGGCCGTGCTGCGCCATCCCGACGTCTTCCACGTGGCCGTGGCGGGCGCGCCGGTGACCGATCCCCGCCTGTACGACACCCACTGGCAGGAACGTTACCTGGGCCACCCCGACGAGCATCCCGAGGCCTACGACCGCTGCTCGTTGCTGGCCGACGCGCCCCGGCTGTCCCGTCCGCTGATGCTGGTGCACGGTCTGGCCGACGACAACGTCTTCGCCGCCCACACGCTGCGCCTGTCGGCGGCGCTGCTGGCCGCGGGCCGTCCGCACACCGTTCTGCCGCTGAGCGGCGTGACGCACATGACCCCTCAGGAGGACGTGGCCGAGAGCCTGCTGCTGCTGGAGCTGGACTTCCTGCGCCGACATCTATCCCAGGTTTGACTTATATAAGGCTGTCCTGAAACACTGAGCTCGTGCACGCGTTCGACGTCCTCGGGGATCCGGTCCGCCGCCGGATCCTGGAGCTGCTGGCCGGCGGCGAGCAGAGTTCCGGCGAGGTCACCGCAGTCATCCAGCGAGAGTTCGGCATCTCGCAGCCGGCGGTCTCCCAGCACCTGAAGGTGCTGCGCGACAACGGGTTCGCCAGCGTGCGGGCCGAGGGCACGCGACGGCTCTACGCCGTGGAGGCCGCGCCGCTGCGGGAGGTCGACCTCTGGCTCGACCGTTTCCGCGGGTTCTGGGACCAGCGCCTCGACGCGCTGGCCACCGAGCTGGCGCGGGGCAGAAGAAAGAAGCACGATGGACAGCCTTGACGAGATATCCCGGATCAGGCGCGAGCTGGAGGACGGCGAGCGCAAGAGCGTGGTCCTGGCCCGCCGTTACGACGCGGAGGTGGAGGACGTCTGGGACGCCTGCACCGACGGCGAGCGCATCGCCCGCTGGTTCATGCCCGTCTCGGGCGACCTGCGGCTCGGGGGCACGTACCAGCTGGAGGGCAACGCGGGCGGGGAGATCCTCGACTGCGATCCGCCCGCCTACCTCAGGGTGAGCTGGCTGTTCGGGGTCGACCCCGGATTCTCCGAGGTCGAGGTGCGCCTGTCGCCCGAGGGCGAGGGCACCCTGTTCGAGCTGCGCCACACCGCCGAGGTGCCGCCGGAGATGTGGGGCCGGTTCGGGCCCGGGGCGGTCGGCGTGGGCTGGGACCTCGCGCTTCTGGGTCTGGGGCTGCACCTTTCGGGGCTGCCCCTGCCCGACAAGGTCGGCTTCGAGCTGACCGGCGACGGCCGCCGCTACATCGCGGCCAGCAGCAGGGCGTGGGGCGAGGCTTTCGAACAGGCGGGGGCCTCGCCCGAGTCCGCCGCCACCGCGGTCGCCGCCACCACCGCTTTCTACCTACCTACGGAGGACCAGTCATGAGCCAGAAGACCACGACGTTCCTGATGTTCCAGAACCGCGACGCCGAGGAGGCGATGAACTTCTACGTGTCGCTGTTCGAGGACTCCAAGGTGGTGGCCGTCTCCCACTACGGCCCCGGCGGGCCGGGGCCCGAGGGCACCGTCATGCACGCCACGTTCACCCTGGCCGGTCAGGAGTACATGTGCATCGACAGCAGTGAGCAGCACGCGTTCGGCTTCACCCCCTCGATGTCGATCTGGGTCGCGTGCGACAGCGAGGAGGAGATCGACCGGCTGTACGCGGCGCTGCTGGAGGGCGGCCAGCCGCTGATGCCGATCGGCTCGTACGGCTTCAGCACCAAGTTCGGCTGGGTGAACGACCGGTTCGGCGTGTCCTGGCAGCTCAACCTGGCCTGACGCGGCCCCGGGCGGAGGTCGGACCGGGCTCTGGCCTCCGTGACGAGCACGTCCCGGCGCGCGCCGGCTGAGCCTGCGAGTAGGGTGAGTGAGTGTTCACCCACCCTCTCGTGAAGGGCACGACATGAGGCTCGTCATCTTCGGCGCGACCGGCCGCACCGGGCTCGAACTCGTCCGCCAGGGGCTCGGCCTGGGGCACGAGGTCACCGCCGTCGTCCGCGACCCGGCCAGGCTGCCGGAGGGGCTGCGCGACCGCGTCGAGACGGTGACCGCCGACGTGGCCGACCCCCAGGCGATCGCCCCGGCGGTCAAGGGCCGGGACGCCGTCCTGATCGCGCTCGGCCCGCGCGGGCGCGGCCCGACCACCGTGCACTCGACGAGCATGCGCTCGGTCACCGAGGCGATGGCGCGCGTCTCGGCCCGGCGGGTGCTGCTGGTCAGCGCCGCGGGCATGGTCGCCGACGCCGGCGACGGCCTGGTCACCCGGTACGTGCTCAAACCCCTCGTCCTGCGGCCGCTGCTCAGGAACTCCTACACCGACCTGGCCGAGTCCGAGCGCCTGCTGCGCGCCTCGGGCCTGGACTGGACGATCGTGCGCCCGTCCCGCCTGCTGGAGGCCGGGCCGACCGGCCGCTACCGCACGGCCGTGGACCTCAACCTGCGCGGCGGCCGGGCCACCACCCGCGCCGACCTGGCCGACTGCATGCTGAAGCTGGCCGCCGACCCGGCCTCGGCCGGGCACGTCGTGTCGGTGGCCACGTAGCGGCGGGTCAGACCGCGATCGAGGCCAGGAAGTCGTCGAGCAGCGCCGTCTGGATGTCGTCGGTGAAGCGGCCGGGGTCGAACAGCGCCTGGACGACGAGCCCGTGCGTGAACGCCACGGCACTGGCCGCCAGCCGTTCCGGGTCGGCCGCCGGGGGCAGTTCGCCGAGGTCGCGGGCGGTCTCCAGGTGCGCGCGCAGCGCCGAGCGCAGCCGGGCGTAGCGGGCGGCCTGGCCGGCGCCGAGGTCGTCGTCGGCCAGCGCCAGGTCCCATGAGCTGACCCAGACGCGGTTGCGGGCGACGTCGGCGGGACCCAGCGGCAGGATGTCGAGCAGCGCGGCCCGCAGGGCGGCCAGGCCGGCGGGGGCCTCGCGCCGGGGGCGGGCGGCGGTGCGCCGCTCCAGCAGGTCGAGGGCGTGCCCGACCAGGGCGCGCTTGGTGGGGAAGTAGTGCATGAGCAGGCCGGTCGACACGCCCATGGCGGCGGCGACGGCGCGCAGTGTCAGCCCGCCGAACCCCTTGTCGGCCAGCACCTGCCAGACGGCCTGCGAGACGTCTTCCCGGCGGGCTTCACGGTCTCCTGCGGCGGGTGGCATGCTGCTACCTTACATACCGAACGCTCGTTACGTACCTTTGGACGGTGTCCGTGTTCGCACTACCGCTCGGCGAGGACGCCGAGCTCCGCCCGCTGGAGCCCTGGCAGGCCCAGGAGTTCCTGGACCACATCGACCGCGCCCGCCCGTCGGTGGACCCGTGGATCCCGTGGGCCGCGCGCAGCACCGACCTGGCCTCGGCCACGGCCGTCCTGCGGCGCTACGCCGACGACCAGGCCGGGGACGCCGCCCGCGTCTACGGGATCTGGCTGGCCGGCACGCTGGTCGGCGGCGTCATGTTCACCCGGTTCGACGCGGTGTCGGGGGTGTGCGAGATCGGCTGCTGGCTGGAGGCGGCCGGGGAGGGGCGGGGGCTGGTGACCCGGGCGTGCCGGCTGCTGATCGACTGGGCGTTCGCCGAGCGCGGCATGGCGCGCGTGGAGTGGTGGGTCTCGCCGGGCAACACGCGCAGCATCCAGGTCGCGCGCCGTCTCGGGATGACCCGCGACGGCGTGCTGCGCAAGCGGTTCCCGCACCGGGGCGAGCGGCACGACAGCGAGATCTGGTCGCTGCTGGCCGACGACGCGCCGGCCTGCGGCGTCAAGGCCGAGCTCGACCGGCTGATGGCCGCCTTCATGGGCGCGTTCACCAACACCGGCGGCCGCCGCCCTGACGTGGGCGCCGTCCGCGAGCTGTTCGTCCCGCAGGGGATGATCGTCAACAACACCGGGCCCGAGCCGGTGTTCCACGACCTGGACGGCTTCGTCGAGCCCCGGGAGCGCATGCTCACCGACGGCACGCTGACGGAGTTCTGCGAGTGGGAGGTCGCCGAGCGCACCGAGATCTTCGGGGCGGTCGCGCACCGCTTCAGCGACTACCGCAAGTCCGGCGTCCGGGACGGCGTCCCGTTCGAGGGCTCGGGCCACAAGACCACCCAGTTCGTCCGGACGCCGGCCGGGTGGCGGATCAGCTCGATGGCCTGGGACGACGACTGAGGCCTGGTCAGGCGGCCACCTTGTCCAGGAAGGAACGCACGTTGGCGTGCGCTCGGGCGATCTTCTCCGCCGTCGTCAGCGACTCCTCCACCACGCCGGCGCCCGCGGCCTCCTTCCTGCCGCGCAGGTAGAGCGGGCAGGCGAGGTCGGCGCACAGGTACTGGCCGACGGTGTTGCCCTGGCGGCCCGGCTCGCCGGTGCGGCGGGCGGTCATCAGGGCGACGCCGCCGCCGGTTTGGGTGGTCAGGCAGAACGAGCACATGCTGCGCGAGGTGAAGACCCGCGAGGCGCCGGAGGTCACCCGCAGGGCTACGCCCACGAGGGTGTCGTCGCTCTCGGCGACCAGGTAGGCGCGCTCGGGGGCGCCGGGATCTCGCCAGCCGAGGAAGTCGAGGTCGTCCCAGGGCAGGTCGGCCAGGTCCCGGGGCAGGCCGGCGCGTTTGGCCTCGCCTTTGGAGCAGTTGATGAACGACGTGCGGATGTCGCGTTCGGTCAGAGGTCTCATGGTTGTGGAGGCTAGCCGCCCTTAACGGTAGTATGCAAATACTTAAAGCCTGTAAGAAGGGGTGCTGCCGTGGCCCGCGCGGGAGTGACCGTCGACCGTCTGACCAGGGCGGCGGCGGACCTGGCCGACGAGGTCGGCTTCCAGAACGTGACCGCCTCCGCGCTCGCCCGCGGTTTCGGCGTCAAGCCCGCGGCCCTGTACGCCCACATCAAGGACATTCAGGAGCTGCGGGTCCGGGTGGCCGAGCTGGCCCTGGGCGAGATGGCCGACCGGGCCGCCGCCGCGCTGGCCGGCCGGTCGGGCAAGGAGGCGCTGGTGCCGTTCGCCGACGCCTACCGCGGCTATGCCAAGGAGCATCCCGGCCGCTACGCCGCCACCCAGATGGAGCTCGACTCCGAGTCGCTGGACGTCAGCGCGGGCCGCCGCAACTCCGAGCTGACGCGGGCCGTCCTGCGCGGCTACGGCCTGGCCGAGCCCGACCAGACCGACGCGGTGCGCATGATGAGCAGCACGCTGCACGGTTACGTGACCCTGGAGACGGCCGGCGGGTTCCGCCGCCATCCCCGCGACGTGGAAGCCTCCTGGTCCAGGACGCTGGACGCCCTGGACGCCGTCCTGCGGAACTGGCCGCCCGCCTGAGCCTGGTCCGGTCGGCGTCCAGGGTGTGCGGGCCGCTCCCCGCCCGCATGCCTGAGGAGCTGGCCGCCGAGGTGGCTCGGGCCTGCGCGCGGGAGGGTGAGCGGCTGGGGGCGTTGGCCGAGCTGCTGGCGTACGGGAGCGCTGATCCGGCCGATCCGTTCTGCGCGGCGCATCTGCACTGTCCGCCGCTGGCCGTGGCGGTGGCGGCCGATCCGGCGGTCTCGGCGCTCAACCCGTCGCTGGACTCCTGGGACCAGG
The DNA here is from genome assembly GCF_044547985.1 of Nonomuraea sp. NPDC052265. Lineage (NCBI taxonomy): Bacteria > Bacillati > Actinomycetota > Actinomycetes > Streptosporangiales > Streptosporangiaceae > Nonomuraea > Nonomuraea sp. NPDC052265. Next base: position 24,893 of record NZ_JBIUBJ010000004.1, read on the forward strand.
CGCCGGCCGCGACCGCGCTGGAGACGTCGGCGGGCGAGGCCGAGGACTCCGCCCCCTGACCCGCCCCCCCGGGGTCAGTGGAGGAGCGTGGAGGGGTCGCGTTCCGGGGGGCCGGCGGGCCACCAGTGGCCGTCGTGCTCGGTGAAGGGGTACCAGCGGCCGTCGCGGCCGTAGCGCACCTGGCGGGGGCCGAGGGTCCAGCGGTTGCGCCAGGTCTCCAGGCGGGGCGGGGGGTCGCCGTCCCAGCCGGACTCCAGCAGCGCCTGGGCTCTGGCCAGGTCCTGGCGGGGCGGGGTCCAGGCGGTTTCGAGCGCGTCGAGGGCGGGGGCGCCGCCGTACCGCCAGGCCTGGACGGCGGGTTGCAGGCCGGGTTGCAGGCCAGGTTGCAGGCCGAGGTCGTGCTCGGCGGCCAGGCGGACGCGGTCCTGGTGTTCGGTCAGCGGTTCCAGGCGGCCGCGCAGCAGGATCTGGCGGGCGCGGCCGGCGGCGGAGGCGGCCAGCGCGGCCAGGGCGGTCACGTCCACGCCGGGGGCGGGGTCGAGCGCGAGGGGCGTGAAGGCGGCCTCCTGCGGTGGCGGTTCGGGCAGCGGCGGCTCGCCGACCGCGAACGCCTGCGCGGCGGGCACACCTGCGGCCGCCGCGCCGGGCCCGGCTGTGGCCGCGTTGTGGGACGCGTGGGTGAGGGGCGGGGACAGGTGGCGGGTCTGCAGGGCCTCGATCAGGTCCTGCTCGCCGCGTCCGCGCAGCAGCAGCAGGACGAACGGGTCGCCGTCCAGCAGCCAGGACGCCTGGTAGCACAGGGCGGCGGCGTGCTTGCACGGGTGTCCCCAGTCGGGGCAGGAGCATTCGGGCTCCAGGTCGCCGACGGTGGGCAGCAGCGGCACGGCGGCGTCCTCGGCGGCCTCGACCAGGTCGTGCGGGACGTCGCGGTCGAGCAGGGCGGCGATGTGGCCGGCCTTGGCGGCGACCTGGTCGAGGAAGCGTTCCCAGGCGGCGTCGGTGAGCTGTTCGACGCGGACGACGGTGTCGTACTCGCTCTCGGTGACGGCGGCGAGCCGGCCGGGGCTGACGGTGATCGGGCCGACCTGGCCGGTCTTGGCGTAGGCGCGGCCCTTGCGCAGCAGGGTCTGGTCGAGCGAGGTGTCCTCCAGGGCCTTGATCCACGCCTGGCCCCACCAGGTGGTGGCGAAGCGGGCGCCGGCGCGTTGTGGGGGGAAGGCGGGGAATCCGCGTACGGCGGTCATCTGAGCTCCACGAGTGCGGCGAGGTCGGCGTCGGTCAGCTCGGTGAAGGCGGCCTCTCCGGAGGCCAGGACGGCGTCGGCGAGCGAGCGCTTGGCGGCGAGCATGGCGGCGATGCGGTCCTCGATCGTGCCTTCGGCGATGAGGCGGTGCACCTGGACGGGCCTGGTCTGGCCGATGCGGTAGGCGCGGTCGGTGGCCTGGTCCTCCACGGCGGGGTTCCACCAGCGGTCGTAGTGGATGACGTGGTCGGCGCGGGTGAGGTTCAGGCCGGTGCCGGCGGCCTTGAGGGAGAGCAGGAAGACGGGGGCGTGGCCGTCCTGGAAGCGGGCGACCATCTCCTCGCGGCGGGCGACCGGGGTGCCGCCGTGCAGGAGCTGGGTGGCCACGCCGCGGCCGGACAGGTGCCTGTCCAGGAGCCTGGCCATGGCGACGTACTGGGTGAACACCAGGACGGCGCCGTCCTCGGCGACGATCGTGTCGACGAGTTCGTCGAGCAGTTCGAGCTTGCCGGAGCGGCCGGTCAGCCGGGGGGACGATTCGTGCAGGTAGTGGGCGGGGTGGTTGCAGATCTGCTTGAGCCCGGTCAGCAGTTTGACGATCAGGCCGCGTCTGGCCATGCCCTTGGCGTTCTCGATCTGGGTCATGCTCTCGCGGACGACGGCCTCGTACAGGGCGGCCTGTTCGGTGGTGAGGGGGACGGGCCGGTCGGTCTCGGTCTTGGGCGGCAGTTCGGGGGCGATGCCGGGGTCGCTCTTGCGGCGGCGCAGCAGGAACGGCCCGACGAGCCGGGCCAGCCGGGCGGCGGTGTCGGTGTCGCCGGACTCGACCGGTTTGGCCCAGCGGGCCCTGAAGCGGGTCAGGGGGCCGAGCAGGCCGGGGGTGGTCCAGTCGAGGATGGCCCACAGTTCGGACAGGTTGTTCTCCACGGGGGTGCCGGTGAGGGCGACGCGGGCGCCGGCGGGGATCTCGCGCAGCGCTTTGGCGGTGCCGGAGGCGGGGTTCTTGACGTGCTGGGCCTCGTCGGCGACCAGCAGGCCCCAGGGATGGGCGCCGAGGGCGGCCGCGTCCAGGCGCATGGTGCCGTACGTGGTGAGCACGAACCCGTCGTCGGCCGGCGTGCGGGCGGCGCCGTGGTAGCGGCGGACCGGGACGCCGGGGGCGAACCTGGTGATCTCGCGTTCCCAGTTGCCCAGCAGCGAGGCGGGGCAGACCACGAGGGTGGGCCCGGTGCCGGCGCGGTGCAGGTGGAGCGCGATCAGGGTGATGGTCTTGCCCAGGCCCATGTCGTCGGCCAGGCAGCCGCCGAGGCCGAGCGAGGTCATCCTGGCCAGCCACCGCAGCCCTTGGAGCTGGTAGTCGCGCAGGGTGGCGGCCAGGCCGGGTGGCGGGTCGACGGGGTCGGGGTCGGTGAGCCGGTCGCGCAGGTCGGCGAGCCAGGCGGTGGGCTCGACGGCGATCTGTTCCGGTTCGCCCCCGGCGCCGGTCTCGGCCTCGATCTCGACCGTGCCGGTGAGCGCCGCGCCGAGCGCCTGGAGGCCGGTGAGGGGTTTGAGGTCGCGCAGGCGGGCCTTGCGGGCCAGGCCGGGTTCGATGAGCACCCATTGGTCGCGCAGCCGTACGACGGGCCGGTGGGACTCGGCCAGCAGGTCCATCTCGGCGGCGCTCAGCGGGGCGCCGCCGAGGGCGAGCCGCCAGTTGAAGCTGGTCAGGTGGTGGCCGCCGAGGAAGGAGGGCAGGTCGGAGGGCGCGCTGTCGCCTTCGCCGACGACGGCGTGCGCGCTCAGGCCGCGGACGAGGGAGCGTGGCCAGTGGACCTCGACGCCGGCGGCGGTGAGCCGGTCGGCCGCGCCGGCCAGCAGGTCCTCCACGTCGCCGTCGGTGAGGGCGAGCTCGTCGGGGACGGCGTGGTCGAGCAGCCGTTCCAGCCGGGGCCAGGCGCGGGCGGCGCGGCGCAGGGCCAGGGTGACCTCGATCCTGGCGCGGGGGCCGAACCCGGGGTCGCGTCCCTGCCACAGGTCGGCGGCGTCCACGACGAGGGAGGGGTCGGGCGGGCCGTGCACCTGGACGACGGCCCGGAAGTCGGCCTGGGCCAGGTCGTCGGCCTCCAGCCGGAGCGAGAGCCGTACGCCGGAGTCGAGTCCCGCCGAGACCTCCTCGGCCCAGGGGCGCAGGTGGGGCACCTTGACGGGTTTGACGGCGGCGAAGGCGGTGGAGCCGGTGGCGCGTACGGCGCCGGGCGAGCGCGGCATGGCGTCGGCCACGGCGTCGAGGAAGGCGCGCAGGAGGGGTTCGGCGTCGGGCAGCAGCAGGTCGCCCACGGGGATGGCGCGGGCGGCGGCGGGCATGGCCTCGGCCAGCTCGCGCACCCGGCGGGCGTCGGCGGCGTCCAGGGGGCCGGCGCGCCAGGAGTCGTGGCCCTCGGGCGAGACGGCGGGCAGGATGCGGCCGCGGGTGACGAGTTGCAGGGCGACCAGCGCGACCGCGCCCCAGAAGCGGGTGGCCGGGTGGGCGGTGGCGTCGGCGCGCGCTCTGGCCAGCACGGCGACGGCGTCGGCCACCGGGATCTCGGTGACGGCGCGCTCGCGGGGGCGGGGGCGGCCGTCGTCGTCCTGTTCGATCACCGTGGCCGTGCCGTCGCCTTCGTCGTCGAGGAAGACCAGGTGGCCGGACCTGGGGGGATCGCCGGGTCGGAAGATCGCTGGGTGTCGCGCCAGCTCCGGATGAGGACTCATAGGCCGTACAGTGTACGGTACGTGGGGGTGTGGTTTACCACAGAGCACATCGGCAGTCCGCCTCATTACCGGCCTACCCGATCATTCGTAGCCTGGGGGACATGACGGATTGGTTGATTGCGTTGATGGAGGACCTCGGCGCGTTCGGGGCCGGGCTGGCGATCATGCTGGAGAACCTGTTCCCGCCGCTGCCCAGCGAGGTCATCCTGCCCCTGGCCGGCTTCACCGCCAGCAGGGGCGAGCTGGACCTGCTGGACGTGCTGGTGTACACCACGCTCGGCTCGGTCGCCGGGGCGCTGGCCCTGTACGGGGTGGGCGCGATGCTCGGCCGCGAACGCACCCTGGCCATCGCCGCCAGGTTGCCGCTGGTCAAGGTGTCCGACATCGAGAAGACCGAGGCGTGGTTCTCGCGGCACGGCCGCAAGACCGTGTTCTTCGGCCGGATGATCCCCATCTTCCGCAGCCTGATCTCGGTGCCGGCAGGCGTGGAGCGCATGCCGCTGGTGACGTTCACCCTGCTCACGACGGCCGGCAGCGCCATCTGGAACACCATCTTCGTGCTTGCGGGATACTTTCTCGGCGAGAACTGGTCGCTGGTCGAGGCCTACGTCGGGATCGGCACCAACGTCGTGATCGGCCTGGTGGTGCTGGCGATCGCGGTCTTCGTCGCGGTACGGCTGACGGAACGACGCAAGGGAAGGCATGCGAACCACCGCTGAGGGGCTGAAGGTGCTGGGCGCGGTGGCCCTGGGCGGGCTCACCGCTCTGGCCGGCATGGCGTTCCTGCTGCTCACGCTGCCCTTTCTCGGCCGGCCGCGGGTGCGGGCGACGGCGGCGCGGCTGGCCGCGTTCGAGGCGCGCCGCCTGCGCCTGGACACCGCCGCGCTCGGCGCGCCGGCCGGGCGGGGCACCCGGCCGGCGCGCTACCTGGCCGCCAGGATCCCGGCCGGGGTGCTGGGCGCGCTGGTGGTGGCGCTGCTGGTCCTGGGCGCGCGCGCCGGGGTGCTGCTGGCCGGGGCGTGGGCCCGGGGGGAGCCGTTCGACGGGATGAGGCCGACGCCGCCGCTGGTGCTGTACTTCCTGGTGGGCGGCTGCGTGCTGCTGTTTATCGGCCTGTCGGGGCTGGTGGGGGTGCACGCGCTGGAGCGGCGGCTGGCCGGGCGGATGCTGGGGCCCGACCGTACCGAGGCGCTGGAGCGCAGGATCGCCGAGCTGGCCGAGAGCCGGGCCGGGATCGTGGCCGCGGTCGACTCCGAGCGCCGCCGGATCGAGCGTGATCTGCACGATGGGCTGCAGCAGCGCCTGGTGGCGTTGTCGATGCTCATCGGGCGGTCCCTCCGGGGGCGTCCGGAGCTGCTGGGGCAGGCGCACGAGCAGGCCCAGCAGGCGCTGGCCGAGCTGCGCGAGGTGGCCTGGCGGGTCTATCCGAGCGGGCTGGACACCCTCGGGCTGGGCGAGGCGCTGGCGGGGGTGGCCGAGCGCGCGGGCGTGCCGGTCAAGGTGGTGTGCGAGCTGCCGCGGCGGCCGCCGATGGCGGTGGAGACGGCGGCGTACTTCGTGGTGTGCGAGGCGGTGACCAACGCCGCCAAGCACGCGGCCGCCACGCTGGTGACGGTCGAGGTCAGACAGGAGGACGACAGGGTGCTCGTACGGGTGAGCGACGACGGGACGGGCGGCGCGCGCCCCGGCGGGGGCGGCCTTTCCGGGCTGGCCAGGCGGGTGGCGGCGCTCGACGGCGCCTTGGACGTGGTCAGCCCGCCCGGCGGCCCGACGACGGTGGCGGCGGTGCTGCCGTGCGGGTGATCCTGGCCGAGGACTCCACGCTGCTGCGCGAGGGCCTGGTCCGCCTGCTGGGCGAGGAGGGGCACCAGGTGCCGGCCGCCGTGAGCGACGGCGAGGCCCTGGTGGCGGCGGTGGCCGAGCACGCCCCCGACGTCGTGGTGGTGGACGTGCGCATGCCGCCGACCCACACCGACGAGGGGTTGCGGGCGGCGCTGGAGATCCGGCGGCGCTGGCCGCGGGTCAAGGTGCTGGTGCTGTCGCAGTACGTGGAGAAGCGTTACGCCACCGAGCTGATGAGCGCCGACGTCGAGGGCGTCGGCTACCTGCTGAAGGACCGCGTGGCGCAGGTCGGCGACTTCCTGGACGCGCTGGAGCGGGTGGCGGCGGGCGGTGCGGCCTTCGACCCGGAGGTGGTGCGGCAGTTGCTGGCCCGTACCACGCAGGTCGACCCGCTGGCCCGGCTGACCGCGCGGGAGCGGGAGGTGCTGGAGCGCATGGCCCAGGGCATGACCAACGCCTCGATCGCCGCGCAGTTGCACGTGTCGCAGAGCGCGGTGGAGAAACACGTCAACGCGCTGTTCGACAAACTGGGCCTGTCGCACGCCAGCGGGTACAGCCGCCGGGTGCTGGCCGTCCTTCACTTCTTGAAGTCCTGAGGAGTTCGCTGTGCGCGTGCGGGTCTTCCGCCATGAGGATCTGCCGGACCTGCGGTCGGTCATGGCGTGACGGCGGTGACGGTGAACCACGACGCGGACAACACCGCCGCCCGCCGGCTGTACCGTTCGCTCGGGTTCGTCCGGCGGCACGAGACCTACGGCTTCCGCCGCCCGGTGGGCTGATCGGCCTGCTTGCTCTGCACCTGTCCCAGGGGGTGGGGGGCGGCTTGCAGGGCGGCGCGGGCGTCGGGCCAGGCGGGGTCGCCGGGGGTCAGGGCGCTGCGCAGGAAGGCCGTGGTGAGCCGTTGCAGCAGGGCCAGGCGTTCGGGGCTCTCGTCGGTCGTCTCGGCGACGCGGTGCCCGGCGAGGCCGCCGAGGGTGTGCTCGGCGCCGAACAGCGTCAGCAGGCTCTTGTCCCCGGGGCTGAGGTGGTAGCCGTCGGTGAACCAGTCCGGTCCCCGTACCGACAGCGGCGAGTCGTCCTGGTCGCCGGCGACCAGGAGGGCCGGGGTGGTCATGAACGCGAAGGCGGGGTTCATGAAGGGGAAGTGCTCGGCGGCGAACGGTGACAGGTCCTGGCCGCCCTGTCCGGGCAGGGCGAGCAGCACGCCGGCCGTGACGCGGGGGTCGGACAGGTCCTCTCCCGGCGTGCCGTCGGCGTCCAGGACGCGGGCGCCGAGGAGCATGCCGGCGCTCTGGGCTCCCCAGGAGTGCCCGGCGACGGCGACGCGGCCGTGGTCCAGGCGTCCGGCCAGTCCGGGAAGGGCGGCTTCCAGGACGTCCAGGCCGTCGATGACGCGCCTGAGGTCCTCGACCCTGATGCGCCAGATCAGCGGGGTGCGGGGGTCGTCGGCGGGCAGGGCGAGGGCCCGGGAGTCGAGGTGGGTGGGTTGCAGGACCGCGAAGCCGTGGGCGGCCCAGTAGTCGGCCAGGGGGGCGTAGCCGTCCATGGACCAGCCGTGGCCGTGGGAGAGGACGACGACGGGCAGGTGGTCGCCGGTGGCGGGGGCCGAGACGCGGACGTGGAGGTCCTGACCTCGTCCGGGCGCGGGCAGGACGACCGGCCTGACCGAGACGACCGGGGTGGGCGATGTGGGCGATGTGGGCGATGTGGGCATGGTGGTGCCTTCCGGGTGGGTGGTGGCAGGTGAGCACGGCAGGGGGCAGGGCTTTGCCGCCTGGTCCGCGCTCTGGCATCATGAGCAAGCGGGACCATGTCCCGTTTTCGACGATACGGGACCATGTCCCGTTTAGCAATCCGACTCTGGAGGGAGCGTCGTGGACCACTCGCGTCCTAAGCGGGCCGACGCCCGGCGTAACGAGGAGAACCTGCTCCGCGCGGCCGCCGCGGTGTTCGTCACCTCGGGGGTGGAGGCGCCGATCCGCGACATCGCGGCCGAGGCCGGGGTCGGGACCGCCACGATCTACCGCCATTTCCCGACGCGGGCCGACCTCGTCATCGCCGTCTACCGCCACCAGGTGGAGTCCTGCGCCGAGGCCGGTCCGGCGCTGCTGGCCGGCGCCGCGAGCCCGTACGCGGCGCTGCGGCAGTGGATCGACCTGTTCGTCGACTTCCTGGTCACCAAGCACGGGCTGGCCGCGGTCCTGCGGCCGGACAACACCGGCTTCCAGACGCTGCACGCCTACTTCCTGGACCGTCTGGTGCCGGTGTGCGCCCGCCTGCTGGAGGCGGCGGCGGCAGCCGGTGAGATCCGCGCCGATCTGGAGGCCCTGGAGCTCATGCGCGGGGTGGGGAACCTGTGCATCGGGGCCGAGTCCGATCCCCGCTACGACGCCCGCCGCCTGGTCGGGTTCCTCGTGGCCGGGCTGGGCCGGTGAGAGGGAGACCGTAAGAGATCCGTAAGCCGATCCCGCGAGACTTCAGGAACATCCCAAGACGCATGGAGGCTCATCATGAGGAAGATCAGCGCGAACCTGTTCATCTCGCTCGACGGCGTGGTCCAGGACCCGGCGGACTGGCACCTCCCGTACTTCGACGACGAGATGGGCGCGGCGGTGACGGCGCAGATGGCCGACACGCTGCTGCTGGGCCGCAAGACCTACGACAGCTTCGCCGGGGCGTGGCCGGAGCGCGAGGAGGCGGGCGGCGAGGACGCCGATTTCGCCAGGACGATCGGTGACGCGCGCAAGATCGTGGTGTCCCGTCAGCCGCTGGAGTTCACCTGGCGCAACTCCGAGCTGCTGCGGGGCGACCTGGTCAAGGCCGTGACCGCGCTGAAGTCCGAGCCGGGCGGCCCGATCGCGATGAGCGGCTCGGTCTCGGTGGTCCGCCGGCTCCTGGCCGCCGGGGTGCTGGACGAGCTGCACCTGCTCGTGCACCCGATCGCGGTGCGCAAGGGCGAGCGGCTGTTCGACGAGGGGCAGGAGGCGATCCCGCTGGAGCTGGTCAGCTCCGAGACGTTCACCACGGGTGTGCTCCACCTGGTCTACCGGCCGGCCGGGGCCGTCGGCGAGGGCTCCTACGACGACGCCGGGACCCACCTGCCCCAGGACGTCCGGTAACGCGCGTCCCGTCAGGCCCGGTCCCGCCTCCGGCGGGCCGGGCCTGACGCGTGCCCGCGGGGTCGGCGTGCCAGCAGGTCGTCCAGTTCGGCGGCGAACAGCAGGGCGGGGTCGAAGCCCATCGCGGCGAAGTGGCCGGCCAGCTCCAGGGACAGCACGCCGTGGATCCGGGTCCAGAAGCTGAGCGCCTGGTGCAGGACCGCGGGCGGGGCGGGGTGGCCGGCGGCCCAGTCGCGGTGGCCGGCCAGGTGGCGGTCGAGCGGGGTGTCGGGACGCTCGGGCGGGGCGGCCGAGCCGGCGTCGAGCAGGAGCGTCATGATCTGGGATGAGATGGCGGTGGTGTCGTCGGGGGCGTGGTAGCCGGGGACGGGGGTGCCGTAGATGAGCAGGTACCGCTGGGGGTCGCGCAGGGCCCAGCGGCGTACGGCGTGGGCCAGCGCGGCCAGGCCGGCGACGCCTTCGGCACTCTCTTCTGCGCTCTCTTCTGCGCTCTCTTCTGCGCTCTCTTCTGCGCTCTCTTCTGCGCTCTCTTCTGAGGCCTTCTCCGCGGCTTCTTCGGTGGCCTCTTCAGCGGCTGATCGCAGGGTGTCGGCGAGGCTGCGGTAGGCGTCGCGGATGAGTTCGGTGATCAGCTCGTCGCGGTTGGCGTAGTAGCGGTAGAGCGCCGGGCCGCTCATGCCCATCTGTTTGGCGATCGCGTTGAGGGACAGCGCGGAGGCTCCCGTCGTGGCGATCTGCCGCCAGGCGTGTTCCTTGATCTCGGTACGCACCTGGGTGCGGTAGCGCTCGCGCGGGGTCACTGTGTCCGCCATGGTCTGCCACCCTCCGCCGCTACACCCCAGAAATTCAGTTAGAGGCTATCACGAACGTTGTTGACACTCCTCTCGCCATGCAGTTATAACTTCTAACGAACGCATGAGCATCTAGCCGCTCGTGGCCGTCCAGACGAAAGGGGAGCGTCATGACCACCACGTACCAGCCGTTCGCCCGTACCGGCCGCGGCACGCCGGTGGCGGTGAGCGTCGCCGCCTGGAAGGACATGCACCCCGCCTTCGCCGTGCTGATCGTCGCCGCCTCCGCCGCGCTCGTCGCGGCCGTCCTGCGGGCCGGCCGGCGCTGACAACGCCCCTACCCGGTCCCTTCGATCCCTCAACGAGAGGAAAACACCATGTTCCGCAACGTCCGCATCGCCTCGTTCCTGGTCCCGCTCGCCGTCGCCGGCGTCCTGGCGGGCAACGTCCCGGCCGCCCAGGCCACCACTCAGGGGCCTGCGTGCCGCGGGGAGGGCGTGGACGCCTCGGCCCGCATCCGCTACCGGGCCGACATCGTGATCCATGCTCCGCTGAGCCGGATCTTCCGGCTGCAGACGCGGGTGGAGCAGTGGCCCGACTGGCAGAAGCCCGTCCTGTCCAGCAAGCGCCTGGACCGCGGCCCGCTGCGCGCCGGGTCGTCGTGGCGGTGGACCACCCCGGCCCCGGCCACCACCATGCACATCACCTCCACCCTGCGCCGCCTCAAGCACGACGCCTGCCTCCTGTGGAGCGGGCCTGCGGTCGGCGAGGGCGTGCGCATCGACCAGGGCGTGCACCTGTGGACGTTCACCAAGGTCAAGGGCGGTGTGCGCGTACACACCGAGGAGACCTGGACCGGCGACCAGGTCGAGGCCGACGTGGCCACCTCCACCAAGCTCCTCGGCGCCGGGCTGGAGGCGTGGCTACGCGACCTGAAGGCCGCCGCCGAGTCCCGCTGACCGTCCGCGGGATGTGACGCACGCCACCCTCCTTCGATGTCACAGGGCGGCGGTGACCGGCGCCTTGCGCGTGTGGCAGGGTCGAGAACCGGCAGGCAGGAGCGGGTAGTGAGCCAAGACGTCGAACCGTCGGACCAGGCGGACAGCGCGACCCAGACGTTCCTCACCCATCGCAACCTGCTGTTCACCGTCGCCTACGAGATGCTCGGCTCGGCCGCCGACGCCGAGGACATCCTGCAGGAGACCTGGCTACGGTGGGCCTCGATCGAGCTGGAGGAGGTGCGTGACCGGCGCGCGTTCCTGGTCCGCATGGTCACCCGGCAGGCGTTGACCCGGCTGCGCACGCTGCGCCGGCGCAAGGAGTCCTACGTCGGCCCGTGGCTGCCCGAGCCGCTGCCGACCTCCCCGGACGTGGCCGAGGACGTCGAGCTGGCCGAGAGCGTGTCGATGGCCATGCCGCTGGTGCTGGAGACGCTCCATCCCACCGAGCGCGCGGTGTTCGTGCTGCGGGAGGTGTTCGGCCTGGACTACGACGAGATCGCCGAGGCCGGTCAGGAGGTCTTCCACCTCCACCTGCACGTGGTGCCGCGTTATGCGGGGGACGGGGTGGTGGTCGGCGCCGAGTGGCGGGGCCGCTCACGCGAGCGGCTCGACGCGGACGCGGCGCTGATCCGGGCCGCGCCGCCTTGAGCCCGCGTCGGTCCCGGGCCGCGTTGTCCTGGGGCCGCGTTGTCCCACGGAGAGCTCGCCCTGAAAGGGATCCGCCTGCCCTGTGGTGCCCTTCCCTGGGGTCGTCTCTTCGTCAGGGCGCGCCGGTCACAGGGCGCGTTCCAGGAAGGCGAGGATCGTGCGGGCCAGGGTGACGCGGTGGTCCGACAGGGCGTGGTCGGTGGGGAAGAGGTGGTGTTCGAGGCGTTCGACGGGTTGTGCCCGGTAGGCGGCGACGAGGGGATCGTGGTGCAGCTCGTTCGGCGTGACGACGTCGTGGCCGGTGCCGATGAGGAGCACGGGGCGTCCGGCCAGCCGCGGCGCGAGCCGGGTCAGCTGCCAGGCGTCGCCGGCCGCCTCCATCTCGGCGACCAGCGCCTGCCCGCTGGTCCCGCGCAAGGGGGCCAGCGCGCCGTCGAACTCCTTGACGTACCCGGCCCGGACCTCGGCGTCGTCGCGGCACAGCGCGCCGACCGCGCCGAAGTCGAACGCGGCGGCGGAGGCGACGGCGGTCACGGACGGGTCGGCCGCCGCCGTCATCAGCGCCGCGAACCCGCCCATGCTGTGGCCGGCCAGCGCCAGGCGCCGCAGGTCGAGCCGGTGGGCGTCGGCCAGTCCTGGCAGCCCGGCGACGACGGCGGCGGCGTCCTCCAGCACGTGTCCCCAGGACCAGGAGCCGCCGACACCCCATGATCCGCGGTAGTGGAACACCAGGCAGGCGTAGCCGGCGCGGCGCAGCGCCTGGGCGAGGTCGAAGTTGCGCTCGTTGCCGGGGAATCCGTGCAGCAGCACGACGGTGGGGTGCGGGCCGCGTCCGGAGGGCACGTGCAGCACGCCGAGCAGGCGCTCGCCTCCGCTGTCGAACGTCACCTCCGGCGTGGTGGCCGGGAATTCGGGGTCGCGCGGAGGGTCGGCGGCAAGCGGATCAAACATAGGTGAACTCCCCGAGAACGAACCGACCGGTACGAGCCGAGACGTTAGCACCCGATCGAACCGACCGGTACTATCTCTGCCATGCCCGTGGCCAAAGGCTCCACGATCGACCCCGCCCGCACCCGCGCCGCCATCCTGAGCGCCGCCGCCGACCTGCTGTACGAGCGCGGCCTCGACGGCATCGGCGTCGCCGGGCTGTGCGCGGGCATCGGCATCTCCAAGGAGACCCTCTACCGCCACTTCGGCACCAAGGAGGGCCTGGTCGAGGCCGTGCTGCGGGAGCGCAGCGACCGGGTCGCGCGGTGGCTGGCCGCCTGCGCCCAAGCCGCGGGCGACGATCCGCACGCCCAGCTGGCCGCGGTGTTCGACGCTCTGCGGCAGTGGTACGACGACCCGGCCTTCCGCGGCTGCGCCCTGCTGAACGCCGCCGCCCAGCACCACGCCGATCCCGTACGGGCCATCACCGCCCGCCACCTTGACCGTTACCTTGAGCTGCTGACCGGCATCGCCGAGCGCGCCGGGGCCGCCGATCCCGGGCTTTTGGGGCGGCAGTTGCTGATGCTGGTCGAGGGCGCGACCGTCGTGGCGGCCCACCTCGACCGCACGGACGCGGCCGACCAGGCCCGCCGCGCCGCCCTGACCCTCCTGTCCGCCGCCGCACCCCACGACCAGCAGCCGTCCGCCCGCGCCTGAAGCGGTTCGCCGCAACCAGAACCGTTCCCCCGCTCCGGCTCCCGCAGGGCCGTCCGTAGCGACCCGCTGTCGCAGGGCCGTCCGTAGCCCGCGGCCAGAGGACCCCGCACACCCCAAGCGCCACCCGCGCGGGGTCTTTCGCGTTTCGCCGCCCGTCCCAAGGTCACGCCATCGTCGAGCAGCCCCTTCGCCCCCGCTTGACGATCCCGGCCACGCCCCTGCCGCCCGATGTGCGGCCCCGCTCCCGCCAGCCCGCGAACGTCCACCTCCGCCCTCGAACCTCGGACAATCGAAGTCGTCTTGACAACTCCATTTGTCGGTGGGAGGGTTGTCCCACTTCAGTAACACAAAGGAGCGACAATCATGAGAAAGATCACCGCGGGCCTGTTCATCTCCCTCGACGGCGTGGTCGAGGCCCCCGACACCTGGCATTTCCCGTACTTCAACGACGAGATGGGCCAGTCGGTCGGCGCCCAGATGCAGGCCGCCGACGCCATGCTGCTGGGCCGGAACACCTACGAGGAGTTCGCCGCGTACTGGCCGAAGCAGGACCCCGAGAAGGAGCCGATGGCCGAGGCGATGAACTCCTCGACCAAGTACGTCGTCTCCACCACGCTGACCTCGCCGTCCTGGCAGAACACCGAGGTCGTCAGTCTGGCCGACCTGGCGGCGCTGCGGGAGCGCCCCGGAGGCAACATCTCCGTCGTGGGCAGCGGCACGCTGGTCGTCTCGCTGCTGCGCGAGGGCCTGCTCGACGAGCTCAACCTGCTGCTCCACCCGATCGTCGTCGGCTCGGGCAAGCGGCTGTTCGACGACGCGCGCGAGCAGATCCCGCTCCGCCTGACCACCTCCACCACCTTCAGCACCGGCGTGCTGAACCTGATCTACACGAAGGCATGACATGGCCGCCAAGACCGTCGCCGACAAGCTGCTCATCAAGCCGCGTAGCGCCGTGTGGGTCTCCGACCCCGCCCACCGGCCGCTGCTGGGGCCGCTGCCCGAGGGCGCGCGCGAGGCCGGGGCCGTCGAGGAGGCCGACGTCGCGCTGATCTTCGCCTCCGACGCCGCCGCGGCCCACCGGATCCTGGACGAGCACCGCGACGAGCTCACCGCGCCGCCCGTGGTCTGGGTGGCCTACCCCAAGGGCAACAAGTCCGACATCAACCGCGACACGCTGTGGCCCATCGTCGGCGAGTACGGGCTGCGTCCCAATGGCCAGGTGGCGGTGGACGAGGTGTGGTCGGCGCTGCGCTTCCGCGCCCTGAAGGACGGCGAGCCCGCGTTCACCGGCGGCCGCGGCTGACCCCGCCGCCCATCCGCGCCTCAAAACCCGCGCGCCCCGGCGGAGACCGGGCAGGCGCCCCGCCCGGTGACGCGCGCCCCCGGCGGAGAACCCGGTCGGCGCCCCGCCCGGCGGCGGGCGCCCGCGCGTGACGGTCAGGCGGGCAGGTCGTCGCCCAGCACCATCAGCAGGTGCTCGTCGTCGCCGTGCCGGACCGTGCCGGCGTGCCGGAACCCGTGGCGTTCCAGCAGCCGCACCGAACCGGTGTTGCCCGCGAAGGGGTCGGCGTGCAGGGGCCTGGTCTTCTCCTCCGCCAGGAACAGCCCCAGCGCCGTGGTGCCGACGCCGTGGCCCCAGTGGGGGCGGCCCAGCCAGTAGCCGACGAAGCGCCGCCCGCCCTCCCACCAGGACACGATGTTCCCGGCCACCTCGCCGTCGACCATGACGGCGCGCACCAGGACGGTGGGATCGCCCAGGACCCGGGTGGTCCAGTGGGTCATGAAGGCCGCCCGCTCGCGCGGGGCGAACCTCGACCGCCGCACGGCCTCCTCGTCGTGCTCCTGCTCCAGGAACACCTCCAGATCGGTCTCCTGGACGGGCCGCAGCCGCACGTCATCGCTCATGCCGGCCGAGTGTGCCATCGGGCACCGACAGTTTCGGCGGTTCTCCGGAAGCGCGCTTCCCAGGCCACCGTTTCCATCACCCACCGTGATCGCCACCCCTGACTTGAGCTGCGGGCGAGGGATTTTACCCGGCCATCGAGCTTCACGGAGAGTGACATGGGGTAGTCACGGTGCAGAGTCGCCCGCTCGGGCAGGGAGGAGGAGCGCATGACAGGCAGAGCCGTCAGCGGGCCGGGGGCCGCCGTCGAGGTGCCGGCGGTCACGTTCGCCGGCGGCGGCTTCGCGGCCCAGGTCGCGACGGGCCCGGGCACGTTCCCGGGCGGGGCCGCGGGCCGCTGCGGTCATCACGGTCACCCCGACGGTCACCCCCATGACGCGGGGCAGGCCGCTGTGCGCAGCGCAACCGCGTACCGTCAGGCCGGGCAGTCCAGGCCGTACCTCACCGCGTACGGCCTGGCCGGCAACGGCGGGAATTCCTTGCCCGGGTCGTGATCCCGAGGCCGGTCCCGCCGCCGATGCTGACTTCCCCAGTCCTCAGCCCCGGCGGCGGGACCTTCTCATGCACCCACCCCGCCCACCTCCGCCAGCCGCCTGGCCAGGTAGCGGCGCTCGGCCTCGGCGGGGGCCAGGCCGAGCGCCCGCCGGTAGACGACGGCGGCCTCGTCCCGCCGGTCCAGGCGGCGCAGCAGGTCGGCGCGGGCGGCGTGCAGCAGGTGGTAGTCGCCGAGTTCGCCGGTGGCGGCCAGGCGGTCCACCAGTTCCAGGCCCGCCGCCGGGCCGCGGGCCATGGCGACGGCCACGGCCCGGTTGAGCTCGACCACGGGGGAGGGCAGCAGCCTGGTCAGCCGCCCGTACAGCAGGACGATCTGCGGCCAGTCGGTCGCGGCGGCCTCGGTCGCGGTGGCGTGACAGGCGGCGATGGCGGTCTGCACCTGGTACGGCCCGGCGGCCCGAAGGTCCAGCGCCGCCGCGGGGAAGTCGTCGGCCGGCGGCGGCCCGGCCTGCGCGGCCAGGGCGGCCTGGCGGAGTTCGACGGCCCCGGCCCGCTCGCGGCGCAGCCGGTCCAGGGCGCGGTTGCGGGCGGTGGTGGTCAGCCAGGCGCCCGGCCGGTCCGGTACGCCGTCACGCGGCCGGCGTTCCAGGGCGGCGGCGAAGGCGTCCTGGGCGCACTCCTCGGCCAGGTCCCAGTCGCCGGTGAGCCGGATGAGGGTGGCCACGACCGTGCCCCACTCGGCGCGGAAGACCGCCTCCAGATCGTTCACGGCTCCAGGACGGGTCTGATCTCGATCGAGCCGTAGCGGGCCACCGGGTGGGCGGCGGCGATCCGGACCGCCTCCTCCATGCCCTCGCACTCGATCAGGGTGAACCCGCCGATCTGGTCCTTGGTCTCGGCGAACGGCCCGTCGGTGAGCAGCATGTCGCCCCCGCGCACGCGTACGGTGGTGGCCTCGGCGGCCGGTCGCAGCCCGACGCCGCCCCGTACGACGTCGCGCCTGGCCATCTCCGCGCTCCAGCCGCCGCACCCGTGCAACGCGATCTCCTCCGGCATGTCGGATTCGTCCAGCCCGATCATGAGCACGTACTTCATGTCCCCGAGAATAGCCAGCACGAGGAGAGCGGCGATGAGACCTGTGTACGTGGGTGCGGCCGTGGAGATGGCGGCACCGCCGCAGGAGGTGTTCGCGCTGATCACCGACTGGCCGCGGCACCGCGAATGGATGTTCATGACGTCGGCGCGGCAGGTGGGCGAGCGCCGGGTGGAGGCCTACACCGGGGTGCGGCCGGTGGGGTTCCTGGACACGATGACGATCCTGGTGTGGGAGCCGCCCTCGCATGTGCTGATGGAGCACACCGGGCGGCTGGTGCGCGGCCGGGGCGCGATCCGGGTCCGGCCGTGGCGGGGCGGCGGCAGCCGGGTGATCTGGGCCGAGGAGCTGCTGCCGCCGCTGGGCGCGGCGGGCCGGGCGTTGTGGCCGGCGGCGCGCCCGATCGTGGCGGGCCTGGCCCGGTGTTCGCTGCGCAGGCTGGCACGCCTGCTCCCGGCCGACCCGGGCTGAGCGGCCTCAGGTGGCGTCGTGGACGACCAGGGCCAGCTGCACCCGGTTGTCCAGGCCCGCCTTGGTCAGGATGCGGGAGATGTAGCCCTTGACGGTGCCCACGCTCATGTGCAGCTCACCGGCGATGACCGCGTTGGGCTTGCCCTGCCCGACGGCGAGCGCCACCTCGCGCTCGCGCTCGCTGAGGGCCGACAGCACGCGGCGGGCCTCGGCGCGCCGCCGGTCGTCCTCCTCGGGCATCAGGTGGGCGATCAGGCGGCGGGTGACGCTGGGCGACAGGCTGGGCTCGCCGGCCATCACCCGTCTGATCGCCTCGACGATGCCCTCGGGCGGGGTGTCCTTGAGCAGGAAGCCGCCGGCTCCGGCGCGCAGGGCCCGAAAGACGTGCTCGTCGGCGTCGAAGGTGGTCAGGATGATGACGTGCGGGGCGCCGGTGCGGGCGCGCAGCCGCCGGGTGGCCTCGATGCCGTCGAGGCCGGCCATGCGGATGTCCATCAGCACCACGTCGGGGGCGTGCTCGCCGACCGCGGCCTGGACCTGGCCGCCGTCGGCCACGGCGCCGACCACGCGCAGGTCGGCGGCGCCTTTGAGCATCAGCGTCAGCCCGGTGCGGACGAGCGCGTCGTCGTCGACGATCAGCACCCGGATCGGGCCGGGCGGCTCACTCAACGACTGGCTCACGGGGCCATGGTAGCCGTGCGGCCAGCCGGAACCCGCCGTCGTCGGCCGGTCCGCGTTCCAGCCGGCCGCCCGCCAGCGTGACGCGTTCCTCCAGCCCGGCCAGCCCGGCCCCGGCCCCGGTGGCGGCCAGCGCCGCCCGCGGCCCGGCGGGCGCGGGGTTGCGCACCTCGACGGTCAGCTCCCGTCCGGCGGCGCCGCCGACCTCGACGGTGACGGGCCGGCCGGGGGCGTGCTTGCGGGCGTTGGTCAGGCCCTCCTGCACGACGCGGTAGGCGGTGCGCCGGGTCGTCTCGGGCAGGTCTGCGAACCGTACGCCGTGCTCGCGCAAATCGATGCGCATCCCGGCCCGGCGTGACTCCTGCACCAGCGGCGCCAGCCCGGCCAGCGGCGGCTGCGTGGACGGGCTCCGGCGCAGCACGCCGATAACGCCGCGCAGCTCCTGCAACGCCTGGTGGGCGCTGGCGCGGATGACCTCGGCCGCCTCGGCGACCTCGCCGGGCGTGGCGGCGGCGTTGAAGCCCAGCGCCCCGGCGTGCACGGCCAGCAGCGACAGCCGGTGGGCCAGCACGTCGTGCATCTCGCGGGCGATGTCCAGGCGTTCGGCGCGCCGGGCCTCCTCGGCGCGCCGGAGCTGGTCGGCCTCGGCGCGGCGGGCGCGCTCGGCCAGGGAGGCCAGCAGTTGCCGCCGGGTCCTGGCCAGGATGCCCCAGCCGGTGACCGCCCCGCCGAACAGCACGGCGACCAGCGCCCACACCGGGTACGGCGCCAGCCCCGGCGGCCGCAGGGCGAACCTGGCCAGCGAGGCGGCCACCCACGCCAGGCCGACGGCGACGGCGGCGGGCGGGCGCCGGTAGAGCGCGACGACGAGCGTGGCGATCCCGGCCGCCACCGACGCGGCGGCCGCCGGCACCGACAGCGCCACGGCGACCAGCCCGGCGGCCACCGGACGGCGGCGGCACCACCACAGCGCCGCGCACGCCGCCGCGCCACCGGCCACGTCGGCCCACAGGTACCAGGTGGGCGGGCCGGGGTCGAAGTCGCCCCACACCACCGAGGCGGCCGCGGCCAGGGCGAGCACGACCCCGCCCACGGCCGCCGCCCGCTCCCGCCCCGACCGCCCACCGGCCTGCTCGCCGTCCTGGCCGCCCAGCGCCTGACTTCTCAGCGCCTGACTTCTCAGCGCCTGACTTCTCAGCGCCTGACTTCTCAGCGCCTGACTTCTCAGCGCCTGTCCCGCCTGTTCCTCGCCGCCCGCCAGCGGGCTCCTCGCCCCGAACATCATGGCCGATCGTAGCCCGCGCCCGCCGCGCCGGCCGGCAACCGCGGTCACCGGCCATGACAACCAAAGTCACCCCTCGGACACGACCGCGGTGGCCACGGACCGGCCCCCAGGCAGCAGCGCCGCGCCCCCGGCGCGCGGGAGCGTGGGGTCATGGTCACCCTTCAGTCACGCGGCCGGTGGGCCGCGCTTGTGCTGGCCGGGCTCACCCCGGTCGTCGCCGAGCTCATGCTGGGCAATCCGCCGCTGCGCCAGGCGTGGCTGCTGCTGGTGTGGACGCCGATCTACGGCGCGGGCACCGTCCTGATCCGCGAGCTGGTACGCCGGGCCGGACGCGGGTGGGGGTCGGTGCTGCTGCTGGGAGCGGCGTACGGGATCGTGGAGGAAGGACTGGCGCTGCAGGCGCTGACCAGCCCCACTCTGTACGGCGCGGCCGGATGGGCGCCACGCGTCGCGGGCCTCAACAGCGCCTACACCGAGCTCAACATCCCCTACCACGCGGTGTTCAGCGTGGCGCTGCCGATCCTGCTGGCCGACCTGCTCTTCCCGTCGCTGCGTCACCGCCCCTACCTGGGCCGGGCCGGGCTGGCGGTGACGGGCGTGGTGTTCGTGCTGGGCGTCCTGCTGCTGCGCTGGACGGCGGCCTTCATGGACCCCGGCTACCTCGCGCCGTGGCCGATGCTGGCCGGGCTGCTGCTGGCGGTGGCGGTGCTGGCCGTGACGGCGCTGCGCGTCCTGCCGCCCGCGCACAGGCCGCCCGCGCGCCCGCCGGCCTCTCCCGCGGCGGGGGTGCCGGCTCCGGCGGCGGTGGCGGTGGGGGCCGCGATCGTCGCGTTCGGGTATCTGGCGCTGCTGTTCCCCTTCGGCGGGGCCCGGCATCCGGCCTTCACCCAGGGCGGCTGGGTGGCGGTGCCGATGGTGGCCGCCGCGCTGCTGGCGGTGGCGGCCGGCCTGCTGGTGCGGCGGTGGGCGGCGCACGGCGCCTGGCGGGACCTGCACGGTCTGGCCCTGGCCGGTGGCGCGCTGGCCGGGCACACCGCGTTCGGGGTGCTGGCCAACGGGGACACGGTCGCCGACCGGGTCGGGCTGGCCGTGCTCGGGCTGGTGACGGCCGGCCTGCTGGCGCTGCTGGCCCGCCGTACGCGCTGACCTGGCCGCGCTGACCTGGCCGCGCTTCAGGGGGCGGGGACGGGAGGCTGGGCGTGGCGGCGTACGGCGGCGGCGAACGCGCCGATCAGCGGGTGCGGCCGCCGCCCGTCGCCGGCCAGCTCCGGCTGGAACAACGTGCCGACGAAGAACGGGTGCCCGGGCAGCTCGGCCACCCGCACCATGCCGTCCTCGGCGTGGCCGGAGAAGACGAGCCCGTGGCCGGCCAGCGTCCGGCGGTAGGCGTCGTTGAGGCCGTAGGAGCAGCTGTAGGCCTCGACGATGGTGCCGGCCCCCATGATCTGCTCGATGCGCGAGCCGGGGGTCAGGCGCACCAGGCCCTCGTGCCCGGCCAGCGAGCACGACAGCGGCTCCACCAGGAACGCCTGGGCGCCGGGGTTGTTCTCGGCGTGGGCGACGTCCAGCCCGCACACGTTGCGGCCGTACTCCAGCAGCATGTGCTGGAAGCCGCCGCAGGTGCCCAGGAACGGGATGCGCCGCTCGCGGGCGGTGCGGGCGGCGTTGACCGCGCCGGCCTCGCTGGCGTACGGGTTGCTGAGCCGCCGCCCGGTGGAGCCGACCGCGGCCGGTGAGCGGCTGCTGGAGCACGCGGTGCCGCTGCTGCTGCGCCTGCGGGCGGCGCGCGCCGCCCAGCCGCGGTTGAGCGTGCTGGTACGCACCTGTGGCCGGGAGCGGCTGGCCGAGCTGCTGGCGGAGGGCGAGGCCGATCTGGGGCTGGCCGACGGCCTCGCCGCGCCCAGCGATCCGCTGCGCCTGCCGGAGTCGGGGCCGATGACCACGGTGGGGGTCAGCGAGGAGGACCTGGTGGTGGCGTTGCCGCCGGGGCATCCGCTGGCGGGCAGGCGGGCGTTGCGGCTGGCCGACCTGGTCGACGCCCGCTGGCTGCAGACGCCGCTGTGTCCGTTGCCGCGCCTGCGTGACCTGGCCGGTGACGGTTTCACGGCCGCGCTGGTCCATGAGGGCGACGACGTGCACACCGTGCTCAACCTGGTGGCCGCCGGGCACGGGCTGACGCTGCTGCCGGCCTCGGCCGGGCCGGGGGTGCCGCTGGTGGCGCCGCGCCTGGTGCACCGGGTGGAGCTGCTGCACGGCGCGCTGCCGCCCGGCCCGGCCACCGCCCTCGCCCAGGCGCTGGCCGGCCCACCGGCCTGACGGCACGGTCTGACGGCACGGTCTGACGGCACGGGCTTGACGGCTCCCGGCCGAGGGGGAGGGGTCAGGCGTGCCAGCCGGTCACGCCGCCCGGCACCGGCGCCGCCGGATCGTACGGTTCGCGGGTGAAGACGAACGTGTTGAGGTCGAGATGGTCGGCGGCCACGCGCAGCGTCTCGCCGGCGTAGTAGCCGTCCAGCCCCAGCCACGTCCCGTCGTCCTGGGGCACGAACCGGGAGGCGCGACCGCTGCCGTCCACCGGCGCCAGCGACAGCCCGCGACCGGGCAGCAGCCGCAGCGCGTACGGCTTGGGCCCCCAGTGCCACAGCCCGGTCAGCGCCAGCAGGGCGGGGTCGGCGGGGACGGGCTGCCATTCCTCGGGCAGGCGCGGCTCGTGCTCGTCGAGGATGTCGAGCAGGTCGGTGGTCAGGGTGCCGGTCATGCCGCTGGTGGTGTTGGCCATGAACAGCACGCCCACGCGTTCGGCCGGGTCGGCCCACACGGTGGCCAGGAAGCCGGGCATGGACCCGGTGTGCCCGGCCAGGCGGCGCCCGCCGGCGCGGGCCAGTTGCAGGCCGAGCCCGTAGCCGGCGGTCCAGGAGTCGCCGTCGGCGACGCCGGCCGGTTCGCGCATCTCGGCCAGGGTGTCGGCCGACAACACGCCGCCGGAGTCGCCGCCGACGAAGGCGGCCCAGCGGGCCAGGTCGTGCGGGGTGGACCACAGCTGCCCGGCCGGCCCCATGGCCACGGCGTCGTGCTCGGGCTCGGTCAGCACGACGTCGGCCCACGGGTGGACGGCGTAGCCGGTGGCGTGCGGGGCGCGGGGGCGGGCGGTGGTGGCGTTCATCTCCAGCGGCGCCAGCACCTCCTGCCGCACGGCCTGCTGCCAGCCGGTGCCGCGCAGCCGGGCCACCAGCTCGCCCAGCAGCGCGAACCCGACGTTGGAGTAGTGGTAGAGGCGTCCGGGCCGGTGTTTGACCTGGTCGGGGCCCACCCGCTTGAGCAGGTCGGGCAGGTCGAGGCCGGGGGTGCGCTCCCACCAGTCGGTCGGCGGCTCGGCGGTCAGGCCGGAGGTGTGCGACAGCAGCTGGGCGATGGTGACCCGCCCGGCGGGGGTGCCGGGCAGGTGGCGCTCCAGCGGGTCGGTCAGCGCGATCCTGCCCTCGTCGCGCAGCCGCATGACGGCCACGGCCACGATCGACTTGGTGATCGATCCCAGCCGGTACTGGGTGGCCGGGGTCGGCGGGCCGTCGCCGACGCGGCCGCGGCCGCCGAACCACACCGTCCGCCCGTCGCGGACGATCGCCGCCGTCAGCGACGGCACCCTGCACTCGGCCTGCTCGACGGCCAGCCTGCGCAGCAGCGCGCGGGCCGTCACCTGTCCCACCTGACTCATGGGCGACAGACTAGCGGCGTCGGGGGAGCACCCGGTGCGGACCTGCCGGCCAGGGTGCCGCGCGGTGGCCGGCGGCCGACCACGGCGGCCTCAAGGGGGGCGTTGCCCGGCCCGGCGCGGGAACCGCTTCGATCAGGACGCGCACGTCACGCATGGCCGGGCTCCCCGCCTGCCGGGCGGGGGTCGGTCGGCGGCCGGAGGCTGCTCAGCGGGTGGGGGCGTGGTCGAAGGTGTCGAGGATGAGCCGGCTGGCGTCCAGGTCGCGGGCGGTGGCGCCGAGCCGGGACACCTCGATGGGGCCGGGCCAGGTGTGGCCGCCGCCGTCGACCGTGTACAGGCGCACTGTGGCCTCCCGCGCGCAGGACCGCCACAGGCGCAGGCGGATGTCTCGCAGGGGGTGGGTGGTGGCGGGGGACGTGCAGCGCTGGGCGGCGGCCCAGGCGTCCATGGTCTGCTCGACGGGGGGCAGCACGACGAGCGCGGCCAGGTGTTGCAGGTCGCCGCCGGGCCTGGGGTGGCCGCCGGTGTAGGGGACCAGGCGGTCGGCGGTGCCGTGGAAGGCGATGATCGTGGTGGGCGCGGGGTCGCGGCAGGGCTGGGCGATGGGGATGCCGGCCACGGCGGCCACGCCGCTCAGCCGGCCGTCCAGGGCGCAGACCAGGGAGACGGCCAGGCCGGCGCCGTAGGACATGCCGGCGGCGAACTCGCGTCCGGGGTGGACGCATTGGCGGCGTTCGACCTCGTCGAGCAGGGCGGCCAGGTAGGCGGCGTCGTCGGGGCCGGCGGTGTGCGGCAGGGTCCAGGCCAGCCGTCCGGGGGCCGACTGGGGGGTGATGACGATGTAGCCGCGCAGGGCGCCGATCTGGGGCAGGCGGCTGTAGGCGGCCTGTTCGGCGGCGTCGGAGCCCAGGCCGTGCAGGTTGAGCAGCACGGGGTGAGGGCCGGGGGTGCCGGGGACGGCCAGCAGGTAGCGGCGGGTCAGGCCGCCGGAGGTGAGCTGGTGGGGGCCGGAGGTGAGCCGGTGGGCGGTGGCGGCGCATCCGCTGCTCATCGCGGCCCGATCCCGCCCTTGTGCCTGGTTCTGGGCCTGTGGGGGAGCCGAGGCGTGGGCCGAGGTCGGCGCGGACGGGGGAGCCGACGTCTGGGGCGAGGCCGGTGCGGACGCCTGCCCGGATTCTTGACCGCTTGCCGGGATCGAGGCGGAGGACGGGGGTGGCTGCTCGCCGGGCCGGGAGGTGGCCGCGCAGCCGGAGGGCAGCACGCCCAGCAGGAGCGTCAGCAGCGTTGTGGCCGTGGTGGTGGCGCTCCTGCCCATCTCGCCCCCCCCTGCGCGTGCCGATGGTCGTACCAGCAGTCTGCCCGCCACCGGCCGGTACGCGCGCACGCCGAGGCCGGCCGCCCCCGTGTGCCTGGGGGACGGCCGGCCTCGAGGCGGCTGGTCAGCACACGATGAAGATGCTCTTCCAGCCGACGGGGGTGCGCTGCTCGGCGTTGCGGTTGGAGGCCAGCTCGAAGTGCATCACGCCGCTGGCGTTGGGCTGGTTGTACATGCGGCCGCTCTGGCCGTCGCCGTACCACTTGTAGGAGCCGTGGTAGGGGATGTTGGACACGCCGCAGGCGTCGATGACGACCGAGCGGCCGGTGAAGCCGCGGCCTTCGTAGGCGACGTATTGGGAGGCGTACGCGGCGCCGGCCGAGGCGAGGACGAGCCCGGCGGTGATCGCGGGGACGAGAAGGATCTTCTTCAACGTGTTCTCCTTCGGGGTTCCTGACGAATGCCCACGGTGGGTAATCGTATGGCAACCCTTCGTGCACGTCGAGGCGTTTCCGCTGATGGCGAGGGCGAAGGTCCCCCCGGGGCGGTCCGGCGCAGGGCAAAAAGCAGCCGCTCACCGCCGCGCGGGTCGGCGGCGGTGAGCGGCTGGAAGTCGTCCCGAGGGGACGGGGGAGCGGAGGGGAGCGGGGGAGCGGTCAGGCCTTGGCGTGCAGGGCGCTGCCCTTCTTCCACTGCGAGAAGGGCAGCTGCCAGAAGCCCCAGCCGTTGTTCCACTCCAGCTTGCGGTCGGTGCCGGTGATGTCGACGACGTCGCCGCGCTGGAAGTTGTCGTAGAACCACTTGGCCTGGTCCGGGCGGGAGTTGATGCAGCCGTGGCTGACGTTGCGCACGCCCTGGGCCCAGACGTTGTCCTTGGCGTGGACGTACTCGCCGGAGTTGGAGATGCGCACGGCGTGGTCGATCATCACGTCGTAGTAGCCGGGGTCGCCCTTCTTGCGGCCGGGGGAGATCATGCGCACCGGGTTGCCGCGTTCCATCGTCAGGTGCACACCGGAGGTCGTGGTGTACTCGCGCGTGGTGGCCATGCCGGCGCTGATGCGCATGGTCTGCACGCGCTTGCCGTCCTTGTAGACGTACATCATGTGGGTCTTGGTGTCGACCTTGCTGATGACCTTGGCGCCGATCTTCAGGCCGGCGGAGTAGTCCTTCACGCCGTACAGGCCCTTGCCGGCCTTGACGCCGGTGATGCGGGCGTTGAAGGTGACCTTCTGGTGGGCGGGCCAGTACTTGGCGGTGCGGTAGATGACGGTGGTGTCGTTGATCCACCGCCAGGCGCCGTCCACGGGCTTTTCGGCCTCCACCTCCAGGGCGCGCTCGATGGCCGCCTTGCCCGTGACGGGCTGGTTGAAGGTGACGATGATCGGGGCGCCGACGCCGAGGGTCTCGCCCTTGGCGTTGGGGGTGACGTCGAGGACCTGCAGCTCCCGTTCGGGTTTGACCGTGGTGAAGGTGCTGGTCGCGGCGGTGGCGCCGGCCTTGGCCGAGACGTTGTAGTTGGTGGAGGGCTTCAGCGGCGTCCGGGAGACCCATGTGGTCTTGTCGGCGTTGAACTTGCCCTCGACCGTGTGGCCGTCTCCCTCGACGGTGACCTCCTCCAGCGCGCCGCCGGAGGAGGAGACCACGACCTTCTTGTCGGGGCTGACCTTGGCGCTGCCTTCGGCGGGGCTGATGGTGACGGTGGGCGCCTGCGGGGTGGCCACGGTGGTGGCATCGGGCGCTTCGGGCCCGCGCGAGGCGGCGTTGCCGCTCGAGCAGGAGGCCGTCAGGGCCGCCGCCGCCAGCAGCGCGAGGCCGGCGGCTGACTTCGTCCATGCGGGCGCAACGTTCAAGACTGTCCTCTCCCCCAGGGCGGCAAACCCACCCCAAAGACTTTAATGCTCCTGCATGTATGACGCAGAAGCATTTAGGAGAGTTCGGTCACATTTGCATCACTAATTGCTGTCAACCCCAGGTCAACCGGGGTCAACGCCACCATCAACCCCACGACCAGCGCCTGCCACAGCGCCGCGGCTCAGCTCAGCTCCGCTCCAGGCGGTGGGTCAGGCTCGTGTGCCGCCGCCCGGCGCCCTTGGTCCGTACGGCCTGGGCCAGCGCCCGCCGCGACCCGACGATCACCACCAGCCTCTTGGCCCGGGTGATCGCGGTGTAGAGCAGATTGCGCTGCAACATCATCCACGCGCTGGTGGCCAGCGGGATCACCACCGCCGGATACTCGCTGCCCTGACTGCGGTGAATGGACACGGCATAGGCGTGGGCCAGCTCGTCCAGCTCGTCGAAGGCGTAGTCGACCTCCTCCTCCTCGTCGGTGCGCACGGTCAGACTGTGCTCGTCGGGGCGGATCCCGGTGACGATCCCGACCGTGCCGTTGAACACCCCCGCCGCACCCTTGTCATAGTTGTTGCGCAACTGGGTGACCTTGTCGCCGACCCGGAAGACCCGCCCGCCGTAACGACGTTCGGGCATACCCTCGCGAGCCGGGGTCAACGCCTCCTGCAACGCCATGTTCAACGCCCCCGCCCCGGCCGCTCCCCGGTGCATCGGCGCCAGCACCTGCACCTCACGCCGGGCGTCCAGCCCGAACCTGGACGGGATACGCCGCGCGACGACATCCACCGTCATCGCCGCGATCTCCTCCGGCTCCTCACACGGAAACAGAAAGAAGTCCGACATGCCGGCCAACACCGGATGGTGCCCCGTGTTGACCCGATGGGCGTTGGTCACCACCCCCGACTCCTGCGCCTGACGGAAGATCTGCGTCAGCCGCACCCTGGGCACGTCCGCAGCCGCCAGCAGATCCTTCAACACCTCCCCGGCCCCCACCGAGGGAAGCTGGTCCACGTCCCCCACCAGCAGCAGATGCGTCCCGGGCGCCACAGCCTTGAGCAGCTTGTTGGCCAGCAACAGATCCAGCATCGAAGCCTCGTCCACCACCACCAGATCGGCGTCCAGCGGATTGTCACGATCGAACGTCGCCTCCCCGCCCGGCCGCAACTGCAACAACCGGTGCACGGTGGTCGCCTCGTGCCCGGTCAGCTCCGACAACCTCTTGGCGGCCCGGCCCGTCGGCGCGGCCAGGATCACCCTGGCCCGCTTGGCCCGCGCCAACGTCACGATCGACCGTACGGTGAAACTCTTGCCGCAACCCGGACCGCCGGTCAGCACCGCCACCTTGCACGTCAACGCCAGCCGCACCGCCTGACGCTGCTCGGCCGCCAGCTCCGCGCCCGTCTGAGCGGCCAGCCACCGCTCGGCCCGCTCCCAGTCGACGTCGGCAAAGGCCCGCAACCGGTCATGACCACTGTGCAACAACGACAACAACCCGCCGGCCAGCGACAACTCGGCCCGATGGAAGGGCGGCAGATACACCGCCGGCACACTGTTGTCCCCGGCCGGCACCTGCTCACGCACCACGCCCTCCTCGGCCGTCAGCTCCTCCATGCACCGCGTGGCCAACTCGGCCGGCACATCCAGGATCTTGACCGCGTCGGCCACCAGATTGGGCGCCGGCAGGTAGCAGTGACCGTCGTCGGCCGCCTGCGACAACGTGTACCGCAACCCCGCCTTGACACGCTCAGGACTGTCATGGGGGATACCGACGGCCTGGGCGATCGTGTCGGCCGTCTTGAACCCGATGCCCCACACCTCATCGGCCAGCCGGTACGGCTGCTCACGCACCACCGAGATCGACGAATCACCGTACTGCTTGAAGATCCGCACCGCGATCGACGTCGACACCCCGACCCCCTGCAGAAAGATCATCACCTCCTTGATGACCTTCTGCTCCTCCCACGCGGCCGCGATCATCTTCGTCCGCTTGGGACCCAGCCCCGGCACCTCCACCAGCCGCTGCGGCTCCTGCTCGATCACCTCCAGCGTCCCGGTCCCGAAGTGATCGACGATCCGCTCGGCCATCTTCGGCCCGATCCCCTTGATCAACCCCGACCCCAGATACCGGCGGATCCCCTGAACCGTCGCCGGCAACACCGTGGTGTAGGACCACACCTCGAACTGCCGGCCGTACCGAGGATGGGACGTCCAGCGCCCCCGCAACCGCAACGACTCCCCGACCTGCGCCCCCAACAGCGGCCCCACCACCGTCAGCAGCTCCGCCCCCGACCGCTCGGTCGCCACCCGCGCGATCGTGTACCCCGTCTCCTCACTGGCGAACGTGATGCGCTCCAACACGGCGGAAAGCTCGGTACCGACGACACCAGACGCACCCTCGCCCACCGCTCGCCCCTCCCACCGATTCGCCTGCGGTGCCAGGGTAAAGGAATCACCGTTCATGAGAACCCAGCGGCGGGGGAGCGCCGCCGTCGCGCAACCACGACTCGACCACCGACACCGTCAGCACCCACCCCGCCGGCACCCCTTACAGTGTCACCGGTGAAGATCCGCCACGCCCGCCCAGGCGACGACACCCTCGTCCTGACCATGTTCGACAGCGCCATCGCCTGGCTCGTCAGCCAGAACCGCACCGGCCAATGGGGCACCCGCCCCTTCACCGGCGACCCCCGCCGCACCCAGCAGGCCACCGACTGGCTCACCGGCGGCGGCATGCGCATCGCCGAGATCGACGGCCGACCAGCCGGCTGCATCGTCGTCGGCGACGCCCTGCCCTACGTCACCCCCGCCACCGAACCCGAGCTCTACGTCCAGGTCCTCGTCATCGACCAGCGCCACGCCGGCCGATCCGTCGGACGACGCCTGCTGCAATGGGCCTTCCAAGAAGCCCGCGACCGCAACCTCGGCCTCGTCCGCGTCGACTGCTACGCCGGCGACGACGGCCGCCTCGTCTCCTACTACGAAAGCTGCGGATTCACCCGCGACCAGCCCTTCACCGTAGGGGAGTGGCCCGGCATGATCCTCCACCACCGACCCTGAACCCCGGCCCAACCCCAGCCGGCCTCACACCAGCGACAACTGCGCCGCCCGCGGCCCCCGCCCCACCGGCTCCGGCGCACCACACCGCATCCCATACACCCGGCACAACTCCGCGATCTGCCCCGTAATCCGCCGCTCGTACCCGGGGGAGGGGAACCCCGCCCGATCGAAGAGCTCCTCATACCGCTCCACCAGATGCGGATGCGCCCCAGCCAACCACCGCAAATACCACTGCCGCGTCCCCGGCGGCAACCGCAACACCACCGGCTCCACCGCCACCGCCCCCGCACCCGCGATCCGCCGCACCGTCGCCGACAACTGATCAGCACCATCACTCAGCAACGGCAACACCGGCCCCATCAACACCCGGCACTCCACCCCCGCCTCCACCAGCGCCGACACCAACTCCAACCGCGCCTGCGCCCCCACCGCACCCGGCTCCACCGCCCGCCTGATCCGCTCGTCCACGAACGCGATCGACACCGCCACCCGCGCACCCGCCCGCGCCAGCACCCCCGCATCCCGCAACACCAGCGCACTACGCGTATACACCGTGAACGGCACCCCCGCCGCCCCCAGCGCCCCCACCACCCCCGGCATCAACCGGTACGTCTCCTCGGCAACCTGATAACAGTCACCACTCACCCCCACCGCCAGCGGCTCGCCCTCCCACCGCCCCAACTCCGACCGCAACCGCTCCACCACATTCGGCCGGACCACGATCCGCGAATCGAAATCAGCCCCCGCATCCCACCCCAACCTGCGATGACCGTCCCGCGCCCCACACCCCACACACGCATGAGCACAACCCCGATAAGGAGAGACCGCCCACCGCTCGGCGATGCCCGCACTCCCAGGCACCCGCTCGATCACCGTACGGGCCTGCGTCTCATAGAAACCATCACGCACCACCGCACGCCGCTCGATCAGCGGCCGCTCATCGACGGCCTCCACAAGAGCCAGCGCATCCCAACCCACCCGACCAGTGGAACACGCATTCGACTGCCTTTCAAGCCGAACCCCACCACTGGGCCGGCACACCCCCACCACCTCCACACCCCCAAGGAACCCCCCATGGCATGGATCCTGCTCGCCCTCGCCATCGCCTCCGAAGTCCTGGCCACCACCGCACTCAAACTCAGCAACGGCCTCACCCACATCGGCTGGACCATCGCCGTCACCATCGGCTACATCACCTCCTTCGTCCTGCTCGCCCGCGCCCTCAAACTCCACCTCGACATGGGCACCGCCTACGCCATCTGGTCCGGCGCCGGCACCGCCGCCATCACCCTCATCGGCGCCACCCTCATGGGCGAAACCCTCACCCCCCTCAAAATCGGCGGCATCCTCCTCATCATCGGCGGCGTCATCGTCCTCAACCTCGCAGGCAGCCACTGAACCCCGCAAACCACACCGAAAACCCGTTGAACGCCCCCCACCCCCTCCCTACACTGCCCCCCGTGCTCACACCTCGATACCCCATCACCACCCCCCGCCTCCACCTGCGCCCCTTCACCCCCGACGACCTCGACGCCCTCCACTCCTACGAATCCCGCCCCGACGTCGCCCGCTACCTCTACTGGGAACCCCGCGACCGCCACACCACCAGCACCCACCTCGACAAAAAGATCACCCGCCACACCCTCCACGACGAAGGCGACGCCATCGACCTGGCCATCACCCTGCGCACCACCGGCCGGCTCATCGGCAACACCCTGCTCATCTGGACCAGCAGACAACACCGCCAAGGCGAGATCGGCTACGTCCTGCACCCCGACCACCACGGCCACGGCTACGCCCCCGAAGCCGCCCGCCACATGCTCGACCTCGGCTTCACCCACCTCGGCCTCCACCGCATCACCGGCCGCCTCGACGCCCGCAACAAAGCCTCAGCCCGCGTCCTGGAAAAACTCGGCATGCGCCACGAAGCCACCCTCGTCGACAATGAGATCGTCAAGGGCGAATGGACCAGCGAAACCATCTACGCCATGCTCGAAACCGAATGGACCCCATGACCGTCCACCACCTGGCCCTGCAAACCGACTGGGAACACGCCCGGCAAGCGGGGGAGTACCGCATCTCCACCCTCGGCCACACCCTCGACGACATCGGCTTCATCCACCTCAGCCGCGACCACACCCAACTGCGCACCGTCCACGACACCTACTACAGCGCCGTCACCCAACCACTCCTCGTCCTCGACATCGACCCCACCGGCCTGGACATCCGCACCGAGGACGGCTACCCCCACCTCTACGGCCCCCTCCCGATCACCGCCGTCACCGCCACCCACCCCTACACCCCCTGACCACCCCTCCACCCCATCGTCCGCAACAACCGCAGCACATGCGGCGGCGTCCCCACCAACTGCGTACGCCCCGCCCGGCACGACACCACCAGCAGCCGCGCCCCCTCCACCCCCAGGAAATCCAGCCCGCTCACATCCACCACCAGCGACTCGT
The DNA here is from genome assembly GCF_044547985.1 of Nonomuraea sp. NPDC052265. Classification (NCBI taxonomy): domain Bacteria; kingdom Bacillati; phylum Actinomycetota; class Actinomycetes; order Streptosporangiales; family Streptosporangiaceae; genus Nonomuraea; species Nonomuraea sp. NPDC052265. The sequence goes on from NZ_JBIUBJ010000004.1 coordinate 56,233, forward strand.
CGATCCGCCGCGCCCGGCCCAGCGCCTCGGCCAGCGCCGCCTGGTTCGTCGCGTCCACCTCGCCCACCAGCCGGATGATCGACGGCCCCGGCATCGGGCAGCACGTGATGCGCAACTGGTGGTCGACGTAGAGCAGGTGGGGGAGGGACACACACCCGAGGGGGTCCGGGGTATTCACGACAAAGCCGCCATTCCCGGGCTCTCACACGCCCGGTATCGGGAAGAGGGGAGTGGACCGTGGACCGTGCGGCCGGTGACGCGCGCCGGGACCGCCGCCCCCGGGACCGAAGCGCCCCCGCCGAGGCCGGAGGGGTTTCACGCCCCCCGTTCACACACCCGCACCCCGACAGCATAGAGCAGCCGTTCGACCGCCGTGCGTAATCACCGGGATCCCCGGAGCCGGACGACAAGGGCTTTTGCGGACGAATTACCCAAACCAAACAGAATCCACGTTCTGTACGGTTTGAGGGGTTTGTCCGACTAGAGGCGGTTCACGAAGCGGGAGGCGGCTCGCTGGCTCATGCCGGTCTCGCCGCGCACCAGGAAGACGGCTTCCTGGATCTGGCCGACCGCCTTCAGCTCGCGAGCCTGGTCCACCAGGTCGACGCTGGGATTGGGGCGGTTGCGGGGGCTTTTGGTCAGCCGGACGGCCAAAATGATCAGCCAGATGACGGCGGCGACGATGACGGCGGTGAGTGCGACGAGCCCGGCCGTCGAGGCCGCCAGGGCCGTCGGGGCCGTGAGGATCCGGCTGGACGTCGTCAGGCACGTCAGGGTGGACATGGCAGGAATCTGCCCGGCGCGTGACCGTTCATGCGGGGTGTTTTTGCCGGGTCGTGGCGGGTGGCTGGTTGCTCGATAATGAACATTATGTCAAGTAGACCGGATGGAGGCCCTCCTCCGCCTTCCGGTCACGGCCCGGAGTCGGGCGCGGGGCCGGCGGGCGTTGCCGGTGGGGTTGCTGTGAAGTTTTTTCCGGCGCCAACGGCCCTTCTGTGATCTTGGCGGGCGCATTGGGGATGCGGCGTGATCTGGGGTTTCGCGGTTCGCGGCGGGGCTCCCCTGGGTGCTGACGGGGTGTTTGACGCTGTGTTGATTCGCTGTCTTTGTCATGGTGGGTGGTTTTAGGGTAGAGCTCCTGCCTATTCGCTCAGCGAGAGGAGCAGCACGTGGGGAACGAATCGGTTTTATGTCCGGTGTGTCAGGGAGTTCTGCCCGCTTCGGGCAGGGAGGCGTACACCGCGTCGCGGGGGCGGTTGATCGTGACGAACGGGTACTGCGCGGGCGGGCACGCCGAGCGGCGTGCCGAGGCGGCCGCGGTGGAGCAGGTGGAGCAGACGCGGCAGGTGGCGCGTCCGTTGCCGGCGCAGTCTCCGGTGCCGTTGGGGCGGCGCTGAGTTCTTCCGGTCAGCGGTGGCCTGGGGTGGTGTGCCAGTAGTCGCGGGTCTGTACGGCCAGTCCGTCGGGGTTGAAGCGGGCGAAGACGCAGCCTGCCAGGGTGACGGGGTGGCCGTTGTCGAGGGCGTGGACCCGGAATTCGATGGCGGCCTGGTCGCCGTCGACGATGGGGGTGGTGAAGGTGACGTGGGGGTCGCTTTCGCCGGTGAAGGATTGGCGGATGTAGTCGGCGATGGCGTGTTTTCCGTGGTGGGGTGGGCGGAAGGGCATGCTGGTGTGGGTGGCGTCGTCGCTGTAGAGGGCGATGATGGCGGTGGTGTCGTGGTGGGTCCAGCCGTGTTGCCAGGTGTCGGCGAAGTGCTGGGCGGCGGTGCGGGTGTTCATGGGGACCATTGTGGGGTGGGTGTCCTCTGAGGTGGGGTTTCCTGGTTGGGGTTGAGATGTCTCCCCCGCTGGGACTTTTTCGGGCAAATCAGGGCAATGTGGGCTGCTCAGCGTAGGTGTCTGCGGTGATTTGTCAGCATCGGTGGATGTTTCATGTCAACATCTAGAGATGCCTGGGCCTTACGGGACTGCCGTTGACGCCGGTACTGGTGGTGTTCGTCCGCTCGCGATCGGTTGACGCCTCTCCCCTGCCCGCTGCCCCTTGACGTCCCCGCGAAGGAAGTTCCGCGTTGCGTATCCTGCTCCTTTGTTCCTCGTTCAACGGCCTGACCCAGCGTGCCTGGCTGGAGCTGCGGCGGGCCGGCCACGACGTGAGCGTCGAGCTGGCGGTCTCGGAGCACGCCATGGCGGAGGCGGCCGAGCTGGCCAAGCCGGATCTGATCATCTGCCCGTTCCTGAAGGAGCGGGTGCCGGAGGCGTTGTGGCGCGGGCACCGTACGGTGATCATCCATCCGGGGCCGCCCGGTGACCGCGGGCCCTCCTCGCTGGACTGGGCGATCGCCGAAGGCGAGCGCGAGTGGGGGGTGACGGCGCTGCAGGCGGTGGAGGAGATGGACGCCGGCCCCCTGTGGGGGTGGCGGACGTTCCCGCTGCCGTCGGAGCCGCCGCGCAAGTCGGCGCTGTACAACGGGCCGGTGGCCGACGCGGCGGTGGAGCTGGTGGCGGAGGTGGCGGTCAAGGCGGCCGATCCGTTGTTCGCGCCGGTGCCGCTGGACTACCGCTCCCCTGGTGTGACGGGACGGTTGCGGCGGCCGATGCGCCATGCCGACCGGGAGTTCTCCTGGGAGCAGCCGGCCGAGGAGATCGTGCGGGTGGTGCGGGCGGCCGACGGTTCGCCGGGCGGGCGGGCACGGTTGTGCGAGCTGCCGGTGCGGGTGTTCGACGCGCACCGGGGTCCTGAGCTGGCGGGGACGCCGGGCGCGGTGGCGGCGCGGCGTGAGGGGGCGGTGCTGGTGCACGCCGGTCAGGGGACGGTGTGGGTGGGTCATCTGCGCCCGGAGGAGGGCGGGGTGAAGCTGCCGGCCACGATGGTGCTGGGTGAGCGGCTGGCGGGGGTGGGTGAGCGGGCCGGTTACAGCGAGATCACCTATGAGCGCGGCGAGGACGTGGGGGTGGTGAGTTTCGACTTCTACAACGGCGCGATGTCGACCGATCAGTGCCGGCGGCTGGCGGCGGCGTTGCGGTACGCGGCGGCGCAGGACACGCGGGTGCTGGTGGTGCGCGGTGGTGAGGTGTTCTCCAACGGCATCCATCTGAACGTGATCGAGGCGGCGCGTCATCCGGAGCTGGAGGCGTGGATGAACATCAACGCGATCAACGCGGTGTGCCGGGAGATCGTGGCGTGCACCTCGCAGCTGGTGGTGACGTCGATCGCGGGGAACGCGGGTGCGGGCGGGGTGATGATGGGGCTGGGGGCCGACCGGGTGATCGTGCGGGAGCCGGTGGTGCTCAATCCGCATTATCGGACGATGGGGTTGTTCGGCAGTGAGTTCTGGACGTACGTGCTGCCGCGGCGGGTGGGGGCCGAGCGGGCGCTGGAGCTGACCGGGCGGGCGTTGCCGGTGGGGGCGGCCGAGGCGGTGGAGCTGGGGCTGGCCGATCGGGTGGCGGGCGGGTCGCGGCAGGAGTTCGAGCGGCGGGTGGTGGAGTTCGCTCATCGGCTGGCCCAGGACTCCTCCTATGAGGGGTTGCTGGCGGCGCGGCGGCAGGCGCGGGAGGCCGATGAGCGGCGCAAGCCGTTGGACGCCTACCGGGCCGAGGAGCTGGCGGAGATGAGCCGGGACATGTTCGACGATCGCAACGGGTTCCGGGCGGCGCGGCGGGCGTTCGTGGGGAAGGTGAAGGCGCAGGCCACTCCCCCGCATCTGGCGGGTCATCGGGAGCTGTCCGGCGCGTCGGACCCCTCGGTCCCGATCACATCTCATATGTGAGATATGGTCTGGTGCTGTGGCAGATGATTACCTTGTGAGGATCGGCCGGCTCATCCGGGACGCGCGTCAGCATCGCGGTTGGACGCAGCTTCAGCTGGCCGACGCGCTGGCGACCAGTCAGAGCGCGGTCAACCGGATCGAACGCGGCAACCAGAACATCAGTCTTGAGATGATCGCCCGGATCGGGGAGGCGCTCGACAGCGAGATCGTGTCCCTGGGGTATGCCGGTCCGATGCATCTGCGGGTGGTGGGCGGGCGCCGGCTGTCGGGCAGCATCGACGTCAAGACGTCCAAGAACGCGTGTGTGGCGCTGCTGTGCGCGTCGTTGCTGAACAACGGCCGGACGATCTTGCGTAAGGTGGCGCGGATCGAGGAGGTCTACCGGATCCTGGAGGTGCTGGCCTCGATCGGGGTCCGGGCGCGGTGGATCAACGAGGGCAACGACCTGGAGATCGTGCCGCCGGCCCGGCTGGAGCTGGAGGCGATGGACACCGAGGCGGCCCGCCGTACCCGTAGCGTGATCATGTTCCTGGGGCCGTTGATGCACCGTACGGGCGAGTTCCAGATCCCGTACGCGGGCGGCTGCGATCTGGGGACGCGTACGGTGCAGCCCCACATGTCGGCGTTGAAGCACTTCGGGCTGGACATCACCGCGACGGGCGGTTTCTACCACGCCAAGGTCGACGGCGGCGCGGCTCCGGCGCGGCCGATCGTGCTGACCGAGCGCGGCGACACCGTGACGGAGAACGCGCTGCTGGCCGCGGCCCGCCATCCGGGGGTGACGGTGATCCGCAACGCCTCCTCCAACTACATGGTGCAGGACCTGTGCTTCTTCCTGGAGCAGCTGGGCGTGCGGGTGGAGGGCATCGGCACCACGACGCTGACGGTGCACGGGCTGGCCTCCATCGAGCGGGACGTCGACTACTCCCCCTCCGAGGACCCGGTCGAGGCGATGAGCCTGCTGGCGGCGGCTGTGGTGACCAGTTCGGAGCTGACGATCTGCCGGGTGCCGGTGGAGTTCCTGGAGATCGAGCTGGCGGTTCTGGAGGAGATGGGGCTCGACTGCGACCGCACGGGTGAGTACTGGGCGGCCAACGGGCGTACCCGGCTGGTGGACCTGACGGTGCGGCCCTCCAAGCTGGTCTCCCCCATCGACAAGATCCACCCGATGCCGTTCCCGGGGCTGAACATCGACAACGTGCCGTTCTTCGCCGCGATCGCGGCCGCGGCGCAGGGCTCGACGCTGATCCACGACTGGGTGTACGACAACCGGGCCATCTACCTGACGGAGCTGACCCGGCTGGGCGCCTCGGTCAAGCTGCTGGACCCGCACCGGGTGCTGGTGGAGGGGCCCACGCGCTGGCGCAGCGCGGAGATGATGTGCCCGCCGGCGCTGCGCCCGGCGGTGGTGGTGCTGCTGGCGATGATGGCCGGCGAGGGCACGTCGGTGCTGCGCAACGTGTACGTGATCAACCGCGGTTACGAGGACCTGGCCGAGCGGCTGAACGCGCTGGGGGCGCGCATCGAGACCTTCCGCGACATCTGAGGTTTTCGTCGGTGGCTGCCGCTACCGTCTCTCCTGCAGGCAACATCATCTGCACGCGGCGTGGCCGGGCGGGGTGCCGTCCGGTGCGTCGCCGGGATGTGAGGAGGGGAGCCGGTGCGGCCCGCGGAGCTCGACAGGTTGACGGTGGGACAGGCGGCTGACCGCTACGTGGAGCTGGTGGTGGCCAAGACGTCCACGGGGGCGCTGTCCCCGGCCACGGCCGAGGTCTACGCGCGTGACGTGGTCACGCTGGTGGCGCTGGCCGGCGCGGAGGTGGTGCTGGACGACCTGACCGGCGAGGACGTCGATGCGATCTTGCTGGCGTTCGCGCGCAAACCCGACGCGCGGCAGGCGGGCCGGTCGGGGGCGGGGCAGTCGCCGTCCTCCCAGGCGCGGTTCCGGCGGTCGATCTCGGCGTTGTTCAAGCACGCCACGCTGGCCGGGTGGGTGCAGATCAACCCGATGACGGCGGCGACGGTGACGGCCAAGCAGCGGGGCGGGCTGCGTCCTGAGCGGCGGGCGCTGACGCGGGAGCAGGCCCAGGGGTTGATCGGGGCGGCCCGTCAGTTGCGGGAGGCGCCCGAGCAGGAGGGCAAGCGGCGTGACCAGCGCATGCAGTTGCGTGACGCGGTGATCGTGCTGCTGTTGTCGACGATGGGGCCGCGGGTGTCGGAGCTGGTGCGCGCCAACGTGGAGGACTTCTACACCAACGACGGGGTGCGCTACTGGCGGATCTTCGGCAAGGGCGGGCGTACGCGGGACGTGCCGCTGCCCGACGATGTGGCCGAGGTGTTGCAGGCGTATCTGGCGCGGGGGCGGGGGCAGGTGGCCGGCGCCGACGGTGACAAGGCGTTGCTGCTGTCGTGGCGGGGGCGGCGGCTGGCGCGGGGTGACGTGCAGGCGGTGATCGACCGGGTGCAGCGGCACGTCGATCCCGACCAGCGGCGTTCGGTGACGCCGCACGGGTTGCGGCACACCACGGCCACGCATCTGCTGGCCGACGCGGTCGACATGGACGCGGTGCGGCGGGTGCTGGGGCACAGCGACCTGTCGACGTTGGGGCGTTACCGGGACGAGCTGCCCGGGGAGCTGGAGGTGGCGATGCGGTCGCATCCGCTGCTGCGTGACAAGCCGTCCCGCTAGCGCGTGTACCGGGCCGACGATCGGGCGGGTGATCGGGCCGGTGATGGCGGCCATCGAGGCGGGCCCGGGCATGACGGTCGAGGGCGCCCCCGCCCCCGTACGCGCGGCCCTGCCGTCAGGTGCGGGCGGGGGTGGCGCGGACGGCCAGGCGGTCGAGGGAGATGCCCAGCACGTCGGCCAGCGAGGCGATGGTGAAGAACGCCGGCGTGGCGATGCGGCCGGTCTCGATCTTGCGGAGGGTCTCGGCGGACATGCCGGCCGCGGCGGCGATCTCGACGATGCTGCGCTCGCCTCGGGCCTGGCGCAGCATGTGGCCGAGCTGCTCGCCGCGCAGCCGCTCCTCGGGGGTCAGCGGGGATCGCACCATGCCGCCCACCCTACACCCCCGGGATACTTATACCGGTATTGTTATCGCCTCCAGGTCGGGGCGGCGGGTCAGGGGACGCGGGACACCTCGGGGAACCGGCCGTCGGGCTCCTCGAACAGGCGGGTCGCCTTCCCCCGCAGGTGCAGGTCGAAGAAGGCCCCGACGTAGGCGCGCTGGGCCGCCACCGACCCTCGCGCATCGATCGTCCCGACGAAGTCGGCGACCGGCACCCCGCCCCGCTTGCCGTCCCCCGCCTTGGGGAGCGCCGCCTTGGGGAGCGCCGCGGCGATCTGCGGCAGCAGCGCCTGCAGATCGGTGAAGGAGCCGTGCGCGGCGCCCTTGAACCGCAGCTCCCGCTTCCACCCGGTCGAGGCCCGCCAGAACGACGCCCAGCTCGGCTCGCTCTCCCGCGTGTGCGTCTCGGCCGCCAGCTGCAGGAACGGCCTGGCCACGCCGGTGGCGGCGACCGGGCCGACGTAGCCGCCGTCCAGGTTGACCCCCGCCTGCACCCGCCGGTCGTCGTGGACGAGCTGGGCCGCCACCGACCCGCCCAGGGACTGCCCCAGCGCCCCCACCCGCGACAGGTCGGGCGCCCCGCGCAACCCGGCCGGCAGCGCCGCACCGCCGATGGCCTCCCCCCGCCCCAGAACGGCGACCTGCTCCAGCACGAACCGCATGTCGGCCAGCCGCGCCCGCGCATGCCGCTCCAAGAGCCTGGCGATGACGCGCGGCGTCAGCTTGGACGGCAGAGGCAGCGCGCGCACCACCCGCCCGCCGGGGAACTCCACCTGGTCGGCCTCGTAGGTGTGATCCACCGTGACCACGAGGTAGCCGCGCGAGGCCAGGTCCTGCACGAGCGTCGTGCCCAGCGTGCGCGGCCCGCCGTCCCCGGAGCCGAACAGCACGACGGGCAACCTGCCCGCGCCGCGCTCGACCGGCGCGCCGGAACGCGCGGCGGTGGGGGTGGCGGCCCAGTCGACCGCCCCCTTGGCGATCCCCATGGGCGGCGCCGAACGGCGGTCCCAGTCGGCGGCGGCCAGGGGCGCCATGTGAGGGGCGAGCGGCAGTGTACTGCGCCGGGCCGGGTACCACAGGCTGACCATCAGCTCCCGGTACGGCTTCGATCGCACCAGCGGGTCGTGACGGGAGCGGTCGACCAGGCGCACGGCGACGGTCCCCACAGGGTGGGGGCCGCCGGGCGCGGGCAGGGTGACCGTGACCGCGGGCCGCGCCCGCTCCCCGTGCAGGGGCGCGGCGGCGGGCGCTAGGGCCAGGGCCGCGACGGCCAGATGGGCTGCGTACGTCATCACAGGCATGCCGATTCTCCTCCAACGAAAACAGAAAGGGGGTGTGCGCCGAGGCTGGCAGCCGGGCCCCCGACCCGGCCAGCGGCCCCAGGCTGACCTGCGGGTACGACTTTCGGATGAGGGGCCCCGACGTTCATCCTTGAGGAGGATGGGGGCCGCCGCGGCCCGGCCCTTAGGGTGGGCGCATGAACCCGGCCGCCCGCCTGACCACGACGATCCGATCGGTGCCGCCCGTGGCCGCCGACGGCCTGCTGGCCGCGGTGATCTTCGCGGTCACGCTGGGGCCCGGGCGGGTGGCCGAAGGCGGCCCGGTGGCGCTGGCGCTGCAGGTGGCTCTGGTGGCGCCGCTGGTGTGGCGGCGGCGCGCCCCCATGCTGGTCCTGTGCGCGATCGGCGCCGCGGCCGCCCTCCAGTGGGCCGCCGGCGTGCAACTTCCCGCCGACGCCGCGCTGCTGGTCGCCCTCTACACGGTCGCGGCCCACCGTCCGTGGCGGGCGGCGCTGGCCGCCGCGCTCGCGCTGGAGGCCGGGGTGGTGCTGGCCGCCCTGCGGTGGGCGCCGCCGGGCCGGATGCCGTTCACGGTGGCCGCGCTGAGCGCGATGTCGGCCGCCGCCCTGGCCGCCGGCCTGTGGACGCGGGCACGGCAGGCCTACGTCACCTACCTGGAACGCGACCGCGACCAGCGGGCCCGCCTGGCGGTCGCCGAGGAACGCGCCCGCATGACCCGCGACATGCACGACATCGTCACCCACAACCTGTCGGTCATGGTGGCCCTGGCCGACAGCGCCGCCTACGTCCACGACCGCGCCCCCCGGCAGGCCGCCGCCGCCATGACCCAGATCGCCGACACCGGACGCCAGGCGCTGCGCGACATGCGCCGCTCCCTGGGCGCCGGCCAGGAGGAGGCCGCCCTCCACCCGGCCCCCGGCATCGCCCAGCTCCACCCCCTGGCCGACCGCATGCGCGCCGCCGGCCTGCCCACCCGGCTGCACGTCGCCGGCGACCCCGCCGGCGTCCCCGCCGCCGCGCAGCTCACCCTCTACCGCCTGGCCCAGGAGGCGCTGACCAACACGCTGCGGCACGCCCCCGGCGCCCAGGCACACGTCCAGGTGCACCTGACCCCCGCGCGGGCCGACCTCCAGGTCACCGACGACGGCCACCCCACGACACCTCAGCCCGCCGGGCGGGGACTGGCAGGCATGCGCGAACGCGTCGCCGCCTACGACGGCACCCTGCACGCCGGCCCCGCGCCCGGCGGCGGCTGGCAGGTCACCGCCAGCCTCGACCTGGCCGGCCCGGACACCCCATGACGATCCGGCTGCTGATCGCCGACGACGAGGCGCTGCTGCGCATGGCCTTCCGCATGGTGCTGGAGGCCGAACCCGACCTGCACGTCGCCGGCGAGGCCGCCGACGGCGAACAGGCCGCCCGCCTGACCCGGCAGCTGCGGCCCGACGTCGTCCTCATGGACGTCCGCATGCCCGGCCTGGACGGCATCGAGGCCACCCGCCAGATCGCCCGCGACTGCCCCGCCTCCCGCGTGCTCATCCTGACCACCTTCGACCTCGACGAATACGCCTTCGCCGGGCTCAAGGCCGGCGCCGCCGGATTCCTGCCCAAGAACACCCCGCCCGCCGACCTGCTCACCGCCATCCGCAACGTCGCCGCCGGCGAGGCCGTCCTGTCGCCACGCGTCACCCGCCGCCTGCTGGAGAAGTTCGCCCCCCAGCTCACCCCCGGCCCCGCCGAACAGGACCGGCGGCTGCGGCAGCTCACCGCCCGCGAGCACGACGTGCTCGTCCAGGTGGCGCGCGGAATGTCCAACGCCGAAGTCGCCGCCGCCCTCCACCTGGCCGAGGCCACCGTCAAGACCCACCTCAGCCGCGTGCTGCTCAAACTCGGGCTGCGCCACCGCGCCCAGGTCGTGGTCTTCGCCTACGAGAGCGGCCTCGTCCGCCCCTCCTCATAACCCCGCTCCGCGCGCCGCACCGGCGCGGCGATCCGCGCGCTCACCTGCGGCCACACCACCGGCGGCGCGCCCCGATCCCCCAGCCGCTCGTACACGATCTCCACCCCGGCGGGCCCCACCCTCAGGCCCTCTCCCGCACCGACCGGAACTGTCGGCACCCCTGACTACCGTGACCGCATGGATGACAGCATCGTGATCACCGGCGCGCGCGTGAACAACCTCAAGAACCTGTCCCTGCGCATCCCCAAGAACCGGCTCGTCGTCTTCACCGGCGTGTCCGGCTCCGGCAAATCCTCCGTCGTCTTCGACACCGTCGCCGTCGAATCCCAGCGCCAGCTCAACGAAACCTACTCCTGGTTCATCCGCAACCGGCTCCCCAAACACGAAAAACCCGAAGCCGACACCATCGACAACCTCGGCGCCGCCATCGTCGTCGACCAGAAACCCGTCGGCGGCAGCACACGCTCCACCGTCGGCACCATGACCGACATCCTGCCCATCCTGCGCGTCCTGTTCTCCCGCTACGGCACCCCCAGCGCCGGCTACTCCTACGCCTACTCCTTCAACGACCCCCACGGCATGTGCCCCGGCTGCGACGGCCTCGGCCGCGCCATCCGCCTCGACCTCGACACCCTGCTCGACCCCCACAAATCCCTCGACGACGGCGCCATCCGCTTCCCCCTGTTCGGCGTCGGCACCTGGCAATGGCAGATCTACGCCCGCTCCGGCACCTTCGACCCGGCCAAACCCCTCACCGACTACACCCCCGACGAACGCCACCTCCTCCTGCACGGCAGCGGCTTCACCGTCGACGTCCGCGGCAAGAACGGCACCCTCAACAAAGTCGACTACGAAGGCGTCGCCGACCGCTTCACCCGCCTCTACCTCAAACGCGACCTGTCCGGCCTCAGCGACAAGACCCGCGATGCCGTCCTGACCTTCGTCACCGAAGGCACCTGCCCCCAATGCCACGGCGCCCGCCTCAACCAAGCCGCCCTGGCCACCACCATCGGCCCCCACACCATCGCCGACCACACCGCCATGGAGATCACCGACCTCATCGCCATCCTGACCGCCCTGCGCAACCCCGTCGCCGACACCGCCGCCACCGCCCTGCGCCGCATCGACCAGATCGGCCTGGGCTACCTCACCCTCGACCGCGAGACCACCACCCTGTCCGGCGGCGAGAGCCAGCGCCTCAAAACCGTCCGCCACCTCGGCTCCAGCCTCACCGGCATGACCTACATCTTCGACGAACCCAGCGCGGGCCTCCACCCCGCCGACATCGGCCGGCTCAACACCCTGCTCCAAGCCCTACGCGACAAAGGCAACACCGTCCTGGTCGTCGAACACGACCCCGACGTCATCGCCATCGCCGACCACGTCATCGACCTAGGCCCCGGCGCCGGCCGCCACGGCGGCACCATCGTCTACCAGGGCACCGTCGAAGGACTCACCCGCTCCGACACCACCACCGGCCGCCACCTGCGCGCCCACACCCCCCTCAAGACCGCCGCACGCCGCCCCACCGGCCACCTCACCATCACCGACGCCCACCTGCACAACCTCCACCACCTCACCCTCGACGTGCCCACCGGCGTCCTGACCTGCGTCACCGGCGTCGCCGGATCCGGCAAATCCACCCTCATCAGCGACGTCCTCACCGCCCAGCACCCCGGCGCCGTCACCGTCGACCAGAGCGCCGCCACCGTCTCGGCCCGCTCCAGCCCCGCCTCCTACATCGGCGTGCTCGACCTGATCCGCCGCCGGTTCGCCCGCGCCACCGGCACCCAGCCCGGCCTGTTCAGCCACAACTCCACCGGCGCCTGCCCCGCCTGCCAGGGCCGCGGCGTCATCCACACCGACCTGGCCTTCATGGACCCCGTCACCGCCGTGTGCGAAATGTGCGAGGGCACCCGCTACAACCCCCAAGCCCTCCAGCACCGCCTGCGCGGCCACACCATCGTCGACGTCCTGGCCCTGACCGCCGAACAGGCCACCGCCTTCTTCACCGAACCCGCCATCCGCGACCGCATCACCACCCTCGTCGACGTCGGCCTCGGCTACCTCACCCTCGGCCAGCCCACCTCCACCCTGTCCGGCGGCGAACGCCAGCGTATGAAACTGGCCGGCGAGCTCACCAAGACCGGCACCGTCCACGTCCTGGACGAACCCACCACCGGCCTCCACCTGTCCGACGTCGGCACCCTCATCGACCTGCTCGACCGCATCGTCGACGCCGGCAACACCGTCATCGTCGTCGAACACCACACCGAGATGATCAAACGCGCCGACTGGATCATCGACCTCGGGCCCGGAGGCGGCAAACACGGCGGCCGCCTCCTGTTCCAAGGCACCCCCGCCGACCTCCTCACGGCCCCCGGCTCCCTCACCGCCGCCCACCTCAAGACGACTCTCCCCTGACCGGCCACCACGCCAAGAGAGGGCGGGACGACAGCGCCGCCCTACGCATCCCCCCGCACCGGCACCAGCAGATGCGTCACCAGTTCCTCAGCCGGCGTGCACGCCGGATCGGACACGTACACCTCCCGCAGGGCACCGCTCACCGCCAACCCCCGCTCAGCACACCACGCCAGAACCGCATGCACAGTCAACGAAATCTGGTCATAAGACCCCACATGGGTGGCACGCGCGAACAACCCGCCCGGCAACACCCCCACCTCGACCCCGCCACCAGGCTCGGCCTCACCGTCCAACAGCAAAGCCACCCGAACCTCCACCACCTCCCCCACATCCACCGGAAACAACCCCACCAACCGCACCGGCCCCCACGCCGCCGGCAACCCGCCCACCAACCGCGCCACCGCCGCAGACGTAGCCCGTCCCACATCCTCCAACCCCGCCGCCCGCTCACCCACGAACGCAGCCCGCCACCCAGACTCCCGCACCAACGCCACCTCAGGCTCCGGCAACCCCTGCGCCAGCACCCGCTCCAACGACGCCAACGTCCGCCGCCGCCGCGCCAACTCCGCCTCCAGCGACACCCGGACCGACTCCAGCGCCCCCGTCTCCCCCGACAACACCCGACCCACCACCGGCAACGGCACATCCAACGACCGCAACAACCCGATCGACAACGCCTCCCGCGCCTGCCCAGCCCGGTAATACCGGTAACCCGTCCCCGCATCCACATACGCCGGACGCAACAACCCCAACTCGTCGTAATGCCGCAACCGCTTCACACTCAACCGCGCCAACCGGGCGAACTGCCCAATCGGCAGCAACTCCTCATCCACCCCACCAGAATGCCCCCACACAACCGACCACCCTCACGTAACGTCAGACCCATGACCCTGTCCATCGGCCAAGTCGCCAAACTGGCCGGCATCACCGTACGAACCCTCCACCACTACGACGAGATCGCCCTCCTCACCCCCAGCCGACGCACCACCGCCGGCTACCGCCGCTACACCGACAACGACCTCCTCCGCCTCCAGCAGATCCTCCTCTACCGCGAACTCGGCTTCCCCCTCGAAGAGATCACCGACATCCTCGACCACCCCCACAGCGACGAACTCACCCACCTCCACCGCCAGCACGAACTCCTCACCCGCAAAGCCCAACGCCTCCACCAGGTCATCACCAACGTCGAACGCGCCATCCACGCCCACACCCAGCGCATCACCCTCACCCCCCAAGAGCGCTTCGACATCTTCGGCGACTTCCACCCCGACAACCACCAAGCCGAAGTCCAACGCCGCTGGGGCCACACCGACACCTACGCCGAAAGCCGACGCCGCGTCGCCACCTACACCAAGACCGACTGGCTCCGGCTCACCGCCGAAGCCGCCGCCATCGACGACGACCTGCTGGCCGCCCACGAATCCGGACGCGCCCCCGACAGCCCCGACGTCATGGACCTCGCCGAACGCCACCGCGCCCACATCACCCGCTGGTTCTACGACTGCACGCCCGAACTCCACCGCCACCTCGGCGACCTGTACGCCACCGACCCCCGCTTCACCGCCACCTACGACGACCGCGCCCCCGGCCTGGCCGCGTACTACCGCTCGGCCATCCACGCCAACGCCCGCCGCCGTTGACGTGGCTGAGAGGTTTTCGTTCGTCTGGTCAGGTGATCTTGTGCAGCCCCACCAGCTTTACGTTGTAGATTCCTAAGCTCCGAGGTCCAGAGCGGCGGCCGTCAGCGCCCGGGCCCGGCGCGGCGAGGTCACCAGCTCCACCGTGTCCGACAACTGGTCCACACAGCCGGCCACCGGCAACTCCCTGATCACCGGGTCGGTCACCGACGCCATCAGCGCCCGCGCGAACCGCTCCCCGCCGATCACCCGGAACGGCCGGTCGAAGAACCCCCGCACCCCCTCCTCCAGCCGTTCGGTCAGCGCCATGCGGTTCTGCAGCGCCGCCAGCCGCCCGTACGCCGCCGTCAGGCCCTCCTCGCGCTCCCGCCACGACCGCGCCGCCATCGCCGACCCCAGCGCCTCGCCCAGCTCGGCCGAGCCCGGCAGCCGCGCCAGCGCGCTGCCCAGCCATTTGGCGTACGGCGGGTAGCGGCGCCGCAGCAGCAACGCCAGCCGCATCACCTCCCGCGCCAGCCGCGCCCCCACCACGGCCGACCCCAGCTCGTCGCCCACCTCCGCGCACCGCCCCGGGAACGGCTCCTCCTGGCCGATGCGCTGCCACTGGCAGGCCAAGACGTACCGCCACACGTCCTGCGGATACCAGCGCAACGCCTGCCGGGCCGCCTCCAGCCCCGCCCCCGCCAGCCCGTCGCGGAACACCTCGCCACGCGTCACCTCGGCCAGGCTCTGCCACGGCGCCGACAACCAGTCCAGCAGCGACACCCCCTCACGCGGGTCGAACCCGAGCCGCCCCACCAGCCACTCCCCCAGCTCGGCCACCACGACCCCCGGCTGGCGGACCCCGTGGTACTCGAACACCGTGTCAAAACCACCGAACCGGTCGGGCAGCCCCGCCGTGACCCGCTCCCGTACCGGCTCCACCTGACCGGCGGGCACGAACAGCAGGACCCGCGGCCCCCAGTCGTGGTCGGCCGAGCGGGCCGTGTCGAACGCGAGCACCTCCGACCCCGGGCCGATCAGCGCGGCGCTGTGCCGCACCCCGGGCAGCAACGGCGCCACGACCTCGCCATAGAAGGCACGAGAAAGCTCAATACCAGGCACAAAGTTGGACATCACGCCGTCAACTCTGCACGAGCACCGCCCGAACCTCACCCGGTTTTCCCGCCGCCGATGACAGCCTGGTCACCGACCGGACGCGCCAGGGGGAGGGACCCGCTTGAGCAAGGTCGTCGCCGACATCTCCGTATCGCTGGACGGCTACGTCACCGGCCCCGACCCCGGCCTGGAACACGGCCTGGGCACCGGCGGCGAACTCCTGCACGCCTGGACCCGCCGGCCCACCGACGTGGACGCGCGCGTCCTGGGCGGCGCCGTCCGCTCCACCGGCGCGGTCATCATGGGACGGCGCACCTTCGACGTGGTCGACGGCCCCTACGGCTGGGGCGACCCGCTCGGCTACGGTTCGGCCCGCGACCGGCCGCAGACGCCGCCCGTGTTCGTCGTCACCCACGTCCCGCCCTCCGCGGTCCGCCGGCCCGAACTGTTCACCTTCGTCACCGACGGCCCCGCCGCGGCCGTCGAGCAGGCCCGCACCGCGGCCGGGGACGGCGACCCACCTGACCTACCGCGCCATCATCTGAACCACCGCCCGGCCAGACGGTCAGTCGGGGTCGGCCACGTGGCAGGCCAGCACCGGCCGCCGGCGGTACCCGATCCGCTCGTACACCTTGATCGCCGCGGCGTTGACGTCGTCCACCATCAGGGCCGCGCGCCCGTGCGTGGCCACGAGCTGGGACGACACCCAGGTGCACACCCGCTCGGCCAGCCCCCGCCCGCGGAAGCGGGCGGCCGTGGCGACCCCGGCCAATAACCCCACCGACGGCGCGGACCACGCGTCGGCCGCCACCGCCGCCAGTTCCCGCCCCACCCGCACACCGGCCCACCGCCGCACGCCGGCCACGCCCGGCACCGCGTACGAGGAGGGCGCGTCGCCGGCCAGCAGGGCCGCGATCTCCTGGTCGGCCTCACCCTCCAGCCAACCGGCCTCCGGCACCGGCACCTCGGGGGCGGCCCGCAGGCTCATCCAGGAGAACGAGCCGCTCTCCCGCACGCCCTCCAGCCCCGCCGCCACCCGCCGCATCAGCTCGCGCTCGCCCAGCGGCCGATAGGTGGGCCCCAGCTCGGCCAGCGCGTGCCGGACCAGCTCGGCCGCGTCGTCCGGGTCGCCCCACACCGCCAGCCGGTCGTACACCGAGATGCGCGGGGCGCCGGCCACCACCGCGTCCCTCAGCGCCCAGGCGCGGGCCTGGCCGCGCAGGTCCTGGGCCGTCCACATGACCAGGTCGTCGTCGTCGCACGCGGCGCGCAGCACGTCCAGGTCGCGCACCTGGTGGATCACAAGATCTCGCCCGGCCGGTACGCTGCGGCCTGCGGGTGCCCGGCCACGACCTGTCCCACCTGCCGCACCATCTCCTCCACCTGCGAGGCGGCCGCGCCGGTGAAGGACACCCGGTCGGCCAGCAGTGCCTCCAGCTCGCCGCGGTCCAGGGGGAAGCGCTCGTCGCCGCCCAGCAGGTCGAGCAGCTCGTTGGACGCGCCGCGCGAGCGCATCGCCAGCGCCGCCGCCACCGCGTGCTCCTTGATCAGCTCGTGGGCCTGCTCGCGTCCCATGCCCGCGCGCACGGCGGCCATCAGCATCTTGGTCGTGCCCAGGAACGGCAGGTAGCGGCCCAGCTCGGCCGAGATCACCGCGGGGAACGCCCCGAACTCCTCCAGCACGGTCAGCATCGTCTCCACCAGCCCGTCGAAGGCGAAGAACGCGTCCGGCAGCGCCACCCGGCGTACCACCGAGCAGGACACGTCGCCCTCGTTCCACTGATCGCCGGCCAGCTCGCCCACCATGGAGGCGTAGCCGCGCAGCACCACGGTCAGGCCGTTGACGCGTTCGCAGGAGCGGGTGTTCATCTTGTGGGGCATCGCCGAGGAGCCGACCTGCCCCTCCTTGAACCCCTCGGTGACCAGCTCGTGCCCGGCCATCAGCCGGATCGTCCTGGCCAGCGAGGAGGGCGCGGCGGCCAGCTGCACCAGCGCCGAGACCACCTCGAAGTCCAGGGAACGCGGGTAGACCTGGCCGACGCTGGTCAGCCGCCGGGAGAACCCCAGGTGGGCGGTGACCTTGTCCTCCAGCTCGGCCAGCCTGTCCTGCCGGCCGCCCAGCAGGTCGAGCATGTCCTGGGAGGTGCCGACGGGACCCTTGACACCGCGCAGCGGGTAGCGCGCGATCAGCTCCTCCAGCCGGCGGTAGCCGACCAGCAGCTCGTCGGCGGCCGAGGCGAACCGCTTGCCCAGCGTCGTGGCCTGCGCCGCCACGTTGTGGGAACGTCCGGCCATGACCGTGGCCGTGTGCTCCTCGGCCAGCGAGGCCAGTCGGGCCAGCAGCGCCACGACGCGGTCGCGTACCAGCAGGAGGCTGTCGCGGATCTGCAGCTGCTCGACGTTCTCAGTCAGGTCGCGCGAGGTCATGCCCTTGTGCACCTGCTCGTGCCCGGCCAGCGCGTTGAACTCCTCGATACGCGCCTTGACGTCGTGGCGGGTGACGCGCTCACGCGCCGCGATGGACTCCACGTCAACCTGCTCGACGACCTTCTCGTAGTCGGCGATCGCGCCCTCGGGCACCGCCACCCCGAGCTCGGCCTGCGCCCGCAGCACCGCCAGCCACAACCGCCGCTCAGCGATGATCTTGTACTCGGGAGACCACAGGCGGGCCAGCCCGGGTGAGGCGTAGCGGGCGGCCAGAACGTTCGGGATGCGCGGCTTGGAAGTCACGTTGGACAAGTCTATTCACACCCCGTCACCTCCACCGCATCCAGCCCGCACGGCCCCCCACGGGCGACGCCGGACGGCCCCCGCCGGCCCCGTGTACGAACGCTGACCAGCACCGTCACCCGCCCTGCCGGACCGGAACCATGTTTCCGCCCGTCCTTGCCGGAAAGTACAGGAAGTCGCGAGGACACCACCAGAAAGGGCATGAACATGAGCACCGACGACAAGATCCGCAACAAGGCCCAGGAGCTCAAGGGACGCGCCAAGGAGAACATCGGCGACGCCACCGACAACGAGAGCCTTCAGGCCGAAGGCCGCGCCGACCAGACCAAGGGCGGCCTGAAGCAGGCGGGCGAGAAGGTCAAGGACGCCGGCAAGAAGGTCAAGGACACCTTCAAGAAGTGACCGCGCGTTCCTGGTCCTGAACCGTCGCCCGGCCACCCGCCGCCGCCGCCGTCACCGGATCACACCGGACCCGGTCCGGCAGGCAGCGGCGGGGGCCGTGCACGTACGAACCCACCTGCCCCTGGCGCTGCCCGCAGGACCGGCGGCCCGCTTCTTCGTCTCTCTTCGCCTCCTGGTCGCCGACGCCTACGGGATCGGCCGGACCGTCAGCGGAGGCGTGCGCCGGACGCTAGCTGTTGCACTCCCTGGACAGGACCTTGCCGGTCTTGGTGTCCGTGCACGTCTTGCAGGTACGGTCCGGACTCGCCGGGAGCGGTTCCTTGGTGGTCTTGCACTCGCGCTCCGTGGACTGCTCCTGCTTCTGGGTCTTCTGGAACTGGAACGCACCGTGAGCGCGCAGGAGTCCGGCGCCGATGTCCAGGTCGAGCTGGACGCCTGGGCGCGCTCGCTCGGGGTCGCGCTGGAGCGTACCAGCGACACCTACGACTCGCTCGTGCGCTCCGCGGTGGCTACGGCCTGGCTACCGCTGTGACGCGAAACGTTCACCGGAAGGGGCGTCGTCCTCAGACCCGGCGTCGAGCGTCACGGTCGCACGGTCAGAATGTCGTGCGTGCCTCGCTGCGGGGATCTCCCGACACCAGGCGATCGTCATAGAGGCCGGCGCGTGCCAGGCGGCGCCAGGGCCTGGCCAGGCGGACCGATACGTCGATATCCGCGTCTGACGCGTCCAGGTCGAGATCTGCCACGGCCAGGGCCGGCTGGCCGTTCGCCGGACAGCGCGCGAGCCGGCGACCGCCCGGTGCGACGATCCCCGACGGGACGGTCGCGCTGAACTGCGCCGGGATGGAGTACCCGAGCCAGTAGCCGTACAGCCTCCCGTATGCCTGTGCGACAACCGCTCGCGCCGCGTCATCGACCATCACCGACAGCAGCACGCAGTCCACGTTCAGGCGCTCGTACTCGGCGAACACCTCGGGGAACTCGGCCTCGATACACAGCGCGCACCCGAACCGGATGCCGTCGATCTCGAAGACGACCGGGGACGAACCGGGCGAGTACATGAACGACACCTCGGCGTTCGACAAAAACCGCTTGTCGTACCGCGTGACCAGCCGGCCTCGATCGCAGACCACGTACAGGCTGTTGTGCGGCCGGTTCGGCGGGGTCAGCGGGTGGATCGAGCCGAAGGCCGCCCAGAGCCCGAGCTCTCCCGCCAGATCGGCATCCGGGGACGATATGGCATGCGCAGAGCCGGCACCATGCCTTCTGGACGGCGGCGTGCCGGATACGTTGTGCGACGCCTTATTGGCATCCGACAACGCGGTGCACGTCTCCGGCAGAGCACGAGAGACAGACAGGAACGCGGCCCTCGCCGGTCGGGCTCACCAGGCCGGCGTTCGACCAGAGCCTCACCTACAACGACGTGTGCCACCCCGGACGGGACGGAAAACGTACGAGACAACCCCGGAACGCGCGGATGCCCGGCGCGAGACGAGGAGCGTCGCGCCGGGCATCCATACCCCGGGTGGCCCCGGCGCCGCATGAGGTCGGCGCCGGGGAGTTCTTCTCAGGAGGTGGGAGCCAGGACCTTGGCCTCGTGCTTGGGCGCGGACGGCTTGCGCCGCATCCGCTCCTTGGCCCGCTCCACCACCGTGTACAACGTCGGGACCAGCACCAGCGTCAGCAGCGTCGAGGACACCAGGCCGCCGATCACCACGATCGCCAGCGGCTGCGAGATGAACCCGCCCGACCCGGTCACCCCCAGCGCCATCGGCGTCAGCGCGCAGATCGTGGCCACCGCCGTCATCAGGATCGGCCGCAACCTGCGCCGGCCACCCTCGATCACCGCCTCGACCACACCCAGCCCCTGATCCCGGTACTGGTTGATCAGGTCGATCAGCACGATCGCGTTCGTCACCACGATGCCGATCAGCATCAGCATGCCGATCAGCGCCGGCACGCCCATCGCGGTGTCGGTCGCCACCAGCAGCCCCACCGCGCCGGTCGCCGCGAACGGCACCGACACCAGCAGGATCAGCGGCTGGACGAAGCTCCGGAACGTCGCCACCATGATCATGAACACGATCGCGATCGCCGCCAGCATCGCCATGCCCAGGTCGGAGAACGCGTCCGCCTGGTCCGCCGACGCGCCGCCGATCTCGTACCGGGCGCCGGAGCCCAGCGCCACCGCGTCCAGCTTCGTCGTCAGCTCCTGCGTCACGGTGCCCAGGTCGGACGCCTCCACCTTGCCCGACACCGTCGCGGAACGCTCACCGTCGATCCTGGTCACCTGCGTCGGACCGGCCACCTGCTCCACCTCGGCCACCGACGACAGCTTCACCAGCCCCGCCGCCGTCGCCAGCTTCAGGTCCTCGATCGCCTTGACGTCATCGGGAGCATCGCCCCCGCGCAGCACCAGGTCACTGCTGCGGCCGTCCAGGGTGATCTGGCCCAGCGGCGCGCCACGGAACGCCTGCGCCACCGCCTGGCCCACCTGCGCCTCCGACAGCCCCTTGGCCGCCGCCTTCTCCCGGTCGACCGCGACCTCGATGCGCGGCGCGCTGGCCTCCAGGTTCGACGACAGGTCACGCAGGCCCTTCACCTGGCCCATCGCGCTCTTGACCGATTCGGTCGCCGTGCGCAGCGTCTCGGCATCGGGTGCCTGCACGATCACGCTCACCGTGTCGGAGGAGAACCCGCCCCCGCCGGCGCCGCCGACGGTGACCTCACCCACCCCGGACAGGCCCGTGATCTTCTCCCGGAGCTGCTGCTCCACCGTCGCCGGCTCGGCGCCGTCCTTGACCGTCACCGAGTACGACGCCCGGTCCGCGCCGCCGCCCACGCCGCCCTGCATGGCGTTGCCGCCACCCACGTTCACCTGGTACGTCGCCACACCGGCCAGCCCCGACAGCACACCTTCCACCTTCTTGGCGGCCTTGTCCGTCGTGGCCAGATCCGTGCCGACCGGCATCTTCTGCGTCAGCGAGATCGTGTTCTGACCGGAGGAGTCCAGGAAGTTCGTCCGCAGACCGCCCGCCAGGCCCATCGTCCCGACGAACACCGCCACCCCGATCAGCACCGTCACCAGCTTGAACCGCGTGGCGAACCGCAGCACCGGCAGGTACGCCCGCTGCAACGGGCTGCGCAGCTCCTTGGCCTCGGCCTCCTCACGCTGGGCCCGCGCCTGCTCCGGCGACAACGCCGGCGCCTTGAGGAACCAGTACGCCAGCACCGGCACCACCGTCAGCGACACCACCAGCGAGGCCAGCAACGCCACCGCCACCGTCACCGCGAACGGCCGGAACAGCTCGCCCACCATGCCGCCCACGATCGCGATCGGCGCGAACACCGCCACCGTCGTCAGCGTCGAGGCCGTCACCGCCCCCGACACCTCACGCACCGCCGTCAGGATCGCCTGCAGCTTGGCCTCGCCGTAACCCAGATGGCGCTTGATGTTCTCCAGCACCACGATCGAGTCGTCGACCACCCGGCCCACCGCGATCGTCAGCGCGCCCAGCGTCAGCATGTTGAGCGAGTAGTCGCCCGCCCACAGCGCGAGCAGCGCGATCACCACCGACAGCGGGATCGACACCGCCGTCACCAGCGTCGAACGCACCGACAGCAGGAACACCAGGATGACCAGCACCGCGAACGCCAGCCCCAGCAGGCCCTCGGTGGTGAGGTTCTCGATCGACTCCTCCACGTACGGCGCCTGGTCGAACACCACCGACACCGCCGTGTCGGAGGAGTCGCCCAGCGACCGGGTCAGCTCCGGCAGCATGTCGCGGATCTCGTGGGAGATCGTCACCGCGTTGCCGTCGGGCGTCATCGTCACCGACACCCCGAGGCTCGTCCGGCCGTCGGTACGGGTGATCGTCGTCGCGTCCGCCAGGCCGAGCTTGATCTCGGCCACCTCACCCAGCTTGACCGGCTTGAGCGGCTTGGGACGCGCCACCTGCTGCGGCACGGCCGCCCGGCCCGTCTGCGCCGGCTGCCCGGCCTGCGGACGGCCCTGCGCCTGCCCCGGCGTCTGGGCCTGCTGCTGGACGGGCTGCGGCTGCGTGGGGGTCAGGTAGAGGCTCTTCAGCTTCTCCAGCGAGTCCACCCGCGAACCCACCTGCACGGTCAGCGACCTGCCGTCGGCGTTCAGCGACCCGGCCGGGATCGGCGTGCCGTTCGCCTTGAGCACCTCGGGGATCTGCGCCGGCGACACCCCGGCCAGCGCCATCTTCTTGACGTCCGGCTCGATCGTGACGACCTCGTCGCGGGTGCCGGTGACCGCGGCCTCGCGCACCCCCTCCACGCTCTGCAGCTCCGGCACCATGATCCGGCGCAGCTTGTCGGCCATCGCCCGCTCGTCGCCGCCGTCGCCCACCGCCAGCACCAGCACCGGGATGTCGTCGGTGTTGCCCGCCACCACCTGCGGATCGACACCCTGCGGCAGCGCGATCCTGGCCACGGCCTGCTGCATCTTGTTCAGCGAGGCCTCGATGTCGGTGCCGTACTCGAAGGCCACCTGGATCTGGGCCAGGCCCTCCTTCGACGTGGAGGTCATCTGCTCCATGCCGGGAATCCCCTGGAAGGAGTCCTCGATCGGCTTCGTCACCTGATCTTCGACGATCTCCGGCGAGGCGCCGGGGAAGGGCGCGATGACGAACGCGCCCGGGAACGCCAACGACGGCAGGAGCTGCTGCTTCAACTGCGGAATCGTGAACGCGCCAAACGCGGTGATCACGACCGCTACCAAGATCACAAGACTGCGGTTGAGCAGACTCAACCGGGCGAAAGCGGTCATAGGCTCCCCTCCAAGAGTTCGCCCCAGACTAACACTTTGCCTAATACGAATATTTAGCGTGACCTGACTTTCCTGATAACCTTCTCAGGAAGCGAGAGGTGAGCGTGAACGACGAACGCGAAGACCTGATCCGCCGGATCAGCGAGACACAGCGTGACCTGGGAAGACTGTTCACCCAACAGCAGTCCCCCCTGTTCACCTCCAACCTCACCATCCGGCAGCTCCGCGTCGTCATGCAGCTGTCCACGCACGGATCCGCCTCGGGCCAGGACCTCGCCCACACCCTCGGCGCCAGCCTCGCCACCGTCACCGGCATCGTCGACCGCCTGGTCGCCCAGGGCCTGGTCAGCCGGCACGAAGACCCCAACGACCGCCGGGTGCGCCGGGTCGAGCTCACCCCCGCCGGCGCCACCCTGATCGCCGAGATCAACGACGCCGGCCTCAGACACTACAAGCGCATCATGTCCCACCTGGACATCGAGACCCTGCACGCCCTCGACCACGCCACCCGCCGCATCCGCGAGGTCGCGGACAAGCTCTACAACGAATGACCCGCCCGGCGCGCTCCCGGTCGCCGCTGTTTTGTGGTGTGTTCCGCAAGGTTCTTCACCAGCCCAGCGGCTTTACATTGTAGATTTTCAGGCCAGGCGGGACAACACGTCCGGCAGGTCGCCCTCGTGGGCCACCGTCAGCCGCCGCGTGGCCCGCGTCACCGCCACGTACAGGTCGTGGCCGCCCATCGGCGACTGCGCCAGGATCCCGGCCGGGTCGACCACCACCACCCCGTCGAACTCCAGCCCCTTGGCCTGCGTCACCGTCAGCACCACCACCGGCGCGTCCAGGTCCGCCGACCCCGGGAACAGGCCCGTCACCCGCGCGTGCAGCCCGTCGGGCGTGATCACCCCCAACCGGCCGCCCTCACCCGGCGAGCCCGGCGAGCCCAGCTCCGCCAGCTCGGCCGCCACCAGTGCCGGCAGCTCCGCCACCGGCACCCGCACCGCGCGCGGCTCGTCGCCGCCGTCACGCACCGACTCCGGCGGCTCCTGCCACGGCGCCACCGCCGCCAGCACGTCGGCCGCCACCCGCATGATCTCCACCGGCGTCCGGTAGTTGACCAGCAGCCGCTCCTCCCGCCAGCGCCCCTCCAGGTACGGGTCGAGCACCTCGGCCCACGACCGCGCCCCCGCCGCCGACCCCGTCTGGGCCAGGTCGCCCACCACCGTCAGCGACCGCGCCGGCACCCGCCGCACCACCGTCCGCCAGGCCATCGGCGACAGCTCCTGCGCCTCGTCCACGATCACGTGCCCGTACGCCCACGTGCGGTCGGCCGCCGCGCGCTCGGCCGTGGTCAGCCCCGCGCCGTCGTCGGCCTGCCGCTCGGCCAGCACGTCGGCCCGGTCGAAGACGCCGCCCTCCAGCAGGCCCGTGCTCTCCAGCACCTCACGGGCGTACAGCTCCTGCTCGGCCCACTCCTGCCCGGCCCGCCGCGCCGCCACCCGGTCGGCCGAGTCGTCGTGGCCCAGCAGCTCGGCCGCCTCGTCCAGCAGCGGCACGTCGCCGACCGTCCAGGGCGACTCGCGGGGGCGTACCAGCGGCGTCCAGTCCAGGCCCGGCGGGCACACCGCCCACAACGTGTCCGGCCCGGACAGCAGGTCGGCCACCAGCTCCTGCGGCGTCAGCTCCGGCCACAGCTCCGCCACCGCCCGCCGCACCGGCTCCTCGCCCCACAAGCGCTCGGCCGCCAGCGCGATGTCCGTCTCGTCCAGGTCGCCCTCCAGGTCCAGCGGCTCGGCCAGCTCCGGGTCGTCGACCGCCAGCTCCTCCAGGTGCAGCGACTCCTCCAGCGCCCGCGCCTCCGCCCTGGCCAGCTCCTTCAGCAGCTCGGTGACGTACAGCTTGCGGGCCATGTTGTGCGGCAGGCGCACCGCCCGCGCCCGCTCGCGCAGCCGCGCGCACACCGCGTGCGGCACACGCAGCCGCAGGCCGTCGAGCTCCACCTCCAGATCCCCCGCGGGCACCCGCTGCCGATCGGCCACCGCCGCGGCCACCACCTCGGCCATCCGCAGGTCGCCCTTGACCACCGCCGCCTCCGGCGGGTCGGCGGCCAGCGCCCGCACCCCCGGGAACAGCTCGCCCACCGTGGCCATCACCACCTGCGTCTCCCCCAGCGCCGGCAGCACCTGCCCGATGTAGCGCAGGAACATCGGATTGGGCCCCACCACCAGCACCCCGCGCCGCTCCAGCGTGTCGCGGTGGGTGTAGAGCAGGTAGGCCGCCCGGTGCAGCGCCGCGACGGTCTTGCCGGTGCCCGGCCCGCCCTGCACGACCAGCGCCCCCTGCAACCCCGCCCTGATCACCCGGTCCTGCTCGATCTGGATCGTGGCCACCACGTCGCCCATCCGGCCGGTACGGCCCCGCCGCAGCGCGGCCAGCAGCGCCGCCTCCCCCACCAGCGTGCGCCGGTCGCCGTCGGACATGCCGTCCAGGTCGAACACCTCGTCGTCGATGCCGACCACCGTGCGGTCCTTCAGATGCAGATGCCGGCGCCGCACCAGGCCTCCGGGGTCGGTGGCGGTGGCCACGTAGAACGGGCGCGCCGCCGGGGCCCGCCAGTCGATCAGCACCGACTCGTGGTCCTCGTCGCGCAGCCCGATCCGGCCGACGTACGTGCTGAGGCCGCCGGAGTCGTCGATCCGGCCGAAGCACAGGCCGCGCTCGACCGCGTTGAGCTGGGCCAGCCTGCGCGCCTGCTCGGAGGCGGCCACCTCGCGCTCGACCCTGGCCTGCCGGCTGCCCATCGCGCCCCCTCCGGCGTACACCTGGCGCAGCGTCGCCTGCGCCCGCTCCCTGGCCGCGTCGAGCCTGGCGTACAGCCACTGGACCGTACGCTGCTCGCTGTCAAGGGCTTCCGCGAGACCATCTTGACGATTAGCCATTCCCTGCTATACTCCTTTACGGGAGCTCTGTGGAGCCGCTTGTCGTAGTGTCGAGCTCACGAGCTTAGCCCCCCTTCGCCCTCTCCGGCAACCGACGCCGCCCGCCCGTCCCCGTACGGCTGGTGCTAGCTTGGGCGGTCGTGTCGGACTATCTGCGTGACCTGTTCTCCCTGCACGGCCGCCGCGCCCTCGTCACCGGCGGCAGCTCCGGGATCGGCCTGGCCATGGCCGAGGCGATCGGCCGGGCCGGAGCAGAGATCGTGCTCGCCGCCCGCCGGCCCGCCGAGCTCGCACAGGCCGCCGACCGGCTGCGCGCCCACGGCGTCACCACCTCCGCCGTCAGCGCCGACCTGCACGACCGGGACGACCTCGCCCGCCTGTGCGCCGCCGCCGGCGAGATCGACATCCTGGTCAACGCCGCCGGCAACAACATCCGCAAGCCCATGGCCGAGCTCACCCCCGGCGACTACGAGCAGACCATCGCCGTGCACCTGACCGCCCCCTACCTGCTCGGCCGGCACTTCGGCCCCCGCATGGCCGCCCGCGGCTGGGGACGCGTCATCAACATCGGCTCCCAGCAGACCATCAGCGCCTTCGGCGACAGCGGCGTGTACGGCGCCGCCAAGGCCGCCGTCGCCGGCCTCACCCGCTCCCAGGCCGAGGCGTGGTCGGCGCACGGCGTCTGCGTCAACACGATCATCCCCGGATTCGTGCTGACCCCGCTGACCGAGCCCGCCCAGGCCGTCCCCGGTCGCGTCGAGGAGCTGGCCGCCCGCCACATGACCGGCCGCAACGGCCTGCCGGCCGACTTCGCGGGCGCGGCGGTGTTCCTGGCCGGGGACGCCTCGGCGTTCGTCACGGGCCAGATGCTCTTCGTCGACGGCGGGTTCTCGGTGCACTGACGGCTTCGGTCACGAAGGCCCAGCGCCTTTACGTTGTAGATCAGTTACGAGGTGCGGCGGCGGGCGCGGTAGGCGCTGGCCTTGGCGCGGTTCTGGCAGGACAGGCCGCAGAACCGGCGCGAGGCGTTGCGGGTGACGTCGAAGAAGACCAGGTCGCAGACCGTGGCCTCGCACGAGCGCAGCCGCACCCCCTGGCCGACGCCGATCACCATGGCCAGGGCCGTGGCCGTGTCGGCCGCCCAGGCGTCCACCAGGTCGGCGTCCGGGCCGTGGAAGGCCAGGACGGGCGGGTCGCCGTGCAGGTTGGGGACGGCGCCGTGCCGCACCAGGGCCCGGTTCAGGACGTCCGGCGCGGCGGGACCGGCGGCGAAGGCGGGATGCAGCTCGGCGGCCACCTCGGCCAGCCGGTCGGCGTCGGCGCCGGTCAGCGCCTTGCTGGGCGTCCACCCGTGCTGGACGAACGCGGCGTCGAGGGCGGCGCGCCGGTCGGCGGGCGGTACGGCGGGACGGCCGCGCGCCTGGGTGACGGCCAGTTCGTTGACCAGCAGGGCGGCCAGATCCACCCACCTCCCGACATAACTGTCTATTTGCGATTGACCAGTGATGCGCCACGCGTCTATCGTCACTGGCCTAGCCTATCTAGACAGTGAGGTGTTCCGTCGTGAGCCCATGGCCCCGTCTCTCCCGCCGCATGTGGCACCAGATCGAGCCGCTGCACGCCGTGCTGTACTTCGCACCCCAGGCGTTCGCCGAGGCCGCCGCGTTGGGCTATGACGTCGAGTCACGCTGGCCGAGCTATTTCGCCTACCGCACCGCACCGCTCGGCCGGGCGGGGGCACACCTGGCGACCGCCGCGTACTACAGCTTCAGCCCGCGGACGGTCGGCGAGCACGTGCCGGGCGTGTGGGAGACCGCCTCTCCCGAGAAGGTGCTGCAGGCGCGGCTGGTGGCGATCGACCGTACCTGTCGCGGGCTGTTCGGCGACCGGCTGGGCGGGCCGGAGCTCGCCGAGGCGGCCGGGCTGGCCCGGCGGGCCGCCGAGAGCGTGACGGCGGCGGGGCGGCCGCTCGCCGCCGCCAACCTCGACCTGCCCTGGCCCGAGGAGCCGCACCTGGTGCTGTGGCAGGCCGCGACCGTGCTGCGTGAGCACCGCGGCGACGGGCACGTGGCGGCGCTGCTGACGGCCGGGCTGGACCCGTGCGAGTCACTGGTGTCCTTCGCCGCGATCGGGGCCGCGCCGCCGGAGAACTTCGCCGGACGCGGCTGGAGCGGCCAGGAGTGGGCCGAGGCCGCCGAACGGCTGGCCGCGCGCGGCCTGCTGGACGCCTCCGGCCAGGCCACCGAACGCGGGCGGGCGCTGCGCGACCAGGTCGAACGCCGCACCGACGAGCTGGCCGCGCAGCCCTGGCGGGAGCTGGGCGAGGAACGCGCGGAGCGGCTGGCCCACCTCGGCGCTCCGCTGCTGGGCGCGGTCTTCGAGGCCGGCCTGCTGCCCATGACCAGCACGCTCGGCATCACCACGGTCAAGGCCCCCGACTGACCCCGTGAGCGCCGGTGACCCCGGAGGTCTCGGTCGAAGCCGGGCGCGGGCTGCCACAGGCTGATCTCGGCGTGCGGGCCCATGGGCACGGCGGTATCCGGGCGGAGGCGGGGGGCGGGCGCATCCGCCCGCGGCTACTCCTGGAACCTCGTCCTGGACCGGTTCGCCGCGCGGTGGCCGCGGGGGTGATCAGCGGCGGCCGTACTTCTTGTGCACGGCCTGCTTGCTGACGCCGATCGCGTCGGCGATCTGCGCCCAGGGCAGGCCCGCCACCCGGGCCCGCCGCACCTGGACGGCCTCCAGGCGCTCGATCTCGCGCCGCAGGGCGGTGGTGGCGTGCAGGGCGAGCAGCGGATCGTCGTCCTGCGCCTGCCTCATCAGGGACGCCAGGTCGTTGGTCATGCCCTAAAGGTAGTCCACGATCTCCCGCCGGCTCGGCGGGTCATCGTGCGTCCAGGACCAGGCGCACGCCGAGGCCGATGAGCACGACGCCGGAGATCTGCTCCAGGCGGCGCCGGACGGCCGGGCGGCCGAGGAAGTCCTTGGCCTTGGCTACCGTCCAGATGAGCAGGCCGTACCAGACGGTGTCCACCAGCACCCACACGACGGCGAGGCTCACCAGCGTCAGGGGCACGTTCTGCCCGGAGGGCACGAACTGCGGCAGGAACGACATCGCGAACACCGCGGCCTTGGGGTTGGCCAGGCAGGTGCCCAGCCCCGACAGGTACGACCCGCGCAGCCCGGCCACCACCTCGCCCTCCGCCGGCGGCGACCCCTTGCGCGCCTGCCACAGCGCCTGGGCGCCCATGACGACCAGCACGACGGCGCCGGTGACGCGCATGACGTCGTAGGCGACCTGCGAGGCCACCAGCAGCGCCGACAGGCCGAACGCGGCGGCCAGCGCCCACAGCAGGATGCCGGTCTCGTTGCCCAGCGTGGCCGCCAGGCCGGAACCGCGGCCCGAGCGGAGGGTCTGACGCAGGATGATGGCGGTGCTCACGCCGGGGACCATGGCCACCAGGAAGCACGCGCCGACGAAAGCCAGAAGGTACATGGTGGGCATGCTGACAGAGAAGGCGACGGGCTATCTCCTGAATTATCCGTACAGCTTGCCGAGACCGGCCACCGCCTCGGACATCAGCGTCCGCAGCTCGGCCGGCTCCAGCACCTCGACGTCGGCGCCCATGCGCAGCAGCAGCCAGCGGGCGTGCGTCAGCGACTCGACCGGCACGGTGAGCACCCGCCACCCCTCGGGGTCGGGCTCGCCCGCCGCGGCCAGCGCCGCGGCGACCACGTCGGACCCCATCGTGTACGCCAGCAGGTCCTCCCGTTCCGGCGCCAGCCTGATGACGGCCTCGGCGGTGTACATGCGCTCGCGGAACTCCTTGGCGTACTCCCGCCAGAACGCCGCCAGATCGAAGCCCTCGGGCCTGAGGAACCGGCCGGGAAGCTGCTCGACGGTGAGGATGCGCGAGACCCGGTAGGTACGCGGGGAACCGTCGGGCGGCGCGGCGACGAGGTACCACGAGCCCCCTTTGAGCACCAGCCCGTACGGGTGGATCACCCGGTCGACCACCTTCTGGCCCCACCGGCGGTAGGTCATGCGCAGCGGCCGCCGCTCCCACACCCCTTCGGCCACGTCGCTCAGGTGCGGCACGTCGTCGGCCGAGCGGTACCAGCCGGGCACGTCCAGCAGGAAGCGCTCGCGCATCCGGGAGGCGTGCGAGCGCGGCTCGGGCGGCAGCGCGGCCAGCAGCTTCAGCTCGGCGGCGGCCGCGACCTCGGCCAGCCCCAGCTCGGCGGCGGGTCCCGGCAGCCCGGCCAGGAACAGCGAGGACGCCTCCTGGCTCGTCAGCCCGGTGAGACGGGTGCGGTAGCCGTCCAGGAGCTGGTAGCCGCCGGCCGGTCCGCGGTCGGCGTACACCGGGACGCCGGCCGCCGACAGGGCCTCCACGTCCCGGTAGACCGTGCGGATCGACACCTCCAGCTCGGCGGCCAGCTCGGGCGCGGTCATGCGGCCCCGCGTCTGCAGCAGCAGGAGGACGGAGAGCAGACGGCTGGCACGCATATCCGTCATTGTATTGCGCACATTGTTCGTGTTTGTATGAACATGTGGAACGTGTGACAGCCATCATGAACGCCCTGCGCGCCCACGACAGCGTCTCGGTGGCCGCGCTGGCCGAGGAGCACGGCGTGTCGGAGATGACGATCAGGCGCGACCTGGACGAGCTGGCCCAGCAGGGCGTGGTCCGCCGGGTCAGGGGCGGGGCGCTGTCCCTGCTGCCGCGCGGCGAGGAGCCGCCGTTCGGGGTCCGCGAGCGGGAGGCGGTGGAGGCCAAGCGGCGGATCGGCGTCCAGGTCGCGGCCCTGATCGCCGACGGGGAGGCGGTCGTGCTGGACAGCGGCACCACCGTGCTGGAGGTGGCCCGCGCCCTGGCCGGACGGCGGCTGACCGTGCTGCCGCTGGCGTTGCAGGCGGCCTCCCTGCTGGCCGCCGCGCCGCGGGTGCGCCTGGTCCTGCCCGGCGGCGAGGTGCGCAAGGGCGAGCTGAACTTCATGGGCCCGCTCACCGAGAACTCCATCGCGGCGCTGCGCTTCGACACCGCGGTGATCGGCTGCTGCGGCCTGTCGGCCGAGCACGGCCTGACCGCGCACGACCTGCCCGAGGTCGCGGTCAAGCGGGCGGCCATCGCCGCCGCCCGGCGGGTGATCGTGGCCTGCGACTCGGGCAAGTTCTCCCGTACGGCCTTCGGCGCGGTCTGCCCGATCTCCCGCCTGGACGTCGTGGTGACCGACGAGGGTGTGCCGCCCGAGCAGCGTGACGCGCTCCTCGCGGCCGGGGTGGACGTCAAGGAGGCCGGGTGAGACGCGAACGGACGGCCGTCCACCTGCTGTTCTTCCTGGCCGGCATGGCCATCGGCACCTGGACGGCCCGCATCCCCGCCATCAAGGAAAGCCTCGGGCTCGACGCGGGACGGCTCAGCCTGGCGCTGCTGGCCATCGCCGCGGGCGCCGTCGCGGGCATGACGACCGTCGGCCGCCTGGCCCCGCGGCGCCTGATACCGGCCACTTTGGCGGGTGGCGGCGTGCCGGAGGTCAGCCGAACTGCTGCCAGCCGAGCCTGACCACCATCGCCGCCACCACGCACAACAGCACGACCCGGACGAACGCCGTCCCGCGCCTGATCGCCATCCTGGCGCCGAGCTGGGCGCCCGCCACGTTGCACAGCGCCATGCCGAGCCCGAGCGCCCACTGCACGTGGCCCTGCAGCCCGAACACCGCCAGCGCCCCGAGGTTGGTGCCCACATTGATGATCTTCGCCGAGGCGGACGCGGCGACGAAGTCCAGGCCGAGGATGGTGGTGAAGGCGATGATGAGGAACGTGCCGGTGCCCGGCCCCATGATGCCGTCGTAGAAGGCGATGCCCACGCCCGCCACGGCCACCGCCGCCACGACCCGGGCGTTCGTCCGCAGGTGCGGCTGGGGCAGCGCGCCCATCGAAGGACGCAACGTGACGAACGCCGCCACACCCAGCAGCACCACCATCACGACCGGACGCAACACCTCCGCCGAGATCGCCGCGGCCGCCCACGCGCCCAGCCCGGCGCTCACCACGGCCAGCGCCGCCCCCGGTAACGCCACCTGACGGTCGATCTTGGTGGAACGCGCGTACGCCACGGCGGCCGAGGCCGTGCCGAACACCGAGGAGAACTTGTTGGTCGCCATGGCCTGGACGGGCGGCATGCCGGTCATCAGCAGGGCCGGCAGTTGCACCAGCCCGCCGCCGCCGACGACGGCGTCGACCCACCCGGCACTGGCCGCCGCCGCCAGCAACACCACAACATGCTCCAGCGGCACGCCGCTCCCCCAGTCCCCCAAGAAACGCCCAAAAGCCTACAGCCCCTCCGCCAATCCCCCACCGCAGCCCACCCCCTCCCCCAGGCACCTGGTCCTCCGCTCCCCCACCTGGTCGGCCCCCGTGGTTCCCCCCGGGCCACCCCCGGCTCCGGGCGGGCGGCCCCTTGATTCGGCGGTACCGGACCCCCGGGTTCCGGCCCTCCGCACGCCCGCCGGATCCACGCCCAGGGCCGGCGTTCGTGCACGCGGCGGCCCTGATGCGGGCCCGATCCGCCAGCAGGCAGGCGAACGGGAACACCCTCGGCCTTTGAGAAATCGCTGCGAAATCACTGAGAAACCGCTGAGACCGCCGGGTCAGTGTGCAGGCGAAAGGTTCGTCCGCCGCAGAAAGCGAGGGCTCAATGAGCGTGTTCACCCGACTCTGCGACCGCACGGTCGCGCTACTCGTCCCCCAGGTCAAGGCCGAAGCCTCGAACTGCAACTGGGACTACCTCATCGTCGACGGCACCTGCTACAAGCGCTGGTGCTGCCTCTACACGTCCGGTACCAGGTGCAACGGCTACGTGGCCTGCTAGGAGGGCTCATGATTCACAACCTGTGTGACCGCCTCGTCGCCCGGCTCGTCCCCCACCTCACGGCCGCGGCCAGCAACTGCTGGGAGGAAATCAACGGCCGCTACTGCCGCCGGTGCTGCGTCTACAGCACCGGCACCAGGTGCAACGGCTGGACGCTCTGTTAGGAACCCGTCGATGTCATGATCCGCGGGCCGGGCTCCGCCATCGGGGTCCGGCCCTCCTTTTCCCTCGACGAGGAGGCCAGATGATTTACGCGCTGTGGACCGCCGTCATGATCCTCGCCGTGCTGTGCGTGGCCAACGTGATGCTCGCGATGGGCATCATCCGCAGGCTCCGCGAGCACACCGAACGGCTCAACACCCTGTACGAGCGGCCCGCCGACGGCCCCCCGCCCGCTGTGCGGCCCGGCGAGACGGTTGCGGAGTTCGAGCCGGGATCCCCGCTGCCCGAGCGCACGCTGATCGGCTTCTTCTCGCCCACCTGCGCCCCGTGCAAGAAGCTCGCGCCCGCGTTCGCCGAGCTGGCCGGGACCATGGCACGCGAGCAGGTCTTCGCCGTGATCGCCGGATTCCCCGACGACACGGGCACGCTGCGGGAACTCCTCGACCCCGTCGCCAGGGTCGTGCACGGCGGACCGGACGGCGGACCGCTGACCGAGGCGTTCAAGGTCGAGTCCTTCCCCCAGGTGTTCCTCCTGGACGCGAGCCGTACCGTGCTCGCCGCGGGCCACACCCTCGACGACGTGCTCGCCGCCGCGCATGGCTGAGGTGTCCTCACCTCGCGCGCTGGCCGGGGCCGCGGAACTGGCCTGGCGCGGCGCGCCCGCCATGGTGATCGCCTACGTCGCGACCACGCTGGTCCAGGCGCTGCTGCCGATCGCCGCGGCGTGGCTGACCAAGACCCTGCTCGACGCGCTGAGCCGGCACAGCGGTCCCGTGCTCGGTCCGGCGCTGGGGCTCGCCACCTGCGGGCTGGCCGCGGGGGTGCTGCCCGCGGTGTCGGCCTTCGCCAACAGCGCCCTGGGCCGGTCGGTGGGACTGCGCGCCACCGACCGGCTCTTCGGGGCCACCGAGCGCTTCGTGGGGCTGCGGCATTTCGAGGACCCCGCCTTCCTCGACCGGCTGCGCCTGGCGCAGCAGTCCACCGCGAGCTGCCACGGGCTGCTCGGATCACTGTTCGAGGCGGGCAGGGCCGCTCTCACCATCACCGGGTTCCTGGGCGCCGTGGCCCTGATCAACCCGTGGATGGCCGCGATCGTGCTGGCGTCGCTGGCGCCCGCGCTCGCCGTACAGTTGGGGCTGGCCAGGCGGCAGGCGGCGATGTTGTGGCAGACCAGCCCCGCCGAACGCCGCCAGTTCTTCTACGGGCAGCTGCTCACCGGAACCCAGGCCGCCAAGGAGATCAGGCTCTTCGGGACGGGACGTTTCCTGCGCGGCCGCATGCTGGACGAGCGCAGGCAGGTCAACCGCGTCCAGCGCCGCCTGGACGTGCTGCAGCTGACCTCGCACGGCGGGCTCGAACTGCTGGCCGCGCTGGTCGCCGGCGGCGGGCTGGTGTGGACGGGGCTGGCGGCGAGCGCCGGCGAGCTCAGCGTCGGCGACGTGGCGATGTTCGCGGGCGCCGTGGCGGGCACCCAGCAGGGCCTCAACACGCTGGCGCAGACCATCGCGCAGATCTCGCAGAGCCTGCGGCTCTTCTCCCACTACCTTCGCGTCACCTCCACCCCGCCCGACCTGCCGGTCGCCGCCGTCCCGCTGCCCGCGCTGCGCCGCGGGATCGAGCTGCGCGACGTGTGGTTCCGTTACGGCGACGACCATCCCTGGATCCTGCGCGGCGTCGACCTCTTCATCCCGTACGGCCGCGCCCTCGCACTCGTCGGCCTGAACGGCGCGGGCAAGAGCACCCTGGTCAAGCTGCTGTGCAGGTTCTACGACCCCACCAGGGGCACGATCCTGTGGGACGGCGTCGACCTCCGCGACGCGGCGCCGGAGGACCTGCGGGCCAGGATCAGCGCGGTGTTCCAGGACCACATGGCCTACGACCTGTCGGCCGCCGAGAACATCGGACTCGGGAACCTCCCGCTGATCGGCTCGGGGTCCGCCATCAGGGCTGCGGCCGGGCGAGCGGGGATCGACGGCACCATCGAGGCGCTGCCCAGAGGCTATGACACGTTGCTGACCAGGCTGTTCTTCGACGACGAGGCCGAAGGGAGCGCGGGGGTCGAGCTGTCGGGCGGGCAGTGGCAGCGGATCGCCATCGCCCGGGCGCTGATACGAGAAGATCCGGAACTGATGATCCTGGACGAACCGAGCTCCGGACTCGACCCCGAGGCGGAGTACGACATCCACCTCCGGATGCGCGCGGGACGGGCGGGCCGTACGAGCCTGCTCATCTCCCACCGGCTCAACACCGTGCGCGACGCCGACCTCATCGTGGTCCTGGACGAGGGACGGGTCGTCGAGCAGGGGCGGCACCGGGAGCTGATGGAACGCGACGGGCCCTACTCCCGGCTGTTCACGCTGCAGTCCAGCGGGTACGTCGCGGAGGCGGTCGGATGAGGTACCTGCTGGCGGTGGCGGTGGCGGCGGCGCTCGCGGCGGCGGGGCTGGTGTGGCTGCGCGGGCGCTACCTGGCCGTCACCGTCGAGGGCGTCAGCATGGTGCCGACCCTGCGACCGGGTCAGCGACTGCTCGCGCGCAGGGCCGCGGGCGTCACCGGCGACGTCGTGGTCGTGCGCGGCCGCGGCGGGCTGATGGTGAAGCGGCTGGCCGCCCGTGAGGGCGAGCGGCTGCCCGCCGTGCTCGGGAGCGGCGTCGTGCCGGCGGGGCGCGTCGCCGTCCTGGGCGACAACCCGGGCCGGAGCGCGGATTCGCGGCAGTTCGGCCTGCTGCCCGCGTCAGCGGTGGTCGCGGTGGTGCGCTCTGCCCCCATTCGGACGTAGCAGCGGGGGCATCGCGCCGACGGTCGAAGGGCCCGCCCCCCACGACGGCTGACGTCTGCAACCTGCTGTGGGCGGTCGTCGTGGTGCTCGTGATCGCCCGCCCCGGCGAGCAGACGGGAGCCTGAACGTGCTCACCCTGCGCGCCGTCCGCGACGACCGGGACGGATGACCCCCGGGGCCCGGCCGGCCGGGCCCCGGGAAGGTCAGCGGGCGGGGACCAGGGCGCGCTTCCTGGAGGCGTAGATGTCGTCGATCAGCCGGTAGCTGCGCGCCTGCTCGGCGGTGAAGATGCGGTCGCGCTCGATGTCCTTCCTGATCTCCAGCCCCCCGCGCCCGGTGTGGCGGGCCAGGATCTCCTCCTGCTGGTCGCGCATCCGCACGATCTCCCTGGCGTGGATCTCCAGGTCGCTCGACTGCCCCCGGCCGCCCTCGGTGGCCGGCTGGTGCAGCAGGACGCGCGCGTGCGGCAGGGCCGCCCGCTTGCCCGGCGTGCCCGCCGCCAGCAGGACGGCCGCCGCCGAGGACGCCTCGCCGATGCAGACCGTGTGGATCTCCGGCCGGACGAACTGCATCGTGTCGTAGATGGCCGTCATCGCCGTGAACGACCCGCCCGGCGAGTTGATGTACATGTTGATGTCCTGGTCGGGATCGAGCGACTCCAGCGTGAGGAGCTGGGCCATGACGTCGTTGGCCACCGTGTCGTCGATCGGGGCGCCGATGAACACCACCCGGTCCTCGAACAGCTTGTTGTACGGGTTCATCTCCCGCACCCCGTAGGAGGTGCGCTCGGTGAAGGAGGGCAGCACGTAACGACCGCTCATGGTCAGTTCATCCCTTCGGCGATGTAGTCGACGAACCCGTACTCCAGCGCCTCCTGGGCGGTGAACCATCGGTCGCGGTCGGAGTCGGCCTGGATGCGCTCCAGCGGCTGGCCAGTGTGGCGGGCGATGATCTCGGCCATCCTGCGCTTGGTGTAGAGCATGTTGTCGGCCTGGATCTGGATGTCGCTGGCCGACCCGCCGATGCCGCCCAGCGGCTGGTGCATGACGATGCGGGCGTTGGGCAGGGCGTAGCGCTTGCCCGGCGCGCCGGCGGTCAGCAGCACCTGGCCCATGGAGGCGGCGAAGCCCATCGCCACCGTCGCCACGTCGCACGGGACGAACTGCATCATGTCGTAGAGCGCCATCCCGGCCGTGACCGAGCCGCCCGGAGAATTGATGTACAGGGTTATGTCCCGCCTGGGGTCTTCGGCCGCCAGCAAAAGCAGCTCGCCGCAGAGCCGGTTGCAAATCTCGTCGTCGACCTCCTGGCCGAGAACCACGATGCGTTCCTTCAGCAGGCGCTGACTGAGCTGTTCAGGCCAGGCCGCGCGCTGGGTCTCCGTCATTGACGTCGCCTTTCTGTCGAAACTAATTCCGCGAAAAACGCTAGACCCGGCGACGGCGAATTCCCGCCCATTTTCGCTGGGGGCGCATTTCACTCACGGCGCATTACTCCCAGCGCGAAAAAGTATCGACATACAATCGCGGGTGTGAGAAGGAACCTCCCCCGCCGATGGGCGTGCCTCATCCTGGGCGGCGCGCTGCTGATGCCGTACATGATGGCCGGGGTGCTGGTCGCCGGGGTGTGGCGCGGCGTCTCGCCCGACCTGCTGATGCCGATCCAGGTCGGGGTGTTCCTCGCGGTGCTGCCGGTGGTGGCGGTGACCGGGCTGTTCCTGCCGGTGCGCGCGCTGGAGGTGAACGCCGCCCAGGGGCTGCTCGGGGCGCGCGTGGAGCCGCCGCCGCGGCAGGCCCGCAGGTCCTGGCAGGAGCGGCGGCGCACCGCGGCGTGGTTCACGCTGCATCTGGCGGTCGGCGGCCTGGTGAGCGGGTTCACGCTGGCGGTGGTGCCGTTCACGGCGTTCACGCTGGCGCTGCCGTTCATCGGGGAGCCGATGCCGGTGATGGGCCTGACGGCCGAGCCGGGGTGGCCGTCCCTGCTGTGGGCGGCGGCGGGCGTGGCGGTGCTGGCGCTGCTGGTGGCGGGCGCGGCGGGCGCGGGCGCGCTGCTGGCCGCCCTGGCTCCCCCGCTGCTCGGCCCCACCCCGGCCGAACGGCTGGCCGCCGCCGAGGAACACGCCCGTACGCTGGCCGAACGCAACCGGCTGGCCCGCGAGCTGCACGACTCGGTCGGGCACGCGCTCAGCGTCGTCACCTTGCAGGCCGCCGCGGCCGGACGCGTGCTCGACCGCGACCCGGCCACCGCCAGGACCGCCCTGGCGGCCATCGAGCAGTCGGCCCGCGCCGCGCTGGAGGACCTCGACCACGTGCTCGGCGTCCTGCGCGAGGACCACCGACAGAGCCGCCATGAGAGCCGCCATGAGGACGGCGAGGCGGGCGAGGAGGCGCGGCGGGCGCCGCAGGCGACGCTGGCCGACCTCGGCGCGCTGGTGGCCGCCTCCGGCGCCGAGGTGCAGCAGGAGGTGGGCGACCTGTCCGGCGTGCCCGCCGTGGTCTCCAGGGAGGCGTACCGCATCCTCCAAGAGGCGCTCACCAACGCGATCAGGCACGGCCGCGGCCCGGTGCGACTGGCCGCCGCCGTCCAAGGGGACGACCTGCGGCTGGAGGTCAGCAACCCCGGCACGGGCCGCGACGGGGGCCGCGGGCGAGGCGG
The DNA here is from genome assembly GCF_044547985.1 of Nonomuraea sp. NPDC052265. Classification (NCBI taxonomy): domain Bacteria; kingdom Bacillati; phylum Actinomycetota; class Actinomycetes; order Streptosporangiales; family Streptosporangiaceae; genus Nonomuraea; species Nonomuraea sp. NPDC052265. The sequence goes on from NZ_JBIUBJ010000004.1 coordinate 94,831, forward strand.
CGGGAGGGGCGGCCGCGGCGTGGCCGGCATGCGCGAACGCGTGCGCCTGCTCCGCGGCGACCTGCGCGCCGGCCCCGACGAGAGCGGCTGGACGGTGTCGGTCCGCCTCCCGCTACGATCAACCCCGTGACACCCGCGGCCGAAGACGGTCCGCCTCCCGCTACGGTCAAGCCCATGACACCCGAAATCCCGCCGGTCCGCGTGGCTCTAGGGTCGAGCGCATGACACTCAAGGTCGTGATCGCCGACGACGAGGACCTCATCCGCGCCGGGCTGCGCGTCATCATCGACGCCGAGCCCGGCCTGCGCGTGGTCGGCGAGGCCGGGGACGGCGCCGCCGTCCTGCCGGTCGTGCGCCGCGAACGCCCCGACGTCGTGCTGATGGACGTCCGCATGCCCGCCATGGACGGCATCCAGGCCACCCGCCGGCTCGTGCAGCTCGACGACCCGCCCAAGGTCCTGGTCGTGACCACGTTCGAGAACGACGACCACGTCTACGACGCCCTGCGCGCCGGCGCGAGCGGCTTCCTGCTCAAGCGCACCAGACCGGACGACCTGATCCAGGCGATCAGGCTGGTCGCGGCCGGCGAGTCGCTGCTGTTCCCGGCCGCGATCCGCACCCTGGCCGGCCGCCGCCCGCGCGGCCACGTGCCGGGGATCGACCGGCTCACCGGCCGCGAGGGCGACGTGCTGCGGCTGATGACCAGGGGCATGTCCAACACCGAGATCGCCGCCGAGCTGATCGTCAGCCAGGAGACCGTCAAGACGCACGTCGGCAACGTGCTGGCCAAGCTGGGCGCGCGCGACCGCACCCAGGCCGTGATCGCCGCCTACGAGTCCGGGTTCGTCTCCCCCGGCTGAGATCGGCCCAGCAGCCTCGCGGCCGGCAGCAGGGTGGCCTCGGCGGCGCTCAGCCCGGTCTCGGCCAGGGCCCGGTCCACCAGCCGCAGCCCCACCGCGTAACCGGCCATGTCGGGAATGCCGCGGGGCTGCCCGCCGGAGAGCCGCGCAGCGCCTCGGGCCGGTCGGCGAGCGGCCGGGCCAGCAGGTCGGCCATGACCGTGAGCGTGTCGTGAACGATGAACCCCATGCCGCGGACGCTGCAGCCTCACGTAACGTCAGGCTCAAACGCATTAAAGCGGCGACTCGCCCAGCTCGTCCCCCGGCGACCGTCCCGGCGTGCCCGGACCGGTCCGGGTCGGCGACGAGGACTGCGACGGCGAGGGCTCCGGCACCGGCGTGGCGGGAGTGGGCGGCGGCGTGGGCACGAACACCGTCGGCGGGAGCTGCCGGGGCATCGGCTCGCTGTCGCGCCTGCCGAACAGCAGCAACAGCAGGATCGTCGTGACCAGCACCAGCAGCAGCGCCAGCGTCAGAGCGGCCAGCAGCACCCGCCGCCGCGTCTCGGTGGGCGGCAACCGCCGCCGCAGCGGCCCCGGCAGCGCTGGCGCGCGGTCGGTCAGCCAGTACGGCACGAAGTCCGGCCCGTGCGCCTGCCCGATGAACGTCCCGCCCACCATGACCGGGTCCAGGAACCGTTCGGCCCCCGGCTGCCCCGGCGCGTACGGCACCGCCACCCACGGCGCCGGCCCGTCGTGCACGTCGAGCACCTCGGGCGCCCCGTCGATCACCGACGCGCGCGCCCGGCCGAGCCCCAGCCAGCCGCGCCCGCCCGAACGCCCCGACGTCTCCCTGATCGCGGTCAGGAACCGGTCGCGCGCCGCCGCGTCCAGGGCCGCGCCCCGCGTGAGCACCGCCAGCGACACCGCGCGACCGTCGGGCCCCTGGCCCAGGTAGACGAACCCGGCCGGAGCCGTGTGCAGGCGGGCCTGCACGACGTAGCGCCCCAGCCGGGGCGGATCACCGTACTGCAGGGGACTTGCCACGTTTGCCATGAAAGCACAGACGTGGCGTCGTGCACGTTCGCGGCGCGTTTGGTGGAATGGCGTCATGAGCGTCGCCGAAGAGTTGCCAGGCGGAAACGACGCGGCAGTGCTGCGTCAAAGTCTCGACGAGGTCCGGCGTGTCATCGTGGGGCAGGAGCACATGGTCGAGCGGCTGCTCGTGGCCCTGCTCGCCCGCGGTCACTGCCTGCTCGAAGGTGTGCCGGGCGTCGCCAAGACCCTCGCCGCCGCCACCCTGGCCACCGTCGTGGGCGGCACGTTCGCCCGGATCCAGTTCACCCCCGACCTCGTGCCGAGCGACATCGTCGGCACCCGCGTCTTCCACCCCTCCAACGAGAAGTTCGACGTCGAGCTCGGTCCGGTGTTCGTCAACTTCCTGCTGGCCGACGAGATCAACCGCGCCCCGGCCAAGGTCCAGTCCGCGCTGCTGGAGGTGATGGCCGAGCGCCAGGTCACGCTGGCCGGCGTCACCCACCCGCTGCCCAGGCCGTTCATCGTGCTGGCCACCCAGAACCCGATCGAGTCCGAGGGCGTCTACCCGCTGCCCGAGGTGCAGCGCGACCGCTTCCTGTTCCGCGTCCGGGTGCCCCACCCCAGCGCGCACGAGGAGCTGGAGATCCTCCACCGCATGAGCGTCATGCCGCCCGTGCCCGACCGCGTCCTCGACCCCGGCCGGCTGCTGGCCCTGCAGCAGGCCGCCGAGCAGGTCTCGGTGCACCAGCTCGTGGCCGACTACGTGGTGCGCCTGGTCATGTCCACCCGCGCGCCCGCCGACTACGGGCTGGGCGACCTGGCCGAGACCATCGAGATCGGCGTCAGCCCCCGCGCCACGCTCGGCCTGGTCTCGGCCGGGCGCGCGCTGGCCCTGCTGCGCGGCCGCGACTACCTGCTGCCCGACGACGTGCGCGACGTGGCGGCCGACGTCATGTCCCACCGGCTCACGCTGACCTTCGACGCGCTGGCCGACGGCGTCGATCCCGAGCAGGTGGTCAAGCAGATCCTGCACGCCGTGCCGCCGCCCCTCGTCGTGTGGAACCAGAACCGTTGAACACCGCCGAGCAGGCGCTGCGGCGGCTGGAGCTGACCGTCACGCGGCGGCTCGACGGCCTGCTGCACGGCGCCCACCAGGGGCTGCTGCCCGGCACCGGCAGCGAGGCCGGCGACAGCCGCCTGTACGTGCCCGGCGAGGACGACGTGCGCCGCATGGACTGGGCCGTCACCGCCCGCACGACCGTCCCCCACGTCCGCGACCTGATCGCCGACCGGGAGCTGGAGACGTGGGCGCTGGCCGACCTGTCCGCCAGCATGGACTTCGGCACCGCCGACACCGACAAGCGCGACCTGGTCGTGGCCGCCGTCGGCGCGATCGGCTTCCTGGCCAGCCGCATGGGCGACCGGTTCGGCGCGCTGGTGCTGCACGAGGAGTACATCCACCGCATGCCCGCCCGTACCGGCCGCCCGGCCCTGTACGGCCTGCTCAACTCCCTCATGGACGCCCCGCGCGGCCGGGCCGTCCCCGACGCCCCCGACCTCGCCGAGGGCATCGACGTGCTGGCGGCCACCCGGCGTCGCAGGGGCCTGCGCCTGGTCGTCTCCGACTTCCTCGACGCCCGGCCCGAGCTCGACCCAGACGCCGAACGCCCCTGGGAACGCCCGATCAGGCGGCTGGCCTCCCGCCACCAGGTGCTGGCCGTGGAGGTCATCGACCCGCGCGAGCTGGAGCTGCCGGACGTCGGCCGGGTGGCGTTCACCGATCCCGAGACCGGGAACGTACGTGAAGTGCACCTTTCTCCCAAAGTCCGGCAAGCATATGCAGAAGCCGCCGCCCTCCAGCGCGAGGGCACCCGGCTGGCCCTGCGCCGCGCCGGGATCGCCCACCTGGTGCTGCGGACCGACAGGGACTGGGTGTTCGACGTGGCGCAGTTCGTCCTGCGTCAGCGCCGCATGAGCCACCTCGCCCGCCGGAGACCCGTATGACGTTTCTCGCGCCCGGCTGGTTGTGGTTGTTCGTGCTGGTGGCGCTGCTGGTGGCCGGATACGTCGTGGCGCAGTTCGCCCGCCGCCGCTACACCGTGCGCTTCACCAACCTGGCGCTGCTCGACCTCGTCGCCCCCGCCGGGCCGAGCTGGCGCCGGCACGTGCCCCCCGCGCTGTTCCTCGTCATGATGTCGCTCCTGGTCGTCGGCGCCGCCAAGCCCGCCGACCAGGTACGCGTCCCCCGCGACCGGGCCACCATCATGATCGCCCTCGACGTCTCCCTGTCCATGGACGCCGGCGACGTCCAGCCCGACCGGATCAGCGCCGCCAAGGCCGCCGCCCAGGCGTTCGCCAGGGAGCTGCCCGACCGCTTCAACGTCGGCGTGGTCTCCTTCGCCCGCTCGGCCAACGTCGTCATCTCCCCCACCACCGACCACCAGGCCGTCGTCACCGCCATCGGCAACCTGACCACCCGCCCCGGCACCGCGATCGGCGAGGCCGTCTTCAACTCCCTCGACTCGGTGCGCTCCTTCGACCAGCAGGCCGCCACCGACCCGCCGCCCGCCGCGATCGTGCTGCTGTCCGACGGCGACAACACCTCCGGCCGGTCGGTGAACGAGGCCATCGACGCCGCCCAGCAGGCCCGCGTCCCGGTCTCCACCATCGCGTACGGCACCCAGGAGGGCACCGTCGACATCGACGGCAGGCCGGTGAACGTCCCGGTCAACAAGCAGACCCTGCAGTCGCTGTCCGACGGCACCAGCGGCCGGGCCTACACCGCCGAGTCCGGCAGCGAGCTGCGCGACGTCTACGAGCAGATCGGCACCTCGCTCGGGTTCAAGCTGGTCAGCCAGGAGATCACCCAGTGGTTCATCGTGGCCGCGATCGTGATCGGGCTGCTGGTGGCCGGCGCCGCGGTCTTGTTCGGCACCCGGATCCCGTAACGTTTTCCCACGTGGCCCACTACTTCTCCGAACGACCCGAGACCGCGAGCAGGCCGGGCTCGGTCGATCTGGTCCTGCCCGACCTGCATCTGCGGCTGGAGACCGACAGGGGCGTGTTCTCACCCGACCGGGTCGACGTCGGCACGCGCGCGCTGCTGGAGTCCGTCCCGCCGCCGCCGCAGGAGGGCGACCTGCTCGACCTGGGCTGCGGCTACGGCCCCATCGCGCTGACGATGGCCTCTCGGGCACCCGGGGCGACGGTGTGGGCCGTCGACGTGAACCGGCGCGGTCTGGAGCTGACCGAGCGAAACGCCCAGGCCGCCCGCCTTTACAAAGTAAGACCAGTTCATGTCGATGAAGTGCCGGATGACGTGAAATTCCGGGCCATCTGGTCCAATCCCGCCATCCGGATTGGCAAGCCGGCTCTGCACGAGATGCTCACCAGGTGGCTCACCCGGCTGACGCCCGACGGCGTCGCCTACCTGGTCGTCCAGAAACACCTCGGCTCGGACTCCCTGCAGCGCTGGCTCGGCGAGCAGGGCTGGCAGGTCTCCCGCGAGGCCTCCCGAGCCGCCTACCGCATCTTGAAGGTGGCCCGATGAGAAGGCAGCTGCGCCCCACCGACGTCAAGCGGCTCAACCGCACCTGGCGCAGGAACACCGACAACCGGCTCGCGCTGATCCTGGAGTCGGTGACGGGCCCGTTCAACGTCGGCTCGATCTTCCGCAGCGCCGCGGCGTTCGGCGTCGACCAGATCTGGCTGGCGGGCAACGCCACGCCGCCCACCAACCCCAAGGCGGGCAAGACGGCGCTCGGCACCGAACGCCTGGTCACCTGGCACGAGCCGGTCCCGGCCACCGAGGCGGTCAAGGCCGCCAAGGAGGCCGGCTACGCCGTGCTGGCCATCGAGCTGACCGGCGAGGCCGTGCCGCTGCACCGCGCCGACCTCGGCCGCGACGTGTGCCTGGTGGTCGGCAGCGAGGACCACGGCTGCTCCCCCGCCCTGCTGGAGGCCGTCGACGGCGTCTGCTACATCCCGCAGGTCGGCCGGGTCGGCTCGTTCAACGTGTCGGTCGCCGCGGCCATCGCGCTGGCCGAGGCGCGCCGCCAGGAGTGGGAGAATCTCCCCGAACCGTGACCGAACCATCCATCTCCGGAAGGGATACCCCGGTCGTGCTCAGCCGTCGTTTCGCCTTTCTCGACCATCCGGGCCCGCTGGCCTTCGCCCACCGCGGAGGCGCGCTGGAGGGCGCCGAGAACTCCTTCGCGGCCTTCGAACGCTCGGTCGCGCTCGGCTACGACTACCTGGAGACCGACGCGCACGCCACCGCCGACGGCGTGCTGCTGGCCTTCCACGACCACACCCTCGACCGGGTGACCGACCGGCGGGGCCGCCTGTCCGAGCTGCCCTACCGGGAGGTCCGGCAGGCCCGCATCGCCGGCGTGCACGAGATCCCGCTGCTGGAGGACCTGCTCGGCGCCTGGCCGCAGGTGCGCTTCAACATCGACGTCAAGGAGGCCGCGGCCATCGCGCCGCTGGCCGAGGTGATCCGCCGCACCAACGCCTACGACCGCGTCTGCCTGACCTCCTTCTCCGACGAGCGCCTGGTGATGGCCAGGGCCGCGCTGGGCCGCGAGGTGTGCTCGGCGCTCGGCCCGCGCGGCGTGGCCGCGCTACGGGCCGCGGCGACCACCTCCGGCTACGGCCGCCTGCTGGCCCGCCTGTCGCGGTCCGGGATCCCGTGCGCGCAGGTGCCGGTCGGCTTCCGCGGCCTGCGCGTCACCACCCGCCGCCTGGTCCGCACGGCGCACGCCATCGGCATGCAGGTGCACGTGTGGACGATCAACGACACCGTCCGCATGGAGCAGCTGCTCGACCTCGGCGTCGACGGCATCATGACCGACAACGTCACCGGCCTGCGCGACGTCCTCGACCGCCGGGGGCTGTGGCACCCGCGCGGCATGGCGGCCTGAGCGGCCCGGCGGTCATGACCTTCCTCTCCTGAGGTGATCACTGTAAGGTCATGGGCACGACACGTGGATGTGACCCACGACCTGCGAAGACAGCCACTTCGTCAGGCTTGACCCCACCCCCCGTTGCCGGGCTGCGCGAGGCCCGCCGGCCGCCCGGCCGCAGAGGAGCGACACGACACCATGGCCTCCACCGCATCCCCCGCGGACCTCGACGACTCCCCCGCGGCGCGCCGTCGCGAGCAGCGCGGCTGGTACTTCTACGACTGGGCCAACTCGGCCTTCTACACCACGATCATCTCGGTCTTCCTGGGGCCGTACCTGATCCCGGTCGCCAAGGCCGCCGCCTGCGCCAAGGACTTCCCGGCGCTCGCCGCCGACACGTGCGCGTCCCAGTTCGACGCGCTGGTCCTGCGCCACCCCGGCCTGGGGTACGTCGACGTGCTCGGCGCCGACATCAGACCCGCGGCCTTCTTCGGGCTGACGCTGACGGTGGCCGTCTTCCTGCAGATCGTGTTCCTGCCCATCGTGGGCGCGCTGGCCGACCACACCGGCCGCAAGCGGGAGCTGCTCGGCGGGTTCGCCTACGTCGGCGCGCTGGCCACCATGTGCCTGTACTTCGTCGAGGGCGACCGCTACATGGTGGGCGGCGTGCTGTTCGTGGTGGCCAACCTGGCCTACGGCTCCTCGGTGGTGGTCTACGACTCCTTCCTGCCGCAGATCTCCACCCCCGAGGAGCGCGACGGGGTCTCCTCGCGCGGCTGGGCGATCGGCTACCTGGGCGGCGGCCTGCTGCTCCTGCTCAACCTGGCGCTGTTCCTGCAACATGACAGCCTGGGGCTGAGCGAGGGCATGGCGGTGCGCATCAGCATGATGTCGGCCGGGCTGTGGTGGGCCACGTTCACGATCATCCCGCTGCTGCGGCTGCGCAACCGTCCGGTGGCGGCGCACGAGACCACGACGCTGCGCTCGGTGGGCGGGAGCTTCCGCCAGCTCGGCCGTACGCTGTCCGAGCTGCGGCGTTACCCGCTGACGCTGCTGTTCCTGGTGGCCTACCTGGTCTACAACGACGGCGTGCAGACGGTCATCGGCAACAGCGCGGCGTTCGCCTCCGAGGCGCTCAAGCTGGACAAGACCGTCCAGATCACGGCGATCCTGATGGTGCAGTTCGTGGCGTTCTTCGGGGCGCTGCTGCTGGGGCGGCTGGCGCGCAGCTTCGGCACCAAGCGCACGGTGCTGGCCAGCCTGGTGTTGTGGACCGGGATCGTGGTGGTGGCGATGTTCGTCGGCGAGGGGCAGGCGCTGCAGTTCTACCTGATGGCCTTCGCCATCGCGATCGTGCTGGGCGGCACGCAGGCGTTGTCGCGGTCGCTGTTCTCGCAGGTGATCCCGAAGGGGCGGGAGGCGGAGTACTTCAGCCTGCTGCAGATCAGCGACAAGGGCTCGGCGTTCATCGGGTCGCTGACCGTGACGATCGCGCTGCAGGTCACCAACAGCTACCGGATCGCCATCGTGTCCATGATCATATTCTTCGTGGTGGGCTTCGTGCTGCTCGCCCTGACGAACCTGCCCAAGGCCATCAGGGCGGCCGGCAACGAGGTCCCCTCCCGGATCTGACCCCGGTCAGGGGCCGTAGCGGCGCGAGAGCCAGTACGAGGCGCCCACCAGGGCGCCGGTCCCGCAGATGGCCAGCAGCACCATCGGGCCGACGTGACCGCCGCCGGTCATGGTGTTGCTCTCCAGCCGGATCTCGGCCTGCCTGGGGGCGTCCACGGGGCGGTTGGCGGGGCGGCTGACGGGGCGGCTGACGGGGCGGCTGACGGGGGCGTCGGGCCGGGAGTCGCGGGCCTCCAGGCCGGGGATGCCCTCGACGTCGTCGTCGCGCCGGGGGGCGTGCGCCTGTCTCCTGACCGGTTCGCGCCGCCCGGACCGGGGGGCGGCCTCGCCGTCGTCCCCCTCGTCATCGTCGTCGTCATCGGCGGCGAGGACGAGGCCCGGGGGCGGCCCGGCCGCCGCCTGGGCGGGAAGGAGCATCCCTCCACCGCCGAGGACGAACGCCAGCGCGGCGGCCACTGCCGGCCACCGTGGTACGAGATCCATCTACGCCTCCTGATCGACGTCGCGGTCCCCTGAAGCCTGTGCGGCCGCCGTGGGACGGCCGTGAGCGGGCCATGAGAGTCCTCTCACGAAGGGTCGCGCGCCAAACACGGAACGTCACAGATCGGCGGCCAGGGCCATGGTGCCCGGCCCCCGGGCGGCTCCGGGGCCGGGCAGCGGCAGCACGGTCTCGGCGGTGGCCTCGCCGCCGCAGTGGGGGCAGGTGACGACCGGCGTGAACTCCCGCCCGCAGGAGTGGACGAGCAGCGCGGGCGGCCCCCCGGGCGGGGTGGACCAGCGGTCGCCCCAGGCCATGAGGGTCAGCAGGGCGGGCACGACGTCACGGCCGGCCTCGGTCAGCAGGTATTCGTGGCGCACCGGACGCTCCTGGTAGGGCCGCTTCTCCACGACCCCCGTGGCGAGGAGGTGGTCGAGCCGGCGGGCCAGCAGGTTGCGCGAGATGCCCAGGTCCTCGGCGAGGTCGTCGAACCTGCGCAGGCCCAGGAACAGATCGCGCAGGATCAGCGGCGTCCACGGCTCGCCGATCACGCCGACGGCCTGGGCGATGGAGCAGTGCATCTCACCGAACCTGTTCATGCACCCATGATAGTGGGTTGATAAAGTGAACCCATGACAGTTCACATTCAGGACTCACCCGCCGCGGCGTACCGCCGGGCCGGCGAGACGCATGACGTCGAAGCGCTCAAGGCCACGCTCGCCGACGGCGTGGTGTTCCACTCGCCACTGAGCTACCGGGCCGGGTTCGAGGGCCTGACGCGGGTCGGAGCACTGTTCGAGGCCGTCTTCGACGTGCTGTCGGACCTGCGCTACCAGAGCGACATCGGGGACGGCCGCACCCGCATGCTCACGGCGACCGCCCGCGTGGGCCGCCAGCCGCTGAACGAGGTCGCCCAGCTCGAACTGGACCAGGACGGCCTGGTCCGCGAGATCACGATGTGGATCAGGCCGCTACCGGGACTGACCGCACTGATGGCCGCCCTGGGTCCCCGCATCGCCAGGGACAAGGGCAAACCGGGCCTTTCGCTGCTAGTAGGGGCGGCCTCCGCGCCACTGGCGGCGATGAGCAGGTTCGGCGACCGGACGCTGGTGCCGCTCCTCGCCTGACGTACGCAGGGTTGGCGATGCTCTAAACAGAGAGCAGTGCTCTTGACACGGGGGGGCCCGTAGCGAGAGCATTGCTCTCACTAAGGAGCAACGCCCTCAGCAAGGAGCACCGATGACCTCCCCCCGCCTGACCTCCGCCGCCTTCGCCCTCGGCGGCGTGCTGCTGTTCGTGTACCCGGTGGTACGGCCGTCCGGCGACGACGCCGCCGCCATGGCCTCGACCGCGTGGGTCACCGGCCATCTGGCCGCGATGCTCGGATTCGTGCTGCTCGGCCTGGGCGTGCTCGGACTGCACAAGGTGCTCGGCGACCGCCTGTCACTGCGCGCGGCCGCGGTGACCTGGACCGGCGCCGGCCTGACGCTCCCCTACTACGGGGCCGAGGACTTCGGCCTGCACGTGATCGCCGTACGCTCCCTGCGAGACGGCGCGCCCGCGCTGATGGAGCTGGCCACCCTGTTCCGCTACGACCCGCTCGCCATCACCATGTTCGCCGCCGGGCTGGCGCTGCTGGGCGTCGGCACGGTGATGGCCGCCGTGGCCGTCGGACGCTCGGGGATCCTGCCCAAGGGGGCCGGGACGGCGCTCGCGGTGGGGCTGGCGCTGTTCATCCCGCAGTTCTTCGGCCCGTACCCGGTGCGGATCGCGCACGGCGCGCTCATCATGATCGGCGGGTTGTGGCTGGCGGCGAGCCTGCTCAGAGCCCCGCGGGCGACCGCCGCGGCCTGAGGACGCGGCCCCGGTGGGAGCGGGCTCGAATAACCGAGGGCCCCAAGCGCGATTGGATCACCCCGCGGGTGGGAATCCCATCACGGTACCAAGCGTTAGACACCGTGGGAGACAGACCCCCCACGTATGGGGGCCCTGTAGGAGGCATTTAGACATGGGCGAGCGCGCGCTTCGTGGCACCCGGCTCGGGGCAACCAGCTACGAGAACGACCGTAACACGGATCTGGCCCCACGCCAGGAGGTGTCCTACACCTGTCCTAAGGGCCATCGCTTCGAGGTTCCGCTTGCCGCCGAGGCCGAGATCCCCGCGACCTGGGAGTGCCGCATGTGCGGCGCGACCGCGGTGCGGGTCGACGGTGAGCAGCCGGAGTCGAAGAAGACCAAGCCCCCACGGACACACTGGGACATGCTGCTGGAGCGGCGGTCCATCGAGGACCTGGAAGAGGTGCTCAACGAGAGATTGGCGGTCTTGCGCGCCCAGCGACGCAAGAGCGCCTGACCACTTCTCACGGTGAAAACCCCCGGGCGACGCCCGGGGGTTTTGCTGTGCCCGCCAACGGCTACCAGCGGTTACGGGCCTCCTCGGCCCAGCCGGTCAGGCCGTCGAGGTCCACCCACACGCCGTCGTCGTCCTGGACGCGGCCGGTGAAGTGGCCGAAGCACTGGTGGGTCTCGCTGCCCACCACGAGGAGCTGGGTACGGGCCACCTTCTCGTGGAAGGGCCGGAACTCCACCTCGACCCGGGGGCCGGTGATCCGCCACGGGCGCAGCCAGTCGCCGCGGTCGTAGACCCACTCCAGCTCGTCACCGATCTTGTGCAGCCGGCCGCCGGTGAACAGGGCGTTCTCGGTGACGCCGGTGCCGTCGGTCCACTTGCCGCCGAGCTGGACGGCCCTGCCGGGCCCGCTGCCGGCCGCCCAGTTCCAGGTGACCGCGTACGGCCACTTCCCCCGGCCGTGGTCCAGCACCGCGAAGGAGTCCGCCTCGTCGATCGCGAACTCCTCCGTCCCCAGCCGCAGCCGCCCGCGCACCGGGCGGCCGACGTCCTTGACCGTGTACTGGAACCGGTTGGGCCCCCAGGGCACCACGACGCCGAGCGACTCGTGGCCCTGCGGCAGCGGCACCTCCAGGGCGAGGTGCACGCCGGGGGCGGCGGCGCGGATCGACGTGCCCGCCGGGTCCTGCCGGATGTCGATCGCCAGGCCGCCGCCGCGCACGGACGCCGTCCCGGCGCCGCTGCGGTCGGGGAAGACCGCGCCGCGGGCCAGCGGCACCACCACGTCCTTGGCGAACTCCACGCCGGTGGCCCGGTCGAGCACGTAGAGGCCGTGCACCCCGGCGTAGTCCAGCGAGGAGGCGACCAGGCCGATGATGTGGGAGGGGGTGACGACGCCCCAGTACTCCCACTGCTTGCGGCGTCCCCAGCCGCGCAGGTTGGCTCGGTGCAGCGGCGTGCGGGTCCAGCCGACCGCGGCGGGGTCAAGCCGCCCGCCGGGCAGGCACAGGTCGGCGGGGGCGGTGATCTCCCGTTCATGGGTGGTCATGGAAGGCGAGCCTCCTGGTGACGGAGCGGATGAGGTCGGCGGGCAGCTTGAGCTCGGCCCTGTCGTAGGTGAGCAGGCCGTTCAGCTCGTCCTCGACGTCGGAGAGCTGGGTGTAGACCGTGGCGCTCAGACCCTTGGCGATGGCCGGGACGATCTGCTCCTCGTGCAGCCGGACGAACGCCGCGCCCAGCTCCTCGGCCGTGCGGAAGCGCCGGTAGCCGAACTCCTTCTCGCCCCAGGTGTGGCCCTCGACGGGCAGGCTGTAGCCACCGTACTCCGACAGGACCAGGACGCGGCCGTCCGGGCGGGGCGGGCGGAAGCGGCGGAAGTACACGTGCAGGCTGAGCAGGTCGCCCGCGCGCTGGTCGTGCCAGCCGCTGGCGTGGTCGACGGTCCGGGTGGGGTCGAGCCGGGCCAGCTCGGCGGCGATCCGCGCGGCGTCGAACTGTCCCCAGCCCTCGTTGAAGGGCACCCAGACCGCCAGGCTCACCACGTTGCGCAGGTGCTCGACGGTCTCGCGCAGCTCGGCCTCGAACGCGGCCCGCCCGTCGGCGTCGGCCCGGCCGAAGCGGCGGTGGCGGCGGTCGTCCAGGCGCAGCGGCAGGAGCGCCGGGGTGGTGATGACCAGCGGCCGGTAGGTCTCACCGCCGTTGACCAGGTCCTGCCAGACGAGCATGCCGAGCCGGTCGCAGTGGTGGTACCAGCGCAGCGGCTCGATCTTGATGTGCTTGCGCAGCATGGTGAAGCCGAGCCGCTTCATCATGACGATGTCGTCGACCATGGCCTCGTCCGAGGGCGGCGTGTACAGGCCGTCCGGCCAGTAGCCCTGGTCGAGGATGCCCGCGTGGAAGTACGGCCGGCCGTTCAGCAGCAGCCGGGGCACGCCCTCGGCGTCGGGGCCGACGGAGAAGGAGCGCATGCCGACGTAGCCGCGGACGCGGTCGTCGCCGAGCGAGACGGTCACGTCGTACAGGAAGGGGTCCTCGGGGGTCCACGGGCGGGCGCCGGGCAGCGGGACGCGCACCGGCCGCCCGGCGGGGGCGGTGACGCGGGCCGCCACCCGGCCGCCGGCGAGGATCTCCACTTCGGCCTGGCCGCCCGCGGCGTGCACGGTCACCTCGACGCACTCCTCGGCGAGCACGGGGGTGATCGTGAGCCGTTCCACGTGCAGGGCGGGCACGCGCTCGGCCCAGACCGTCTGCCAGATGCCCGACTGGGCGGTGTACCAGATGCCGCCGCGGCGCAGGCGCTGCTTGCCGCGCGCCCGCCACCCGGTGTCGGTGTCGTCCCGAACGGCCACGTCGAGGGTGTTGACGCCCCCGGTCAGGGCGTCGGTGACGTCGAAGGAGAACGGCAGGTAGCCGCCGCTGTGGCCGCCGACCTCGACGTCGTTGACCCACACCCGGCAGGTCTGGTCCACCGCGCCGAAGTGCAGGATCACCCGCCCGCCGACCGGCCCGGGGGGCGGCTCGAACGAGCGGCGGTACCACAGCGTCTCCCCCGGCCGCAGCTGCCGGCCGACGCCGGACAGCGGCGCCTCCGGCGAGTACGGCACGAGGATGTCGCCGTCGTGGGACTCCGGCCGCGAGCCGTCGTTGATCGCGTACCGCCAGCGGCCGTTGAGGTTGAGGTAGCTGTCGCGGACGAGCTGGGGGCGCGGGTACTCCGGCAGCGGGATCGGCTCGCCGGTCACGAGAGCCACACCGCCGTGTCGGCGGGCAGCGTGCCGCCGTCCAGGGGGCCGCTGGCCAGCAGGACGTCGTGGTGCGGGGGCAGCGGCACCGCGCCGGGGCCGAAGTTGACCACGAGGGTGAAGCCGGGCCCGCGGGTGAGGGCCAGCACGCCGGGCGGGGCGTCGAGCCAGGTCAGGTCACCGTCGCCGAGCGCGGGGTGCTCGCGGCGCAGGGCGATCGCGCTGCGGTAGAGGCTGAGCGTGGAGGCGGGGTCGTCCCGCTGGGCGGCGACGGTGAGGGAGGCCCAGTCGGCCGGCTGGGGCAGCCAGGTGCCGCCCGTGCCGAACCCGTACGGCGCGGACGTGCCCGACCAGGGCAGCGGCACGCGGCAGCCGTCCCGGCCGATGAAGGCGCGGCCGGTGCGCTCGAACATCGGGTCCTGCCGCGCCTCGGCCGGCATGTCCAGATATTCGGGCAGGCCCAGCTCGTCGCCCTGGTAGAGGTAGGCGCCGCCGGGCAGGGCCAGCAGCAGCAGCGCCGCCGCGCGGGCGCGCCTGAGGCCGAGCTCGCGGTCGACGGCGACCCGGCCGAGCAGCACGTCGGCGGTGGGGGCGCGGACCAGGTCCTGGTCGATGCCGAACCTGGTCACCATGCGCGGCACGTCGTGGTTGCCCAGCACCCAGGGGATCGAGCCGCCCGTCTCGCGGGCCAGCCGGTGGGACTCCTCGATCACCGCGCGGAACTCGCCGGCCGACCACGGCAGGGGCATCAGCCGGAAGTTGAACAGCTGGGCCAGGCCGTCGCCGGTGAGGTAGGGCCGGGCCTGGGCGGGGTCGCCGAACCAGATCTCGGCCACCGTGCCGCGCCGGCCCGGGTAGGAGGCCAGGATCTTGCGCCAGGACCGGTACAGCTCCAGCAACTCGGGCTGGTGCTCGTACGGGACCGCCGACCGGCCGGGCGCCAGCGGCGCGCCCTGGCTGCCGGGGACGACGTCCGGCAGGCCGTCCTCCTTGAACAACATGGCGGCCACGTCGATGCGGAACCCGGACACGCCGCGGTCCAGCCAGAAGCGCAGCACGTCCTCGAACATGGCGGTCACGCCGGGGTGGCGCCAGTTCCAGTCGGGCTGGGCGGAGTCGAACAGGTGCAGGTACCACTGGCCGTCGGGCGCCTGGGTCCAGGCGGGGCCGCCGAACATGGACTGCCAGTTGTTGGGCTCGTCGCGGAAGACGAACCACTCGCGTTCGGGGCTGCCGGGGCCGGCCGCCAGCGCCTGCCGGAAGCGGGGGTGGGCCGAGGAGCAGTGGTTGGGCACGATGTCGACGACGACCTTGATGTCCCTGGCCGTGGCGGCGGCGACGTAGGCGTCGAAGTCGGCCAGCGTGCCGTAGCGGGGGTCCACGTCGGTGTGGTCGGCGACGTCGTAGCCGCCGTCGGCCAGCGGCGAGGGGTAGAACGGGCTCAGCCAGACGGCGTCCACGCCCAGGTCGGCCAGGTGGTCCAGGCGGGCCAGCGCGCCGGGCAGGTCGCCCTGGCCGTCGCCGTCGCCGTCGGCGAAGCTGCGGGGGTAGATCTGGTAGACGACGGCGTCGCGCCACCAGGCGTCGCCGTCGAAGGCTGCGGATCCGTCGGACACTGCTTTATCGGACACTGCGGATTCTCCAGATGAGGCAGGCGCCGAGCGCGGCGAAGGCCGCCGCGACGGCGTACATGAGCGGGTAGCCGCCCGCGGAGGTGACGAGGGGCGCGGCGATCACCGGCCCGAGGGTGTTGGAGGCGGAGTTGGCCAGGCTGACGATGCCCAGGTCCTTGCCGCGGTCGGCGTCGGCGGGCAGGAGCTGGGTGACCATGGCCTGGTCCACGGCGGCGAACATGCCGTAGCCCGCGCCGAGCAGGACGCTGGCGGCCAGCGCGGCGGGCCAGCTCGTCAGGAACGTCAGCACCAGCCCGGAGGCGGCCATCGTGAGGCCGCCGATGAAGACGGCCGACCTGCGGTTGCCGAACCGGTCCGACAGCCAGCCCGCCAGCAGCGTGGGCACGACACTGCTCAGCGTGAAGACCGCCACCAGCACCACGACGCCCTGCTCGACGGTGGAGCCGGGGAAGAGCGCCTCGTAGCCGACGCCGTCGCGCAGGTAGTACTGCAGGTAGCCGATCGCCATGGCCAGGGTGAGGGTGATCAGGAAGCGGCTCAGCCAGGCCCAGGCGAAGTCGGGGTGCTTGCGCGGGCTGACCCGGAAGCTGCGCAGCAGCGCGCGCAGGTCGAACGGCGGCAGGTCGGCCGGCGCGGTGGCGGGCTCCTTGGTGAACAGGCTGAACGGCAGCACCAGCAGCAGGATCAGGACCGCCATCGCCATGAACCCGGCCTGCGAGCCGGTCGCCACGACGGTGACCACGACCCCGCCCAGCAGCGGCCCGGCGAGCTGGCCCACGCCCGCCAGCGCCGAGGCCTTGCCCCGCTGGTGGATCGGCACCTGGTCGGGGACGGTGGCGATGGCGGTGGCCAGCGCCGCGGTGAAGGCGAGCTGGGCGACCGCCCAGCCGACGACCAGCCCGGCCAGGGAGTCCTGGCGGGACAGGAAGACCAGGGACGCGGCGCAGACCAGCGCGCCGCCCGCGATCCAGGGGCGGCGCCGGCCCATCCGGGCGCGGGTGCGGTCGGACAGGGCGCCGAACAGCGGGTTGGCCACGATCGTGCAGACGGCGGCGACGGCGAACACCACCGCCAGCGACGCCTCCTTGTGCTGGGGATCGATGCGCGCCACGTGGGAGGGGAGCAGGATCTGGTTTCCGACGGTCATCGCCATGATGACCCCCATCTGGGCCAGTGCCAGCAGGGACATCCAGCCCGCGGATACCCGTCTGTCAGGCGTGAGGCGCATTTCGGCCATGCATGTCCTCCGGGGGGAACGTGAGAGGATGTCACGTTAGAACATGACAGGTCGTTATGTTAAGACTTGTCCGTGGAGAACCCCGGAATCCGGCGGCGACCGGTCCAGAGGCGCAGCATCGACAGGGTCGAACGCATCCTCGACGCCTGCGCCCGCCTGCTGGACGAGGTGGGCCTGGACGCCCTCACGATCTCCGACGTCGCCAGGAGCGCCGGCGTGCCCGCCGGCACCATCTACCAGTTCTTCGACGGCAAGCCCGGGATGCTGCGTGAGCTGGCGCTGCGCAACCTGGAGGTCCTGCTGGCCCGGATGCGGGCCAGGGTCGCCGAGGAGCCGCCGCTGACCTGGCCGCGGGCGGCCGAACTGGTGCTGGCCGAGACGGTGGCGATGCGCAGGAGCGTGCCGGGCTTCACCGTGGTGGACTTCGCCGACACCCGGCCGGGCGGCGCGTCGTTCCTGCCCGCCGGGCGCGTGCAGGAGAGCGGGGACGTGCTGGCCGAGCGGCTCTACCACTTCGCGCTGGAGGAGGCGGGGCTGCCGCCGCTGCCCGATCCTTACCGGGTGATGCGGCTGGCCATCCAGTGCACGGCGGCGGTGTTGTACCTGACGTTCTCGGCGACGCCGCAGGGTGATCCGGCCATGATCGACCAGGGGCGCAGGCTGCTGCGGGCCTACTTCGTGGACGTGGCCTCAGAAACATTCCGGTAACAAGGATTGACCGTTCAAAACCGGACGAACTACCGTCTTCCACATTCTATAGAAAGCAGAATGCAGGAGGCGGTGCATGGACGCGACGGCACGCGCGGCGATCGTCACCGACGTCGCGGGAGCGGTGGAGGTGCGCGAGTACGACCTGCCGGAACCCGGCCCGGGACAGTTCGTCCTGGAGGTGGAGCTGTGCGGCATGTGCGGCACGGACGCCCACATCTACCGGGGCCGGCTGGCCAGCGTCAGGTTCCCCGCGCTGCTCGGGCACGAGATCGTCGGCCGGCTGGCGGCGCTCGGCGACGGCGTCGGGGCCGACCACGCGGGCCGGCCGGTGGCCGTCGGCGACCGGGTCGGCGTCTTCCCGTCGCTGAGCTGCGGCCGGTGCTTCGAGTGCCAGGTGCGCCGCAGGCCGGGGAGTTGCCCGGACCGGCGGCCCTCCTACGGGTTCGCCTCCCCCGCCGACCGGCCGCCGTACCTGACCGGCGGTTTCGCCACCCACCTGTACGCCTCGAACGCGGGAACGGTGTTCTACCGGACCGATCTGCCCGCCGAGGTGGCCGTGCTGCAGGAGCCGCTGTCGGTGGCCCTGCACGGCGTGGAACGTTCCGCGATCCGGATCGGCTCCACCGTCGTGGTCCAGGGCATCGGCGCGATCGGCCTGATGGCCGTGGTGGCCGCCCGCGCCGCCGGGGCGGCCAAGGTGGTCGCCGTCGGCGCGCCCGGCGCCCGGCTGGAACTGGCCGCGCTGCTCGGCGCGGACGCCGTCGTCGGCCTCGGCGAGGAACCCGCCGCGCGCCGCCGGGCGGTCTTCGACGCGCTGGGACGCCAGGGCGCCGACGCCGTCATCGGCACCGCGGGCTCGCCCGAGGCGTTCACCGAGGCGCTCGGCCTGGTCGCCGACGGCGGCGTGCTGGCCGAACTGGGCAACTTCACCGACCGCGGCACCGTCCCCTTCAACCCGTACAGCGACCTGCTGAAGCGGGACCTCACGATCGCCGGCGTCTACGGCGCCGGCCCCGACATGCAGCGCCGTTACCACCAGGCGCTGACGATCCTGGAACGCGGCGGCAGCCCCTTCGAGCGCGTGGTCAGCCACCGCGTGCCGCTCGGCCGGGTCCGCGAGGCGCTCGAAGCCCTGGGCTCGGGCCACCCACTGGACGGCCGGGACGTCGTCAAGCTCGCCGTCGACCCCTCCGCCTGAAATCCCCCATTCCCCTCCCGGGAGGACACAAGTGTTGAACAACACCCGGCTCGTCACGGCCGCGGCCGTGCTCGCGCTCAGCGTCGCCGCCTGCGGCTCGCCGTCGGAGGAGGTCGCGGCCGACGGCGGCGGCCTCGGCACGGCGCAGGCCCCGGTGTCGATCCGCGTGATCGCCAACGACGCGTTCGCCAAGCAGTGGCAGGACAAGCTCGTGCCGGAGTTCGCCAAGAAGTACCCCGGCATCAAGGTCACCGTCGACGGCGCGCCCTACAACGACCAGCTCCCCAAGACGATGCTGGAGCTGACCGGCACCACCGCCACCTACGACGTGGTGCTCGCCGACGACCCCTGGCTGCCGCAGCTCGCCAAGACCGGCGCCCTGTACGACCTCAAGAGCCCCGAGCTGGCCAAGTGGAACGATCCCGGCTACGACTGGGCCGACTTCAACGCCTCCCCGCTGGCCGCCGGCGAGTGGGAGGGCAAGCAGTACGCCGTGCCCGTGCGCTCGAACCTGCTGCTGATGTTCTACAACAAGTCGCTGTACAAGAAGGCCGGGGTGGCCGAGCCGACCGCGCAGACGACCTGGGAGCAGTACTTCAAGGACGCCCCCAAGCTCGTCCAGGACACCGACGGCGACGGCAAGACCGACTCCTGGGCCGTGGGCACGTACTTCACCAAGGACCCGCTCACCCCCACGGTGTGGCAGACCGTGCTCAACTCCGACGGCGGCAAGATCCTCGACGGGACGAAGGTCGCCTTCGGCACCCCCGCCGGCGTCAAGGCCCTGCAGACGCAGGTGGACCTGCTCAAGTACGCGCCGCCCGGGGCCAGTACCTACCAGTTCAACGAGCCGCTGGAGGCCTTCCGGCAGGGCAAGACGGCCACCATGTTCATGTGGGGCAGCGTCTTCAAGGGCACCGCCGTGGACAAGGAGACCACCACCCTGACCCCCGAGCAGGTGGGCATCACCACCCTGCCCGCCGGATCGGCCGCGCCGGGCGCCCACCGCGGCATCTGGACGGCGGGCATCTCCAAGAAGTCCACCCACCCGGCCGCCGCCTGGACCTGGCTGCAGTGGGTGACCTCCAAGGAGGGCGAGCAGTTCACCGGCAAGGCGTTCGGCACCTTCCCCGCCCGTAACTCCAGCCTCGACGGCACGCCGCCGGCCGAGTGGGCCGGCCCGGTCTACAAGGCGCTCAAGGACGGCTACGACGTCGTCTCCAAGGGTGAGATGTGGCGGCCCAGGCTGCCCGAGTCCGACGCCGTGCAGCAGATCCTGGCGCTGCAGACCAGCCGGGCCATGTCCGGGCAGGCCACCGCGCAGCAGGCGATCGACCAGGCCGCCAAGGAGATCACCGACCTGCTGAAGTCCAAGGGCTACAACCAGTGAGGCGTGCCCGACTGGGAGAGCCGGGCACGGCCTGGCTCTTCCTCGCCCCCGCCCTGCTTCTGCTGGCGGGCATGCTGCTCTACCCGATCCTGTACACGGCCTGGGTCAGCGTGTCCGACTTCGACCTGGCCTCCTTCCAGCCGTCCGGATGGGTCGGCTGGCGCAACTACGAGGCCGTGCTGCACGACCCGGGATTCCTGGACTCGCTCAAGGTCACCGGGGTCTACCTGGTGATCGCGCTGCCGCTGCAGATGGTGCTCGGGTTCGCCATCGCGTTCCTGCTCAACGTCGCCTGGCGGGGGCGGGGCGTGCTGCGTGCCCTGTTCCTCATCCCGATGGTGGTGGCCCCGGTGGTCGCCGGCGGCGTGTGGCGGATGCTGCTCGACCCGCTGTGGGGCGTGGTCAACTACACCCTCGGCCTGGTCGGCGTCGGGCCGGTGGAGTGGATCGGCGACCCGACGCTGGCCATGGTCAGCCTGATCGTCATCGACACCTGGCGCTGGACGCCGTTCGTGGTGCTCATCGCCTCGGCCGGGATCATGGCGCTGCCCGGCGACGTGTACGAGGCCGCCAGGTCCGACGGCGCCGGCCGCTGGGCGATCCTGCGGCGCATCACGCTGCCGCTGCTGGTGCCGGTGATGGCCGCCGCGTTCGTGGTGCGCTGGCTGGGCGCGGTCAAGATGTTCGACATCGCGCTGGCGGCCACCAGGGGCGGGCCGGGCAACTCGACCAACGTCATCAACCTCTACATCTACGAGAAGGGCTTCAGGAGCCTGGAGTTCGGCTCGGCCTCCTCGATGGCGACGATCGTGCTGGTCCTGACCATGCTGATCACTTTTGTCCTGTTCCGTGTGACCCGGCGTCTGGAGAACCGATGGTGAGACGGTACGCGGCCGTCACCGGGGCCGTCCTGGTGACGCTGGCCTTCCTGTTCCCCGTGCTCTACATGGTCTCGATCTCGTTCAAGCTGCCCCGGGACATCTTCACGGTGCCGCCGCGGTGGCTGAGCGAGTTCACCCTCGACAACTACGTCAGCTACTTCCAGCAGGCGCGCATCCTGCCCCGCATGATCAACACGGTCATCGTGGCGGCGGGCGCCTCGGCCATCTCCATGGTCGCCGGCTCGATGGCCGGGTACGCGCTGTCGCGGCTGCGGATGCGCGGCGCGGGCGTGGTGGGCGGGCTCATCCTGGCCTCGCGCGCGGTGCCGCCGATCGCGCTGGTGGTGCCGCTGTTCCTGGTGGCCAGGAAGCTCGGGCTGACCGACCAGTACATCACCGTGATCCTGGCGTACGTGACCTTCCTGGTGCCGTACGTCGTGTGGCTGATGCGGGCCTTCTTCCGCGGGCTGCCCAAGGAGCTGGAGGAGGCGGCGATGATCGACGGCTGCTCGCGCTTCGGCGCGTTCTTCCGCATCATCGTGCCGACGAGCCTGACCGGCCTGGTCTCGACGTTGATCTTCTGCATCATCCTGGCCTGGGAGGAGCTGCTGTTCGCGCTCATCCTCACCAACGACCGGGCGGTCACCATCCCCGTCGCCATCGCCGGGATCGCCGCCGACACCGAGAAGGGCGGGATGTGGGGGCCGCTGGCCGCGGTCGGCGTGCTGACCGTGCTGCCCGTGGTGGTCTTCGCGCTGCTGGTGCAGAAGTACCTGATCAAGGGTCTCGCGGACGGCGCGACCAAGGGGTGAGGAGCCGATGAGGATCACAGACGTCCGCGCGCGGGTCATCGAGCTGCCCTATCCCCGGCCGTTCGTGCCGTCGTGGGCCCCGGAGGGCGCGCACCGGGCGATGTCGGCGGTCGTCGTCGAGGTCGAGACCGACGAGGGCATCGTCGGGGTGTCCGGCGGCGACATGGGGCACGGCACCGGGCCGATGCTGCTGGAGGCGATCCGCGGCTGGATCCGCCCGCAGCTCGTCGGCCTGGACGCCTTCGACACCACGCACGTCGCCAACCGGCTGCGGTACGTGGCCGAGTACGTCTTCCCCCGGCCGTGGGTCGTCGGCGTCGCCGTGTGGGACGCCGTCGGCAAGGCCTGCGGGCAGCCGCTGTACAAGCTCTGGGGCGGGCACTCGGGAGCTGTCCGCGCGTACGCGAGCTTCGGCGAGCTCCGCGACCCGCGGCAGCGGGCCGAGGACGCCCTGGCCGCCGTCGAGCGGGGGTTCCAGGGGATCAAGCTGCGGGTGCACGCGGCCACCGTCGCCGAGGACGTGCGGCAGGTCGCCGCCGTCCGCGAGGCGGTCGGCCCGGACGTGGCGATCATGGTGGACGCCAACCAGGCGGCCGCCCGATGGCGCTACGCCCCCGACGGCACCCGCCTGATCTGGGACTTCGAGCGCGCTCTCACCACGGCCAGGGAGCTGGCCGGCCTCGGTGTCGCGTGGCTGGAGGAGCCGCTGCCCCGGCACGACTACCGCGCGCTGTGCGAGCTGACCGCGGCCTCGCCGATCCCCATCGCGGGCTGCGAGCACAACCGCGGCATCGGCCAGCTCGTGCGCATGCTGGAGGATGGTTGCTTCGACATCTTTCAGCCCGACGCGAACGAGAGCGAGGAGATCGGCGCGCTGCGCGACTTCGGCGCCATGGCCGCCGCCCGGCAGCGCAAGGTCATCCCGCACGCCTGGGCCACCGGGCTGGGCGTGGCGGGCAACCTGCAGCTTTGCGCCTCCCTGCCGAACTGCGACTGGCTGGAGTACCCCTACGATCCGCCGGTGATCGTCCCGGAGGTGTTCCACGCCATGCTGACCGAACCGCTGCTGCCCGACTCCCGCGGTCTCGTCGCCGTTCCGACGGGGCCCGGAATCGGTGTAGAGCTGGACCACGCGGCGATCGAGCCGCTCACCGTCCAGCGGGTCTGAAGGGCTCCCCAACCATGGCCGAATCGCGTTCCCCCTTCCGCACCAAGGCGGATCTTGCGGCGGACCACATCAAACATCTGATCATGAGCGGCGAGGCGCCTCCCGGCACGAAGATCACCACCAGGGTGGTGGCCGAGGCCGTCGGCATCAGCGAGACACCCGTGCGCGAGGCGATCAAGCAGCTGTGCTCGGAGGACTGGCTGGTCGAGCGTCCGCACGTCGGCGCCGTGGTCGCCGAGCTCACGGTGGCCAACGTGCGCGAGCTCTACAGCGTCCGGGCCGCGCTCACCGCGCTGGCGCTGGAGCTGGGCGGCGTGCCGCTGGAGGGCGCGCGGCTGGCCGAGGTCGACGCGGTGCTCGCCGAGTGCGAGACCGCCGTCGCCCGCGAGGACGTCGCCGCCTTCGCCCGCCTCAACCGGCGCTTCCACTCCCTGCTGTGCGACACCGAGCACAGCAAGCTCACCCACCGCATGCTGCAGAGCCTGTGGGCGCGCACGGAGACCGCCCAGCGCGGCTTCCGCCTGGTGCCCTGGCGGCTGCCCAAGTCGCACGCCGAGCACATCGCCATCAGGAACGCCCTGGTGGCGGGCGACATCCCGCTGGCCGGCACGTTGCAGCACGCGCACGAGATGGCCGCCATGAAGGCACTCATCGAAGGAATCCAGGAGACACATGGCTGACACCCGCAGGGCTCTGGTCGGAGCCTCATGGCAGGAGGCCGACCAGACCTTCACCGTCCGCTCCCCCGCCACCGGCGAGCCGCTGGCGCAGGTCGCCGACTGCGGCCCCGAGCTGGCCACGCAGGCGGTCGACGCCGCCGCGGCCGCGCTGCCCGGCTGGCGGGCCATGCCCGCGCACGAGCGCGCCGACCTCATGCGGGCCGCCGCGCGCGAGCTGACCGCGCGGGCCGGCCGGATCGCCGCGATCATGACGGCCGAGCAGGGCAAGCCGCTCGCCGAGGCGACCGGCGAGGTGCTTTCGGGCGCCGACCACCTGCTGTGGGCCGCCGAGGAGACCCGCCGCCTGTACGGCGAGACCGTGCCCGGCGCACACGAGGGCAACCGCATCTGGCTGCTGCCCGAGCCGGTCGGCGTGGTGGCCGGCATCACCCCGTGGAACTTCCCGGTCTCGATGATCACCCGCAAGCTCGGCCCGGCGCTGGCCGCCGGTTGCACGGTCGTGCTCAAGCCGGCCGAGCAGACCCCGCTGTCGGCGATCGCGGTGGCCGAGGCGTTCGTCGCCGCCGGGCTGCCGCCGGGGGTGTTCAACCTGGTCACCACGTCCCGCCCCGCCGGGTTCGGCCAGGCCGTGATGACCGACCCGCGGGTGCGCAAGGTGTCCTTCACCGGCTCCACCGAGGTGGGCCGCGAGCTGATCAGGCAGAGCGCCCACGACGTCAAGCGGCTCAGCGTCGAGCTGGGCGGGCACGCGCCCGTGCTGGTCTTCCCCGACGCCGACCCGATCGCCGCCGCCCGCGCGGTGGCCCGCAGCAAGTTCCTCAACGCCGGGCAGGCCTGCACCTCGCCCAACCGGATCTTCGTCCACTCCTCGCTCGCCGCCGCCTTCACCGCCGAGCTGGTACGCCAGGCGCGGGCGGCCGAGCTGGGCCCGCTCATCGACGAGCCGGCCGTGGCCAAGGTGAGCAGGCACGTCGAGGACGCCGTCGCCCGCGGCGCGACCGTCCTGACCGGCGGGCGCCGTCCCGAGGGAGCGGGCACGTACTACCCGGCGACCGTGCTGGGCGGGGTGAGCGAGGACATGCTGGTCTGCCGCGAGGAGACGTTCGGGCCGGTCGCGCCGGTGCTGGAGTTCGACGACTGCGACAAGGTCGTCGAACGCGCCAACGCCACCCCGTACGGGCTGACCGCCTACGTGTGGACCAACGACCTGACCAGGACCCTGCGGGTGGCCGAGGAGCTGCAGTTCGGCATGGTCACCGTGAACGGGGGCCCGCTGGCGCCGCCGCAGGCGCCGTTCGGCGGCATCAAGAGCAGCGGCTACGGACGCGAGGGCGGCCACCACGGGGTGGCCGACTACCTGGAGTACAAGTACCTCAGCGTGGGGCTGGGACGATGACGGAGAGCACGATGAAGACGAGCCCGCGCACGGTCGCCGAGCGCGAGATCACCCGCAGGGTCGACCTGTGCCTGCCCGACGGCCGGCTCAACCCGGCCGCGGTCGGCTGGAGCCGCACCCCGCTGCACCGCGCCAACATCCGCGGCTGGGGCCGCACCATGCGCTGGGACTACTGGTGCGTCACCAGCCCCGGGCACGTGTTCGCCTTCAGCGCCAGCAGCCTCGACTACCTGGCCGGCGAGTCGGCGTTCTTCCTCGACCGGCGCACCGGCGAGCAGGTCTCCAGCCGGGGGCTGCTCGTCCCGGCCAGGGGCGTGGCCTTCTCCGAGCGCGGCGGCGAGGGCAGCGTGCGCATCGGCGCCGGCCCGGTGCGCATCAGCGTCGACGAGACCGCCGACGGCACCCGGCTGCGGCTGAAGTCCGCCGAGATCGCCGCCGACGTGCTCGTGCGGCGGGTGCCGGGCCGCGAGAGCCTGTCGGTCGTGGTGCCCTGGGGCCCGCGCCGCTTCCAGTACACGGTCAAGGACGTCGGCCGTCCCGCCGAGGGCACCGTCCGCGTCAACGGGCTGACCTACGAGTTCGACCCCGCCGACGCCCTCGCCACGCTCGACCTCGGGCGCGGGCGCTGGCCCGGCGACATCCGCTGGAACTGGGGCGCCGCCGCCGGACGGCCCGGCGGCCGGGACGTCGCCCTGCAGATCGGCGGCAAGTGGACCGACGGCACCGGCAGCGTGGAGAACGGCCTCATCCTCGACGGCCGCCTGCACAAGATCAGCGAGGAGCTGGTCTGGCGGTACGACACCTCCGACTGGCGCGCGCCCTGGCGCATCGTGGGCGACCGCGTGGACCTGGAGTTCGTCCCCGAGCACGTGCGGGAGGCCGACGTGCGGCGCGCGTTCTACATGCGCAGCCAGGAGGCCCAGGCGTTCGGCCACTACCGCGGCACGGTCGTCGCCGACGACGGCGAGAGCGTGACGGTCGACGGCCTGTACGGCTGGGCCGAGGAGGTCTACCGGCGCTGGTAGCGCCGCTAGGCGTCCTGATCGTCGCGGATGACCTCGCCGTGCACGACCTTGCCGCCCTCGGGGGCCCGGTCCACGCCGGGCGCCGACGGGAACAGGTTCGCGTACGGAGAGGCCGCCGCCACCCGCTTGACCCGCCGGTCGAAGAACCACGACGCCAGCCGTCGCATCAGCGGCCGGGTGAACGGCAGCACGAAGACGAAGCCGACGACGTCGGTGAAGAAGCCCGGGATCATCAGCAGCACGCCGCCGGCCAGCACCAGGCCGCCGTCGGCCAGCTCGCGGTCGGGCACGCGGCCCTCCGACAACGCCGCCTGCAGACGCCGCCAGGCCCGGCGGCCCTCGCGGCGCACCAGCCAGGCGCCCAGCAGGCTGCCCGCGACGAGCAGGCCGACGGTCGGCCATCCGCCGATCATCGATCCGACCTGGATCAGCAGCCAGACCTCCAGCACCGGGACGCCCAGCAAGGCCAGGAACAGCAGCAGCCGCATCGTTTCCTCGATTCCGCGCACACGTACATCAGGAACAACGTCCGGCGGGCCGTGTGCGTTCCTGGACGCGGATCCTCGCGCCGGTCAGCCGCGGGTGCGGCGCAGGCGGCGGGGCAGGCCGGTGACGCCCCACATGCCGATGCGCCACAACGCCTCGGACATGACCTTGCCGTTCATCTTGCTCTTGCCGACCGTGCGCTCGACGAACGTGATCGGCACCTCCACCACCCGCAGCCCGTGCCTGGACGTGCGGAGCGTGAGGTCGACCTGGAAGCAGTAGCCCTGCGACTCGACCCCGGACAGGCCCACCTTCTCCAGCGTGGAGGCCCGGTAGGCGCGGAAACCGGCGGTGGCGTCACGCACCGGCAGGCCGAGCATCACCCGGGTGTAGATGTTGGCGCCCTTGGACAGCAGCTCGCGCCGGTGCGGCCAGTTGACCACCTTGCCGCCGGGCACGTAGCGGGAGCCGATCGCCAGGTCGGCGCCGTCGGCCAGCGCCTGCAGCAGCTTGGGCAGCTCCTCGGGCTGGTGGGAGCCGTCGGCGTCCATCTCGACCAGCACGTCGTAGCCCTCGCCCAGCCCCCAGCGGAAGCCGGCGATGTAGGCCGCGCCGAGCCCCTGCTTGCCCGGCCGGTGGAGCACGTGGACGTGCTCGTCGGCCTCGGCCAGGCCGTCGGCGACCTCGCCGGTGCCGTCGGGGCTGTTGTCGTCGGCCACCAGCACGTGGGCGTCCGGCAGCGCGGCACGCACGCGCTCGACGATCGCGGGCAGGTTGTCGCGCTCGTTGTAGGTCGGGACGACGACGAGCACCCGGCCGAGAGTCTCCATCATGAGCCGTTTCCCATTCGGTCGCCTCGCCTGCCGCGCCGTGCGGCGACTCCGACAGCCACCGCTCCCATCAACATCAATGCCCATTCAGGAAGCTCGCCCACCTTTGTGGCGATCGTTTCCTGGGTGCGTACGGGCACCTTGACCACGTTCATGTCGGGGACAAGTTCACGGGTCTGCCAGGAGACCTTACCGTCAGGCGTGACATATGCGGAGATCCCGGTCGTGGCGGCCGTCACGACGGCCCTGTTGTGCTCGACGGCACGCAGCTTGGACATCGCGAGCTGCTGCGGCGGCAGGTTGGACAGCGCGTAGCTGGCGTTGTTGGTCTGCACGACCAGCGGGGTGCCCCCGGCGCGCACGGTGCCGCGCACGGTGTCGTCGTAGGCCACCTCGTAGCAGTTGACCGCGCCGATCGTGACCGGGCCGAGCTTCAGGTCGCCCGGCTTCGTGCCCGCGACCGACTGCCGGCCGACCAGGTTGGCCCGCTCCCACAGCGCCAGCACGATCTCCTTGAACGGCGTGTACTCCCCGAACGGCACCAGGTGCTGCTTGTCGTAGTAGGCGCCGGGCCCGGTGACCGGGTCCCACACCAGGCTGCGCGTGGCCCGGTGCTCGTCGCCGATGGCCACGACGGCGCCGACCAGGGTGGGCACGCCGACGTACTTGACCGACTCGTCGATGACCTGGCGGGCGAAGGCGCTGGTGTAGGGGTCGATGTCGGTGGAGTTCTCGGGCAGGACGACGATGTCGGGTCTGGCCAGGGCCCCGGCGCGCACGGCGGCGGCCAGGCGCTTGGTCTCCTCGGCGTGGTTGCGCAGGACGACGGCCGGCTCGTCGCCGAGCGCGTGCATGCCGCGCCCCGGGACGTTGCCCTGCACGATGCCCACGTTGATCGAGCGGCCCTCGTCGCCCGGCCTCGGCAGGGCGAGCGTGAGCAGCGGCACGGCCAGCGCCAGGGCGGCCGGGACGGCCCTGCGCACGGCGGCCGCCGGGCGCACCAGGACGGCGTGGGCCAGCAGGGCGCCGCACAGGGTGACGGCGAAGGACACCAGCGGCGCGCCGCCCAGCGCGGCGTAGGAGGTGAACAGGGACTCGCCCTGGCTGAAGGCCACCCGCGCCCACGGGAAGCCGCCGACGGGCACCAGGCCGCGGGCCCACTCCATCGCCACCCACAGCGCGCCGAACCACAGCGGCCACAGGCGCAGCCGGAACACCAGCGCGGCCAGGGCGGCCATGACGGCGTAGAACACGCTCTCGGTGGCCACCAGCATGACCCAGACGTCGTCGCCGATCGTGCGCACCCAGGCGAGGGCGGGGAACAGGAACACCGCGGCGCCCAGGTAGCCCAGCCACGCGGCCCGCCGGGGACGGGCGCGGTAGAGGCCGGCGACGATCAGGCCGATGCCGACGGGGGCGCACAACCACCAGTCGAGCGGCGGGAAGGCGGTGTAGAGCAGCAGCCCGCCGGCCACCACGGCCACGACCCGCGCGGCCAGGACCCACCGGCCCTCGCCCTTGACGCGAACACCCTTGTCCGAAGAAGGGGCGGTGTCCTCAGGCGTGGTGTCCTCGGGCGTGGTGTCCTCGGGGGCGGCGTCGGAGGCGTCCGCCTCGGGAGCCGGTTCGCGCCCGGCGACGGGCGGAAGGCTCGTCTTGTCCTGAACCACGCCGGGTCTCCTCGCAAAATCGCACGCCTGCTTGCGAAAACGCTACCGCCCCGGGGCCGCGCTCAAGCCAGCGGCGCACACCGAGATCGAAAACAGCCGCTCGCAGGCGGTCGGGCGGCCGGCTGGGTGATCCCGTTCGGGACGGGATCACCCGGCGCGATCCGCGATCCTGCGCACGAGAGCGGGAAGAGGGCCCGGAAACCCTTCGGACCGGACCCGTCTCGTCGGCGGCGAGCGCGGAATTCCGTTGTCTACTGGGCTCCCGGACCCGTCCCGGGTCCAACCCCCCAACCGGTTGGGGTGCCCCGACTCGACGGACCGACGGCCCTGCACCTGGCTGTGTGGACGAAGTCACGCTCCGTCACGGACGCAGGATCCGGCGATGTCAGAGACGGCCAACCGGCCAAGTCCCGTGCTGGACTGCGCAGCAAACTACCGACTCCACCTCAGATGTCAACCGTGTCCCGATCAGCGGGAACATCAAGTTTCCGCAGGTGGGGCATGTTCGGCCTGCCGTCGTAAAGCGGGTCAAAGCCCGTTTGCCGACGTCGGGGACCTGCTCGGCAGGCCCGACAGAGCCGCCGACAACGGGCCTTCGTGGACGACGCCCAGCCGTTGCGTGGCACGGGTCAGGGCGACGTACAGGTCGCTCGGACCGCGTGGCGACTGGGCGGCGATGAGGTCCGGCTCGGCCACGATCACCGAGTCGAACTCCAGGCCCTTGGCGTCGGCCACGCCCATCACCGCCAGGGGCGCGTCCAGGGCGGCCGCCCCGGCGGCCCGTCCGGCGCCGGACGTGACCACGGCGGCGCCTTCCACGGCCGCGACCAGCCGCGCGCCGAGCGTGTCCAGCAGGGCGTCGGGCACCACCACGGCGACCTTGCCGCCCTCCGCGACCTCGGACCTGGCCAGCTCCGGCAGCGCCGGCAGCGGCGCCGCCCAGGGCCGCGCGCCGAGCTCGCGCACCGACGCCGGCGCCTCCAGGGCCGGATCGATGGTGGCCAGCACCCGCGCGGCCACCTCCATGAGCTCCACGGGCGTGCGATAGTTGACCGTCAGCCGCTCCTGACGCCAGCGCCCGGCCACGTACGGGTCCAGCACCTGCGCCCACGACCGCGCCCCCGCCGCCGAGCCGGTCTGGGCGATGTCGCCGACGATCGTCATCGACCGCGTCGGGCAGCGCCGCATGAGCGCCCGCCAGGCCATCGGCGACAGCTCCTGCGCCTCGTCCACGATCACGTGCCCGTAGGCCCAGGTGCGGTCGGCGGCGGCGCGTTCGGCGGTGGTGAGGTAGGGGCCGTCGGCGCGCTGGCGGTCGGCCAGGCGCTCGGCCTCCATGACGTCGGACAGGCCGGTCAGCTCCAGCACCTCGCGGGCGTAGGCCAGTTCGGCCTCGCGCTGGTGCTCCTCGGCCTGGCGGGCCGCGGCCAGCTCCTCCTCGGCCTGCATCGCCGAGGCGCGCAGCACGTGCTCGTCGATGTCGCCCAGCAGTTCGGCGGCCTCGTCCAGGAGCGGGACGTCGGCGTCGGTCCACTCGGCCGAGTCGCGCCGCAGCAGCGCCCTCTCCGCGGGGCTGAGGACGCCCCCCGCCGCGTCGAGCCGCTCGGGTGACCCGTACAGGCCGAGCAGCAGCCGCTGGGGCGTCAGGTACGGCCACAGCCGGTTGAGCGCCGACTTGACCACCGGCTCGGTACGCAGCTCCTCGCGCAGGTCGGCCAGCTCGTCGTCGTCGATGAGCCCCTTGCCGATCTTGCGGGCCTGCTGCCTGGCCAGCGCGTTCAGCAGCGACCTGACGAACACCGCGCGCGCCTGGTTGTGCGGGCGGCGCGAGCGCACGGCCTTGTTCCTGGCGGCGTCGAGCATGGCGCGGTCGATGGTGAGCGTCAGCCGGCCCATCGTCAGCTCGACGGGCCTGCGCGGCACCTTCTGCCGGTCGCGCACCGCCCGCTCGATCACCTCGGCCATCCGCGCGTCGCCCTTGACCGCGGCCACCTCCGGACGGTCGCGCCGGGTGGCGGTCACGCCCGGGTACAGCTCCCCCACGGTGGACAGCAGCACGTCGGTCTCGCCGAGCGAGGGCAGGACCTGCTCGATGTAGCGCAGGAAGGTGAGGTTGGGGCCGAGGATGAGCACGCCGCGGCGCTCCAGGCGCTCCCTGTGGGTGTAGAGCAGGTAGGCGGCCCGGTGCAGGGCCACCACGGTCTTGCCGGTGCCGGGGCCGCCCTGCACGACCAGGACGCCGTTGAGGTCGCTGCGGATGACGCGGTCCTGCTCGGCCTGGATGGTGGCGACGATGTCGCGCATGCGGCCGGTGCGGCGCTCGTCCAGGGCGGCCAGCAGCGCGGCCTCGCCGTTGAGGGTGGCGCGGTCGTCGTCGGTGAGCGCGTCGAGGTCGAGCAGGTCGTCGTCGACGCCGATGACGTTGCGTTCCCTGGTCTGCAGGTGGCGGCGCCTGGTCAGGCCCATGGGCGCGGCGGGGGTGGCGCGGTAGAAGGGCTGCGCGACCGGCGCCCGCCAGTCGATGAGCAGGCGGCGCTGCTCGTCGTCGGTGAGGCCGAGCTTGCCGATGTAGAGGCGGCCCTCCTCGACGTGGTCGAGCCGGCCGAAAACCAGCCCGCGCTCCACCGCCCAGAGCCGGGCCAGGCGGCCGGCGTACATGTCGGCGAAGGAGTCGCGCTCGGATCTGTTCTGCATCGTGCCGACGGCGCCCGTGGCCAGCACTTCCTTGAGCCGGCGCTGGGTACGCTCGCGCAGCTCGTCGAGGCGGTCGTAGAGACCGGTCACGTACGACTGCTCCTTGGCGAGCTCCGTTTGACGAGTTGCCGCCTGACCATTATTGTGGTTAATGGGACACTCCGGGCCATTCTGCTTGTTGTTGCGACAAACGATGACATTAGCATGCCTGTCGAGGCACTCCCATCTTCCCTTCCCCTTCCCGGGTCACGGCTTGGTTTCGCCCTCTTGACCAGCATGGGAGAACTCCCTATGTTCACGAGTTAGGAAAGTTTCCTAACTTCGTCGAAGGAGTCCTCCTGATGACCGGTCCGGTTCCGGGAACGCCCAGCCTGCTGCGCGCGATCAACGACCGCGCGGCCCTGCGGGCGCTTCTTGAGCGCGGGTCGCTGACCCGTCCGGAGCTGGGCGCCCTGACGGGCCTGTCCAAGCCCACCGCCTCCCAGCTCCTGTCGCGCCTTCAGGAGGCCGGGCTGGTCGTGCTGGACGGCATCAGGGAGGGCCTGCCGGGCCGTACCGCCGAGGTCTACCGGATCAACCCGGCGGCGGCCTACGTGGGCGCGCTCGACGTCACCCCCGACCGCATCGAGGCCCGCGTCGCCGACATCACCGGCACGGTCGTGGGCTCGTACACGCTGCCGACGACCCGGCGGCCGGGCGGCGAGCTGGTCGACCGGCTCGGCGCGGCGCTGGCCGGCGCGAACCCGCCGGACAAGCTGCGCAGGGTCGTCATCGGCGTGCAGGCGGCGATCGACCCGGCCACCGGCCGGCTCGGCTACGCCGCCGCCAAGGACGTGCCCGGATGGCAGATCGACGACCTCGTGCCCACCCTCAGCGCGGGTCTCGGCGTGGCCGTGGACGTGGAGAACAACGTCAACCTGGTCGCCCTGGCCGAGCAGGCGCACGGCGCGGCGCGCGGCCACTCCGACTTCGTGCTGCTGTGGGCCGACGAGGGCATCGGCTCGGCCATCGTGCTCGGCGGGCGCATGCACAGGGGCGCGACCGGCGGCGCGGGCGAGGTGGGTTACATGCCGACCCCGGGCGCGCCGACGGCCCGCGAGGCCGGCCGCTACGCCAACCACGGCTACCAGGCGCTGACCGGCGGACCGGCCGTGCTGCGGCTGCTGCGCTCCTACGGCGTGCACGGCACCGACTTCCGCCAGGCCATCACCAAGGCGGTCCGCGTGGCGGAGGGCTCGGGGCAGAAGGCCGACGACGCCAAGGCGGGGCTGCGCGACATCGCCGCCCGCCTGGCGGTGGGCCTGGCGGCCATCACGTCCGTCATCGACCCCGGCCTGATCGTGCTGACCGGCGGCGTCGTGCTGTCGGGCGGCGAGCCGCTGCGCGAGCTGGTCGAGCACGAGCTGCACGCGCTCACCATCCCGCGCCCGGTCGTGCGGCTGTCGCATGTCGAGGGCAACCCGGTGCTGGCCGGCGCGCTCGACCTGGCCCTGGACACCGTGCGCGACGAGGTCTTCAGCTCGACCGTCCCTTCCTGAGCCATTTCTTCCCGTTCCACCCTCCCTTCATGATCCCCCCAGCGGCAGGAGGCACCCCCCGTGCGCTTCGTCCCCCTGGCGGCCGTCGCGATCCTCGCGCTCACCGCCTGCACCGCCGGCAGGGAGGCCGGGCCCTCGCTCGGCTCCCAGCCCAGGCCCTCGGGTTCGGCCTCCGCGGCCCTCCCGGCGGCCACGATCCAGCTCTGGCACGGATTCTCCACCGACGCCGAGGTCAAGGCGTTCGAGGAGGCCATCGCCGGGTTCCACGCCAAGTTCCCGCAGATCACCGTCAAGGCCACCAAGGGCGTCCAGGACGACCAGATCACGCAGGCCATCCGGGGCGGCAACGCGCCGGACGTGGCGGCCTCCTTCACGACGGACAACGTCGCCCAATGGTGCAGGTCGGGATCGTTCCAGGACCTCACCCCCGTGATCAAGCAGGACGGGATCGACCTGTCGGTGCTGCCCGCGGTGGCACGTTCCTACACGAGCTTCGGCGGCCGGCAGTGCACGCTGCCGCTGCTGGCCGACGCGTACGGCCTGTACTACAACAAGGCCCTGATGAAGGGCCACCAGCCACCAAGGACGCTGACCGAGCTGGCCGACCTGGCCAAGAAGCTGACCGTGCGCGACGCGAACGGCGACATCAAGGTGGCCGGGTTCGTCCCCAGCACGCAGTACTACGAGAACAGCCCCAGCCATCTGGCCCCCATGGTCGGCGCCACCTGGTACAACGCCGACGGCACCTCGGCCATCGGCACCGACCCGGCGTGGAAGGCCCTGCTGCGCTGGCAGAAGGACCTCATCGACTGGTACGGCTACGACAAGCTGGAGAAGTTCCGCAAGAGCCTGGGCGACGAGTGGAGCGCCGACCACCCGTTCTACAAGGGCAAGATCGCCATGGTCCTGGACGGCGAGTGGCGCAACGCCATGATCGCCAACGACGCCGGGAAGCTCGACTACGCCACCGCTCCCCTGCCGGTCGCCGACGACAAACCCGACCTGTACGGCAGCGGCTTCACCGCCGGCACCGTCATCGGCGTCCCCAAGGGCGCCAAGAACCCCCAGCAGGCCTGGGAACTGGTCAAGTACCTGACCACCGACACCAGCTCGCTGGTGACGCTCTCCAACGCCCTGCGCAACGTGCCCACGACCAAGGCCGCGATGGAATCGCCCGACCTGGCCAAGGACGCGAACTTCGCCACCTTCCTCGACGTCTTCGCCCACCCCAAGACCTCGACCCTGCCGCCGAGCGTCAACAGCGTCTTCAACCAGGAGGCGCTGGCGACCTTCGTCGTCAAGTGGGAGAAAGGCGCGGTCACCGACCTGGACGCCGGGCTCAAGGGCGTGGACAAGCAGATCGACGACAAGCTGAAGCTGTCCGGGGGCTGATCGGCGATGGCGTCGTCCCCCCCGTCCCCCCACGCCGCGCCGTCGAGGTGGCGGCGCGGCGAGGGCCCGCGCGCCCTGCTGTGGCTGTCGCCGTGGATCGTCGGAGTGTCGGTCTTCTTCGTCTATCCGCTGCTGTCCACGGTGTACTTCTCCTTCTACCGCTACGACATGACCAGCACGCCGGAGTTCATCGGGCTGGACAACTACGCGTACCTGCTGCACGACCCGAGGGTCGCGATGTCGGCGAAGAACACGCTGTGGCTGGTGGCGATCATGGTGCCCGCCACCGTGCTGTTCTCCCTGGCCCTGGCCCAGCTCGTGGTCAGGCTCAAGGCCGGGGTCGGCGTGCTGCGGACGATCTTCTACCTGCCGTCGCTGGTCCCGCTGGCGGCCGGGACGATCACGTTCGTCTTCCTGATGAACCCGGCCACCGGGCCGTGGAACAAGTTCCTGGCCCTGTTCGGGATCCACGGACCCGACTGGTTCGGCGACCCGGCCTGGTCCAAGCCGAGCCTGACGCTGCTGTCGCTGTGGAGCTGCGGCCAGCTCGCCGTGATCTTCATGGCGGCGCTGCTGGACGTCCCCAGGCACCTGTACGAGGCCGCCGCCATCGACGGCGCCGGGGCCTGGCGGCAGTTCCGCAGCGTGACGCTGCCGACGATCGCGCCGGTGCTGATGTTCGCCCTGGTCACCAACGTCATCTACGCCCTGCAGTACTTCACGCAGGCGATGATCGCCTCCCGGGTGGCCTCGGGCGCGACCGACTCCCCCGGCTCGGCCTTCACCCCCGGCTACCCGGACGAGTCGCTGCTGACGCTGCCGCAGTGGCTCTTCCAGTCGGGCTTCCGCGACTGGACGATGGGCTACGCGTGCGTGCTGGCGCTGTTGCTGTTCGCCACGTCCATGATCTTCACGTTGATCCTGCTGCGGCAGTTCCGCCGGGCCGAGGAGGCGATATGAGCGCGACCATGACCGCCCCGGCCCCACCGGCGGCGCCCGCGCGGCGGCAGGGGGTCAGGGCCCGGCGGCGGCGCACGCTGGTGTGGATCGCCACGCACGCGGTGGCGATCGTGCTGGCCCTGATGTTCCTGGCGCCGGTGGTGTTCCTGACGCTGACCGCGCTGATGACCGACGAGCAGGCGCTGACCGGCGACCTGTGGCCGCGCACGTGGAACTTCGACAACTTCGTGGTGGTGTTCGAGAAGTCGAAGCTGCTGCGCTGGGGGATCAACACGCTGCTGTACGCGGGCCTGGGCACGGTGTTCACGCTGCTGTCCTCCGTCCCGGTGGCCTACGCCCTGGCCCGCTTCCGCTTCCGGGGGCGGCGGGCGGCCTTCCTCCTGGTGATCACCGCGATGATGCTGCCGCCGCAGGTCATCGCGGTGCCGATCTACCTGGTGTGGGCCCGGCTGGGGCTGACCGACAGCCTGTGGCCGCTGATCCTGCCGATGTTGTTCGGCGACGCGTTCTCGATCTTCCTGCTCCGCCAGTTCCTGATCACGATCCCGCGCGAGTACATCGACGCGGCGAGGGTGGACGGGTGCTCGGACTTCAGGACGCTGGTGCGGGTGATCCTGCCGATGGCCCGTCCGGCCGTCGCCGCCGTCGCCCTGTTCCAGTTCTTCTACTGCTGGAACGACTACTACGGGCCGCTGCTGTACGCCGGCGTCGAGCAGGAGGGCTGGACGCTCTCGCTCGGCCTGGCCACGTTCAAGGCGTTCCACAGCGTCCAGTGGAACCTCACCATGGCCGCCACCCTGCTGGTGACCGCGCCGGTGATCATCGTGTTCTTCTTCGCCCAGAGAGTGTTCATCGAGGGCGTGACCTTGACAGGAGTGAAGGGTTGAAACTCGCCGTGGTCGGGGGCGGCTCGACGTACACGCCGGAGCTGATCGACGGGTTCGCCAGGCTGCGTGACGAGCTGCCCGTGACGGAGATAGCCCTCATCGATCCGGATCCGTCCCGTCTTGAGCTGGTGTCGGGGATGTCGCGGCGCATGCTGGCGCACGCCGGGCATCCGGCGCGCGTGCTGGCCACCTCCTCGGTCGCCGAGGGCGTCGCGGGGGCGCGGGTCGTGCTGTTCCAGCTCCGGGTGGGCGGGCAGGCGGCCAGGAACGTGGACGAGACGCTGCCGCTGGAGTGCGGCTGCGTGGGCCAGGAGACGACCGGCGCGGGCGGCCTGGCCAAGGCGCTGCGCACGGTCCCGGTGGTGCTGGAGCTGGCCGAGACCGTACGCCGGGAGGCCCCCGACGCCTGGATCATCGACTTCACCAACCCGGTCGGCATCGTCACCAGGGCGCTGCTCGACGCCGGACACCGGGCCATCGGGCTGTGCAACGTCGCGATCGGGTTCC
Organism: Nonomuraea sp. NPDC052265; assembly: GCF_044547985.1. Classification (NCBI taxonomy): domain Bacteria; kingdom Bacillati; phylum Actinomycetota; class Actinomycetes; order Streptosporangiales; family Streptosporangiaceae; genus Nonomuraea; species Nonomuraea sp. NPDC052265. The sequence goes on from NZ_JBIUBJ010000004.1 coordinate 131,908, forward strand.
AGCGCCGCTTCGCCGAGGGGCTGGGCGTCGAGCCCGGCCGCCTCTCGCTCGGCCACGTCGGGCTGAACCACCTGAGCTGGGAGCGTTCCGTCCATCTCGACGGCCGGGACGTGCTGCCCGACATCATCGACCGGGCCGGCGAGGAGATCGCCGAGTCCCTCGGGCTGCGGGTGGAGCTGATCCGGCGGCTGGGCGTCATCCCGTCCTACTACCTGCGCTACTTCTACGCCCACGACGCGGTGGTGCGCGAGCAGCGCGCCAAGCCGTCGCGGGCGGCCGAGGTGGCGGCGATGGAGACGCGGCTGCTGGAGATGTACGGCGACCCGTCGGTGGTGACCAAGCCGGAGCTGCTGGCCCAGCGGGGCGGCGCCTTCTACTCGGAGTCGGCGGTGGCCCTGATCGCCTCCCTGCTCGGTGACCGGGGCGACGCCCAGGTCGTCAACGTGCGCAACCAGGGCACCCTGCCCTTCCTGGACGACGACGCGGTCATCGAGGTGCCCGCCGCGATCACCGCCTCCGGCGCCGCGCCGCTGCCGGTGCCGCCCGTCGAGCCGCTGTACGCGGGGCTGATCGCGCACGTGTCGGCGTACGAGACCCTGGCCCTGGACGCGGCCCGCCGGGGCGGCGCCGACCGCGTGCGCGACGCCCTGCTGGCGCACCCGCTGATCGGCCAGGACGACGTCGCCGAGGAGCTGACCGGCCTGCTGCTGGAGGCCAACCGGGAGCACCTGCCCTGGACGGTGGGCTAGTGGCACGCCCCCGCCTGCTCCTGGCCGTCGACGGCGGCAACAGCAAGACCGACGTGGCGGTGGTCTGCGACGACGGCGAGGTGGTCGCGACCGGCCGGGCGGGCCCCTTCGAGCCGCAGAGCGCGGGCGTGGCGGCGGCCGTGGACGTGGTGGCCGAGGCGGCGGCCCGCTGCGGCGTGCCGGTCCCGGCGTTCGACCACGTCTCGGCCTGCCTGGCCGGGGCCGACTTCCCGGTGGAGGAGGAGGCGCTGGCCGCGGAGTTCGCCGCGCGCGGGTTCGGCGACGTGGTGGTGCGCAACGACACCTTCGCGCTGCTGCGGGCCGGCACGTCGGCGCCGTGGGGGGTCGCGGTGGTGTGCGGCGCGGGCATCAACGCGGTCGGCGTCTCCCCCACCGGGCAGGTCGCCCGCTTCCCCTCGCTCGGCCGCCTCAGCGGCGACTGGGGCGGCGGCCAGGGCGTGGCCGAGGACGCGCTGTGGCACGCCGTGCGCGCCGAGGACGGCCGCGGCGCGCCGACGGCCCTGACGGACCTGGTCACGTCCCATTTCGGCACGGCGACCGTCGAGGAGCTGGTGCTCGGCCTGCACTTCGGCCGGGTGGACGAGGGACGGCTGCACGAGCTGGCCCCCGGCGTGCTGGCCCTGGCGGCGGCCGGGGACGCGCTGGCCCGGTCGCTGGCCGAGCGGCAGGCCGAGGAGGTCACCGTGATGGCCGAGGTGTGCCTGCGGCGGCTCGGCCTGCTGGAGACGCCGGTCGAGGTGGTGCTCGGCGGCGGCATGCTCACCGCCCGAGACCCGCTGCTGACGCCGCTGCTGGAGGCGGCGTTCGCGGCCAGGGCGCCGCAGGCCGAGCTCGTGGTGGCGGACCTGCCGCCGGTGGCGGGGGCGGCGCTGCTGGGGCTGGAGCACCTGGGCGCCCCGCAGAGCGCGCTGAGGCGCCTGCGCGCCCACTTCGAGCTCCCGGTCACCCGCTGACCCGCCGTCCGGGCAGGTGCCGGACCGCCCGTCCGTCCGGGCACGTGCCGGACCGCCCGTCCGTCCGTCCGGGCATGTAGCGCGTTCCGGACGCCGGTTCTCGGGGCCGGCGTCCGTGGCGCGGCCGCGTCAGGCGGAGGCGTTCTGGTCGGGCTCGGCGGGGGTGACGTCGGAGGCGACGACGGGGGCGCGGTGCTCGTAGGGCGTGCTCAGGACCACGGTGGTGCGGGTGGAGACGTTGGCCGAGGCGCGGATCTGCTGCAGCAGGTCCTCCAGCGCCACCGGGGAGGCCACCCGGACCTTGAGGATGTAGCTCTCGTCCCCGGCGACGCTGTGGCAGGCCTCGATGGCGCTCAGGTGGGCCAGCCGCTCGGGGGCGTCGTCGGGCGCGGCGGGGTCGATCGGCTTGATCGACACGAACGCGGTCAGCGACAGCCCGATCGCGTCGTGGTCGATGATGGCGGCGTAGCCGCGGACGACCCCGCGCTTCTCCAGGCGGCGTACGCGCTGGTGGACCGCGGAGACGGAGAGCCCGGTCTCCCTGGCCAGGTCGGTGAAACTCATGCGGCCGTCGTGGGCGAGAAGCGTGACGATCCGGCGGTCGATCTCCTCCATCGGTCAAAGGTAGCCGGTGATGGTCACGACATGGTCCCGACGGGAGCGACCCCTCTGTTCATCGCGTGCTCGACCAGGGTGATGAGCACCTGGCGGCCGGAGTCGCGCCTGCGGGCGTCGCACAGCACGATGGGGACGTCGGGTTCCAGCCCGATGGCCGAGCGGACCTCGCCGACGGTGAAGGGCCTGGTGCCGTCGAAGCAGTTGAGCGCGATGATGAACGGCTGCTCGCGCTTCTCGAAGTAGTCGACCGCCGGGAAGCAGTCGGCCAGGCGGCGGGTGTCGGCCAGCACCACCGCGCCCAGCGCGCCCATGGCCAGCTCGTCCCACACGAACCAGAAACGTTCCTGGCCCGGGGTGCCGAACAGGTAGAGCATGTAGTCGTCGCGGATGGTGATGCGGCCGAAGTCCATCGCGACGGTCGTGGTGAGTTTGCGCTCGACGCCCGACAGGTCGTCGACGTGCGTGCCGACGTGGGTGAGCGCCTCTTCCGTGCGCAGCGGGCGGGTCTCGGAGACGGCGCCCACCATGGTGGTCTTGCCCGCGCCGAATCCGCCGGCGATCAAGATCTTGATCGCGGTCGGGAGCCGCCAACGGTCGACGCGACCGAATTCCATCCAGCACCGCCCGTACAGGTCCCGCGCACGTGCGACCTTCGCGCATGGTCAGTGAAATCTGTCAAGGCGCGTGGTGAAGGCCGTTCGACGTGCCTGGCATCGAGCCACCCTAGCAACGCCACATTTTGCACTCAAGACATAAACTTTTACAAGGAACCAAATGTCACGGTTTATCGTCGCTAGTCCCATAAATCGCCTGCGCGGTGCGGGGCGGTCAAGGGACTTGTCAGCTTATTCGACGGGATCGTTAGGTAGCTGGGTCGAAGTCCGAAATACCGGTGAAGCCGGCGTTGAAGCCGATCCGTCGGCGCAGGTAGGCGGCCGTGCGCGGGCTGCACCCGCGCAACGTCTCGATCAGGCCGGTCGCCTCCCGGGCCAGACCGGCCATCGCGTCGGTGACCTCGCCGCCGGTGACCCCGAGCCCGAGCACGTTGAGGTCCCCCCAGCTCAGGTCCCTGCGGTAGGAGGCGACGTCGCCGAGCAGGTGCAGGTAGCGCTGGACCCGGCGGCTGACCGCCCGCAGCTCCGCCAGGTGGCCCCTGGTCCAGCCGTCGCCGGTGTAGATCCAGTGGGACAGGTCCACGAAGCAGGAGCCGCGGCTGTCGGCGTTGTCGAGGTAGCGTTCCAGCGTGGGCACGGCCCGCGTGTCCCGCCACCCCCAGGCCCTGGCCATCCCGTCCAGCGTCCGGGCGAGCTGGTCGTGCCAGAGCCGCCGCGCCAGGCCGAACCCCTCGACGGTGGCCAGCTCGTCCCGCAGGTCGGCCAGGAAGCGGGTGACCGGCGACCGCGGCACCGCGCCCCCGGCGACCGCCAGGCACTCGCGGGTCAGCCGGTCGACCTGCTCGCCGGGCACCCTAGGGCCACCCGCACGGTACGCAGCTCATGGGCGACGCCCCCCAACAGCCGGCCGGACGAATGCACCTGCCGACGAATTGTTTCATGATCACGTAAGGCCGATCAAGGCGTCCCCACCCTCACCCGCCCACCCCACCGATACCCACAAACACCCCGCCACCCCCCTGTCCTCGGATCGCCGAGGCCCCGCGGGGCCGCCGAAGCCGCGGCCCCCCAGGGGCGGCAAGCCGGTCAGGGGCGGTCAGGGGGTGGGTGGGAAGGCGGCCCAGAGGGCGGTGGCGTCGTCGTGTCGCTTGCCGCGCACCGCCCCCCGCGCGACCTCCAGCCCCCGTACGGCCGAGATGAGCGCCCCAGGCCCCCCGCCGGCCAGCTCGGCCAGCACCGACTCCCAGCTCCACCCGTACCACTCCACCAGCCGGGTCACCCCGTCGGTGAACAGCCCGGCCCCCACCAGCCCGGACGCCTCCACGACCCCGCTGACCGCCCGCCCGGCGGCCTCGGGCCGGGTGGAGGCCACCCAGAACCCGCCGTCGGCGTTGCGCATGCGCCGCACCAGCTCCAGCGAGTACGGCCGCCCGCCCGGCAACCGCTCCACCCGGTCGTCGCCGATGACCTCGGCCCCGCCGTCGGCGCGCGCGAGCACGACCGGGGAGTCCCCCAGCACCAGGTACTCCACCACTCCCCCGCCGAAGCGCATCATGGCCACGGTCGCGGACGGCGAGTCGGGGTCGCCCAGGTCGCACGTGCCGGAGTGGGCGCCCATGGTGACGGAGATGGCCTCGGCCAGGATCTCGCCCAGGGACGAGCGCCCGTCGGCGGCCAGACCGGCGGCCAGCGCCCCGCCGAGCCGCCCCACCAGCCACGCGACGCCGTGGGCGCAGCCGCCGTCGACCCCGGCCGCGGCCGTGGCCCCGTCGAGCACGACCGCCCACGAGGGCCCGGCCACCGCCAGGTCCTCGTTGGGCCGCGCCGACCCGGGCCGGGTGGCGTACCTGACCTCGGTGAACACGACCGTTACGGCTGGACGGTCACCAGCTCGCGCGGCGTGTTGTTCAGCCGCTCGCCGCCGGTCTCGGTACACACGACGATGTCCTCGATCCGGGCGCCGTGACGGCCGGGCAGGTAGATGCCGGGCTCGACGGAGAAGGCGAACCCGGCCTCCATCGGCTCGTCGTTCCCCGAGACGATGTAGGGCTCCTCGTGCGTCTCGATGCCGATGCCGTGGCCGGTGCGGTGGATGAAGTAGTCGCCGTAGCCCGCCTCGGCGATGACGTCGCGGGCCGCCGCGTCGATCGACTCGCACGACACGCCCGGCCGCACCGCGGCGCAGGCGGCGTCCTGGGCCCGGCGCAGCACCTCGTAGTAGGCGGCGAACTCGGCGGGCGGCTCGCCCACGCTGTAGGTGCGCGTGGAGTCGGAGCAGTAGCCGTTGTGCAACTGGCCGCCGATGTCGACCACGACCGGCTCGCCGGCCTGGATCACCCGGTCGGACACGTCGTGGTGGGGGCTGGCGCCGTTGGGCCCGGAGGCGACGATGACGAAGTCGACGGTGGCGTGGCCGGCGGCCAGGATCGCCTCGGCGATGTCGCGGCCCACCTCGCGCTCGGTACGGCCGGCGCGCAGCAGCCCGGGCACCTGCCGGTGGACCGCGTCGATGGCCTCGCCCGCCTCGCGCAGGGCCGCCACCTCGGCCGGCGACTTGCGCATGCGCAGGTCGCGCAGCACCGTGCCGGCCAGCACCTGCCCGGCCTCCGGCAGCACCTCGCGGAAGCGCAGCGACGCCATGGCCCACATGCGGTCGGCCAGCCCCACCTTGGCCACCCGGCCCAGCCGGGAGGCGGCGATGCGGTAGGGGTCGTCGGTCTCGTCCCAGGCCACGAACTCCAGCCCGAGCCGGGCGGCGGGCGAGGCCTGCGCGGCCGGCAGCTCAAGCCGGGGCACCATCATGTACGCCTCCCCCGAGGCGGGCACCACGAGGCAGGTCAGCCGCTCCAGCGGCTTGGCGTCGTAGCCGCTGACATAGCGCAGGTCGGGCCCGGGGGTGAGCAGCAGGGCGTCGAGGCCGGCCTTGGCGGTGGCCTCCTGCGTGGCGGCAAGACGGGACACGGGATACAGGTCTGAGGACGTCACGAGCCAAATCTACTCGGAGGCCCGGCGACCTCACTCCAGCAGGCCGCTTGTCCGCCGAGGGCTAAAATCCGCGAAAACTTCTCACAACGCGGGACCCCATGGCTACACTCCGTTCCACATTGATCACGTAGTGTGGGGTCAATTGTCCAGTTCCACTGCACTTTGAGAGTGAGGCCATGGTCGACTTCGCAGGCGCGGCAGAGCTGGTCAGGCAGGGGGCGCCGCACGGGCGGGCGCGCGGGGCCGGCGCGGAGCTGCTGGCCGTCCGGCTCGCCCACGCCGAGCGGCTGGGCAACATGGGCTGGGCCGAATGGAACCTGCGCACGGGGGCCGCGATCTGGTCCGACCAGGTCTACGCGATCTTCGGAAGGGACCGCGAGGAGGGGCCGCTGTCACTTCCCGACCTGGCCGTCATGGTCGAGCCCGCCGACCTCGGCGCGCTCGACCGGCTGCTGTGGCAGGTGGTGGAGGGCGTCGAGGCGGTGCACGCGGAGTTCCGCGTCAGGCGCGGCACGGGCGAGCTGCGCGACCTGCGCGTCGTGCTCGAACCGCTGATGTCGTCCGGCGGCCCGGTCGGCATGCACGGCGTCATCCAGGACATCACCGGCCGCCGCAGGGCCGAGCGCCTGATGTCGGAGTCGCGCCGCCAGCTCCTGGAGGCCCGCGAGCAGGCGGCCGAGGAGCGCAACGTGATGCTGGCGCTGCGTGAGGCCATCCTGCCCGCGCCCACCGGCTGCCTCGACCTGCCGGGGGCCAGGATCGCCGTCCGCTACGTGCCGGCCGAGAAGACCGCGAGCCTGGGCGGCGACTGGTTCGAGGCCGCGACCACGCCCGACGGCCGCCTGCTGCTGGCCATCGGCGACGTGTCGGGCCACGGCCTGCCCGCCATCGCCCACATGGCCCACTTGCGCCACGCGCTCGTCGGCCTCACCATGACCGGCCGGCCCGCCGACCGCCTGCTGTCCTGGCTCAACGATCTGGTCCTCCACCAGCTCAAGGACACCACCGCCACGGCCGTCATCGGCCACCTCGACCCCGAGAGGCTGCTGTTCACCTGGGGCCAGGCGGGCAACCTCGACCCCATCCTGGTGCGCGGCGGCCGGGCGTCCAGGCTGGTCAGGCCGCGGGGCGTGCTGCTCGGCGCGGTCTCCGGGCGGCCCTACGAGCTGGCCCACACCCGGCTGCGGCCCGGCGACCTGCTGCTGATGTTCACCGACGGGCTGGTCGAGCGGCGCACCCGCGACATCGACGTCGGCCGGGAGCTGGTCCTGGCCGCCGCCGCCGGCCTGTCCGCCCACGACCTGGAGGCCGGGCTCGACCGCCTCCTGGCCGAGATCGGCGGCCCCAACCCCGAGGACGACGCGTGCCTGCTGGCCGTCGCCGTCCCGGAGCCGGACGGGAGGGCGGCGGGGGTGCGACCATAGACGGGTGCTCATGCTTCTGGACACACCGTCCCTCTACTTCCGCGCCTTCTACGGCGTCCCGGAGTCGGTCAAGGCGCCCGACGGCTCCCCTGTCAACGCGGTGCGCGGCCTCATCGACATGATCGCCACCCTGGTACGTCAGCACTCCCCGGCCGCGCTCGCCGCCACCATGGACGCCGACTGGCGGCCCGCCTTCAGGGTGGCGGCGATCCCGACGTACAAGGCGCACCGGGTGGCCCACGGCGACGCCGAGGAGGTGCCCGAGGCGCTGGTCCCGCAGATCGCGGTGATCAACGAGGTCCTCGACGCCGTGGGCATCGCCCGTCCCGAGTCGCCCGGCTTCGAGGCCGACGACGTGATCGGCACCCTCACCCACCAGGCCAGGGGCGCCGTCGAGATCGTCACCGGCGACCGCGACCTGTTCCAGCTCGTCGACGACTCGCGCCCGGTCCGCGTCCTGTACACCGCGCGCGGCATCCGCAACCTGCAGTTCGTGGACGAGGCGTTCGTCACCGCCAAGTACGGCATCCCCGGCCGCGCCTACGCCGACTTCGCCACCCTGCGCGGCGACCCCAGCGACGGCCTGCCCGGCGTGCCCGGCGTCGGCGAGAAGACGGCAGCGGCCCTGATCACCCGGTTCGGCTCGCTCGCCGCGCTGCTGGAGGCGCTCGACTCCGGCGTCACCGAGGGGTTCCCGGCCGGCGCCCGCAACCGCCTGGCCGCCGCCCGCGACTACCTCGACGCCGCGCCGGCCGTGGTCGAGGTGGCCTCCGACGCGCCGCTGCCCGCCGCCGACCTGACGCTGCCGGACAAGCCGCGCGACCCGGAGGCCCTGGTGGCCCTGGCCGACCGCCACGGCCTCGACAGCCCGCTCAACCGCCTGCTGGAGGCGCTCAGGAGCTGAGGAACTCCCGCACGGCGTCCTGGGCCGCCTCGCGCAGGCGGCCGTGCACGGCCGCGTTCTCCTCGCGGTCGGTGCGCACCTCCACCACCCGCGGCCCCTCGCCGCGCATCGCCTTGGGCAGCTCGCTGACGTCCCCGAGCAGCGTGTACGGCGTCCCGGTGGCGGCGGCGGTGTAGGCCAGGTCCACGCCGTGCGGGGTGCCGAAGACCCGCTCGAACGGGTCGCGCACCGCCGCCTGCGGCAGCAGCGAGAAGATGCCGCCGCCGTCGTTGTTGACGACCACCATGCACAGGTCCGGACGGGGCTCGCGCGGGCCGAGGACCAGCCCGTTCTGGTCGTGCAGGAACGACAGGTCGCCGAGCAGCGCGTACGAGGGCCCGTTGTGCGCCAGCGCCGCCCCCATGGCCGTGGACACCAGCCCGTCGATGCCCGAGGCGCCCCGGTTGGCCATCAGCCTGATGCCGCGCCGCGGCCGCATGGACTGGTCGAGGTCCCTGATCGGCATCGAGGAGCCGCAGAACAGCAGCGCGCCGTTGGGCAGCGCGTCGACCAGGTCGCGGGCCAGGCGCGGCTCGGTGGTGCCGGAGACGTCCAGGACGGCGTCGAGGGCCGACCGGACGGCGGCGTCGGCCTGCCGCCAGGCGTGCAGCCAGCTGTCGTCGCCGGAGGCCACCGGGATCTCCACGGCCTGCGCGACCTGCGTGGCCGACCTGGTCGGGTCGGGCCAGCGGTCGAGGTCGGGGGCGACCACGATGTGCTCCTCGGCCCGCTTGAGCCACGACAGCAGCGGCCGCGACAGCCCGGGGCGGCCCAGCGTGACGACCACGTCGGGGCGGTGGGAGTCGGCGAACTCGGGGGTGCCCAGCAGGTAGTGGTAGCTGGAGATGGAGTGGTCGCCGTAGCGGGCGCCGCCGTTGGGCTCCGACAGCACCGGCCAGCCCGCCATGCCGGCGGCGGCCACGTAGCGCCGGACGTTGGCCGCGCCGTCGCCGACGACGAGCACGCCGCGCCGGGTGGGCGGGATGTGCAGGGCGATGGGCGGGGGCGCGACGCGGGCCCGCACCCAGGGGCCGTTCGCGCCGCCGTCGAGCGGCTCGGACCAGCTCGTGTCGCCGTCGGGGATCAGCGGTTCCCTGAAGGCCATGTTGAGGTGCACCGGGCCGGGGTTGGCCGGGCCCGAGGCGCGCTGGTAGGCGCGGCAGGCCAGCGAACGCCAGTAGGCGACCATGCCGGGACGGTCTTCGGGCACGCCGACCTCGGCGAACCAGCGGATGGCGGTGCCGTACAGCTTGACCTGGTCGATCGTCTGGTTGGCGCCGGTGCCGCGCAGCTCGGGCGGGCGGTCGGCGGTGAGGACGAGCAGCGGCACGCCCGACTCGTTCGCCTCGATCACCGCCGGGTGGAAGTTGGCCGCGGCCGTGCCGGATGAGCAGATCAGCGCCACCGGCCGTTCGGAGCGCTTGGCCAGGCCGAGCGCCAGGAAGGAGGCCGAACGCTCGTCGATGCGCACGTGCAGGCGCACCCGCGACTCGGCGTGCAGGGCCAGGGCGAGCGGGGCGGAGCGCGAGCCGGGCGCGAGCACCACGTCGGTCAGGCCACAGCGCACCAGCTCGTCGACGAGCACGGTGGCCAGCGCGGTTGCGGGGTTCAACGTGACGCCTCCTGCATCCGGCGAAGCCACTGGGCAGATTCAATCTCAAATTCCGACAAATGCTGAAAATTCACCGAGGGGCGTCGAACCGGGAGCCACCCGTCCACGGGCGCCAGCGAGTCGTCCACCACGTCGCCCGCCAGCAGCGACATCGTGCCGAGCCCGCACGCGTACGGCAGCGACGGCAGCGCCGCCGCCAGCGCGACCCCCGCCGCCAGCCCCACGGACGTCTCCACGGCGCTGGAGACCACGGCGGGCAGCCCGCAGGACTCCACCACCCGCAGCGCGGCGCGCACCCCGCCCAGCGGCTGCACCTTGACCACCGCGATGTCGGCGGCCTCGGCCGCCCTGACCCGCAGCGGGTCCTCGGCGCGCCGGATCGACTCGTCGGCCGCGATCGGCACGTCGACCGCCCTGCGCACCGCGGCCAGCTCCTCCAGGGTCGCGCACGGCTGCTCGGCGTACTCCAGGCCGAACCGGTCGAGGCGCTTGAGCCGGGTGACGGCCTCGTCGACCTCCCAGGCGCCGTTGACGTCGACCCTCAGCCGCCCGGACGGCCCCAGGGCGTCACGCACCGCCTCCACCCTGGCCAGGTCGTCGGCGAACGTCTGGCCAGGCTCGGCCACCTTGACCTTCGCCGTGCCGCAGCCCGAGCGTCGCACCAGCTCGTGGGCCTGCTCGGCGCCGACCGCCGGGACGGTGGCGTTGACCGGGACGCGGTCGCGCACCGGCTCCGGCCACCCCTCGAAGGCGGCCTCACGGGCGCACGCCAGCCAGCGGGCGCACTCGCGCGGGCCGTACTCGGGGAACGGGGAGAACTCACCCCAGCCCGCCGGACCGTGCAGCAGCACGCCCTCCCTGACGGTCTGCCCGCGAAACCGCGTCCGCATCGGAATCCGGAAGACCACGGGAGAACGCGCCACGACCCTACCCTGCACCTGTGTCCGACCTGTCGCCATTAACCTTACGAGCATGTGGAGGAACCCGTCGCATCCGGACCGTCCGCTGCATGCCATTGTGCAGCCTCCGGGACCCGGCCTTTTCACCGCGATCCGCGACGCGCTCTCCGGCGACGGCCCCGCCGTCCTGCCGCTCCAGCCGGGCCACGAGCGCCAGGTCCTCCAGGCTCTGCGCCCCACGCACGTCGACGGCGAGCCGCGTCCCGGCGGCGCCGGCGTCCCGGACGACGTGGCGGTCGTGATCGCCACCAGCGGCAGCACCGGCGTGCCCAAGGGCGTGCAGTTGTCGGCGTCCGCCCTGCGCGCCTCGGCGTCGGCCTCGCTGGACAGGATCGGGGCCGGCGAGGGCGACCGGTGGCTGTGCTGCCTGCCCGTCTCCCACGTCTCGGGCCTTCAGGTGCTGGTCCGCGCCCTGCTGTCGGGCAGCGAGCCGATCATCCACCCCTCCTTCGACATGGGGGCCGTGCTGTCCTCGGGGGCCGACCACGTCTCCCTGGTGCCGACCCAGCTCCACCGGCTGGTCGAGGCGGGCGCGGACCTGTCGGTGTTCCGCACGATCCTGCTCGGCGGCGCGGCGCCCCGGTCCGGGCTGGTCGAGCGGGCCGGGGAACTCGGCGCGCGGGTGGTGACCACGTACGGGATGAGCGAGACGTGCGGCGGCTGCGTCTACGACGGCCACGCCCTTTACGATGTAGATCTCAAAATCGGCGAGGACGGCCTGATCAGGATCGCCGGGCCCGTGCTCTTCTCCGGCTACCGCTTCGCCGGGCGCGACCCCTTCGACGGCGACTGGTTCGTCACCTCCGACCTCGGCGAGCTGAGCGGCGGCCGGCTGCGCGTCCTCGGCCGGGCCGACGACGTCGTCAACACCGGCGGCGAGAAGGTCGTGGCCGCCGTGGTGACCGCTGTGCTCGGCGCCCATCCCGAGGTCGCCGACGTGGCCGTGGCGGGCCTGCCCGACCCGGAGTGGGGCGAGGCGGTCACGGCGTTCGTGGTGCCGGCCGACCCGGCCGCGCCCCCCACGCTGGCCGAGCTGCGCGCCTTCTGCCGCGACCGGCTGCCCGCCCACGCCGCCCCGCGCGGCCTGCGCCTGCTCCCCCGCCTGCCGCTGCTGCCCAACGGCAAGACCGATCTCGTACGGCTGCGTACAGGAACCTGACGCGCCGCGGCTGCGTCATAACGGGGAGAAGGAAAGGAGCCTTCATGAACCAGACCCGCAAGATGTGGACGTCCGCGGCCGTCGTCGGCGTGATCGTCGTCGGTGGCGCCTCGGTCGCGGCGGCCGCCTCGGCGGGCAAGCTCGACGCGGTCGCCAGGGAGACCCGGGCCGTGGTCGAGCAGTCGTCGCCGACCGGTCGGCCGGTCCCCGCGCCCGACAGCACCGAGGGCATCGTGATCTCCACGGAGGTCAACCCCGACCCGCGCGAGGTCATCGACTACTGGACCGACAAGCGCATGGAGGAGGCCGAGCCGATGCCCATGCCCGAGGCGACCGGAAGCTTTGAGGTGGCGGAGTAGATTCCCGCCTTCCCGGGGGTGGCGCGCCCCGTGGGCGTTCCGCCCCTTTTTCATCCGTCCGGGAACAAATAACGGTGGATGGCGTTATTGATACTGGTGCGCTGTGCGGAGTGACCACCGCCCCACCACAACCTGCCTGATCGCTTCGACTCCGTACGGAGGAGGTGTCCTCATGCCCAGAACCGCCGTGGCGACCCCACCCGCGACTCTCGACCAGCTCATTGAACGAGGGCGAGCCCAGGGTCACCTTTCTCTGGCGGAGCTGCGTGACGCGTTCGCCCAGGCCGGCATCAGCCCCTCTGAAGGCCGCACGATCCTGCGCGAGCTGTCGGAGGCCGGTGTGAGCCTGGCCGCCGAGAACGAGCCGTCCCTGGCCAAGACCGCTGCCAAGAAGACCACCCAGAAGAGCGCTCCGAAGCCGAGGAAGGCTTCCGGGGCAAAGGCTACCGGCCGCACGGCCGCCGAGGCAAAAAGCCAGGTGGACGGCAAGCCGGAGCACGAGGAGGACGTGGCGCCCGACGACCTCGAACTGACCTCCGAGGACACCGAGATCGAGAACGACGCCATGGACCTGGACGACAACCAGTCCGTGATGGGCGACTCGGTCCACACGTACCTGAAGTCGATCGGCCGCCGTACGCTGCTCACCGCCGCCCAGGAGGTCGAGCTGGCCCGCCGGATCGAGGCCGGCCTGTACGCCGAGTACAAGCTGGAGACCGACCCCGACGCGCCGTCGTCCGTCCGCGACGACCTGCACCTGGTCATCGAGGACGGCCGGCAGGCCAAGGACCACATGCTGGAGGCCAACCTGCGGCTGGTCGTCTCGGTGGCCAAGAAGTACACCGACCGCGGCATGTCCCTGCTGGACGTCGTCCAGGAGGGCAACCTGGGGCTGATCAGGGCCGTGGAGAAGTTCGACTACACCAAGGGCTTCAAGTTCTCCACCTACGCCATGTGGTGGATCCGCCAGGCCATCCAGCGCGGCTTCGCCGACTCCGCCCGTACGATCCGGCTGCCCGTGCACGTGCTGGAGATGCTGTCCAAGCTGTCGCGGATCGAGCGCGACATGCACCAGAGGCTGGGCCGCGAGCCCACGCCCGAGGAGCTGGCCGTCGAGCTCGACAAGACGCCGGACCAGATCGAGGAGCTGCTGCGCACCAGCCGCCAGCCGATCTCGCTGAACGCGACCATCGGCGAGGACGGCGAGACCACGATCGGCGACCTCATCGAGGACGTCGACTCGCCGGAGGCGTCGGAGATCGTCGACCGCCAGCTGCTGGGCGACCAGCTGCGCGGCGTGCTCGACAACCTCTCGCCCCGCGAGTCGAAGATCATGGCCCTGCGGTTCGGCCTGGTGGACGGCAAGCCGCACACCCTGGACGAGATCGGCAAGCACCTCGGCCTGACCCGCGAGCGCATCCGCCAGCTGGAGAAGGAGTCGCTGTCGAAGCTGCGCCACCCGAGCAACACCCGTCCCCTGCTCGACTGGGCCAGCTGACCCACGCCCGAGCCCCGGCACCCCACGCCGGGGCCGCTCACGAGAGCCCCTGCCATGCGCAAGGGGCCTCACCGGCGCCCCGGCCGCCCGCCCGGAGTTCCGGAACACACGAAGAGCCCCGGCGCGCGAGGCGCCGGGGCTCTCGTGGTGCCTGAGCTCAGGCGGTGGCGGGCACCGGCCGGGGCACACGCGGGATGCCCCACATGCGGTTCTCCTCGCGCAGCGTGCGCAGCCGGTCGACCTCGGCCGTCCACATGGCCCCGGGGGGCGTGGCCTTGGCCTTGCGGCGCGCGATGCGGTCGTCGTACGACCGCACGCCGAACGTGGCCCGCTGCCCGGCCTCCGCGGCCCGCAGCGCCTCGGTCAGCGCGACGTCGAACGCCCGGCCCGCCGCCAGCAGCTCGATCTCGTCGGCCGCGGCGGCCCGCAGGTCGCGCACGATCTGCTCGGCCTGCCTGGCCTTGTCAAGCAGCTGCGGGTAGCCCTTGGAGATCTCCTGGTCCGCGTGGTAGCGAACCTCGGCCTCCCGGCTCACCCGCGGACGGAAAAACGCCATCGACCCTGCCCTTCACGCAGTCTTTGCTGTTCAACCCACAAGGGTACGCCGTCCGACACCGCCTCCGAACACCGGGCGACGGACGGGGCCGCCCAGTAAGATGATCACCATGCCCGCAAAGAGACCTCCCGTCCCACTCTCCCGCGAGCGCATCATCGAGGCCGCACTCCACATCGCCGACAGCCAGGGGCTGCGCCGGCTCACCATGCGCCGGCTGGGCGACGCCCTGGAGGTGGAGGCCATGGCCATCTACCACCACCTGCCCCGGGGCAAGGAGGCGCTGATGGACGCGCTGGCCGAGCACGTCACGTCCGTGCACGTGGAGCAGGCGGCCACCTGGCAGGAGACGGCCAGGGCGTGGTGCCGGGCGGGCCGGGAGCTGCTGCGCGAGCATCCGGGCGTGCTCGCGCTGGCCCTGACCAAGCCACCCAAGGGCGCCACCGCCGTCGCCATCAGGGAGCAGACCGAGCAACTCGCCGACGGGGGCCTGAACGACGCCCCGGAGGCCGTACGGGCGCTGCGGGCCTTCGTGTTCGGCAGCGTGGCGGTCGAAGTCCAGCAATCAGGATGGGCTGACCCGGAAGTTGATGAATGGGTCAGGCGGGACGAAAGGGCTGATGTGGACTTCGAAAGAGGGCTCGACGCTTTGCTCAAGGGGTTGCAAACGTAGTGCGCGTGTCACGCTTGGCCCGTTATCCTGCATAAGGCACGCTGTGTCGAAGGTCACACGACGGGGGGATCCTCCTGTAACAGTCCGAACGGGCTATGTCGGACCGTGTGACGCACGTCGCACACTTGCCAGAACAACAAACCCGAGCCGCTCCCGTCCCTCTCCCGGGAGCACCCACGAGATATCGGAGGCACGCCGATGTGCCCGCACGACCCGGCCTGTCCGTCTGCCGAGGCGCCGGACCGCGAGGCAGCACGTACCCTCGCATGCCACCCCGAGCAGGGGTGGAGCCTTCTCTGCAACGGCGTCGTCCTGTTCGAGGACACCGGGGAGCTCCTGCCCAGTGGCACCGTCATCGCGCCGCACCGGCCCGACCCCCTGGTGGGCGCCGCCTGACGGCGGCGTAGCCGCCGATCCACCGGGCCACGACCTCGCCCACCCGGGTGGGGTCCCGCTTCAGGTCGTGGCCCTCACCCGGCAGCACCACCAGCCGGGCGCAGTCCGCGGGATCCGGCACCCCGAACGGATCCCGGTCCCCGTTGACCACCAGCACGTCGACCCCGGCCCCGCGCAGCTCCTCGGCCCTGGAACGCTCCGGCTTGCCCGGCGGGTGCAGGGGGAAGGCCAGCGCCACCACCGCCGCCGCGCCCACCGCCGAGGCCGTACGGCAGGCCACCCGGGCGCCGTTGCTCCGGCCGCCCTGCACCAGCGGCAGCCCCGGCCATCCGGCCCGCAACTCGGCCAGCACGGCCTCCCACGCCTCGTCCTGGCGGACCGCCGAGCCCGGCGCCCGCGCCCCCGCGACCCGGAACGCCTGTGACACCCTGGCCACGGTCGCCCCCACCCCGAGCGCGGCGTCGCGGACGGCCAGCAGGTCGGGCGCCTCCACTCCCCCGGCCGAGCCGTGGGTCAGCACCAGCAGCAGCCGGGGCTCGGCCGCCTCGTCGACCTGCACCAGCGCGGGCCCTCTCGGAGTCATGATCTCCATGGCAGCACCGTACCTGGGGAGGATCCGCCGTTGGCTCCCAGGGACGATGACGGCGCGCCGGACAACCGGGATGATGACCTGTATGCCAGAGATGCGCCCCATCCGGGATGACCTGCAGGCCACCCTCGACGCCCGCCGCGACCTCGGTCCCGACTACGAGACCGCGCTCGTCGAGTCCTTCGTCGAACGGCTCGACGCCACCATCGCCGCCCGCGTCCAGGCCGAGCAGGGCGGCCACGGCCTCGCCCCGGTCAAGCCCAAGCACCGGCAGAACACCGGCGCGGCGATGATCCCCATCGCGCTGGGCTCGATGGGCCTCGGCATCCCGCTGACCGCCATCGCGGCCGGCAACTCGGGCCTGGTCGGCCTGACGATCACGTGGCTGGCGATCGTCGCCATCAACGTGGCCGCCGCCGTGGCCATCATGCGCCGCGGCTGAGAGCCCTCAGGGGATTCGGGTCAGGCGTCGCGGTGAAATCGCAGCCGGACCTCGGCGGCCATGGTCTCGTCCTCGTGTTCGAGGCCGTACGTCCACACCTGGCCGGCGTCCTCGGTGCGCCCGCGCAGCGGCAGCGTGCGGGCCAGCAGCTCGATGGCCAGCGCCCCCGTCCGGGGGTCGGCCCCGCTCTCGACGGCCTCGGCGAACTCCGCGCAGGCCTGCTCCAGGTGCGCGATGCCGAGCAGCACCCGCAGCCCCGGCAGCTCCCGCGCCGGGGCGAACTCCAGCGCGTCCAGCAGCAGCCCGGCCGCCTCCCCCGGATCGCCGTGCTCCAGCAGCGTCTCGGCGAGCTGGCGTGCCGCGTGCGCGGCGGCCTCGGCGTCGCCCACGTCCAGGCCCGCGTCGTAGGCGGCGCGCAGCTCCTTGTCCGCCTCCTGCGGGCTGCCGGCCAGCCGGGCCAGCGCGAGGTGCGCCAGCGGGACGTAGGCCGGCGTGCCGACGCCGAGCACGGCCTGCCAGGCGGCCCTGGCCTGGTCGTCGCGGCCCTCGCGCTCGAAGCCCTGGGCCAGGTGGCAGGCGGCCTGGGCGGCGTACTCGGGATGGCCGGTGGCCAGCGCGGTGCGGGCCGCGGCGCGGGCGGCGTCGGTGTCGCCGCGCTCGTCGAGCACCACGGCCAGCCCCACGGCCGCCTGGGCCCGGTCGGGGCTGTCGGGGTCGGCGACCAGCTCGGTCAGTATCGCCGCCGCACCGTCGAGGTCGCCGCCCTCGGCCAGGCGGCGGGCGGTGTCGAGAGGCGGGGTCTCCAGCTCTGAGAACGTCAAGAGAGCTCCTTCGGGCGACGGATCGCACCGAGCCTAACGGCTCGTCGCGATCATGTCTGCTCACTTGACGGTGTGGGACTGGGCCGTGCCCGAAGCGGGCCTCCGGGCGGGGACCCGCTCGGCGGATCAGTCCTCGTACGCCTCCAGCGGCGGGCAGGAGCACACCAGGTTGCGGTCGCCGTACGCCTGGTCGATGCGGCGCACCGGCACCCAGTACTTGCCCTCGCGCAGCGAGGCCAGCGGGTAGGCCGCCTCGGTCCGCGAGTACGGGTGGGGCCACTCGTCGGCGGTGACCGACTCGGCCGTGTGCGGCGCGTTGCGCAGCGGGTTGTCGGTCTTGTCGTAGTCGCCGGAGGCCACCTTGGCGATCTCGCCCCGGATGGCGATCATGGCGTCCACGAACCGGTCGAGCTCGCCCAGGTCCTCGCTCTCGGTGGGCTCGATCATCAGCGTCCCGGCCACCGGGAACGACATGGTCGGCGCGTGGAAACCGTAGTCGATCAGGCGCTTGGCCACGTCGTCGACGGTGACGCCGGTCTCCTTGGTGATCTGGCGCAGGTCCACGATGCACTCGTGCGCGACCAGGCCGCCGCGGCCGGTGTAGAGCACCGGGTAGTGCGGGGCCAGCCGCCGGGCCAGGTAGTTGGCCGACAGGATGGCCTGCTCGGTGGCCGCCGTGAGGCCCTCGGAGCCCATCATCCGCACGTACGCCCACGAGATCGGCAGGATGCCCGCCGAGCCGTACGGGGCGGCCGAGACCGGGCCGACCGGGCCGCCGTCGCGCAGCGGGTGGCCGGGCAGGTAGGCCGCCAGGTGGCCGCGGACCGCGACCGGGCCGACGCCGGGGCCGCCGCCGCCGTGCGGGATGCAGAACGTCTTGTGCAGGTTGAGGTGCGACACGTCGGCGCCGAACTCGCCGGGCTTGGCCAGGCCCACCAGGGCGTTGAGGTTGGCGCCGTCGACGTAGACCTGGCCGCCGGCCTCGTGCACCTTGGCGCAGACCTCGGTGATCGACTCCTCGTACACGCCGTGCGTGGACGGGTACGTCACCATGATCGCGGCCAGCCGCTCGCGGTGCTTGGCGATCTTGGCGTCGAGGTCGGCCAGGTCGATGTTCCCGTCGCCGTCGCAGGCCACGACCACGACCCGCATGCCCGCCATGACGGCGCTGGCCGCGTTCGTGCCGTGGGCGGAGGACGGGATCAGGCACACGTCACGCTCGGTGGCGCCGTTGGCCTGGTGGTAGGCGCGGATGGCCAGCAGGCCGGCGAACTCGCCCTGGGAGCCCGCGTTCGGCTGGATGGAGACCGCGTCGTAGCCGGTCACCTCGGCCAGCCAGCCCTCCAGGGTGCCGATGAGCTCCCGGTAACCCTCGGTCTGGGCCTCCGGCGCGTACGGGTGGACGCCCGCGAACTCCGGCCAGGTGATCGGCTCCATCTCGGTGGTGGCGTTCAGCTTCATCGTGCAGGAGCCGAGCGGGATCATCGAACGGTCGAGCGCGATGTCCTTGTCCTGGAGCCTGCGCAGGTAGCGCAGCATCGCGGTCTCGGAGCGGTGGCTGTGGAAGACCGGGTGGGTCAGGTAGTCCGACTCGCGCAGCAGGTCGGCCGGCAGCGCGTCGGCCGACAGCTCCACCTCCTCGCGCTCGACGCCGAAGGCGGCCCACACCTTGACCAGCTCGGCCGCGCCGGTCTTCTCGTCACAGGCGATGGAGACGTGGTCGTCGCCTGCCTGCCACAGGTTGACGCCCCGCTCGGCGGCGGCGGCCACCACCTCGGCGGCCCGGCCGGGCACGCGGACGAGCACGGTGTCGAAGAACTCGCCGTGCACGACCTCCAGGCCGGCCTCGCGCAGCCCGCCGGCCAGCGCGACGGCGTGCCGGTGCACCCGCAGCGCGATGCGGCGCAGGCCCTCGGGGCCGTGGTAGACGGCGTACATGCCGGCGATCACCGCCAGCAGGACCTGGGCGGTGCAGATGTTGCTGGTGGCCTTCTCGCGGCGGATGTGCTGCTCGCGGGTCTGCAGGGCCAGCCGGTAGGCGGGGTCGCCGTCGACGTCGACCGACACGCCGACCAGGCGGCCGGGCATCTGCCGCTGCAGGCCCTCGCGTACGGACATGTAGGCCGCGTGCGGCCCGCCGAAGCCGAAGGAGACGCCGAAGCGCTGGGAGGAGCCGACGGCGATGTCGGCGCCCAGCTCGCCGGGGGCGGCCACGAGCGTGAGGGCCAGCAGGTCGGCGGCGGCCACGACGAGCGCGCCCGCCTCGTGCGCCCTGGCGGCCACGTCGCGGAAGTCGCGCAGGCGGCCCGAGGCGCCCGGGTACTGCACCAGCACGCCGAAGCACTCGGGCAGCTCGCCGTCGAGGTCGTGCTCGACCAGCGTGATGCCGAGCGGCTCGGCGCGGGTGGCCAGCACGGCCTTGGTCTGGGGCAGCGTGTCGGCGTCGACCACGAACACGTCGCTCTTGGATTTGCCCGCCCGGCGGGCCAGCGTCATGGCCTCGGCCGCGGCGGTGCCCTCGTCCAGCAGGGAGGCGCCGGCGACGTCGAGGCCGGTCAGGTCGGAGACGACCGTCTGGAAGTTCAGCAGCGCCTCCAGGCGGCCCTGCGAGATCTCCGGCTGGTACGGCGTGTAGGCGGTGTACCAGCCCGGGTTCTCCAGCAGGTTGCGCCGGATGACGGCGGGCGTGACGGTGTCGTGGTAGCCCAGCCCGATCATGGAGGTCAGCACCCGGTTGCGGGAGGCCAGCTCGCGCAGCTCGGCGATGGCCTCGGTCTCGCTCGCGGCGGCCGGCAGCTTGAGCCGGTCCTTGGCCCTGATGGCCTCGGGAACGGCCACGGCCACCAGATCGCCGACGGACTCGAAGCCCACGGCCTCGAGCATGCGCTGCTGCTCGGACTCCGATGGGCCGATATGCCTGGACGAGAACGGCGGAGCGGACAGGTCGGTCATGGAGGTTGCCTCCTGAGGCGTGGAGACCGGCGCCGGGGCGCGGGCGAGTGCCGGATCTCCCCCTCTGTCAGCGCGACGTCATCGCGACCTGAGAGCTTCACCCCGCCGTGGGGCTTGCACCGTCGGTGAGGTGCGCCTGGCGGGCGCACCTGCTTTCCAGAGTTGCCTCACCCGAGCGGTACGGGATGCCTGAGAGATTCCGGGGAGGGTTGCTCCTTCGGCGCCCCAGGACCGAGGCCCAGGGACTCTCCCGCACGGGGTCGTCAGCCTTACTCTGTCCTAGATTACTACGGTGTGTTCAGCGGTTCAGCTCACCCCGTGCGGCGTGCGCGCCGGCGCTTGGCAAGCTCGTCAGTGGGATGGTCGGCCGGGACGCTGTCCTCGACCGCCGCCCGTTCCCCCGGCAGCTCCGCGAGGGAGCCCTCGACCTCGCGCCAGACCCGGCCGAGCGCGATGCCGAACACGCCCTGCCCGCCCTGGAGGAGATCGATCACCTCGTCGGCGGAGGTGCACTCGTAGACGCTGACCCCGTCGCTCATGAGCGTGATCTGCGCGAGGTCGGCGACCCCGCGGTCACGCAGATGCTGCACCGCGGTGCGGATCTGCTGCAGCGACACTCCCGTGTCGAGCAGCCGCTTGACGACCTTGAGCACCAGGATGTCGCGGAAGCTGTAGAGCCGCTGCGAGCCCGAGCCGTGCGCGGCTCTTATCGTGGGCTCCACCAGGCCCGTGCGCGCCCAGTAGTCGAGCTGCCTGTAGGTGATGCCGGCCGCCGAACACGCTGTGGGCCCGCGGTATCCGATGTCGGCGGGCAGCGTCGTGGGCTGCTCGTCGAAGAGCAGGCCCTGCTCTCCGGCACGCTGCCGCGCACTCTCACGCCGCACCGGATCTTCCTGGCCGGCCGTCTTTCCCTCGCCGCTGCTGACCGCCACGCGGACCTCCGGCTTTCTCTCATCCCGCGGCCTGATCTGGGGGTTCGTAAAGGGCGACCACGGGTTTCACTTGCACCGTAGGACCGTGACCATGCTCAGTCAACGATCCGGCTCGGCGCGTCGTGAAGCGTAAATGCACTGAAATACCTACCCCGCCCTGCCGAAGTCCTCGGGAGTGATCGTGTCAAGGAACTCCCTGAACTTCTCCACCTCGTCCTCCTGGTCGTCCGGGATGATCACACCGGCCTCCTGGACGACCTCTTCGCTGGCGAAGATGCGGGCGCCGGTACGCAGGGCCAGGGCGATCGAGTCGGACGGCCTGGCGCTCACCTCCACGCCGTTGGAGAACACAAGGTCGGCGAAGAAGATGCCGTCACGCAAAGCGACGATGTTGACCGCGCGCAGCCCCACGCCGAGCGCGCTCAGCACGTCCCTGAACAGATCATGGGTGAGCGGCCGGGGCGGCGGCTCCTCGGCCTGCGCCAGGGCGATCGCGGTCGCCTCGGTCATGCCGATCCAGATCGGAAGGAACCGTTCCCCGTGTGCCTCCTTGAGCAAGACGATCGGTTGATTTGTGGGCATCTCAACTCGTACGCCCACGACCTCCATCTGCAACACGGGCTGCTCCGTATTCGACCGGCCGGTCGCCCGGCACAGCTGTTGACTGGGTCGCTTCTGCTCCACACTTGTGCATTTCAACGTAACACCCGGCAGGCCTGGAATGTGCCCCGGCCTTCCAGCTCCGTGCCCTCAGCGGCCCAGGACAGACCTGACGCCGCTGCGCACCAGGGAGGCGTGCAGATCGAGCAGGAGCTGGGACAGCTCCCTGGCCGCCTCGTCGGCCTCGCCGATGGCACCGGGGGCGCGTCGCTTGAGTATGGGCGCGACGGCCTGCTCGACCAGCCCGCACTCCCGCTCGGCGGCGGCCTTGACCGCGCGCAGGTGGCGGGCGTGCAGGCCGAAGCGGGCCAGGGCGCCGACGCTGCGCGCGACCTTCAGCGCCTCCTCGTCGTAGCGCCTGGCCACGGGGGCGAGCAGGCCGTAGTCCTCCAGCTCGGCGAGGGTCTCCTCGTCGATGCCGGCGGCCTCCAGCAGCTCGGCCCGGCTGAACCGGATCTCCTGCGGCTGCTGCACCGCGCGCGGGCGGCCGAAGCTCTCGGCCATCCTGTCCTTGATCACCCGCAGCGGCAGGTAGTGGTCACGCTGCTCGGTCAGGATGAAGCGCAGCTGCTCGACGTGGAGGTGGGTGAACTTGCGGTAGCCCGAGGGGCTGCGCTCGGGCTCGATCAGCCCCTCACCCTCCAGGAAGCGGATCTTGGACACGGTGACGTCGGGGAACTCGCCCTGCAGCAGGGCGAGCACCTCCCCGATGCTCATGTGCGAGCGTGCCGCCTGTGAGCTCATGCGCCGGCGTTGACCCTCATCAGGAAGACGAGGCGGAACTTGCCGATCTGCACCTCGTCTCCGGAGTGCAGGGGGACCTCCTCGATGCGCTCCCGGTTGACGTAGGTGCCGTTGAGGCTGCCCACGTCGCGTACGGAGAACTGGCCGCCGCGGTGGCGGTAGAACTCGACGTGGCGGCGGGAGACGGTGATGTCGTCGAGGAAGATGTCGCTCTCCGGGTGGCGCCCGGTCGTGGTGAGGTCCTTGTCGAGCCGGAACCGGCTCCCCTGGTTGGGCCCCCTGGTCACGGTGAGCAACGCCGTGCCGGGCGGGAGCTGTTCGACCAGCGCCCGTTCGGCCAGGAGCATGTCGCCTGTCTCAGCCTCGTACGCCTCGATTCCCGCGACCGAGATCGTCGATGTGGTGTCCCCGGAGACCTCGGGTCTGGTCAGCGGTGACCCACAGCGGGAACAGAAACGGGCATCCTCGGGGTTGGCGTGCCCGCACTGCGTGCAGTAGACGCTCGGCATCGATCGGCTCGGCCTCCTACCGCGAAGACGCGGCGACGGTGCTGGGGACGCGCCTGCCTTCGCTCTTCAAGTTTGCGAATGCCGCAACTTACGCTGATCAGCGGCAAAGGTCAAGGCGGGGCGCTGGACTGCTGGTTCGGACGCTGACAAAGTTACCGCCGCCCCCACCCCGTGGTCCATGCCGCCGCGCGTTTCTACATTACGATCTTGCGGCACTCCGCGCGCACATCGCGGGCGAAGGCTTTTCCGCTACTCTACGTGATCAGACGGCTGCCTGTTCGACCACGCGGGCCCAGCGTTCGAGCAACGCCTGGGCGCCGTCCATGTCGGGAGCCTCGGCCCACAGGTCGGTGACCGGCTCGGCGGCGGCGGGCAGGATCAGCACCCACGATCCGTCGTCGCGGGCGACCCGCACGCCGTCGGTGGTGTCCACGCGCCAGCCGTCGGGCTCGGCCTCGGCGGCCTCGATGACCGAGCGCATGACCGCGCCCTTGGCCGCCCACTGGGTGGGCACGCTCCGCCGCAGCAGCTTGACCTCGGGGATCCTGGCGTCGATCTGACTGAGCGACAGCCGGGTGCGGGCCACCAGCCCCAGCAGGCGCATGAACGCGGCCAGGCCGTCGATGGCCGGGCTGAACTCCGGCACGACGAACCCGCCGCGCCCGTCGGCCGCGAAAATCATGTCGGGGCCCTCGGCGGCGGAGGTCAGGGCGTCGAGCGCGGTCGAGGTCCACTGCACCTGGACGCCGTGGAAGCGGCAGACCTGCTCGGCGACGCGCGTGGTGGTGACGGGCAGGGCCACCCGGCCGCCCCCGCGCTCGGCCGCCACCAGGTCCAGCACGACGAGCAGGGCGCGTTCCTCGCTGATGAGCTGGCCGGTCTCGTCCACCAGCGCGATGCGTTCGCCCACCGGGTCGAGGCGCACGCCGAACGCCGCCCGCGAGGAGCTGACCAGCTCCGACAGGCGTTGCAGGTCGCGGCGGCGCTCGGCCAGCGTCTCGGTGGGCGAGACGTCGTCCAGGCGGGCGTTGACGGTGAGCACCTCGACGCCGGCCCGGCTGAGCAGCGTGGGCATCACCAGGGAGGAGGTGCCGCCGGCGCAGTCGACCACGACCTTCATGTCCTTGACGCCGGTCACGCCGATGGCCCGCATCAGCTCGTGCGTGTAGCCCTCGACGGCCCTGGCCGGGTAGTGCAGCTCGGCGATCTCGCCGGGGAAGGCCCGCCGGTACTCCTGGCGGGAGAAGACGCGCTCCAGCTTGCGCTGGGCGGCCGGGGGCAGGTCGGCGCCGCGGTCGTCCATGATGACGATGTCGACGCTCTGCGGGTCGCCCGGCGTGGTGCGCAGGGCGATGCCGCCGGCGGCCGACTCGCGCGCGGTGTGGAAGCGGGCCACGGGCAGCGGCGCGGCCTCCAGGTCCAGGACGTTGATCGCGGCGGCGGTCAGCGCGCCGATCACGGCCCGCTTGAGCGCCCTGGCGGCCAGGGAGCAGTCGCGGGAGGTGACGACGTAGGCGCCCTTGCGCAGGGTGGTGGCGTACGCGCCGGCCAGGCGGACGCACAGCTCGGCGGTGATCTCGACGTTGACCAGGCCGCTGACGCCGCGCGGGCCGAACAGGTTGCGCTGGCCGCGCGACTCCCAGATGACGCTGGTGTTGACGACCGCGCCGGCCTCGATGGTCTTGAACGGGTAGACCTTGACGCCGCTGGAGATGTACGCCTCGGCCTCGATGACGCATTCGTCGCCGATGACGGCGTCCTCCTCGACGCGGGCGCCGCCCATGACGTCGGTGCTCTTGCCGATCACGCAGCCGCGCAGGTGGGCGCCGGGGCCGAGGTAGACGTTGTCGTGCACGACCGCGCGGTGCAGGAAGGCGCCCTCGCGCACGACCGCGTTGTTGCCGAGCACGGTGAACTCGCGCAGTTCGGCGCCCGCCTCCACCTTGGCGTAGTCGCCGATCAGCAGCGGGCCCTTCAGGACGGCGTCGGGGTCGACCGTGGCCGAGTCGGCCACCCAGACGCCCGGGGAGAGCTCGAAGCCGCCGATGTCGAGGCGGACCCGGCCCGACAGCGCGTCGGCCTGGGCCTTGAGGTAGCTGGCGTGGGTGCCGACGTCCTCCCAGTAGCCGCCGGCGACGTAGCCGTAGATGGGGGCGCCGCGTTCCAGGAGGGCGGGGAAGACGTCTGATGACCAGTCGACCGGTTCGCCGTCGGCCACGGCGTCGAGGACCTCGGGCTCCATGACGTAGATGCCGGTGTTGACGGTGTCGGAGAAGACCTGCCCCCAGGTGGGCTTCTCCAGGAAGCGCTGAACGCGTCCGCTCTCGTCGAGGATGATGATCCCGAATTCGAGGGGGTTGGGTACGCGTTTCAGGCCGATGGTGACAAGAGCCGAATTTTCGCGATGAAAACGGATCATGTCGGATAAGTCGATATCCGTGAGGGCGTCGCCGGAGATGACCAGGAAGCGGTCGTCGCGGAGGCGGGCGGCGGCGTTCTTGACGCTGCCCGCGGTGCCGAGGGGCAGGTCCTCGGTGGCGTACTGGAGGTTCATGCCCAGCTCGTCGCCGTCGCCGAAGTAGTTGCGCACGAGGGCGGCCAGGAACTGGAGGGTGACGACCGTCTCGGTGATGCCGTGCCGTTTGAGCAGGCGCAGGACGTGTTCCATGATCGGGCGGTTGACCACGGGGAGCAGAGGCTTGGGCTGGTTGGCGGTCATCGGACGCAGCCGAGTCCCCTCCCCGCCCGCCATGACGACCGCCTTCACCCGATCACTCCTTCGTGGTCGCGGTTACGAGTTGGCGCACCTGCACCACATACAGGATCCCTGCCCACCAATACAGGCCCGTGCCCCACAGCGCGAAGGCCCACCCGGCAATTCGCGCTATATCGGCATACCACCCGGTGTGGGAGGCGAGGAAGAGCAGCGGGAAGGCGTACATGAGGTTGAACATGGCGGCCTTGCCCAGGAAATGCACCTGAAGTGCCTTATAGCCATGTTTGCGAAGTACGGGGAACGAACAGGCGACGAAGAGCTCCCGGGCCACGATGACGGCCACCAGCCACCACGGGATGACCTCCCGCAGCAGCAGGGCCAGGATGGTGGCGAAGACGTACAGCTTGTCGGCGGCCGGATCGATCACCCGGCCGAGCTTGCTGGTCTGGTTGAACGCGCGAGCGATCTTGCCGTCGAGCCAGTCGGTGAACCCGGCCACGATGAGGATGCCGATGGCCCACCCGTCCGCCCGTGGGCCCAGGACCAACCACAGGAACACGGGGACGCCCAGCAGGCGCAGGAAGCTCAGCAGGTTGGGAACCGTCCAGATCCGGTCCTCGGCGGAAGTTTCGCTCACGCAGAGACCCTACTGCGTGGAACTCCGGCACAGACGCCCCACCAGCGACCATTCCCTGCCTGGACTTCCCCGCGGGGCGGGGTGAGTGGGCGTTTCGCGGCATGTGGGGGCGGGAAAAGGCTGGGTGATCGATCCCCCCGCGGTGCCGGCCTGGCTTGGGGGGATCGGATGTGGCCCTGGGAGTCCGGCGTGCTGCGGGGCGCGCCGGAGATCGCCTTGTTCCTCTGCCTGGCCCTCGGGTTCGCCCTGGGCCGGATCAGGTTCCGCGGGGTGGCCCTCGGCGGCGTGGCCGGGACACTGGCCGCGGCTCTGGCCGTCGGGCTGCTGACCGGCGGCGTCGTGGTCCACCAGCAGGTGCGCGTGATCGCCTTCGCGATCTTCGCCTTCACCCTCGGCCACACCCTCGGGCCCGCCTTCTTCGCGGCGTTCGCCGGGCGCAACCTGCGGTACGTGTGGTTCACGGTCGCCGAGGTCGTGGGGGCGCTGGCGGTCGCGGCGCTCGTCGCGGACGCGCTGGGGCTGGATCCGGGCACCACGGCAGGGCTGGTCGCGGGGGCGGCGGCCGGGCCGGTGGCCCTGGGGACGGCCTCCGACGCCATGCAGGCCGCCGGGATCGCGCAGGCCACGCTCGGGCCCGCGTACGTCCTGTCCTATCTCTTCGCGCTGGTCACGATCGCGCTGCTGACCGGCCGGGCCGCGCCCGCGGTGCTGCGGTTCGACCCCGGCGAGGAGGCCGCGGCACTGTGGCGGCGGCTGGACGGCGCTGAGGAGACGCCACCGCCGCCGGTGCTGGGCAAGGCCCACCAGGTCACCACCGGCGAGGGCAGGACGGTCGGGCAGGCGGAGATCGCGATGGGCACCCGGGTCTCGGTGGAGCGGCTGCGCAGGAACGGCCGGCCGATCGCGTTCGGCCCGGACACGCTGCTGCAGCGCGACGACGAGGTCGTGGTCGTCGGCGTGCGGCAGGACGTCGTCAACGCGGGCGCGGTCGTCGGGCCCGAGGTGCCCGGCGGGCGGGAGCTCGACCTGGACCTGGAGGTGGCCGACGTGATGCTCGCGAGCCGGCCGCCGGCGACCGTCCGCGACCTGCGCGCCGGGCTGTCCGGGCAGGGGGTGCAGGACCTGCACGTGTGCGAGGTGACGCGGGTGGGGTGCCGGTTGCCGGTCAGGCCGGGGACGGAGCTGTGCGCCGGTGACGTGGTGCGGGTGACCGGGATGAAGCGGGACGTGGACCGGGCGGCGGCCTGGCTCGGGGCGCGGGCGGACGCCGGGCGGCGGGCCGACGTCGTCTACCTGGCCGCCGGGCTCGTCGTCGGGCTGGTGGCGGGGGTGGCGGGCGGCCTCACGGTGTCGCTCGGGTGCCTGGTGGCCGGGCTGGTGTTCGGCCGGGCGCGGGCGGGACGTGCCCGCTTCGGGCAGTACGACGCGGGCGCGGCGCGGGTGGTGGGCGAGGTGTCGCTCGGCGTGTTCGTGGCGGCCCTCGGGCTGTCGGCGGGGCCGGCGGCGGTGGAGCTGGTGGGGCGGCACGCCTGGCAGGTGGCCCTCGGCGCGGTCGCCACGGCCGCGGTACCCGTGGTGATCTCGCTGGCCATGGGGGCCAAGCTGATGATGTTGCCGCCGCCGCTGGTGCTGGGCGCGGTGACCGGCCAGCACGGCCTGACGACGGTCCTCGGCGCGGTGCGCAGGATGTCGGGGAACCGGACGCCGATGTTGTCGTACACGGTCGTGCACGCGCTGGCGGGAGCCGTGCTGGCCCTGCTGGGCCCCGCCGCGGTGGCCCTGGCCCGCTGGACGGGCGGCTGACCGGACCGCCGGCGCGCGGGAGGCTCAGGTGCGCAGGAAGGCGTGCGTGTGGCCGACGGGGACGAAGCCGAGCCGGCCGTAGAACTCGCGCGGCCAGTCGGCGGCGTCGGCGACCAGGAACGTCAGCTCGGTGTCCGCCGTGGCGGCGAGCAGCGCGGTCATCAGGGCACGGGCGAAGCCCCGGCCCCGGTGGCGCTCGCCGCCGCGGCGCGCGCGGCGAGCCCTTCGATCACGCTCTCCCCCGCCCGCGGCAGCGACTCGCGCCACTCCTCGCGCAGCACGGGCAGCAGCTCCTCCAGGTCGAGCCGCTCGGTGGCAGGCGCGGGCGCGGAGGGACGGGGGCCGTGGAAGGCCATGACGACGTTGGTCTCGTGCTGGTAGCCGGCGGCGGCGAACGCGGGCCGGAACTCCTGGCCCAGGCGGTCGTCGTCGACGCACACCAGCCGGTGGCCGAGCCCGGCGAGCCGCTCCTCGGCCGCGGCGAGCACCGGCCCGGGGCCGCCGCTCCAGACGATCAGCTTGTTGTCGTCGTGCGACATCGGGTAGCGCTCGTCGAGCACCGCGAACCCGCCCGGGACCGGCGCCACGGCGGGCGCCTTGCGGCGGGCGAGGTCGTGCACGAAGGCGAGCGCCCGCGACAGCTCGTCAGCCACCGCGGGCGGCCCGCAGGAAGGCCCTGATCAGGGCGGAGTCCTTGACCCCGGGCGCGGTCTCGACGCCGCTGGACACGTCGACCCCCCACGGGCCGGCGGCCTGGACGGCCTCGGCCACGTTCGACGGGTCGAGCCCGCCGGCCAGCATCCACCGGCCGGACGGGCGGCCGCGCACCGCCGCCCAGTCCCAGGGCTCCCCCGAGCCGGGACGCGGGGCGTCGACGATGAGCAGGTCTTCGTCGTGGGCGCCGCAGCGCAGGTCGGCGGCGGCGTCGACGGCGCGAACGAGCGGGCGGCCGAGGTCTTTCAGCGCGGTGAAGTCGGCGTGGGGGTGGTCGCCGTGGAGCTGGACGGCGCGCACGCCCGAGGCCAGCGCCGCGGCCCGGACCGTCTCGGGGTCCTCGCCCCGGAAGACGCCCACGGTGAGCACGTGGGCGGGGATCGCCGCGGCCAGCTCGGCCGCCCGCTCGGGCGTCACCCTGCGCGGGCTCCGGGTGAGCACGAACCCGATGGCGTCGGCGCCCGCCTCGACGGCGACCACGACGTGCTCGGGCTCGCTCAACCCGCAGATCTTCACATACACACCACAGACCTTAGCGGCGACGGGACGCCGACGGCGACCACGACCAGATCAGCAGCGCGCCGATGAGGCCGAACAGCAGCACCCCGTTGGGCAGGTGGGCGCCCAGCCAGAGCCAGGTGACGTGCTGGAGGCCGCCGACGACGAACAGCGCGACGCTGGCCCACACCGGCCAGCCAGCGCCGCGGCCGGGCCGCCAGACCAGGACGGCCAGCACGATCTGCACGAGCGCCACCAGATGGACGACCATGCCCGCCATGACGTGCGTGTCGGCCAGTGTGCCGCCGCCCGCCGCCACGGCCTGCCCGGCGAACGAGGCGGCCACGAGCAGCGCGACGGCCTGGGCGATGATGGCGACGCGCAGGCTGTGGAGCAGCCCCGCGGACACCTGCCGTGTCGTGCCGGGGCGCGGCATGACCTGAGTCTCCCCCATGATGTGGGTCCTTTCTGCGAACGAAGGACCCACATCGTGTCGAGGGCGGCCACATACGGTCGTCAGCCTGCGGGATGACCCCCCGGTCCCCCACGTGGCGGACGGACCGGGCGGAAGGCCGCGTCCACCAGACCGGCGCGGTGGGCGACCACGGCGGCCTGGATGCGGTTGCGCAGGCCGAGCTTGTCCATGGCGGCGGCGATGTGCGTCTTGACGGTGGTGATGCCGACGTGCAGCTCCTCGGCGATCTCGGCGTTGGACAGGCCGGTGCCGACCAGGGCGAGCACCTCCAGCTCGCGTTCGGTCAGCCCGGACGGCGGCGGCGCGGCGGCCTGCTCCTCGGCGGCCAGGAACCGTTCGACGACCCGGCGCAGCACCGAGGGGGCCAGCAGCTGCTCCCCCGCGGCGGCCCTGCGCACGGCGTCGACCATGCGTTCCGGCTCGTCGTCCTTGACCAGGAAGCCGACGGCGCCGGCGCGCAGGGCGGCGTGCACGTCGGCGTCCTCGGCGAACGTGGTGAGCACGACGACGCGGGCCCCCGGGCGGGCGGCCAGCACCCGCCTGGTCGCCTCCAGGCCGTCGACGCGGGGCATGCGCAGGTCCATGAGGATGACGTCGGGCACGTGGCGTTCGGCCAGGCGGACGGCCTCGGCGCCGTCCACGGCCTCGCCCACGACCTCCATGTCACCCGCGGCCTGCAGCAACATGCGCACGCCCGCGCGGACCAGCGCCTGGTCGTCGGCCACCAGCACCCGGATCACGCGGCGCTCCTGGCGGGCAGGCTGGCCAGCAGCAGCCAGCCGCCGTCGCCGTCCGGCCCGGCGCTGAGGGTGCCGCCGAGGGCGCGTACACGCTCGCGCATGCCGGCCAGGCCGCGGCCGGAGGAGGGCAGGCGTTCGATGACGGTGGGCGGGCGGCCGTTGCGGATCTCGATGGACAACCCTTCCTGGGCGGGGGCCACGATGACGCGGACCCGGGTGCCGGGTCCGGCGTGTTTGAGCACGTTGGTGAGACCTTCCTGGACGATGCGCGCGGCGGAGGCGCGGGCGATGAGCGGGGCGCGGTCGCTGGCCGGGTCGAGGTCGAGGTCGACGACGAGCCCGGCGGCGGCCATGCGTTCGGCGGACTCGCGGACCACGTCGGCGGGGTTGGCCAGCAGGTCGGGGCCGCGGTCGGGGTCGCGCAGCAGGTCGAGCAGGTCGCGCAGGTCCTGCAGCACCTGGTGGCCGGTCTCGCGGATGTCGGACAGCGCGTCGGCGACCGGCCCGTCGGGCGCGGTGTAGCGGGCGGCGCCGGCGCGCAGCACCATGGCGCCGACGTGGTGGGCCACGATGTCGTGCACGTCGCGGGCGATGCGCTCGCGCTCGGCGAGCTGGTCGGCGCGCACCTGGGCGACCGCGAGCCGGGCCGACTCCTCGGCGCGCAGGCGTTCGGCGGCGGCGGCGTCCTGCCGCATGCCGAGGTAGCGGCCGATCGCGATGGGCGTGGCCACCAGCATCATCAGCACGCCGACGCGGAACGGGGTGATCTCGGTGCCGTCGCCGACGACGGCGATGGCGGCCAGCAGGCAGCCGGTGAGGTACGCGGCCGCCGTCCAGGCCCAGGAGGCGACGCGCATGGAGAACACGCCGATGGCGATGAGCGTGAGGATCAGGCAGGTGTTGACGACGTCGTTGAGATAGGTGTCGGCGGCGACCAGCAGCACGCCCTGCAGCAGGAGGACCAGGCCGGGCAGGCGCCTGGCGACGCCCAGCGACAACCCGCCGACCACGGCGAGCAGGCCGATCACCCACGCGGGCAAGGCGCCGCTGTGCCAGGAGGTCCAGGTGCTGAGCACGGTGATCGCCACGCCGCCGGCGGCCAGCAGCGCGTCGGGCGTGACGTCGCGCTCCTCCAGCCGCTCGGCCGAGCTGCGCAGGTAGGCGCCGAGCACGGTGGGGAAGACGGGCAGCAGCACCGAGTACATCCAGGTGTTGCCGGTCATCGCGATGCCGGGGTCGGCGATGTTGACCGCGGTGGCCATGACGGTCGCGCCCACGCCGAGCAGGGCGGGCTTCCAGGGGACGCGGAAGCCGACCACGCCGAGCGCGACGCAGATGAGGATCTGCGCGGTGTTGGAGGTGTAGGAGCCGAGCTGGTCGCTGAGGACGAGGAAGGCGGCCAGGTAGAGGGTGACGGGCAGCGGCCATCGGCGTACGAGTCCCATGGGCAGGCCCACCAGGAAGGCCATGGGGATGTTCATCGCCGCCGGCAGGTACGCGGTGTCGCCCGCGTGGGCCGTCGTCAACAGATCCAGGCCCACGCCCGACACCGCGAGCAGGACATCGAGCGGCACACCACGCCAACGCATGGCCTCACGCTATCCACCCTCGACCGATACCTGATCCTCCGCACGGAGGACCCCGTCTCCTCCTAGTGGCCGCAGGTTCGTCCAGAGGAGGGAGCGCAGAGGGTGATCTTCCCGATACGTTCGGGGCCATGTCCAACGACACCGCAATGTTCCTCGGCCAGTTCCTGCGCGCCCCCGCCGTGATCGGCGCCGTCGCCCCGAGTTCACGCCGCCTGGCCGCGGCCGTCTGCGCGCCGGTGCCGGAACGTGGCGAGCCGACCGTGGTGGAGCTCGGGCCGGGCACCGGCCCGTTCACGGCGGAGATCCAGCAGCGCCTCGGCGGGCGCGGCCACCACCTGGCCGTCGAGGTGAACGGGCGGCTCGCGGCGCTGCTCGCCGAGCGGTTCCCCGGCGTGGACGTGGCCCACGCCGACGCGGCGCGCCTGGGCGAACTGCTGAGCGGGCGCGGGCTGAGCCACGCCGACGTCGTGGTGAGCGGCCTGCCGTGGGCGGCCTTCCCCACGGGGTTGCAGCACGAGCTGCTAGACGCGGTGACGTCGGTGATGAGCCCCGGCGCGGCCTTCACCACCTTCTCCTACATCCACGCCATCCCGCTCAGCTCGGCCCGGCGGTTCCGGGCGCTGCTGGCCGAGCGGTTCGAGGAGGTCGTGCCCGGACGTACGGTGTGGCGCAACACCCCTCCGGCCTTCGTGTTCCACGCCCGCAGACCTCGACCCTGAACAGAACGAACTTCTACGATGGCGTGATGGATTTCACCCTTCCCGAGAGCGCCCAGGCCGTCCAGCGCGGTGTCGCCGAGATCTGCGCCCGCTACGACCTCGACTACTGGCAGCGGTGCGAGAGCGACAAGCGCTGGCCGGAGGAGGTCTGGGCCGACCTGGCCAAGGGCGGCTGGCTGGGCCTGGCCGTACCGGAGGAGTACGGCGGGGGCGGGCAGGGGCTGCTGGAGCTGGCGGTGGCCACCGAGACGCTGGCGAGCTCGGGCGCGGCGGGCGGCTCGGCCTTCACGTACGTGCTGACCCCCGGTTTCGGCGCGCTCACCCTGGCCCGGCACGGCACCGCCGAGCAGCGGGCCGAGCTGCTGCCCCGGCTGGCCACGGGCGAGATCGAGACGTGCTTCGCCCTGACCGAGCCGGACGCCGGCTCCAACTCCCTGGCGATCACCACCTCGGCCCGCCGCGACGGCGGCGACTACGTGCTCAACGGCCAGAAGATCTGGATCACCGGCGTGCAGCGGGCCACCTGGATGCTGCTGGTGACCAGGACGGTCCCGGCGTCGGAGGCCAGGCCGCGCGCCCACGGGCTGACCGTGTTCCTGGTGAACGTGCCCGAGGCGGTCGCCGCCGGGCAGCTCTCCTATCGGCCGATCCCCAAGATGGGCGCCAACACCACGCCGTCCAACATGGTGTTCGTCGACGACCTGCGGGTGCCCGCCACGAGCGTGGTCGGCGAGGTGGACGGCGGCGCGGCCGTGCTGTGGGACATCCTCAACCCCGAGCGGGTGCTGCTGGCCGCCTCCGCGCTCGGCGGTGCCGAGGTGGCGCTGCGGGTGGCGGTCGGCTACGCCAAGGAGCGCGAGGTGTTCGGCCGCCCGATCGGCGCCAACCAGGCCATCGCGTTCCCGCTGGCGCAGGTCAAGGCCAAGATCGAGCTGGCGCGGCTGATGCTGTACAAGGCGGCCTGGTCCTTCGACCGGCGGCTGCCGTGCGGCACCGAGGCCAACATCGCCAAGCTGACCGCCTCCCAGGCCGCGTGGGAGGCGGCCGACGCCGCGTTCCAGACGCACGGCGGCATGGCGTACTCGCTGGAGTACCCGGTGGCCAGGCTGCTGGCCGACGCCCGTATCGGAAGGGTGGCACCCGTGACCGAGGAGCTTCTGCTCAACTACCTCGCGACACAGGTGCTCGGGTTGCCCCGGAGTTTCTGACGGCCCTCAGGCCCTGCCCGTCGCCTTGCGGATCACGTCACGGGCCCTGTCCATGATCGCGGCGGGCGGGCCCGTCAGCAGGTTCTTCGGCGCGGTCTCGACGCCGGCGTGCGGATGCGTGGGCGCGATCGCCTCGGCGGCCTTGACCCCGATCGCCATCGCGTGCAGCTCCTTCTCGCCGGCGGCCTGCCTCAGCGCGGGGAACTCCTCGCGTTCCTCGGCCTCGGCGTGCTCGACGACGGCCTTGCGCAGCGTGGCCAGGTTGGCCGCGAACTGCGGGTCGTCGACGCCCGCCCGCTCCATCAGGGTGAGCATGTCCTTGGCCGCGTTCTCCTCGGCCAGTCGCTCGTCCACCAGGTCGTCGCCGCCGTCGACATGGCGGCGCGCGTACGGGTGGACGATCTCCTCCTCTGCTGTCTCGTGGACGGCCAGCAGGCGCACCAGCCTCTGGAAAGCCGCTGCTTTGTCCTCGGGGCCAGCGTTCTCGACCTCCGTGAACTGGCTCTTGATCTGCTCGTGCTGGCGCACCAGCAGGTCGACCACATCGTCGTCCGTCATGAGGGTGCGCCTACCCGAGGCTCGGACAAGCACACGCGCCCGGCTCAGCCGAACGACGGCGGCCGCTTCTCGCGCACCGCGCGCACGCCCTCGACCACGTCGGGGCCGGTGAAGCCGAGGAACTCCATCGCCAGCGAGGCGTCGAAGGACGGGCCCGCCAGGCGCAGCCAGTTGTTGAGCGAGTACTTGGTCAGCCGGATCGCCTCCTGGGAGCCCTGGGCGAGCCGGACCGCGATCTCCATCGCCTTGTCGTGCACCTGGTCGTCGTCGACGCACAGGCTGACCAGGCCCATGCGCTCGGCCTGCTCGCCGGTGACGGGCTCGCACAGCAGCAGGTGGTACTTGGCCTTGGCCATGCCGCACAGCAGCGGCCAGATGATCGCGGCGTGGTCGCCGGCGGCGACGCCGAGCCGGGTGTGGCCGTCGATGATGCGGGCGGTGCGGCCAGCGACCGAGACGTCGGCCAGCAGCGCCACCGCGAGCCCGGCGCCCACCGCCGGGCCCTGGACGGCCGAGACGATCGGTTTGGAGCAGTTGAGCACGTTGTAGACGATGTCGCGGGCCTCGGCGAACACGCGCATCCGGGTGGCGTGGTCGCGGGTCATCTCCTCGATCATCGACAGGTCGCCGCCGGCCGAGAACGCGGTGCCCTCGCCCCGGACGACGATCGCCCTGACGGAGTCGTCGCGGTCGGCCTCGCGCCAGATCTCGCTCAGCTCGCGGTGGCCGGTCATGTCGACGGCGTTGAGCCGGCCGGGCTCGCTGATCGTGACGCGCAGCACGCCCTCGGCCGGGGTGTCGAGCTTGAGCTTGTCGAAGGTCACAGGTGCTCCCGCAGCCGGTCGGCGATGTACTGCCTGGCCTCGATCGCCTGGTCGAACAGGCCGGGCAGGCCGAAGAAACCGTGGACGGCGCCGTCGAACCTGCGGGCCTCCACCGGCACGCCCGCGTCGGCCAGGCGGCGGGCGTAGTGTTCGCCCTCGTCCCTGAGCACGTCGCACTCGGCGGTCAGGACGGTGGCGGGCGGCAGGCCGGTCAGGTCGGCGATGCGCAGCGGGCTCAGCAGCGGGTCGGCCGGGTCGGCGCCGGAGGCGTACCGCTCGGCGAACCAGGCCATCTCGGCGGCGTCGAGCCCGAAGCCCTTGGCGTAGGCGTGGTAGCTGGGGGTGTCCATGGCGGTGTCGAGCACCGGGTAGACCAGCGCCTGGTGGGCCAGCCGGATGCCGGTCCCGGCGGCCCGCCAGGCGGCGACGGCGGCCAGGTTGCCGCCCGCGCTGTCGCCGACGACGGCCACGCTGCCGTTGCTCTGGTAGAAGGCGGGTCTGGCGAAGACGTCGCGCACGACGGTCCAGGCGTCGTCGGCGGCGGCCGGGAAGGGGTGCTCGGGGGCCAGCCGGTAGTCGGCCGAGACGACCACGGCGCCGGTGCGCAGGGCCAGGTCGCGGCCGAGGGCGTCGTTGCGCTTGACGCTGCCGAAGACCCAGCCGCCGCCGTGGAAGTAGACCACGACGGGCAGCAGGCCGTCGCCGGGGTCGGCGCGGTAGATGCGGATCGGCACGTCGCCGGCGAGCTCGTCGCGGACGAACGGGAGGGTGGTCAGCGGGCCCCGCTGGGCCGCGAAGCCGTCGTGCGCGCGCATCTCCTGGATGGTGGCCAGGTCGAGCGTGGCCAGGTCGGCGTTGAGATCCGACGGGTAGAGGGCGACGTAGTCCCGCGCCTGGGGGTGCAGCGGCATGAGCGCAGCCTAGCGGGCCGCCTCGACGAACGCATCGAAGAGCCGATTGTCCCAGCGGCGGCAGCACCACCGGCGCGCCGCCGGCCCGCTCGATCGCCTTGGCGTAGGAGGGCGGTGACAGCACGGCCTCGCGCACCCGGTCGCCCCAGCGGGCGGCCTCCAGGTAGGCGGTGATGCCGATCAGCGGTCGGGGCATGCGGATCTCCGGGGGCGGGGTCGGGGCAGGCGGGAGGCCGTCCCGGCGTGCGCGGCGTCGGTGGCGGCCCGCAGGCGCAGCCGGGTCTCGCGGAGCCGGGGCCGGCAGGTGTTCCCGAGGTGGTGGCCGAGCGCGGCGCCGAGCCACCGGCAGGCGTCCGTGGTCGCGGCCGACACGAAGGTGCGCGCGCCTTCCCAGGCCACCCGCCCGGGGTGGAGGACTGCCCTGGCGGGATGCTGCGCCTCGGCCGTCCGGCGGGAAACACCGGAAACAAAAAGACGAAAATCTCTTTTATTCGTTTTCTTCACCGGAAAATGCCAAATCGCAATTCGGGTGAATCGGTTGCGACGCATCAGAGGTGGTGTAAGGCTCATTTTCGAGCGCGAGGGATGTGCCGGGGCACGCCGCGCGTTCACGACCCGGAGCCGTCAGGAGGTGGACGACACGGCCGGAATCGAATGTCCGGCCCAGTGGGGTGGGGTTGAGTGCATGTCGTTGAATCCGCGACTGGTGAAGGAGAGCTTCTCACTCGTCGAGCCCGTGGCCGACAAGGCGACCGCGTACTTCTACGGACGGCTGTTCGCCGCGAGCCCGCACCTGCGAGGGATGTTCCCGCCCGCGATGGACGTCCAGCGCGACCGGCTGTTCGGCGCGCTGACCCGGATCGTGTGGAGCCTGGACAGCCCGGACGGCCTGGCCGTTTATCTCGGGCAGCTCGGCAGGGACCACCGCAAGTACGGCGTGCTCACCGAGCACTACACGGCCGTCGGCAACGCCCTGCTGGCCACGATCCGGCGCTTCGCCGCAGAGGTGTGGAACGACGAGATCGAGGCGGCGTGGGTGTCGGCGTACACGGCGGCGGCCGACCTGATGATCGAGTCGGCCGGCTCCGAGGCGGGGGTCTCGCCGGCCTGGTGGCCGGCCGAGGTCGTCGACCACGAGCTGCGCCGTCCCGACATCGCGGTGGTCACGCTGCGGCCCGCGCGGCCGCTGCCGTACACGGCGGGCCAGTACGTCACCGTGCAGACCGCGCGGTGGCCGCGGGTGTGGCGCACGTTCTCGATCGCCAACGCGCCGCGCGAGGACAACACGGTCAGGCTGCACGTGCGCTCGGTGCCGGGCGGCTGGGTGTCCACGGCGCTGACCCGGCGCACCAGGATCGGCGACACGGTCATGCTCGGGCCGCCGATGGGCACGATGACGCCGCGCGAGGACGGCGCCCGCGACCTGCTGTGCGTGGCCGGCGGCACCGGCCTGGCCCCGCTGAAGGCGATCGTCGAGCACGTCATCGCCTCGGGCCGCCGGCAGCGGATCCACCTGCTGCACGGCGCGCACACCGCGGCCGAGCTGTACGACCTGCCCGACCTGCTGGCGATGCAGGCGTCCTTCCCGTGGCTGCGGGTGCTGCCGGTGGTCTCCGGCGACCCCTCCTACGACGGGATGCGCGGCCACCTGCCCGAGGTGACCGGGCGCTTCCACTCCTGGTCCGAGCACGAGGTGTACGTCTGCGGCCCGACCGGCATGGTGGACGGCACCGTGCGCCGCCTCCAGGCCGACGGCGTGCCGCTGTCGCGCATCCACCGCGACGTCGTCGCCGGTGAACGCTAGGACGTCGTCCCCGGTGGTCGTCAGGAGGCCGCCGGGGCGCGGCGGAAGGCGGCGGCGGTCTCCTCGTCGGCCGGCCAGAACGTCTCGATGGCCAGCTCCGAGACCGTCACGTCCATGGGCGTGCCGAAGGTGGCGATGGTGGTGAACATGGACAGCACGCGGTCGCCGTCCGCGATGCGCAGCGGCAGCAGGATGTCGCCGGGGCCGGGGACGTGGGCCACGTTGAGGTTGACGCCGGGGTAGGTGTAGGCGGCCAGCTCGTCGTGCAGCTCGGCCAGGCGGCCTTCGGCCGACACCTCGGCCTGCCTGCGCAGCTGGTGCAGCAGGTAGGCGCGGACCTCGGCCAGGTTCAGCAGCCGGCCGCCCATCGCGTCGGGGTGCAGCGACAGCCGCATCACGTTGACCGGCTCGGCCAGCAGCTCGGCGGGCACGCCCGCCATGAACATGGCGGCCGCGGAGTTGGCCGCCACCAGGTTCCACGCCGCGTCCACGACCAGCGCCGGGTACGGCTCGTGCCCGGCCAGGATCTTGTCCAGCGCCTGCCGTACGACGGCCATCTCCGGGGCGCCCACCTCGCGCTCGGGGAAGACCGGCGCGAACCCGGCCGCGATCAACAGCCTGTTGCGGTGGCGCAGCGGCACGTCCAGCTCCTCGGCCAGTCTCATCACCATCTCGCGGCTCGGCCGGGCGCGCCCGGTCTCCAGGAAGCTGACGTGCCGGGAGGAGACGTCCGCCTCGATGGCCAGGTCGAGCTGGCTCACCCGCCGCCGCTGCCGCCACGAACGCAACAAATCACCAAACGTCTCATCTTGTACCGCTAGTGCTCCCATGTCGGAAAACCTACCGGGCGCAGGGAAGCATCACGATTACCTCCCGGGTAATGTCCGTCCCGTTCCGGCCGTCCGCCGGTGGCCGTCCGGCCGGCGTGCGGCAAATCTCCCAGTCCTCGGCACCGCCGCCGCCCGCGTGGCACGATGGCGGGAAGCGAACATGGGAGCGATGCTATGACTGACGCAGTCCTCGCGATCGGCACCCGCAAGGGCCTGTTCCTCGCCCGCTCGGCGGGCGGCGGCCCGTTCGAGATCGAGCCGATCCGGTTCTCCACGGTGGCGGTGCCCTCGGTGGCCGTCGACACCCGGGGCGCCGAACCCCGGCTGCTGGCCGGCATCGAGTACGGCCATTTCGGTCCGTCCGTGATGTACTCCGATGATCTCGGCGCGTCCTGGGGCGAGGCGCCTCAGCCGCCCATCGCCTTCCCCGACAAGACCGACACG
This sequence comes from Nonomuraea sp. NPDC052265, assembly GCF_044547985.1. Taxonomy (NCBI): domain Bacteria; kingdom Bacillati; phylum Actinomycetota; class Actinomycetes; order Streptosporangiales; family Streptosporangiaceae; genus Nonomuraea; species Nonomuraea sp. NPDC052265. Next base: position 171,543 of record NZ_JBIUBJ010000004.1, read on the forward strand.
ACGCTGGCCCGGGTGTGGCAGCTCACGCCCTCGCCGTCGGAGCCCGGCGTGGTGTGGGCCGGCGTCGAGCCGGCCGCGCTGTTCCGCTCGGAGGACCACGGCGTCACCTACCGCCTGGTCGAGGGCCTGTGGGACCATCCGCACCGGCCGCGGTGGCAACCGGGCGGCGGCGGGCTGTGCCTGCACACGATCGTCCCCCACGCCACCGACCCCGAGGTCATGGGCATCGCGGTCTCGGCGGCCGGCTTCTACCGCACCCGCGACGGCGGCATGTCGTGGGAGGCGGCCAACCAGGGCATCCGCGCGCCGTTCCTGCCGGAGGGGCAGCAGTACCCCGAGTTCGGGCAGTGCGTGCACAAGGTCTGCGTCGACCCCGCCCGGCCCGACCGGCTCTACCTGCAGCACCACTTCGGCGTCTACCGCAGCGACGACTTCGGCGGGAGCTGGCACGACATCGGCTCCGCCCTGCCCTCCGACTTCGGCTTCCCCATCGTGGTCCACCCCACCCGCCCCGACACGATCTTCGTGCTGCCGCTGACGGCCGACGTCGACCGCACCCCGGTCGGCCACCGCTACCGGGTCTGCCGCAGCCAGGACGCCGGCGCGACCTGGCAGGAGCTGGGCGAGGGCCTGCCCGAGGGCCCGGTCCACGCCACCGTGCTGCGCGACGCGATGACCGCCTCCCCCGCCGGGCTGTTCTTCGGCACCCGCGACGGCGAGGTCTACTGCTCGCGCGACGACGGCGAGAGCTGGTCGCAGGTCGCCCGCCACCTGCCCGACGTGCTGAGCGTGCGCGCGGCGGTGCTCTGACCGATGGCCAGATCACTCACCAAGCCCGTGACGATGGTCGTGTTCGTGCTGCCCAGCTCGCTGCGGCGGTGGGTGAGCGGGCGCACCGAGGTCAAGGTGTTCGCGGTCGGCGCCGACCGCGACTCACCGCCCACGCTCGGCTCGGCGCTCGACATGCTGCGGCGCACCCATCCGCTGCTGGAGGAGCGGCTGCGCGACGACTACGGCCGCATCCGCCGGCACATCAGCATGATCGTGTGCGGGGAGAACACCCGCGGGCTCGGCGGCCTGGACTGCGCCCTGCCGCCGGGCGCCGAGGTCTACGTGCTGCCCGCCCTCGCCTGACGCCTCAGACCTTGCGCCAGCCCGGCACCCAGGCCCCGTCCTCGACGACGTAGTCGCCGAACAGGGCGGGGGCCTCCTTGCGCATCAGCTCGCCGATGCGCTGGAACAGCAGGCGGATCTCCTCCTCCGCGCCGACGGCGGTGCGGGCCTCGATCGTGTGCCGCAGCGTGCGCACGTTGGCCGTCCAGACCAGGCCGGTGGCCAGCCCCTCGGGCGCGAACCTGCGCATGAACGAGGTGCGGTGCTTCTTCTCCGAGAACGGCACGCCCTCCTCGTCGAGCCCGAAGTGCCCGGCCATCCAGAGCTGGAACTGCTCCAGCTGCTCCAGCACGGCCGTGGCCCGCTTCATCAGCTCGGTGTCCTGCTGGGCCCACTCGGGGAACCAGAACGGCAGCTCGTCGAGCCGGACGAAGCGCAGCGACTCCTGGGAGATGGCCACGCCGGGCCGGTGGCGCACCAGCTCGTGCGTCAGGACACGGCTGACGTTGTGCAGGACGAAGCTGAAGCTGATGTGTTCCAGGACCGAGCCGTGCGCGCTGGCCAGGATGTTGCGCAGGTAGTCGTCCTGGTTCTCCCTGATGCGCACCACGTTGGGGTTGAGGCCGGGCTCGAAGGACCGGTAGCAGAGCCGGCCGGCGAACTCGGCCAGGTTCTGGGCGTCGAGGTCGCCGCGGTCGAGCCGCTCCAGCCAGCTCTCGCCGCCGACCTCGCCCAGGTAACGGGCGAGCTCGTCGTAGTCAAGCTCGGGACGGGCGACGATGAAGACCTCGGGTTCGACACTGCGCATATGGGAGCCCCCCGCTCGGGTTCTGTGGTTCGTGACGGGCTCAAGCAAACCAGCTCGCGGGGCTGCGCGCGACTCGGCGCCCGCCGTCCCCCTCCGGAGGCACGGCGGGCGCCGAGGGGACGCCCGTGGCAGGTCAGCAGCGGTGTGCGGGCCTGTCGCGCGTCACGAGGTCGGTGTCGCCGGCGGTCCCGTCCACCCACAGGACGCGTCCCCCCGCGCCGGCGGCGAACAGCGACTGCTCTCCCCGGTTGCAGGAGTAGCGCTCCAGGGCTCCGCCGGTGACCGCGACCTGGTAGATCTTGGGCAGGTTCACGTTCTCCAGCGTGGTCCCGTCCGGCTGCACGCCGACGGTCACCCGCGACTCGCTCGCGTCGAGCCAGTTGGGGTGCGGCGCCTGCGGCCCGTCCGCCACGACCGGCGTGCTGCCGGTGCCGTCCAGGGCGGCGCGCATGATGCCCATGCGACCGTCGCGGTCGGCGTCGTAGAGCCAGACGACGTGCTTGGCGGTCACCGCCGGGTAGATCGACATCGACGGGATCGCGCCTGCCGGCGGCACCTCGGGCACCACGACCTCCTTGCCGGTCGACAGGTCGTGCACGACGGGCGTGCTGTGCGTGCCGCCGGTGCCGAAGCTCACCCGGACGTAGACGAGCCTGCCGCCGCTCACGGACGGCATGTACCCGGCCACGCCCGCGGCCGCGGTCAGGTTGACCGGGGCGGCGTTCCCGCGCTTGAGCCACAGCTCGGTCTCGCCGGTCGCCGGGTCCTCGCCGGACCAGGCCACGGCGTCACCGGAGACGACGACGGCGTAGACGTAGCCGGTGCTCTCGTGCAGGACGGTGGAGGGGGCCGAGGCGTCCAGCGGGCGGCTGCGGATCTGCATGACGCCCGTCTCGGGGTCGAGGGAGACCCAGACCGCGCGGCGGCCGTCGGTGGCGGGCGTCCAGTCCCAGCGGCCGTCGTCGGACACGGTGGTGGCGGGGCCGCCGCCGAGGCGTCCGGTCCGGATGGCGGTGGGGCCGCTCGCGTCGGGGGTGTTGTCGGTGACGGCGTACCGGTCGCCGGCCAGGGCGGGCGGGTCGATGGCGTCGGTGAGCCCGTCCAGGACGACGCGGCTGTCGGTGCGGATCAGCCGCTCCCAGCCGGGCCTGATGCCGTGCCGCTCGAAGGCCAGCGCGATCGCGAGCCGGTCACGCGGCGGCAGCCCGGCGGCGCGGGCGGCCGACTCGACGGCGCGGCGGCCGTCGGCGAAGTCGTCGAGCGGGGTCATGTACTCCGTCAGCGCCTTGTAGACGACCTTGTCGAAGCCCGCGCCGAGCTTCTCCCTGGCGTCCCACAGGGCGCCGGAGAAGATCGTGGAGTTGAGGTGCACGCCGCCGCCGTCGGCGGCGACGGTGACGCCCAGGTAGTCCTTGGCGGCGTTCCTGTCGTCGTCGAGGTCGCGGGTGGCGCACTGGACGGGCGGGAGGCTCTTGCACAGGTCCTCGCCGAGCAGGCTGGCGTCCGGGTCGCTCATGGGGATGCCGAGCGCGCTGGTCTGGATGGCGTTGCCGAAGTAGTCGGCCAGTCCCTCGTTCATCGCGCCCGACTGGCCCTGGTAGACCAGGTCGGCGCTGTGGGTGATGACGCCGTGGGTCATCTCGTGGCCGACGACGTCGAGGCTGGCGGCGAAGGAGTGCAGGTCGGCGCCGCCGCCGCCGTAGACCATCTTGGTGCCGTCCCAGAAGGCGTTCTCGAACGGGCCGCCGAAGTAGGTGACGTTGACCACCGAGTACATGGTGCCGCCCTTGCCGTCGAGCCCGTCGCGGCCGAGCGACTTGTAGAACTCGTAGACCTTGCCCGCCCCCCACTGGGCGTCCACGGCGCCGCTCTCGGTGTGCTCGGGGCCGAAGGCGGGCGTGGGCGACTTGGCGAGCTCGGTGCCCGCCGGCACGCCGGGGTCGAGGAAGTCCTGGACGTCGGCGCCGGCGGCGTCGTAGGTGAGGATCTCGCCGGTGCTGCCGTTCCACATCGGGCGGGCGCGGTCGCGCAGCTCGTACGCGCCGTCGGCCCGCTGGTAGGCGTTGAGCGGGACGGTCCTGCCGTGCGCGGTCTGCCCGCCGCCGGTCGCCGGGCCTTCCATGCGCAGCCGGTCCAGGGCGAACAGCGGCTGCCCGGAGTGGGCGTCCACGTACGCGTCCAGCAGGAGGGGCCGCTTCCTGACCGCGTCGGCGCCGCTGAGCGTGACGTGCCAGGCCAGCACGCCCTTGCCGCGCGGGACGACGAGCAGCTCGCCGGGCGTGGCCTTGACCGTGCCGCGGACCTGGTCGTCGCGGATGAGCCGGGCGCGGGCCAGCCGGGCGGCCAGCGCGGGGGTGACCGTGGGCGTGGGGTTCACGTCGAGCTCGGTGAGGAAGCGTCCGCCGGCGCCGGTCACCTCGCGGCGGGCGCCGTCCTTGCGGAAGCGCACCAGGTACTGGGCGCCGAGGACGGGCAGGTTCCGGTACCGCTGGGCGAACCGGACGGTCTCGTCCTGGCCGTTCACGACCGTGCGCAGCGGCACCAGGTCGGCGGGGTCGAGGTGGTAGCGCGGGTCGGCCAGGTGGGCCTTGGCCGCGGCGACGGGGTCCGCGGCGGCGGCGGGCTCGGCCAGCCCGCTCACCTCGGCGGGCGCCCGGGTACCGGCCCGGGACTCCACCTGCGGTTGCGGCGGGTCGTCGGCCGCCGCGACACCGGGGACGGCCAGCGCGAGCGACAGAGCCGCGGCCGTGAGAACGAAGGGACGCCAGGACACGACACCTCCAGGTGTGGCGTAGGGGGTCTGGCGTCCACGATCATCACAGCAATATTGACAAACCGACAAATCACAATTTGATTACCGGAAATGCAAATTTCCGATTAGTGAAGGAAATATCGCGAATTAAATGGCTTTTCGGGCAGGCGGTGGCGGGCCCGCCCGTCCGTCCGTGCCGCGCGAGGTCAGAGCCGGTACACCCGGCGGGCGTTGCCCGAGCCGATCATGTGGGCGACCCTGGCCGCGTCGGCCGGGCTCCACTCCCCCGCCTCCAGCCTGGACAGCAGCGCCGCGCCCAGCGCCTGCCGGTAGTACAGGGCGCCGAGGTAGCCGGTCTCGGCCACGCCGTGGCAGCCGGAGCTGAACACCTGCTTGTGGAACGGCGCCAGCTCCAGCAGCTCGTCCATGACGCGGGCCGCGGCGGCGGCCGTGGGCGGCAGGGCCGGGCCGACGTCGACGTAGACGTGCGGGTAGACGCCCGCCAGGTAGGCGGCGGCGCGGTGGTAGGGGTAGCAGTGGAGCAGGATGACCGGCACGCCGAGGGGTTGCAGCGCGTCCATGAGGGCGCTGAGCCTGGCCGGGTCCGTAGCGTCCAGGCCGGGGCCGCGCCCGCCGAACCCGGCCTGGAACTGCACCGGCAGCCCCCGCTCGCGGGCCACGTCGATCGCGCTCCACAGCAGGTGGCGCAGCAGCACCGGGTCGGTCAGCGTCCGCTTGGGGTCCGACAGGCGGCGGTTGGCGGCGGCGATGACCGAGCCGGTGCTCGGCCTGGCCGGGTCGAAGTCGAGCCCGCACCGCCCGGCGATGACCGTCTTGAGCCCGACCGCCCTGGCGGCCCTGGCCGACAGCTCGTCGGCCAGGCCGTCGAGGTAGTCCACGGCGATCTGCGCCGACTCGGCGACGTCCTGCTCGATCTGCTCGATCCGGACGATCTCGTCGGCGGCGGCGCCGCCGTGGCGGCCCATCTCGGCCGCCGACAGCAGGTCGATGTCCTCGTCGCCGGTGTCCACCAGGAACGCCACCACCCCCGCCCCGGCCAGCAGGCGCCGGTTGACCTCCCCGGCGCCCAGCTCGGCCCGCCGGGCGAGGTAGACGGCCGGGGGCGCGTGCGGTTCGAGGTCGAGCAGCGGCGCGCACCAGCGGCGCAGGCCCATGCCGAACGGCGAGTCGAAATGCGTGGTGCCGGGCGGGGCCGGGGCGCCGCCGGCGTTGATGAGGGGCTCGAACCGGGCCCGGGTCAGGTCGTCCCGGCGCACCCCGTGGCAGTGGTGGTCGACGAGCGGGGCGAGCAGCGCGTCACGCACCGTGTCGGGCAGGGCTACGGGGAGCATGCGGAGACTCTAGGGGAGCCCCGCACGCGCCCGTGGACGTTTTAACCTACGACAGGAACACCCTGCCCGTTCCCAGACGAACCGGCCGGGTCAGCGCTGGGTGAGGCGCAGCACGTTCGCGATGATCTTCGCGCCCGCGCCGCCCTCCTGGGTGAGGATCGACTCCGGGTGGAACTGCACGGCGAAGCGCCGCCGCTCGACGTCCTCGATGGCCATGACGTTGCCGTCGGGCGTGAGCGCGGTCGGGGTGAAGCCGACCACGCCGGGCCGCTTGGCGTGCAGCGAGTGGTAGCGGGCCGCGGTGAACTCGTCGGGCAGCCCGTCCAGCAGCGCGCTGTCGCCGAGGCGGGTGACCTGGCCGCGCTTGCCGTGCTCGGGGTAGTCGAGCAGCTCCAGCGCGCCGCCGGCGTGCTCGACCATGGCCTGCAGCCCCAGGCACACGCCGAAGACGGGCAGGTCGCGGGCGTAGATCTCGTCGATGAGCGCCGCCATGCCGAAGTCGGACGGCCAGCCGGGGCCGGGCGAGAGCACGACCAGGTCGGGCGCGACGTCGTCGATGGTCCGGGCCGGGAAGCCGTGGCGCAGCGTCACCACGTCGGCCCCCTCCTGGCGGAAGTAGTCGGCCAGCGTGTTGACGAAGGAGTCCTCGTGGTCGACGAGCAGCACCTTCATGCCCGCGCCCGGCTGCTCCCTGACCACGGCGGGCGGGACGGCGTCGGGCTGGTTGACCGTGGCCAGGGCGCCGAGCAGGGCGCTGGCCTTGAGCTCGGTCTCGCGCTCCTCGGCCTCAGGGTCGGAGTCGAACAGCAGGGTCGCCCCGGCCCTGACGGTGGCCACGCCGTTCTTGATCTGGGCGGTGCGCAGGGTCAGGCCGGTGTTCATGGAGCCGTCGAAGCCGATGAAGCCGATCGCGCCGCCGTACCAGCGGCGGGTGGTGGCCTCGTGGTCCTCGATGAACTGCATGGCCCACGACTTGGGGGCGCCGGTGACGGTGACGGCCCACATGTGGGTGAGGAAGGCGTCGAGGGCGTCGAACTCGGGGCGCAGGCGGCCCTCGATGTGGTCGACGGTGTGGATCAGGCGGGAGTAGAGCTCGATCTGGCGGCGGCCGATGACCTTGACCGTGCCGGGGACGCAGATGCGCGACTTGTCGTTGCGGTCGACGTCGGTGCACATGGTCAGCTCCGACTCCTCCTTGACGCTGCTCAGGAGGGTGCGGATGGCCTCGGCGTCCTCGACCGGGTTGCTGCCGCGGGCGATCGTGCCGGAGATGGGACAGGTCTCGACGCGGTCGCCGTTGACCCGGACGTACATCTCGGGCGAGGCGCCCACCAGGTGCTCGCCGTCGCCGAGGCTGATGATGAACTCGTACGGCGCCGGGTTGCTGTGGCGCAGGCCGCGGTAGAAGGCCGACGGGTCGGTGCAGACGGCGTGGAAGACCTGGCCGGGCACGACCTCGAACAGGTCGCCGCGCTTGAACCGCTCCTTGGCGGCGGCCACGACCTGGGCGTACTCGCCCCGCTCGGGGTCCTTCGGCAGCTCGCCGGGGATGACCTGCGGGACGGAGGAGCCGGTGCGCTCCAGGCCGCGGGTGGTGGCGCCGTCGACGGTGAACTCGTAGCGGTATTCGACGCTGGTCTCGCGCTGGCGGTCGATGACGATGATCCGGTCGGGCAGGTGGAGCACCAGGTCGCGCTGGTCGTCGGGGCGGGCCAGTTCCTGCCGGATGGGCTCGAACTGGAAGGCCAGGTCGTAGCCGAAGGAGCCGTACAGGCCGAGGTGGGGGTCGTCGCCGGCGAAGGCGGCGACGACCTCGCGGATCGCGGTGAAGACGGTGGGCCGGCGGCTGCGCATCTCCTCCGGCAGCAGGTCCTCGGACTCCGGGACGTGCACCTCGACGCGGTCGGGCGTCGGCTCGCTGACCGGCTTGCCCGCGGCGAGCAGGCAGGAGGCCACGGCGGGCAGCACGACCCTGCCGCGCTCGTTGAGCGCGGTCGCCGAGATGACCCGCCCCTTGGCGACCAGTTCCAGGCAGGGGTCGACGTAGCCGAAGGCCCATCGGCTGTAGCGGCCCGGGTAGTCCATGCCCGACGAGAAGGCGCCGCCGCGCCGCTCGCCGAGTGCGGTCACGATCTCTTCCAGCGCCTCCTCGGAGACATCGCGTGCCTCACGCTCGACGCCGACGCCCCCGGCGGTGGTATATCCGCTGCTCTCCACTTGCTGCCCCTTACCACGTCACATCATGAGGCCCCGGGGGCGGACACGAGAAAGGCCGCCGTCCGGGGCGGCCGTCCTTTGAGAGGAATGCGAAAACGCGCCGCCTAGGAGCGGCGCCACCACTGGATCCGAGGGCGATTTCGCATGCCCCCAGGTTAACCGCCGGACCAAGATCGCGCAACGCGACATCCCGCTCCGACGGTGACAAACAGTGGGAGAAGGATCTAGCCTCAGCGTTCATGGAGCGGCCCTGGGCGTGGCGTTCGGTGACGGTGACCGCGGTTCTGACCGCCGGGGCGGCGCTCGCGCTGAGCCCCTGGTACGGCTACCACCGCGACGAGCTCTACTTCCGCATCCTGGCCGGCCATCCGGCCTGGGGGTACGTCGACCAGCCGCCGCTGACGCCGATGCTGGCCAAGGCCGCGCTCGGGCTGTTCGGCGACACGGTGACGGCTCTGCGGGTGTTCCCCGCGCTGGCCGCGGCGGTCGTGGTCGTGCTGGTGGCGCTGGTGGCGCGGGAGCTGGGCGGCGACCGGCTCGCCCAGACGATGGCCGCCGTGGGCGCGGCGACCGGGGCGTACACGCTGATCGCGGCGCACACGCTGCTGACGGTCAGCTTCGACCTGCCGCTGTGGACGGCGGCGATCCTGTTCGCGCTCAGGGCGCTGCTGCGCGAGCAGCCGCGCTGGTGGCTCGCGGCGGGCGCGGTGATCGGGCTGGCCACCTACAACAAGCACCTCATCGTGCTGCTGGTGCTGGGCCTGGCGGCGGGCCTGCTGATCGCCGGGCCGCGGCGGGCGCTGCGGAGCCCGTGGTTGTGGGCCGGGGCGCTGGTGGCCGCGGTGCTGGCCGCGCCGAACCTGCTCTACCAGGCCACGCACGGCTGGCCGCAGCTCACGATGGCCGCCGCGCTCAGCGCGGACAAGGGCGCCGAGATGCGGGTGATGTTCGTGCCGATGCAGCTCACGCTGTTCGGGCCGGTGGTGTCGGTGATCGCGGCGCTGGGGTTCGTCCGGCTGTGGCGCGACCGGCGGGTGCGGGCGCTGGCGGTGGCCTATCCGGTGACGGCGGTGCTGACGCTGGTCAGCGGCGGCCGGTTCGACTACACCGCGGGGCTGATCGTGGCGCTGTTCGCGGCCGGGTGCGTGAGCGTGTCGCGGGCGCGGGCCGGGCGGGTGCGCGCGGCGTGGGCGTTCCTCGCGGTCAACGCGCTGACCTCGGCGGTGCTCGCGCTGCCGCTCGTGCCGGTCGGCGCGCTGGCCGGCACGCCGGTGCCGGCGATCAACGAGGTGGCCCGCGAGTCGGTCGGCTGGCCGCGCTTCACCGCCGCCGTCGGCGGCGTGCTGGGGGCGCTGCCGCCGGACGAGCGGGCCCGCGCGGTGGTCGTGACGGGCAACTACGGCGAGTACGGCGCCCTCGACCGGGCGGGCCTGACCCGCGTGTACTCCGGCCAGAACCAGCTCTGGGAGTACGGCCCGCCGCCGGACGACGCCACCGTGGCGATCCTGGTGAACGCGGGCGGCCGGGCCCGCGCGCTGTTCGGCTCCTGCGAGGAGAGGGCCCGCGTGGACAACGGCGTGGACGTCGACAACGAGGAGCAGGGCATGCCGGTGTGGCTCTGCCGCGACCCCCGGCAGCCGTGGTCCATCACCTGGCCGATGTGGCGACACTTCAGCTGACCACATTACATTTCGGGATTTATCCGAGCTTGTTAGGATAAGCGCCCTTGCTTTCCCGACAGGATCTCTTCACCCTTCTCGACAGAGGCGGAAAGATCACCTCTTCCTCACCGTCGTGAACGTCGTGAAGGAGAGCACGTGCGCAACACCCTCACCTGGCGTGCGATCCTGACCGGGATCGTCACCGCCGCCGCCCTGGTCGTCCCCCAGGCCCCGGCGCACGCGGCGCCCGATCCCGGCAAGATCTCCCAGGCCGTCCGGGCCGACCTGGACCAGGACGGCAAGGCCACCTTCTGGGTCCGGATGAAGGGCAGCGCCGACCTGGGCGCCGCCCGCCGGACCGCCACCAAGCGGGCCAAGGCCGAGCTGGTCTACGAGGCCAAGACCGAGCGGGCCAGGACCTCGCAGGCCGGGCTGGTCAAGCTGCTGGACTCCCAGAAGGCCGACTACACCTCGTACTGGATCGTCGACGCCGTACGGGTGACCGCGGACGCCAAGCTGGCCGCGGCGATCAGCGAACTGCCCGAGGTGGACCGGATCGACCCGGTCACCGTCGTCGCGCTGCCCAAGCCCGCGGCCGGCCGGGCCGAGGCCAAGGCCGGCGCGGTCGAGTGGAACATCGACCGGATCGGCGCCCCGCGCGTGTGGAGCGAGCTGGGCGACCGGGGCGAGGGCATCGTGGTCGCCTCGATCGACTCCGGCGTCCAGTACGACCACCCGGACCTGGCCGCGAGCTACCGGGGCAGGAACCCCGACGGCTCCTACACCCACGACTACAACTGGTTCGACCCGGCGCGCATCTGCCCGTCGGCGGCGCCGTGCGACAACAACGGCCACGGCACGCACGTCATGGGCACGATGGCGGGCGCGAACGGCATCGGCGTGGCGCCCGGCGTGCGCTGGATCGCCGCCAAGGGCTGCGAGGTCAACACCTGCACGGACGCCTCGCTGCTGGCCGCGGGCCAGTGGGTGCTGGCCCCGACCGACCTGGCCGGCGGCAACCCGCGTCCCGACCTCGCGCCGGACATCGTCAACAACTCCTGGGGCGGCAACGGGTTCGACCCCTGGTACGTCGAGACCGTCCAGGCATGGGTGGCCGCCGGCATCTTCCCCGCCTTCGCCAACGGCAACGAGGGCCCGGCCTGCCGGACCAGCGGCTCGCCCGGCCAGTACCCGATCAGCTACAGCGCGGGCGGCTTCGACGTCAACAACGCGCTGTACGGCAGGTCGAGCAAGGGCGAGGGCCAGGACGGCGAGATCAAGCCGAACATCGCGGCCCCGGCCGTGAACGTGCGCTCCTCGGTCCCGGGCGGCGGCTACGACTCCTACACCGGCACCTCGATGGCCTCGCCGCACGTGGCGGCCACGGTGGCGCTGATCTGGTCGGCCGCGCCCCGGCTGCAGGGCGACGTGGCCGCGACCCGGCCGCTGCTGGACCGCACGGCGATCGACGTGGCCGACACGAGCTGCGGCGGCACCGCGGCCGACAACAACGTCTGGGGCGAGGGCCGGCTGGACGCCTACGCCGCCGTCCAGGCCGCTCCGGAGGAGGGGCTGGGCGAGCTGCGCGGCACGGTCACGGCGGCCGGCGAGCCGGTGGCGGGCGTGACGGTCAAGGTGAGCGGGCCGCTCGCGCGCACGGTCGTCACCGGCCAGGACGGCACGTACACGATCCCGCGCCTGCTGCCCGGCGAGTACGCGCTGACGGCCGAGAAGTTCGGCTACGACCGCGGGAGCGCCACGGCGGCGGTGACCGCCGAACAGGTCACGACCGGCGACGTGACGCTCACCCGGCAGCCGGCCGGCACACTGTCGGGCACGGTCACCACGGCCGGCGTCCCCGAGCCCGGCGCGGCCGTGGCCGCCACGGGCACGCCGGTGAGCGCGGTCACCGACGCCTCCGGCCGGTACACGATGACGCTGCCGCGCGGGACGTACACGCTGACGGTCACGCCGGTCTCGCGCTGCTCCAGCGGGGCGAGCGCGCAGGTGGCCGTGGACGGTGACGTGGTCAGGGACGTCGAGCTGCCGCTGCGCGGCGACGGCTTCGGCTACACCTGCCTGGCGGCGGCGCAGCCGTACGTGGCCGGGACCGAGAAGCTGGCGCTGACCGGCGACGACGAGGCCGTGCAGGTGACGCTGCCGTTCGCGATCCCGTTCTACGGCACCGGGCAGGCCAGGGCGTGGATCAGCACGAACGGGTTCGTCACCTTCGCCGCCGACCGGGTCGCCACGGGCAGCAACAGCCGCCTGCCGGGCACGGGCACGCCGAACCACGCGGTCTACCCGTACTGGGACGACCTGAAGGTGGACGCCGAGGCGGGCGTCTACACCGGCGTGGTGGGCACGGCCCCGCACCGCCAGTACGTCGTGGAGTGGCGCAACGTCACCTTCTACAGCGAGGCCGGCGAGCGGGTGTCGTTCGCGGCGCTGCTGGGCGAGGACGGGTCGGTCTCCTTCCGCTACAAGGACATCGAGAGCGAGCGCGACCAGGGCTCCAGCGCCACGGTCGGCATCGAGAACGCCGCCGGCACCGACGCGCTGCTGTACTCCTACGAGGAGGCCGCGCTGGCCACCGGCCGGGGCGTGACCTTCACCGCGAGCCGGCACGGCCTGGTGACCGGCGTGGTCACCGACGCCAACGACGGCGAGCCGCTGGCCGGGGCGTCGGTGAAGCTGGGCGACGCGGCGTCGTTCACGACCGGCGCGGACGGGTCGTTCTTCGGGCAGGTCCCGGCGGGCGACTACGACGTGGTGGTGGCCAAGGAGAACTACGGGACCTTCACCAAGCCCGTCACGGTCGCGCCGGGCACGCTGACCAGGATCGACACCGCCCTGGTCACCGGACGGGTGAGCGCGTCGGCCGCCGAGGTGACCGCGGTCATGCCGGCCGGGGCGACCCGGACGCGGACGCTGGAGCTGACGAACCTGGGCTCGCCCACCGCCTACACGGTCACCGGTGACGTGGACTGGGCGTCGGTCACGCCGCAGGCGGGCGAGCTGGCCAAGGGCCAGAAGGCGACGCTGAAGGTGACGGTCTCCAGCGCCGGGGTGACGCCGGGCGGGACGCGTACCGGCAAGCTGGTCGTCAAGTCCGCCAGCGGGCGGCAGCCGGCCATCGAGATCAAGGTGACCGTGGTGGTGCCCAAGCTCCAGGTGGCCGTCGACGCCGGCGGCTCGAAGGCGCTGACCGACGCCGACGGCGACACCTGGACGCCCGACCGCCGCTACACCCAGGGCGGGTACGGCTACGTGGCGACCTCGACCAAGACGGCGAGCACGTCCAGGACCATCGCGGGCACCGCCGACCAGGCGCTGTTCAGGACGGCCAGGGAGGGCATGCTGGAGTACCGGTTCGACGGCGTGCCCGCCGGGACGTACACGGTGGAGCTGGACTTCGCCGAGGTGAAGAGCACGCAGATGGGCAAGCGGGTCTTCGACGTGCTCGTCGAGGGGCAGCTCGCGATCCCGGCGCTGGACCTGGCGCTGGAGGCGGGCACGTACACGGCGGTGGCCAGGCAGTACACGGTGAAGGTGACCGACGGTCAGCTCAACGTGCGCTTCGCCGCCCGGCAGGGGGCCACGCTGGTCAGCGGTGTGCGCGTCTCCGAGCGCCCGGACAAGGCGCTGCCATGATCGCCCGGGGTCCCGCCGTCCCTGGTGCGGCGGGGCCCCGGGGCTCGCTCTCCGGCAGCGACGCCGGGCGCCGGGCGCCGCGGGTCAGCGGTCGGCGGTCGGCGGTCGTCAGCGGGGCGAGGTCGGGGCCGAGCTCGACCGCCTTCGGCACCTGCTCCGGCACGACCTGCCGGATGGTTTGCCAAGGAGCATCGCCTTACGCGACGTAACCCCCGGTTACCACCCATCCGGGCACATCTGTTACTGGTTAGGACATGAGACGCGTGCGGCTCCGGCGGGACATCCCCGTCCCGATGCCCGACGGTGTGACGCTGCTGGCCGACCACTACGCCCCGGCTCACGGCCGGCCGGCCCCGGCGGTGCTGATCCGCTCGCCCTACGGCCGGCGCGGCCTGTTCGGCTGGATGTACGGCCGCGGCTTCGCCAGGAACGGCTTCCACGTGCTGATCCAGAGCTGCCGGGGCGGCTTCGGCTCCGGCGGCAGCCTCGACCCGCTCGGCGACGAGCACGACGACGGCCTGGCCACGATCGCCTGGCTGCGCAAGCAGCCCTGGTACGGCGGCTCGTTCGCCATGTTCGGCCCCTCCTACCTCGGCTACGCCCAGTGGGCCGTCGCCGCCGAGGCCGGGCCCGAGCTCAAGGCCATGGCCACGCAGATCACCGCCTCCCAGTTCAGGGACGCCGCGTACGTGGGCGGCGCGTTCGCGCTGGAGTCGACGCTGAGCTGGACCACGCTGACCGACACCATGACCCGCCGCTTCGTCGGCGGGGCCGCGATGCTGACCGCCCCCAGGGTGACCCGCCGGGCCGTGTTGTCGGGGCGGCCGGTGGCCGAGCTGGACGTGGCCTCGGCGGGCCGGCCCCTGCGGTTCTTCCGCGACCTGCTGGCCCACCACGCCGATCCGGCCGTGCCGTACTGGCACAAGCGGGACTTCTCCCCCAAGGTCGGCCAGGTCGCGGCGGCGGTCACCATGCTCGGCGGCTGGTACGACGTCTTCCTGCCCTGGCAGCTCAAGGACTACGCGGCGATGCGGGCGGCGGGGCGGCGGCCGTACCTGACGATCGGGCCCTGGTACCACGTCGACTCCCGGCACGGGCGGCCCTCGAAGACCGAGGCGCTGGCCTGGTTCCGCGCGCACCTGATGAACGATCCGTCCGGCCTGCGGACGGACCCGGTGCGGCTCTTCGTCACCGGGGCCGGCGAGTGGCGCGACTACCCCGACTGGCCGGTGCCGGGCATGCGGGAGCAGCGCTGGCACCTGCGGTCCGGCGCCGGGCTGGCCACACGGGAGCCGGAGGAGGCCGAGCCCGACCGCTTCCGCTACCATCCCGCCCACCCGACGCCGGCGATCGGCGGGCCCGTGCTGCTGGCCGACTCCAGGCCGCGCGACCAGCGGCGCCTGGAGGCCCGGCGCGACGTGCTGGTCTACAGCTCCGCGGCCCTGGAGTCGGACGTGGAGATGATCGGCCCGGTGCACGCCGACCTCTACGTCCGCTCCAGCACGCCGCACGTGGACGTGGTCGTCCGGGTGTGCGACGTGCACCCCGACGGGCGCTCGCTCAACCTGTGCGAGGGGGTCAGGCGGCTGGGCCCGCGCACCGACGGCGACGGCGACGGGGTGCGCCGCGTACGGGTGGAGCTGTGGCCGATCGGGCACCGGTTCCGCCGCGACCACCGGATCCGGGTGCACGTGGCGGCCGGCGCGTACCCGACGATCGCCCGCAACCCGGGCACCGGCGAGCCGGTGGGCGGGGCGGACGGCCCGATGGTGCCCGCCGACGTCGAGGTGTTCCACTCCCCCGCCCGTCCCTCGGCCGTGGTGCTGCCGCTGTGCGCGCCGCGCGGCTGATGTCGCTGGTCCTGCTGTTGCAGGCCAGGGGCGGGATGACGGCGGCCGAGCTGGCCAAGGAGCTGGAGGTCTCCGAGCGCACGGTGCACCGCGACGTGCTGGCGCTGTCGGAGGCGGGCGTGCCGGTCTACGCCGACCGGGGGCGCGGCGGCGGCTACCGGCTGCTGGACGGCTACCGCACCCGGCTGACCGGGCTGGACCGGGCCGAGGCCGAGGCGCTGTTCCTGTCGGGGGTGCCCGCGGCGCTGCGCGAGATGGGGCTGGAGGAGGTGGCCGCGACGGCCCGGATCAAGGCCGCCGCGGCGCTGTCCCCCTCGCTGCGCGACGCGCCCGCCACGGCCGCGCAGCGTTTCCACCTGGACGCGCCCGGCTGGTACGCCGGCGACGTGCCGCCGCCCCCTGCCCTGGCGCCGCTGGCCAGGGCGGTGTGGAACGACCTGCCGGTCACGGTGGTCTACAAGGAGCGCACGCGGGAGCTGGAGCCGTACGGGCTGGTGCTGAAGGCGGGCGCCTGGTACCTGGTGGCCCGCCTGGGCGAGCGGTTCCTGATCTTCCGGGTGGACCGGATGGGGGACGTCCGGGTGCGCGAGCCGCGCTTCGAGCGGGACGCGGACTTCGACCTGGCCGCGTTCTGGGCCGGGCAGGCGGCCGAGTTCAGCCGTTCCCTGCTCAGGGACGTGATCACGTTGCGGCTCACCGCGGCGGGCCGGCGCATCCTGCGGTACGTCGCCGACCCCGCGGCCCTGGACGACGCGCTGGCCTCGCTCCAGCCCGACGGGACCGTGCGGCTGGCCGTGGAGTCGGTGGAGGTGGCCTACACGCAGGTGCTGCGGTTCGGCCCGGAGGCCGAGGTGCTGGCGCCCGCCGAGCTGCGCGACCTGGTCGCCGACGCCGCCGCCCGCACGGCCGCGCTCTACGGACGCTGAGCCAGGGGCGCCGGGCTACAGCGCCGCCGGACCACGGACCCGGGCTGCGGGCGCCGGCCGGGTCAGCGGTAGTCCTCCCAGGTGCCCTCGCCGCCCTTCTCGTGGACCTCGGCGAGGTAGCGCCACACCTGGGGCCGGCTGCCGTCCACGTCGGTGATCCCGTACGCCTCGGCCAGCTCGCCGCTGGTGACCGACGATCCCGACCACCGCCGCCTGTCGGGGTCCCGGGCGAGGGCGGCCACGCCGCGGCCGGCGTAGGCGGGGGTCTCGGAGACCATCCACGCGCCGTCCGCCTTCGCCTCGCGCCAGTTCTCCTCGGTGACGCCGAAGCCCTCCAGCATCGCCTCCGAGCGCAGGAAGCCCGGGGTGACGGCCACCGCCGTCCCGCCGTACGGGCGCAGCTCGCAGGACCAGGCGAAGGCCAGCCGGTTGACCGACAGCTTGGCCAGGTCGTAGTAGACGTTCTCGCGGTAGCGGGTCCGGTTGAACTCCCAGGTGCCGTCGGTGACCTCCACGACCAGGCCGCCCTCGTTCCTGATCAGCAGCGGCAGCAGGTGGTGTGCGCTGATGAGGTGGGTGTCGACGGCCAGCCTGAGCAGGCGCAGCCCGTCGTCCAGGTCCTGCTTCCAGACGGGGGTCTCCCACGTCCACAGGTGGTCGCCGCCCCACACGTCGTTGACCAGCACGTCCAGCCGGCCCTGCTCGCGCTCGACGCGGGCGGCCAGCTCCGCCACCTGCGCCGGGTCCAGGAAGTCGGCGGGGACCGCGATGCCCGTCCCGCCCGCCGCGCTCACCAGCTCCGCGGTCTCCTCGATCGTCTCCGGACGGTTCATCTCCGACCGGCGCTCGCGCGTGCTCCGTCCGGCGCAGTAGACCGTCGCCCCGGCCGCCCCCAGGGCGACCGCCATTCCTCGTCCCGTTCCGCGGGTCGCGCCCGCCACCACAACAATC
The DNA here is from genome assembly GCF_044547985.1 of Nonomuraea sp. NPDC052265. Lineage (NCBI taxonomy): Bacteria > Bacillati > Actinomycetota > Actinomycetes > Streptosporangiales > Streptosporangiaceae > Nonomuraea > Nonomuraea sp. NPDC052265. Next base: position 188,827 of record NZ_JBIUBJ010000004.1, read on the forward strand.
ACACCGACGATCGTGACCCGAATACCCGCCATCTCCTGTCATGTTTTACGCGAGAACGCTGTGATAAGTAGTTGATTACCATGAACAGCGAATTCGAGCTCCGCGGGGTCAACCACATCGCCCTGGTCTGCTCGGACATGAAGCAGACCGTCGACTTCTACTCCGGCGTGCTGGGCATGCCGCTGATCAAGACGATCGAGCTGCCCCTGGGCTGGGGCCAGCACTTCTTCTTCGACTGCGGCGGCGGCGACGCGCTGGCCTTCTTCTGGTTCCCCGACGCGCCCGAGGGCGTGCCGGGGGTCTCGGCGCCGAAGAACCTGCCCGACCGGGGCGAGCTGCTGTCGGCGGTCGGCTCGATGAACCACATCGCCTTCGACGTGCCGCCCGAGCGCATCGAGGAGTACCGCGACCGGCTGGTGGCCAAGGGCATCGACGTGGGCGTGCTGCTCAACCACGACGACAGCGAGTTCGGCGTGGCGGCCGAGATGCACGAGGGCGTGTTCGTCCGGTCCATCTACTTCAAGGACCCCGACGGGATCCTGGTGGAGTTCGCCGCCTGGACGCGGCCCGTCGGGCGGCCGGGCGACGTCCGGCACGAGCCCAAGACGGCCGCCGACAGGACCCTCTGATGCCGCGCCTGCGCCGGGTGCCGCCCGAGGAGGTGACCGACCCGGTCGTCCGGTTCTTCCACGACCGGCTGCTGTCCCCCGACGGCACGGGGACCGCGACCGGCTCGCCGGGCGACTGGTGGACGGTCTTCGCCCTCGACCCCAAGATCTTCCGCCACTGCGTCAAGGGCTTCCAGATCTACCGGGAGTCACAGCTGGACCCGGTGCTGCGCGAGCTGGGGCAGACCAGGGCGGGCTGGGCGCGGCAGAGCCGGTTCGTCTACTCCCAGCACTGCAAGCAGCTCAGGGCGCTCGGGGTGCCCGAGGAGAAGGTACGGGCGGTCGCCTCCTGGCAGGTCAGCGACCGGTTCGGCGAGCTGGAGCGGGCGGTGCTGGCCTACACCGACGGCCTGGTGCTCGACGGCGGCCGGGTGCACGACGAGGTGTTCGCCGTGCTGCGCGCCCACCTGCCCGACGAGCAGATCCTGGAGCTGACCTACATCGTCTGCCTGTACGAGATGCACGCCACCATGGCACGGGCGCTGCGGCTGGAGTTCGACGACCGCCCCGACCCGATCACCGAGGTGCCCGCCCCCGAGGGGTACGGGACGCGCGACATCGCCGACGAGGTGACCGTTCGTCGCGAGTAGCCGACCATTCGCCGATCGCCCGGTTCCGCGCGGCGCGGAGGCGACTTAACGTGCCGGTGGCGAGGGGTGGCTTTGGTCTCACATGTTGAGAATTCATCTCGACATTTAGGCCAAACCGTAATGTTCCGGACATTGGGTTTAATACCGCCGGAAAGCTAGCCTCCCTCCATTGACGACATTGTCAGGAGCCGGTCAACACGCCGCTCCTGATCCCCCAATCGGAGGGTCGATGACTACCGGGGAATCCGGGCAGCCGCCGCGTACCGACCGCAGCCCGTGGAACTGGCTGCTGGTCGTGCCGATCGTGCTCCCGCTGCTGACGTTCCTGTTCAACTCCGACGAGCCGCGCCTGCTCGGCTTCCCGCTGTTCTACTGGCTGCAGCTCGCCTTCATCGTGGTCGGCGTCGGCTGCACCACCATCGTCTACAGGATGACCAAATGAGCGGGCACGTGACCGAGCTGGTCGTCTTCTCGCTGCTGTTCATCCTGGTCAGCGGCATGGGCTTCGTGGCGGCCCGCTGGCGGCGGCCCACCGACCTGGCCAGCCTCAACGAGTGGGGCCTCGGCGGCCGCAGCTTCGGCTCCTGGGTCACCTGGTTCCTGGTCGGCGGCGACCTCTACACCGCCTACACGTTCGTGGCCGTGCCCGCGCTGGTGTTCAGCTCCGGCGCGCTCGGCTTCTACGCGCTGCCCTACACCGTGGTGGTCTACCCGCTGGTGTTCCTGGTGCTGGCGCGGATGTGGTCGGTCTCGCACGTGCACGGGTTCGTCACGCCCGCCGACTTCGTCCGGGCGCGCTTCGGGTCGCCGACGCTGGCGCTGCTGATCGCCATCACCGGGCTGGTGGCCACGATGCCGTACATCGCGCTGCAGCTCGTCGGCATCGAGGCGGTGCTGAAGTCGATGGGCATCACCGGGCACCTGCCGATCATCATCGCGTTCGCGATCCTGGCGGCCTACACCTACCAGTCGGGCCTGCGCGCCCCGGCGCTGATCGCCTTCGTCAAGGACGCGCTGATCTACATCGTGATCCTGGCCGCGGTCATCTACATCCCGGCCAAGCTGGGCGGCTGGGGCAACATCTTCGACATGGCCCAGGCCAAGTTCGACAAGACCCCCGCCCCGGGCGACGGCATCCTGCTCAACGGCGCCAACCAGCTCCAGTACATCACGCTGGCCTTCGGCTCGGCCCTGGCGCTGTTCCTCTACCCGCACAGCCTCACCGGCGTGCTGGCCTCAAAGAACCGCAACGTCATCAAGCGCAACATGTCGGCGCTGCCGGCCTACAGCTTCGTGCTCGGCCTGATCGCGCTGCTGGGCTTCATGGCCATCGCGGCCGGCACCAAGCCGGTCGACGGCGACCCGAACACGGTCGTGCCGAACCTGTTCGACCAGCTCTTCCCCGACTGGTTCGCCGGCGTGGCCTTCGCGGCCATCGGCATCGGCGCGCTGGTTCCCGCGGCGATCATGTCGATCGCGGCGGCGAACCTGTTCACCCGCAACATCTACCGCGAGTACATCAACAAGCAGGCCACCGACGCCCAGGAGGCCAAGGTCTCCAAGGTCGTCTCGCTCGTGGTCAAGGTGGGCGCGGTGCTGTGCATCCTGCTGCTGGACCCGCAGTTCTCGATCGACCTGCAGCTCATCGGCGGCGTGATCATCCTGCAGACGCTGCCGTCGGTGGCGCTCGGCCTGTACACGCGCTGGTTCCACAAGGGCGGCCTGATGGCGGGCTGGGCCCTGGGCCTGGCGGCGGGCATGTGGATGCTCTACCTCATCCCCAACCCGGCCAAGGGCAAGGAGCACTTCGGCGGCTCGGCCTTCAGCCTGGCGAACCTGGGCCTGGACACCAAGATGACGATCTACGCGGGCTTCCTCGCGCTCATCGTCAACCTGGTCGTGGCCGCGCTCGCCACGCTGATCTTCCGGGCGGCCAAGGTGGCCGACGGCGCGGACGCGACGCAGCGCGGCGACTACTTCGCCGACGAGGGCGACCCGGACGTCAAGGACCTGGACCTGGCCGGTTCGCACTGACGCTCACGGCCGCTGGAGGTAGCCGGGATCGGCCACCTCCAGCTTGGCCCGTACGGCCTGGACCAGGGCGGCGGTGAGCGCGTCGTCGCCGTCGAAGCGGCCCGCGCGGACGGCGGCGGCCAGCTCGGCGTCGTCGGCGACGCCCAGGGCCGCCAGCCGCGCGGCGTGCTCGGCGGCCTGGTCCGGACCCAGCCCGATCTCCCGCTCCACCATGGCCAGCACGTTGATCGCCACCCGCGTGTGGAAGCGCACCCGCCCCTCGACCTCGGGCAGCACGTCGTCCCGCAGGAACGCGCGCACGGCCGCGACGAGCTGCGCGGCGGTGGGCACGTCATGGGGCTGCGCCATCGGCGGCACTCCCGTCACTTCTCGCTCCCGAGCCGTACGCCCGCGCACGGCCTGTCGTGAGCCCAGGCATAGGATCACCGCCCTTCCCTGTCAAGCCCCCGGCGCTCGGATGACCTTTCTCCACCCCCGGGACGACAGACCTCCGCCCGCGATCGGCGTGTCTCTACCGGACCGCCGACACCCCGCTGGCGGGCCCGCACGCGACGATGGCACGCTTCCCGAGCGGCCCGGCCCTCCGGGGTCACGCGGACGGCCCGGACGGCTGGGAAAGTCGCCCGGCGCAGCTCCCAGGCCCCCGGACCCCCGGGCCGCTCAGCCGCAGTCAACCCGAGGGAGCGCAGCATGAACGACGACGTACGCGTCAAGGCCTGCCGCATCAACGACCACGTGGAGCTGATCCACGGCTCCTCCCCCGACGTGGTCCTGGAGATCCCGCGCCGCGACTGGCAGCACTTCCTGGAGGCGGTCCGCTCGGGCGCGTTCGAGCTGGAGGTCCTGCCCCGCAAGGCCGAGGAGAACGCGGCCTGACCCCGTCCCCTCCCAGGGCCCGGCGGCGGCCGCCGCCGGGCCCTTTCCCGTCCCGCGGCGGGTCTGCGCGGACCGGACGGCCGAAGGCGGCACGATGGGGAGCCGGTTCTGTCGGTGGGCACGCGTACGGTCGTCCCAACCGGACGGTGGGTGATATGTCGGTGACCAAGGAGCAGGCCGCGGTGCTCGCCCTGACCAGGGCCACCGCCGGGCCGTGGCATCACACCGCGCGGGTCGTGGAGGCCAGGGGCAGCGCGCTGCGGCCGGCCGACGGCGACTTCGCCGGGCTGGGCGGGCACGACCGGGCGCACGCGGCGGAGGTGGTCGCGCGGCTGCGGCCGGGCGACCTCGACCGGGCCGAGGCGGTCATCGCGTCCTGTCCGGCCGCGTTGGTGACCGTGCTCGACGACGACTATCCGGGCAACCTGGCCTACGTCCACAACCTCCAGCCGTTCCTGTGGGTGCGCCGACGCGCCGACCGTTGACCGCGCAACGGATTTCGGTTGAGATCACCCCATGAGCTTCGCCGTACCCGAGCATGTCCGGCCGATCCGCGACGCCGTGCGAGCGTTCATGACCGAACGCGTCGAACCGGCCGAGGAGGTGCTGCACGAGGGCGGCCCGCGGGCCGCCGCCACCCTGGCCGGGCTGCGGGACGAGGCCAGGAAGGAGGGCCTGTGGGCCCTCGGCCACCCGCGCGAGCTGGGCGGCGGCGGGCTGCCGTTCCTCGACTACGTCTACGTCAACGAGGTCCAGGGCCGCAGCGAGTACGGGCAGCTCGCCCTCGGCACGTTCACGCTCCAGGACTCGCTCATGCTGCACGAGCACGCCTCCCCCGAGCAGCGCGAACGCTACCTGGAGCCGCTGGTGCGCGGCGACATATCGCCCAGCTTCGCGATGACCGAGCCGCAGGTCGCCAGCAGCGACCCCACCCAGATCACCACCTCCGCCGTGCTCGACGGCGACACATGGGTGATCAACGGGCACAAGTGGTTCACCACGGGCGCGTCGGTGGCGGCGTACACGACCGTGATGTGCCGGACCGAGCCGGACGCGCCGGCCCACCGGGCCTTCTCCATGATCCTCGTGCCGACGGACACGCCCGGCTACACGATCGTGCGCGAGACCCCGGTGCTCGGGCTCGGCGGCGCCCACTGCGAGGTGCGCTACGAGGACGTGCGGGTGCCCGCCGCGAACCTGCTGGGCGAGCGCGGGCGCGGCTTCGTCATCGCCCAGCGGCGCCTCGGGCCCGGCCGGATCTTCCACTGCATGCGCTGGCTCGGGCAGGCGCAGCGGGCCTTCGACCTGATGTGCCGCCGGCTGCACGCGCGCACCGCCTTCGGCGAGCCGCTGGCGGCCAAGCAGCTCATGCGGCAGCACGTGTTCGACTCCTACACCGAGATCCAGGCCGCCCGCCTGCTCACGCTCCAGGCCGCCGAGGCCGTGGACGCCGGCTCGCAGGCCCGCGTCGAGATCGGCGCGATCAAGGTGGTGGGGGCGCGCATGCTGCACAACGTCATCGACCGGGCCGTCCAGGTGTACGGCGCGGCCGGGCTGACCCCCGACACCCCGCTGGAGCGCATGTACCGGCACGCCCGCGCCGCGCGCGTCTACGACGGCCCCGACGAGGTGCACATCGACGCCGTCGGCCGCCGCCTGCTGGGCGAGTACGCCGCGGGCGGCAACTGGGAGTTCGGCCTGCGATGAACCGCGTCGAGACGATCGCCCGCCAGGTGTACGGCCCCGGCGCGGCCGTCCCGTACGCGGTCAGGCTGCCCGGCGGGGCCTCCAGGGAGACCTGGGCGCTGGACGTGGTCGCCACCGGCGGCGACCGGCACGAGCTGGTGCTCCGGCTCGACGGGCCGGGGGCCGTCCTGGAGGCGGGCGCCGGTCTGGCCGCCGAGGCGCGGCTGATGCGGGCGGCGGCCGAGGCCGGGGTGCCCGTGCCGCACGTCGTGGCCGCCGCCGACGCACCCACCGACCCACCCGCCGGGCCCTACGTCCTGATGACGCGGATCCCCGGTGAGACGATCCCGCGCAGGATCCTGCGCGACGAGGCGTACCGGGAGGCCAGGCCCAGGCTGGCCGCACAGTGCGGGCGGGCGCTGGCGGCGGTCCACCGCATGCCGCTGTCGTGCCTGCCCGACACCGAGCCCGCCGACCCGCTGCGCCGCTGGCGCGACGTGCTGGACCTGACCGGCGAGCCGCACCCGGTGTTCGAGCTGGCCCTGCGCAGGCTCGAAGCCGACCGGCCGCCCGCAGCCCCGGCGAGCGTCGTGCACGGCGACTTCCGCAACGGCAACCTGATCGTCGGCCCGGAGGGCATCAGGGCCGTGCTCGACTGGGAGCTGGCCCACGCCGGCGACCCGCTGGAGGACCTGGGCTGGCTGTGCGTCAAGGCGTGGCGGTTCGGCTCGCCGCTGCCCGTGGGCGGGTTCGGCGGCTACGCCGAGCTGGCCGCCGCCTACGAGGAGGCCGGCGGGCGGCGCGTCGACCTGGACGTGCTGCGCTGGTGGGAGACGTTCGGGGTGCTGAAGTGGGGGATCATCTGCGTCATGCAGACCATGCGGCACCTGCGCGGCGGCGCGTCCTCGGTGGAGCTGGCCGCCCTCGGCCGCCGCGTCTGCCAGACCGAGTGGGACCTGCTCGGCCTGCTGACCTGACCGCGACGCTCAGCCGCCCCGGCGTCCGGGGGCCACAGCCGCCGCGATCACGTCGACCAGCCCCTCCACCACCTGCGAGCGGTCGACCTCGGGATGCTCCAGCCACCAGTCGCCCGTCGTCTGCACCATGCCGACGAACGCGTGGCCGAGCACCTGCGCCCGCACCGGGTCGGGCACCACCCGCTCGGCGGCCAGCACCCCGCCCAGCTCCTCGCCCAGGCCGCGCACGAGCGAGGTCATGTGGGAGCGGATGCGGGTGTCCTCGGCGCCGGCCCGGTGGAACAGGAAGCGGTAGAGGTCGAGGTTGGCCGAGATCAGGTCGAGGTAGACGCCGATGGCGGCCCGGGCGCGGACCCGCAGGTCGGTGCCGGGCCCGGCGAACTGGGGGCGGAGCTGGGCGATCACCGTGCGCACGTGGCGGTCGGCCAGCGCCTGGTAGAGGCCGCTCTTGTCGCCGAAGTGGCGGTAGAGGATGGGCTTGGTGACGCCGGCCTCGGCGGCGATGGCCGCCATCGACACCTCGGGGCCCTCGGCCAGGATGGCCCGGTCGGCGGCGTCGAGCAGCGCCCTGCGCCGGTCGGGGTCCCGTCTGCTCATCTGCTCAGGATAGATCGCAGGCGACGGGGCAGCAGCGCCGAGAAGATCAGTAACGCGCCGGTGCAGGCGTACAGGCCGGTCGCCCCGGCGAGGGTGCCGGGCGGCTCGGCCCACGGCGGCTCCCACAGCCCGGGGAGCACGCCCGCCAGGCCGATCGCGGCCCGCAGGTCGAGGGCGAACAGCACGCCCGCCACGGCCAGCGGCAGCCCGCAGGCCAGCGCCGCCGCGGGCCAGGCGGCCAGCACGGCGACGATCAGCGCCGCCGCCGCCAGGAAACCCAGCCCGGCGGGGGCCGGGGCGAAGGCCGCCTGGCCGGTCCGCAGGGCTCTGGCGCCCGCCTCGGTCAGGTAGTAGACGGGGGGAACGGCGGCCAGGCCCACGCCGACGCCGATCAGAACTCGTACCTCACCGGTCACAGAGCCCATCGTCCCCCGCTCACGCACGGCTCACGCGGCGGTTAGGTTTTTCGTCATGAGAAACAGCGGTACAGGCCCAGGCGCCATCACCCCCGACGGATCCCCTGTCGACTTCTACACCCTCCTCCAGCCCGGCCGGGACGCCGACCTCGTGATCCAGGAGACCCCGCCCGGCGGGTCCGTCCTGGAACTCGGGGCCGGCGTCGGTCGGGTCACCCACGCCCTCGTCGAGGCCGGATTACAGGTCGTGGCCGTGGACGAGTCCACCGAGATGCTCGCGCACGTGCACGGGGCCGAGACCGTGCACGCGCGGCTCCAGGAGCTGCGGCTCGACCGCCGCTTCGACACCGTCACGCTGGCCTCCCAGCTCGTCAACGTCGTCGACGGGGAGGTCAGGCGCGCCTTCCTGGCCGCGTGCGCGCGGCACGTCAAGCCGGGCGGGGCGGTGCTCGTCCAGTGGATGACGGCCGAGCGGCACGACTCCTGGCGGCCCGGGTCCGGCAGGATCGACGGCGACGTCACGATCACCCTGGCGGAGGTCGAGGAGATCTCCCCCGGCGTGTTCGCGGCGACCATGCGCTACGAGCACGGCGACCGGGTCTGGACGCAGTCGTTCACCTCGCGGCGGTTGACGGACGACGACCTGGCCGCCGACCTCGCCGCCGAGGGGTTGCGGCTGGAGCGGTTCCTCACCGAGGACCGCATGTGGTTCCTGGCCCGGCCCTTTACAACGTAGATTTCAGTGCAAATACTGGGAAATACTGGAACTGTTGATACCCTCGCGCCATGAGTGACCGGCTGGACGAGCTGGAGCGGCGGATCGACGGGCTCCGGGCCGGCGTGCGCAAGGCCATGCGCGTCAAGGACGGCGCCACGGCCCGCGTCCTGCGCGCCGAGCTGCGCGCCGCCGAGCGCGCCTGGGACGCCCTAGTGAGCGGCGAGCAGCCGCGCGCCACGGCGGAAGGGCCCCGGCTGGTCACGGTGCGCGAGCAGGTGCACCAGGCGCTCGCGCTGCTCGGGGCCGCCGCGCAGCCGCGCCTGGTGGTGGCGGTCAGCGGCGCGTTCTTCGCCGGCACCATCCGCAGCGCCCAGCTCACCAGCCTGCGCCGCGACGAGGAGCGCTCGTTCCGCTCCACGCCGCACGGCCGGCCGTACTACCTGTGCGCGGCGCTGACCGACCGCCTCTCCCCCGCCCGCGGCCTGCTGACGCTCAGCACCTGGCCGCTGGAGCGGCGCGTCGTCGGCCCGCTCAGCCCCCGCGTCGACTTCCTGACCTGCGCCATCGCCGTGGCCTCGCACGCCTGCGAGGACGAGCGGGCCGCGCGCTTACTGGCGCGCATGGCCAGGAACGTCCCCGGCGCCACGACCGCCGACCTCGGCCCGCCCGACCCCCGGCGGATCGCCGAGGCGGCCGGGGCCGAGCTGGCCGTGCACGCGGAACGCGACACGCGCGACCGTGCCGAGCTGGCACGACGCGCCACATCCCAGCTCGGTGACGTGGCCAGGCTGTTCGGCGCCGCTACGCTGGGCACGATCAAGGAGGAGACAGCGACGTGAGCGGCTTGAGACGCGAGGACGGCCCGGCCCACCGGCTCGACGCGCTGCGCGGCACGACGCCGCCCAAGCCGCACGACGCCAGAGCGATCGCGGCCCTGGCCGCCAACCCCGGCTGCACCCGCCGGGCCCTCATGGACGGCGCGGGCGTCGACAAGGACGCCGCCGCCCGCCACCTGGGCTTCCCCGCGCCGTTCGGCCAGTCGCCGTTCGCGATCACCCGCGGGAACGCGTTCGAGGCGCTGGTCAAGGCCGACGGCTGCGCCGAGCTGCTGCGCCTGCTGCGCGAGGTGCTCGGCCTGCCGGTCGCCGAGGTGGCCTACCACGACGTGGAGAACGTCGGCGCCCACCTGCGCCACACCCACACCCGCGCCCTGTTCGACCGGGCGGCCCGCGGCGACCAGGACGCCGGCACGCTGTTCGACCACCCGCTGCTCAGCCTGGAGATCGCCGGCCACACCGCCTTCCTCGAACCCGACGTGGTGGCCTTCCAGCTCGGCGGCCGCTTCCACGTGGTGGAGATCAAGTCGTTCGCGGTGGTCGACGGGCAGGCCGAGCCGGCCGCGGTGGCCGCCGCCGCCCGCCAGGCCGCGGTCTACGTGCTGGCGCTGCGCACGATGCTGGAGGAGCTGGGGCACGACCCGCGCACCGTCTCCCACGACGTGGTGCTGGTGTGCCCGGAGAACTTCGCCAACCGGCCCGTGGCGACCCTGGTCGACGTGCGCAGGCAGCTCGCCGTGCTGCGCCGCCAGCTCACCCGGATGACCGGCCTCGACCGGCTGCTCGCGGCGCTGCCCGACGACCTCACCTTCGACCTGCGGCCCGGCGAGGACGGCCGGCCCACCCGCCCGGTCGCCGAGCTGGCCGACGCGCTGCACCGGGCCACCGCCCGCTACGCGCCCGACTGCCTGTCCACGTGCGACCTGTGCTTCTTCTGCCGCGACGAGGCCCGCCAGGAGGGCGCCTCCGACCTGCTCGGCCGCCAGGTGCGCGACGAGCTGGGCGGGGTCGCCTCCGTGGCCGAGGCGCTGGGCCTGGCCGACGGCCTGCGCGACCCGGCCGACGGCCAGGAGGAGATCGCCGGTTTGCTCCGCAACGCCGAACGCCTGCGCAGGGAGTGCCTCAGTTGAGCCTGCTCACCTCGCTCGCCCGGTTGCGCGCCCTGCGGGAGGGCATCGCCCAGCCCGTCGCCACGGTCCGCCACTGCCACGTGGGCGCGCGGCCGATGGTGTTCGTCCCGCTCAAGCTGTCGGGCGAGGCCGCCGCGCCGCTGGCCGCCATGCTCGGCACCGACCGCGACCGGCCGCGCCTGCTCGTCGTCACCCAGCCGCGCAACCGCGACCTGCGCTTCGCCTGGGCCGCCGAGCTGGCCGGGGTGCTGCTGCCGTACGTCGAGGGGTTCGCCTGCGACACCGAGACGGTGGAGCGCAAGAACGCCGACCCCTACGAGCGGGCTCTCGACGCGCCGCAGCTCGTCGTGCCGAACCGGGCGGGCGTCGCCTTCGCCAGGCTGCTCGGCCGCTCCACGCGCTTCCGCAGGCCCGACGGGCCCTACCCGGTGCCGGCGGAGGTGCCGCTGCTGGGGCGGTGGCTGACGTACTTCGGTGAGCGGGCCGCCTTCCCTGGCTCGTCGCTGACGCTCGCCGCGACCGAGGAGCTGGGCCGCCACTGGGCCAGCGGGCAGAGCGCGCTGGAGGACGCCAACCTGGCCGCGCTGCTGTCCTGGATCACCCAGGGGCCCTGCGACGACGCCGAGGACCCGCTGATCTGGCCGCCCGCCGGGCCCGCGACCGATCCCGGCTTCGACGCCGAGGTGCTCGCGCCGGCCATCGAGAGCGAGTCGCCCGAACGGGTCGCCGAGGCGCTGCGCACCCAGCTCGAACCCACCTGGCGGCTGATGTGGCAGGCGATCGACCTGCTGGCCGGGCTGGAGCCGGGCGCGAGCGTGACCCAGCGCTGGGAGCAGGACCGCGGCTCCTTCAGCGCCATGGCCGCCCACATCGCCGAGGGCGCGCCGCCGCAGGCCAGGCGCGACGGCGCGGTGGCCGCCGCGGCCAAGCTGGCCCGCATGGAACGTGCCCAGGCCGCCTACGACGTGCAGCGCGCCTACGACGACCCGCTGGTGATGGCCGAGTACCGGCTGACCGGCGAGGCGTTCGCCGGCGAGGTGGTCGAGACCGTCCCCGACAACGTCGAGGGCGAGGGCCGCTCGCGCAAGCTGCGTCCCCTGGTGGTGCTCAAGACCGACGACCCGGTGCGCCTGCCGCCCGGCGCCTCGCTCGGCACCCCGGAGCGCCGCGGCCAGGGCGCCGAGCTGGTGGAGGCCCGCGACGGCCTGGTCACCCTGAAGATCACCAAGGGCATGGGCCGGGGGAAGACGCCCGTCCCCGGCGCCGTGCCGGAGGTCGGCGAGCGGGTCTGCTACACCTCGCTGACCGACGACTTCCAGGGCTCGCCGGCGCTGCCCGAGGCCGAGGCCACGCCGTGGACGCACGGCGGGCCGCCGAAGGAGTACTTCCCCGACGACGAGGACGCCCAGGAGGAATGGTCGTGAGCGAGAGCCCGGAGCAGGTGATCGCGAACGTCCTGGCCGACCTGCCCAGGAACCGCGGCGTCGTGGTCGACTCCCCGCCGGGCGCGGGTAAGTCCACCCTGGTCGTACGCGCCGCCGCGCACATCGCCGCCACCGGCGAGCCGCTGATGATCGTCGCCCAGACCAACGAGCAGGTCGACGACCTGGTGGCCCGCATCTCCGACAAGCACCCGCACCTGAAGGTCGGGCGGCTGTCGGCCGGCGGGTACGTGCCCCACCCGCGCATGCTGGAGCTGCCCGGCGTCACGATCGGCACCAGGATCCAGGACCTCGGCGACCCCGACATCGTCATCGCCACGGCCGACAAGTGGGCGTGGATCTCCGGCCGGGTGTGGCCGTGGGCGATCGTGGACGAGGCGTACCAGATGCGCTCGGACAAGCTGCTGCGCATCGCCGGGCTGTTCGAACGGGCGCTGTTCGTGGGCGACCCGGGGCAGCTCGACCCCTTCTCGATCGTCGACGGCGACCGCTGGTCGGGGCTGTCGTGGGATCCGCTGCAGAGCGCGGTGGCGGTGCTGCTGCGGCACAACCCGGACCTGCCGGTCCACCGGCTGCCGGTGTCCTGGCGGTTGCCGGCCTCGGCCGCGCCGGTGGTGTCGAAGGCGTTCTACCCGTTCACCGGGTTCCGGTCGGGCACCTCGGAGGGCGACCGGCGGCTGGAGCTGACCGCCGGCGGCATGGGCACCGTGCACGACCGCGCGCTGGAGGAGGCCGCCCGGTCGGGCTGGGCGCTGCTGGAGCTGCCCAACCGGCACACCGTGCGCACCGACGGCGAGGCCGTGCAGGCCGTGGCGCTGCTGGCGGCGCGGCTGCTCCAGCGCGGGGCCGTGGCCACGTCCGAGCAGGGCGAGCGGCCGGTGACCGCCGACCGGATCGCGGTCGGCGCGGCCCACCGCGACCAGGTCGCGGCCATCAGGAACGCCGGGCTGCCGCCGGAGATCACCGTGGACACCGCCAACCGCCTCCAGGGCCGCGAGTACGACGTGACGTTCGTGCTGCACCCGCTGTCGGGCCGCCGCGACGCCACGGCCTTCCACCTGGAGTCGGGGCGGCTGTGCGTGCTGGCCTCGCGTCACCGGCACGCCTGCGTGATGGTGGCGCGGGCGGGCATCGCCGAGCTGCTGGACGCCCACCCGTCGGCCGAGCCGGTGCAGCTCGGGGTGCCGGTGAAGTTCCCCGACGGCTGGGAGGCCAACCAGTCGGTGCTGGAGCACCTGGCCCGCCACCGGGTCTAGCCCCGCGGCGGGACGGGTCAGAGGCGGCGCCGCCAGACGTCGATGGCCAGCACCCGGCGCATGCCCGCCGACTCGTACAGGCCCAGCGCTGGGGTGGTGTTGTTGCTGTCCACGTGCAGGATCGTGCCCTTGCGGCCTCTGGCGGCGTCGGCGGCGAAGGCGCGACGGAGCAGGAAGCGGCCCAGGCCCCGGCCGCGGAAGCCCGGGTGCACGGCGAGCGTGGCGACGTAGCCGCAGTTCTCGTCGGAGACGAACTGGTTGCTGCCGATCAGCACGCCGGCGGGCTCACCGTCGATCCTGGCCAGGGTGAGCTGGCTCCAGTCGGTGACGCTCTGGGCCTGGCGGCGCTCGTACCAGTGGTCGTAGTCGACCGGGACGAAGCCGAAGTGCTCGGCGAAGCCGAGCTGGTGCACCTGGTGCGCGGCGCGGCGCGTCTCCTCGTCCTCGCCCGTGTGCAGGGTGAGGCCGGGCGGCGGGGCGGGCGGCTCGACCGGGGCGGCGCGGTCGACGTGGTCGGCGTGGTCGGCGCGCATGCGGTGGAAGCTGGTGCCGGGCTCGAAGCCCTGCTCCTTGGCGTAGGACTGCTTGTCCTGGTCGTCGCGGTAGATGCCGATGTCGATGGTGACGCCGTCGTGGCCGCGCTCGCCGGCCAGCTCGCGGGCGCGGGCGGTGACCGTACGCCACAACTCCTCACGCAGGCCCGCCAGGCCGGAGCGGGTGATGACCTCGATGTTGACCAGGTCGCTGTCGCCCACCCGGCACGCCCAGGCCCACCCGGTCAGGCGGCCGGTCTCGTCGCGGGCCAGCCAGCCGTCCCTGTCGAGGTCGAAGCCCGGCTCGACCAGCTCGTCGGCGACGTCGTCGAGCGTCATGTCGGGCGACCCGATGACCTCGGTGTCGTAGGCCGCGACCAGCTCGTGGATGGCCGCGGCGTCGTCCACCCGGGGGCGGCTGAAGGTGTGCATGGGGAGGATTGTGCACACTACGCCCACCCCCGCGCCTCCTATTTTCCGCACGGTGGCTAAGCTGGGCGGGTGGTCGACAGAAAGCCGCTGCACATCGAGGTCGCCACCTCCGACGCGACGACCGTCACGCTCGCGCTCAGCGGCGACCTCGATTACGAGTCCGTCGGCCGGCTGGCCGACCTCCCCATCCCCGCGGGCCCCACCACGATCGACGTCGACCTGTCCCGGCTGACCTTCGTCGACTCCTCCGGCCTGGCCGGGCTCGTCCGCCTCCAGTTGCGGGCCGCGGACGCCGGCGCCACCGTACGGGTGGTGGCGCTGACGCCCTATCTGCGCAGCCTGTTCCTGCTGACGGCGATCGACCGGCTGTTCACCCTGCCGCCGGACTGACCGCCTCCTGCTGGGCCGCCTGCGCGGGAGCGCCCCCGCGCAGCGGGATCTCCTTGATGAAGGAACCGGCCATGCCGCACAGCGCGGAGCCGATCATGAAGATGACGACCGAGATGATGAAGATGGTCTTGCGGCCGTACAGGTCGCCGATCTTGCCCCAGATCGGGGTCGAGACGGTCGTGCCCAGGACGTAGGCGGTCACCACCCACGACAGATGGGTCAGGCCGCCTGACTCCCCCACGATGCGCGGCATGGCCAGGACCATGGCCGGCATAAGGACCGGCAGGACGACCATGACCTCGCAGCGCCGTCCGACTGCCTCCGCCACTGCACAGCCATTTTTGCGATCTTGCTTACTTGCCGACCGGCAAGTCTAGAATAAGCTAGATACTTACTTGCCGACCGTCAAGTCGAAACAGGTGCGAAGTGCGGGAAGACACGCGGGCGCGGATCCAGGAGATCGCGCTGAGGCTCTTCACGGAGCAGGGTTACGAGGCGACCTCGCTGCGCGAGATCGCGGAAGAGCTGGGCGTGACCAAGGCCGCGCTGTACTACCACTTCAAGACCAAGGAGGACATCATCGGCAGCCTGGTCGACCTCCGGGTGGCCGAGCTGCAGGAGCTGCTCGACTGGGCCAGGAGCATGCCCAAGACCCCCGAGACCCGCCATGAGCTGCTGGCGCGCTACGCCGAACGCCTCCGCCAGCCCCGCTACCTGGCCGTCGCCCGCTTCATGGAGAGCAACCAGACGGCGATGCGCAACCATCCCAAGCTCGCCAAGATGCGCGACACGATGATGGAGCTCACCGCCGAGATGAACGACGCCGGCGCCACGCCCACCGAGCGCATCAGCCGGTCGCTGGCGCTGTTCGCGCTGCACGCGGGCAAGTGGCTGACCCTGGCCGGCGAGGGGCTGACCGACGAGGAGATCGACAAGGCGTGCATGGAGGTGGCGCTGCGGCTGCTGGAGCAGTAGCCGCCCTCGCGGGCTGCTGACACCGGGAAGGACGATTGGCGCCCGGGATCCGGGGCAGAAGGCTCGCACGCATCCAGACGGGAGGAGACGCAGTGGAGGCGACGATAGCGCTCCGACTGCCCAGGGATGCGGCGAGCGTCCCGCTGATCAGGAAGATGCTGGACGGCACGCTGCGGTCGCTCGGCGTCGAGGCCCAGGTACGCGACGACATCGAGCTGATGCTGACCGAGGCGTGCGCCAACGTGGTCAAGCACGCGGCTCCCAGTGACGACTACACCGTCAGCGCCTGCGTGCGCGACGACATGTGCGTCATCAAGGTCGTCGACACCGGGGGCGGTTTCGACCCGCACAAGGTGCTCGAACCCGGCCCCGGGGCCGAGCACGGCAGAGGGCTGCAGATCATGCGCGCGCTCGCCGACGACATCCGGTTCACCAACGTCCGCGAGAACGGAGCGATGGTCTGCCTGGAGAAGAGGCTGCGCTTCGCCCCCGGGGCGGCGGGGCAGCATCTCATCGCCAGGTGACCCGCACGACGAAGGGGCCGGGGCCGCCGCTCTCGGCGGCGGCCCCGCCCCCTTCGTCACTGCGCGTCGCCGGGAACGGCGGTCATCGTGAGGTGAGGCCGGAGGCCCCGCGAACGCGGGCACCGCGGCCGGGACGGCTCACGTCGGGACGCCGGTCGCCGCCGGCCACGGGGGCGAGCCGGATACGGCGGCTCACCAGGGGCGTGCCGCCGCTCAGCCTCGCCCGAAGCCGCGCGGGCATCTCGGGGGCGCTGAACTTCAGCGGCAACCGTGCCCCGCGGCCGGTCAGCCGCCGCCACAACGTGTGCCAGTCCACCATCGTTCCGGCCAGCGCCGCCAGCGCCAGCATCGCGACCACCGCGATGACCAGGACGGCCAGGACGATGAGGACGAAGACGATCACCAGGGAGCCGATCGTACCGAGGACTGTCAACATTGGGCAAAAAGTGCCCGCTCACCAGCGAACTATGCCAATTCTTTGGGATATATCGGCCTTACTCCGCAATTCCGGTGGACTGGTCCAGCCGTCCCGGCAGGACGTCGAGCCGGCGCAGTATCACGCCCTCGCGCAGCGCCCACGGGCACACCTCCAGCCGGTCCACCTCGAACAGGTCCATGGCCGCGTCGGCCACCAGCGCCCCGGCGGCCAGCTGCGCCGCCCGGCCCTCGGACACCCCGGACAACGCGGCCCGCTCGGCGGACGTCATGCCGGTCAGCCGGGCCGCCCAGCCGGCCATGTCCGCGCGTGAGAGCGCGCGTGAGACGTACGGGCCCTCGCTGGTGGGCGCCGCCCCGGAGATCCTGGCGAGCTGCTTGAAGGTCTTGGAGGTGGCCACGGCGCGGTCGGGCTCGCCGTACCTGGCGACGTCGCCGACCGTGCGGGCGATCTCCGTACGGACGTGCCTGCGCAGCCTGCGCACCTCCTCGGCCGACGGCGGGTCGCCGAGGAACCAGTCGCGCGTCAGGCGCCCGGCGCCCAGCGGCAGCGACACGGCGACGTCGGGCTCCTCGTCCACCCCCGCGGCGATCTCCAGCGAGCCGCCGCCGATGTCGAAGGCCAGCAGCCGCCCGGACGACCAGCCGAACCACCGGCGCACCGCGAGGAACGTCAGCCGGGCCTCGTCACGCCCGGACAGCACCGCGATGTGCACGCCGCAGCGCTTGTCTATCTCGGCCAGCACCTGCTCGCCGTTGGCCGAGTCGCGCACGGCCGAGGTGGCGAAGGCCAGCAGGTCCTCCACCCCCTTGTCCTCGGCCAGGCGCACGGCCTCCGCCACGAACGCGCCGAGCCGCTCGATGCCTTCGGGCGCGAGCCTGTTGTCCGTCCCCAGGTACTGCGTGAGGCGCAGCTCCTCCTTGTGGGAGTAGGCGGGCATGGGCCGCGCGCCCCGATGGGCGTCGACGACGAGTAAATGGACGGTGTTCGAGCCGATGTCCAGCACGCCTAGTCGCATGGGAAAACGCTACCGGTCTGCGGCTTTTCGGGCGAAGCCGGCTCTAACCCGGCCGAGCGGCGCGGAGCCGGCCGGCCACGCGGCCCCGACCCGGGACGGCCGCGTAATCGTACGCATGTGCAGGGGACTACCCTTCCCATGGTGACATGACACGTTTGGGGGGTCCGTGAGCGCGTGCTGTGGTCCGAGCAGAGGGGCCGCCGCCCTGCCGCACCAGGTCGAGGTGATCACGCGGCGGACGGCGCCGCGCGGCATGGTGCGGATCCCCGGCGGCGCCTTCCTCATGGGCGGGGACGACCCCGACGGCCGCCCGGAGGACGGCGAGGGCCCGGTGCGCGAGGTACGCCTCGACCCGTTCATGATCGACCCGGCCTGTGTGACGAACGCCCAGTTCGCCACCTTCGTCAAGGAGACCGGGTACGTCACCGAGGCCGAGCGCATCGGCTGGTCGTTCGTGTTCGCGCAGTTCGCCACGGCCGGGGTGATGGACGCGAGCGTGCCGCAGGCCCCCTGGTGGGCGGGCGTGCAGGGCGCGACGTGGCGCTCCCCCGAGGGCCCCGGATCGACGGTCGGCGACCGGCAGAACCACCCGGTCGTGCACGTGTCGTGGAACGACGCCAACGCCTACGCCGCCTGGGCGGGCAAGCGCCTGCCCACCGAGGCCGAGTGGGAGATGGCCGCCCGCGGCGGGCTCGAACGCGCCCGCTACCCCTGGGGCGACGAGCTGACCCCCAAGGGACGGCAGCGGTGCAACATCTGGCAGGGCCACTTCCCGACCGCGCCGAGCAAGGGCACGATGCCGGTCAAGTCGTTCCAGCCCAACGGCTACGGGCTCTACAACGTCTCGGGCAACGTCTGGGAGTGGACGGCCGACTGGTGGGGCACGGCGTGGGAGCCGTACGCCGACAACCCGGCCGGTCCCGCGGACGGGACGGCCAAGGTGATCCGCGGCGGGTCGTACATGTGCCACGATTCCTACTGCAACCGCTACCGGGTGGCCGCGCGCACGTCGAACACGCCCGACAGCTCGACCGGGCACACGGGCTTCCGCTGCGCGGCCATAGTCTGATCGCATGTCACGAACCCTGCGACTGTTGATCACCGGCGGCGGCACCGGCGGTCACACCTATCCGGCCCTGACGACCCTGTCGGCCGTCCAGCGACGTCAGGTGCCGCACGACGTGCTGTGGGTGGGCACCGAGAACGGCCTGGAGGCCCGGATCACGGCCGAGCACGGCATCCCGTTCAAGGCGATCACCACGGGCAAGCTGCGCCGCCGGCCGAACATCAAGGAACTGGGCACCAACATCGCCGACGTGTTCCGCATCCCCGTCGGGGTGTTCCAGGCGGTGGGGCACGCCGCCCGCTACCTGCCCGACGTGGTGCTGTCCACCGGCGGGTACGTGGCGGTGCCGATCGGCGTGGCCGCCAAGCTGATCCGCCGTCCGCTGGTCATGCACGAGCAGACCACCGTGGTGGGCCTGGCCAACCGCATCCTGGCCAGGCTGGCGACGCGGATCGCGCTGTCGCACGAGTCCTCGCTGGAACACCTGCCCCCCTCGGCGCGGGCCAAGGCCGTGGTCACGGGCAACCCGGTGCGGCCGGAGCTGCTGCAGGGCAACCGGGCGGCGGCCTACGACCTGTTCGGGCTGACGTTCGAGGTGCCGCTGATCTACGTGACCGGCGGGGCGCAGGGCAGCAAGCAGATCAACACGCTGATCGCCGAGATCCTGCCGCGGCTGCTGCCGCACGCGCAGGTCGTCCACCAGTGCGGGCCGGCCTGGATCGACCAGATGCGGGCGGTCGAGGTGCCGCCCGGCCTGGCCGACCGTTACCATCCGGTGCCGTACGTGGGGGCCGAGCTGCCCGACCTGTTCGCCGCGGCCGACGTGGTGATCTCGCGCAGCGGCGCGGGCACGGTGTCGGAGCTGACCGCGATCGGCAAGCCGTCGCTGCTGATCCCGCTGATCCCGACCGGCGGCGACGAGCAGCGCAAGAACGCCGGCTACCTGGTCTCGGCGGGGGCCGCGCGGGCGCTGCTGGAGCCGCGTCCGACGGCGGAGGACCTGCTGGCCGAGCTGATGCCGATGCTGGCCGATCCGGGGCTGCGCGCGGCGATGGGACAGGCGGCGGGCAGGCTGGGGCGCCTCGACGCCGCCGACGCCCTGTGCGACCTGCTCCTGGAGGCCGCCCACGGCGGTCAGGGCTTCGGGGGTCACGACGCGGGCGGCCCCGGCTTCAGTGGGCAGGGCTTCGGGGTTCAGGGGTCCGGGGGGCCCGGCTCCAGGTAGCGGAAGGCCTCGTGGGCGGAGCTGACGCTCCGCCTCAGCGCCTGGTCCAGGCGGTCGGCGTCCTCGCTCAGCCGGGCCAGCTCGTCCGTCGCACCGTCGTCGGCGCCGGTCTCGGCGACGAGTTCCTCGTACTCGTGCAGCCGCGCGCGCAGCTCGGCGATCTGCTGCCGGGCCCGGTAGGCGCGTTCGGCCTCGGCCACGTTGGCGGCGTACCGCTCCAGCGCCTCCACCCGGCCCAGGACGGCCCGCTCGCTGCCGTCCAGCGCCCTGGTGAGAGGCTCGGCCACGGCCTCCACCTCGGGCGTGCTCTCCCCGGACAGGGTCTGCCGGTGCCGGGCACGCAGCCCGGACAGCTTGGCCAGCAGGCGGGCGATCTCCCACTCCTGGGCGGGCAGCATGACCGCGTTGCGCACGTCGTCCAGCAGCCCTTCGGCGTTGACCCGCGACTGCGACACCGAGGCGACCGCCCGCTGGGCCCGGCGCAGCAGCTTGCGCGAGGGCTCGTCGAGGTCGTCGACGAGCACGTACCGGCCCTCGTGCCGGACCGCCTGGGCGTGGACCCGCCGCTCGTGCTCGGCCTCCTCGCCCTCCGGCGTCTCGGTGCGGACGAACGTCACGATCATCAGCGGGACGGCGAGGAGCAGAAGTAACAGCGGCCCCAGGGAGCGGCCGAGCCCGCCGGCGCCCAGGAGCAGGCCGAGGCAGACGGTCGCCCCGCAGACCGCGCCGAGCCGCCAGTACGGCCCGGTGGCCACGCCCGGGCCTGAACGGTCCGGGACCCACCCCCTGCGCGTCCTGAGGAGCAGCCGCCGGTTGTCCCTGAGCAGGCGCGCGTCGGCCGGCGGCAGGCCGGGGTCGACGATCACGTCCGCCATGATGTCGGATCGGATGGGGATTCACCTCCTGCGCCGAACCGGCCCCGGATCCCGCGCGGGGTGCGGCGCGAGGCCCCGGGAGCGGTCCGTCGTGGCGGGACGGTCCGGCGCTCAAGCCACATCCGGGCCCGTTCCTGGTCATATGTGGCGTATTGTCCGATGTCAGCTCTCCAGGTACCGGAACGCCTCGTGCGCCGACCGCACGCTGCGCCGAAGCACCTGCTCCAGGTGGTCGGCGTCCTCGGCGAGCCGGTCGATCTCCGGGACGGCCAGCGCGTCGGCGCCGGTCTCGGCCAGCAGTTCCTCGTAGCGCGGCAGGCGGGCGCGCAGCTCCTCGATCTGGCCGCGGGCATGGTAGGCGCGTTCGGCCTCGGCGACGTGCCCGGCGTAACGTTCCAGGGCCTCGACACGGGCGATCATGGCGGCCTCGCTGGTGGCCAGGGCTCTGTCCAGGGGCTCGATCACCGCGGCCACCTCGGGGGCGATGCCCCTGGACACCAGGGCCTCGTGCTCGGCGCGTAAGGCCGACAGCTTGGCCAGCAGGCGGGCGATCTCCCACTCCTGGGCGGGCAGCATGAGCGCGTTGCGGGCGCCGTCGAGCAGGCCCTCGGCGTTGACGTGCGAGCGCAGCACCGAGCCGATGGCCCGCTGCGCCCTGGCCAGCACGTCCGCGGCGTCCCGGTCGAAGTCCTCGGGCAGCAGGTAGCGGCCCCGGTACGGGCGGACCCGCTCGTACACGTCGCGGTCGCGCGACAGGTCCTGCTCGGGCAGCTCGCTCATCGAGGCGATCTTGACCAGGACGACGAAGACGAACGCCCCCAGCAACGTGAACCCGGCGGCCGGATGAGACCAGGCCAGCAGCACGGTCATGAGCGCGACCACCGCGGGCGTGGCGGCCAGCAGCGCGACGCTGGAGACGCTCTTGAACCGGTCCGGCCGCGCCTCGGCCGGGGGCACCCAGCCCGACCGCATCCTGGACAGCAGCGGAGCGTTGGCCCGCAACAACCCCGCGACCTCCGGGGGCACCCCCGGATCGACGACCACACCCACGCTCTGTCCCGGCACCTTGGCGCCCCCAACGCTCGCGATGCAGTGGATATTACGTATTTTTTCGCAAAGATGTCAGCCTCCGAAAGGCCACCCCGGGAAACCACCAGCTCCGGCCCCCCGCCACGGCCAGCGCGGCGGACACGCAGGCGAAGGGGATGGCGGGCAGGACGTAGCGGTGGTCGAAGTCGAGGGCGGCCACCGGGGCGACGAGCAGGAACGCCCCCATCGCCCACGGCAGCAGGGCGGCGCGGCGGCGTCCGGCCGAGCCCAGGCCGCCGATCAGGAGCAGTACGCCGAAGGCCGTGCCGTGCAGGAACCACGGGTAGGGGTAGGCGGCCAGGATCGAGGCGTACGGCTCGGTGGAGGTCATGCCGCGGATGGCGGGGTCGTACTCGGAGCGGACCTTCGCGATGAGGGCGTGCTGTTCGGGCAGCGTCCACGAGCCGCGGGGGAAGGTCGTGGACGGGCTCATCCGCCGCGGGTGGGCGACCGGCCGCCAGGTGAAGGCCAGGGAGGTGTCGCGGGCCACCTCCCGCAGGTAGTCCAGCGGCTGGGCGGCGATGGCGCGCAGGGCGAAGGACCTGGCCAGGTCGTTGTATGCGAACCGGTCGCCGGGGAGCCGGTTGAGCGAGGCGCCGGGCGCCCAGACGTACTCGGAGGCGGCGTCGGCGACGGTGCCGTTCGGGCAGAGGGGGGCCTCGGCGGGCGGGGGTTGGATGACCGAGCAGTCGGCGAAGGTCATGGTGCGGGCCCACAGGGCGACGCCGTCGGAGCCGCTGAGGGCGAAGCGGCCGTGGTGCTGGGCGTACCAGCCGGCATAGGCCGCCAGCGGGAGGGCGCCGGCCAGCAGCAGCGCGGCCACCCGCCGCCAGGGCGCGCGGCGCAGCACCAGCCAGCCGGCGGCCAGGGCCAGCAGCGGCACGGCGGCGGTCCTGGTCAGCCCGGCGAGCGCGAGCAGCAACCCCGCCACCGCCGCGGCCCATGCCGACGGCACCCCGGGCCAGAGGCCCCGCGGCGGGCCGGAGGGGGCGTGGCGCCACATCAGGACGACCAGCGCGGCGGTGATCAGGAAGATGACCTGGAGGTCCGACAGCACGGCGTGCTCCAGCCGGACGAAGGCCGGGTCGAACAGCACCGGCACGGTCGCCAGGGCGGCCCCCCAGCCCGGCAGCGAACGGCGGCGCAGCAGCGCGTAGATCATCACGCCGACCCCGAGCCCCATCGCGTGCTGCACCCCGGCGACCAGCTCCACGCTGTGGAAGGGCCGCAGGGCCCACAGGAACCACGAGTACCCGGCGGGGTGGAAGGCCGCCTGGGGCCGCAGGTGCACGGCGGTGTCCAGGTACGTGAAGGAGTCGTACCAGTAGAGCTGCGCCGTGTCGTACCCGAGCATGACCAGCACGCGCAGTGCGGCGGCGAGCGCCAGCACGCAGGCGAACAGCCCGTGGCCGCGCGGGCGGCGCGCGGCGGGCGCGAGCGGACGCGTCCCGGCCAGGGTGGCTGCCATAACCTTCTCCCCCGTAGCCGACCGGGCCGGTCCCGGTCGTAGGGGAGGCAGTCCAGCGGGACGCCGATAACCTGGGCGTCACCGGAACTGGTTACGCCCGCGTTATGCGGTCTGGTCCAGACTTGCGGCATTCATGATCTTTCTTGGGGGCTACAGGTGCGGGTTTTGATCGCCGAGGACGAGCGCATGCTCGCCGACTCGATCGCCGAGGGGTTACGGGGCGAGGCGCTCGCCGTCGACGTCGCCTACGACGGGGAGGCGGCGCTGGAACGGCTCGGCGTGCACGACTACGACGTGCTGATCCTCGACAGGGACCTGCCGGGAGTGCACGGCGACGAGGTGTGCCGGACGGTGGTGGAGCAGGATCGGCTGGTCAGGGTGCTCATGCTGACCGCGTCGGGGGACGTGCGGTCGCGGGTGGCGGGGCTGTCGCTGGGGGCCGACGACTACCTGACGAAGCCGTTCGCGTTCGAGGAGCTGGTGGCGCGGGTGCACGCGCTCGGGCGGCGCGCCCGCCGGGCCGACCCGCCGATGCTGGAGCGGGCGGGCGTGCGGCTGGACTGGGCGCACCGGCAGGTGTTCCGCGACGGCGTGTACGTCCCGCTGGCCCGCAAGGAGTTCGGCGTGCTGGCCGAGCTGCTGCGCGCCCAGGGCGCGGTGGTCTCGGCCGAGGACCTGCTGGAGAAGGTCTGGGACGAGCACATCGACCCGTTCACCAACACCGTGCGGACCACGATGATGAAGCTGCGCAAGAAGCTCGGCGAGCCCCAGGTGATCGAGACCGTCCCGGGATCGGGGTACCGCGTCCCATGACCGTACGCATGCGTTTCGCCCTGGCCTGCGCCGGGGTGTTCTTCTTCCTGGGCGCCCTGACGGTGACCGGGGTGTACTTCGTCGTCCGGTCGGAGCTGGAGTACCGGGCCGACCTGATCACCCCCGACTACATCCAGAACTACTACCGCTACGAGCGGCCGTACGAGGTCGCCCGCCGCAACGCGATGCGGGTGCGCTCGGCCTACCAGCGCGAGACGCTGGCCGGGGTGCGCACCCTGGGCGGGCTCATCGTGCTGGCCGCCACGGCCGCGGCGTTCGGGGCCGGCTGGCGGGCGGCGGGCTGGGTGCTGCGGCCGGTCAAGACGGTGACCGAGACCGCCCGCCGGGTCGCCCAGAGCCACGACCTGACCGAGCGCATCGGCTACGAGGGCCCGCGCGACGAGGTCAAGGAGCTGACCGAGATCTACGACACCATGCTGGGCCGGCTGGCGCGCTCGTTCGACGGACAGCGCCGGTTCGTCGCCAACGCCTCCCACGAGCTGCGCACCCCGCTGACGATCAACCGCACGCTGGTGGACGTGGCGGTGCGCCGTCCCGACGCCACCGACGACGTCAAGCGGCTCGGCGAGTCGCTGCTGCTGGTCAACACCCGGCACGAACGCCTCATCGACGGCCTGCTGGCCCTGGCCGAGGGCGAGCAGTCGGTGCTGGACCGGCGGCCCTTCGACCTGACCGACGTCGCCGAGCACGTGCTCGACCAGGCCGGCGAGGAGGCCGGCGAGCGGGAGGTGACGATCCACCGGCTGCTGGACTCGGCGCCGACGACGGGCGAGGCGGTGCTGGTCGAGCGGCTGGTGCAGAACCTGGTGGAGAACGCGATCCGGCACAACCACCCCAAGGGCGAGGTGTGGGTGACGACGCGGCGGCGGGCCGAGCAGGTCGAGCTGGTGGTGGCCAACACGGGGCTGCACGTCCCGCCGTACGAGATCGAGACGATCTTCCAGCCGTTCCGGCGGCTGCACGGCGACCGGCTGCGCTCGGAGCGGGGCAGCGGGCTCGGCCTGTCGATCGTCCGGGTCATCGCCGAGGCCCATCACGGCACGGTCACCGCCAGGCCGCGCGACGAGGGCGGCCTGACGATCACCGTGGAGCTGCCGGTGGATCAGTCGGCGCCCTGACGGATCTGCCAGAGCTCCTCCTCCGGCACGCCCGCCTTGACCAGTTGCTCCCAGGTGGCGACCCGCTCGGTCGGGTCGGCCAGCACCAGGCCCAGCAGCGGGCGCAGCTCGGCGTGGTCGGCGCCGTCCTCGCGCCACAGCGCGCCCAGCGCCCGGTGCACCGCCGGGGACCGCACGGCCGCGGTCTCCAGCAGCTCCCGCAGGACGGCCACCCGGTCGCGGAAGCGCAGGGCGCGCCCCTCCCCCACGGCGAGCATCAGCAGGTCGAGCAGCCTGCGGTGGCGGGGCGCGTGGCCGGTGGCGGCGGCGACGATCACGTCGCCCATGGCGGTGCCCTCGGTGCCGCCGAGAATCACCTCCTCCCGGCCCTGCCCGGCGACGCGGTGCGCCGACAGGGCGTTGACCAGGCCCGTCCAGCCCTCGTGCCCGAGCTGGCCCTTCCACAGGTGGCTGAAGGAGGCCCAGCGGCCCAGTGGGTCGGGGCCGCCCAGGATGTGGGAGACGGGGACGGGCTCCTGCGAGGCGGCCACGATGAGCAGCGCCAGGTTGGCCGAGTAGGCGGCCAGGCGGCGGGTGACGGGATGGCGTACGGGCTCGAAGCCGGTGAAGCAGCGGCGGCGGTGCTCGTGCAGGGACCGGCGCAGCAGCCCGGCCAGGTGGGCCACGCACCGGGCGCGTACGGCCGGCGGCACCTCGTCCAGCAGCTCCAGGATGAACCCGACCGTCGGCCCGCGCTCGGCCAGGCAGGAGAACGACGTGACCGCGTACAGCAGGTCGTCGTCCACGCTCTGGGCCAGGGCCGGCGGCTCGTCCCCGGCCAGGTGGCGGCGCCGGTCGAGGTCGCGCAGCGCGTACACGGTCAGCCAGGCCGTCAGGAACTCGCCGAAGGTGGAGTGGAGGAAGGAGTGGCCGTCCCGGCGGATGAAGAAGAAGCGATCGGTGGCCCGGCGGGCCCAGTCGACGGGCGGGCGCGGCTCGTCGGGCTCGTCGGGCTCGTCCTCGCCGCCTTCGCACAGGGCGGGCAGGTCGCGGCCCAGGTCCTCCTCGGTGATGACCTGGCGACCGCGGGCGAGCATGGACAGGGCGACCGTGCCGAGCAGGACGAGCTCGCTGTCGATCAGCACCCGTTGCGGGGTGGCGGTCTCGCGTTCGGTGAAGTCGCGCAGCAGCACCTCGTACAGGCGGGCGCGGCCGATCGGGCGGTGCTCGCGCTGCAGGGCGTTGCCGCCGGCGTCGTAGAGGGCGAGCAGCAGCAGGAGCAGCGGCTGCCTGGCCATCTCGCCCTGGGCCAGCGCGGTCGCCGCGGGCAGGGGTTTCAGGTCGCGCCGGGCCAGCAGGGCGCGGTTGGCCTGGTCCCAGATGTCCAGCCACTGGCGCACCTGGTCGTCCTCGAACGGCTGGAGCTGCAGCGCCAGCAGCCCGTCGGGGAACCTGATGCGGTCGGCCACCACGGTCCGGCTGGTCACGATCACCACGACGGGCCGCCCGAGCGCGGCCTCACGGCGCTGGAACTCCTGGACGTGCCCGAGGTAGTCGTAGCGGTTGACGCCGCCCTGCAGCAGCTCGTCGAAGCCGTCGAGCAGGATCATCGGCAGCGCGCCGTCGCCCGCGGCGACCAGGTCGGCGTAGGCGACCTCGTCCTCCAGCACGGCGGCGACGGCCTGCTCGATCTGCTCGGTGACCGGCGCGCGCGGCGAGACGCGCGGCAGCTCGACCCTGATCGGCAGGAACTCCGACCTGGCCAGGCGGGCGCCCAGCACCTCGGTCAGCTTGGACTTGCCCGAGCCCGGCTCGCCGAGGACCAGCAGGGGCGCCTGGGTGGCGCGCAGCGAGGTGAGGTGGCCGACGAGGAACGCCTCGGCGTCGGGCAGCAGGCGCTGGTCCCGCCACCAGCCCACGGAGGAGGGGTCGGACTCGCGGGTCAGCTCGGCGACCCGGCAGCGCGGGCTGAGATAACCCTCGCCGAGCAGCGGGAGCGAGACGTCCTCGGGGAGCTTGCCCGCGGCCAGCAGGGGCCGGTCGAGCGCGTTCGCGGCCATCCTGGCCCGGTGAATCATGGGACGGTCGCCGACCCGCGGCGGGGCCAGCTCGGCCAGCAGCCAGGCCACCCGCGACAGGCCGGTGCCCGGCGGCTGGCGGTCGGTGACCAGGCTGCGCACGCCGAACTCGTGGCTGTCCAGGGACAGCGAGCGGAAGTCCTCGTCGTAGATGCGCAGGGCGTGCGCGGGCGGCCCCTCGGCCAGCATGCGAGGTAACAGGAGCTGGTCGTCGACGGGCAGCTCGTCCCACACGCTGAGGCCGCCGACGAACCCGGCCATCGCCTCCGACATGCGCAGGTGGGCCCGCTCGACGGCCTGACGGGTCTCGGCCAAGGGCACGTGCGGTTCGGGGGTGGGCAGGCGTTCCATGAGGAGACCGGCCACCAGGCGGGCGAAACGCTCGGGGGTGGGCACGCCGTGGGAGATCTTGTCGGCCCGGTCGAGCTGCTCCAGGGTGAAGGGCAGCTTGGCCTCCCCGAGCGCCTCGAACCAGGCCGAGACGACGATCACGGCGTGCGCGGCGGCCAGGCGCTGGGTGCGGGTGTAACGGTCCACGCCGCCCTTCAGCTCGGGCATCCTGCGGATGACCTCCTCGCCGTAGCGCACGACGTCGGAACGCAGGTCGGCCAGGCCCATGGTGAGCAGCCCGCCCCCGGCCAGCGCCCATCCCGTACGGGCGGCGGCCGCGGCGAAGCCGACCACCTTGACGAGCCTGCCCTCCTTGCAGCCGAGCACCCGCAGGGCGTCGGCGTAACTCGGGGTCTCGATCATCAGCCTTCTCTCCGGGACGGGATGTCCCATCATGCGCCGGGCCGCGCCCCCGCGCCGCCCTGATGCACGCTCCGCTATGGGCCTTTCACGGCGTCGGCGATCTCCGGCAGCACGCCGGGGTCCTCGATGGTGGACGGCGTGGCGTACGGCCGCCCGTCGGCGATGTCGCGCATCGTGGCGCGCAGGATCTTGCCCGAGCGCGTCTTGGGCAGCCGGGCGACCACCACGGCCCGGCGGAAGGCGGCGACCGGCCCGACGTGCTCGCGCACCAGGGCGGTCAGCTCGCGCTCGACGTCGGCCGGGTCGCGGTCGGAGCCGGACTTGAGCACCACGAACCCGACCGGGAGCTGGCCCTTGAGCGCGTCGGCCACCCCGATCACGGCGCACTCGGCGACGTCGGGATGAGCGGCGATCACCTCTTCCATCGCGCCGGTGGACAGGCGGTGGCCGGCCACGTTGATCACGTCGTCGATGCGGCCCATGACGAAGAGGTAGCCGTCGGCGTCGATGTGGCCGCCGTCACCGGTCAGGTAGTGGCCGGGGTAGCGGGACAGGTAGGAGGCCGTGAAGCGCTCCTCGTCGCGGTAGAGGGTGGGCAGGCAGCCGGGCGGCAGCGGCAGCCGGACGGTGACCGCGCCGTCCACGCCGGGCGGGCACTCGCGGCCCTCGGGGTCGAGGACGCGCACGTCGTAGCCGGGGACGGGTTTCGTCGGCGAGCCCGGCTTGATCGGCAGGGTCTCGATGCCGACGCAGTTGGCCGCGACGGGCCAGCCGGTCTCGGTCTGCCACCAGTGGTCGATGACGGGGACGCCGAGCAGGTCGCTCGCCCAGTGGTAGGTGTCGGGGTCGAGTCGCTCGCCGGCGAGGAAGAGGTACCGCAGCCCGGACAGGTCCCACTTGTTGGCGAAGTTCCCGGTGGGGTCCTCCTTCTTGATGGCCCTGATCGCGGTGGGCGCGGTGAACAGCGTGCGCACGCCGTGCTGGGCGGTCACCCGCCAGAACGCGCCGGGGTCGGGCGTGCCGACCGGCTTGCCCTCGTACAGGACGGTCGTGCAGCCGGTCAGCAGCGGCGCGTACACGATGTAGGAGTGGCCGACGACCCAGCCGACGTCGGAGGCCGCCCAGAAGACCTCGCCGGGGGCGGCGCCGTAGACGTTGGTCATGCTCCAGCGCAGGGCGACCGCGTGGCCGCCGTTGTCGCGCACCACGCCCTTGGGCAGGCCGGTGGTGCCGGAGGTGTAGAGCACGTAGAGCGGGTCGGTGGCGGCCACGCTGACGCACCCGGCGGGCTCGGCGGCGCGTACGGACGCGTGCCAGTCGAGGTCGCGGCCCGGCGTGAGCTCGGCCGGGCACTGCGGGCGCTGCAGGATCACGCAGTGGGCGGGCCGGTGGGCCGCCTGGTCGAGGGCGGCGTCGAGCAGCGGCTTGTAGGCCACGATCCGGGCCGGCTCGATGCCGCAGGAGGCCGAGAGCACCACCTTGGGCTCGGCGTGCTCGACGCGCAGGGCCAGCTCCCTGGCCGCGAAGCCGCCGAACACCACCGAGTGCACCGCGCCGAGCCGCGCGCAGGCCAGCATCGCGACGACCGCCTCGGGCACCATCGGCATGTAGATCACGACGGTGTCGCCGGCCGTCACGCCGAGCGCCTTCAGCATGCCGGCCGTCCGCGCCACCTCGTCGAGCAGCTCGGCGTACGTGATCGAGCGGACCGTGCCGGTGACCGGGCTGTCGTGGATCAGCGCCGCCTGCCCGCCGCGTCCGGCCGCGACGTGCCGGTCGACCGCGTTGTGGCAGGTGTTGAGCCGTCCGTCGGGGAACCATCGGCTCCCGTCGGTGACCACGGCGGGCGCGACGTCCCAGTCGATGTCGCGTGCCGCCTCGGCCCAGAACTCCTCCGGGCGCCGGATGCTGCGCCGGTAAGCCTCGTCATAGCCGCCCACTTTTCGATCAGACCAGCCGTCGGCCCCCGAACGCAAGCCCCGTGGGAGGGTGTCCGGATGAATGACGATCTCATCCTGTCCGTCGTGACGGGCTCTCGGGCGTACGGGCTGGAGACCGAGGAGTCCGACACCGACCGGCGCGGCGTGTTCGTGGCCCCCACCGCGGACTTCTGGCGGCTGTCCAAGCCGCCCACCCACCGTGACGGGCCGCTGCCCGAGCAGTTCTCGTGGGAGGTGGAGCGCTTCTGCGGGCTGGCGCTGGAGGCCAACCCGACGGTGCTGGAGTGCCTGTGGTCGCCGATCGTGGAGGTCGAGACCCCGGCCGGGCGGCGGCTGCGCGAGCTGCGCGAGGCGTTCGTGTCGGGGCGGGCGCGGCAGACGTTCGCCGGGTACGCCGGTGACCAGTTCCGGCGTCTCGACCCGGGCGCGCCCAAGTGGAAGCAGGCCATGCACATGCTGCGGCTGCTGCTCAGCGGCCTGCACCTGGTCCGGCACGGCGAGCCGCTGGTGGAGGTCGGCCCGCACCGGGAGCGGCTGCTGGCGGTCAGGAGCGGCCGGGTGCCGTGGGCCGAGGTGGACGCCTGGCGGGCCGCGCTGGCGGCGGAGCTGGCCGCCACCCCCTGCGTCCTGCCGGAGCGGCCGGACCGCGAACGCGTGGAGGACTTCCTGGTGGGCGTGCGGAAGGAGCACCTGTGAACGCGCTGCCGTCCTGGCTGCCGGAGATCCCCGGCGAGCAGCCGTACCCGGTGGCGTTCGCCACGGTGAGCGGCGCCCACCTGTACGGCTTCCCGTCCGTGGACTCCGACGTGGACCTGCGCGGCGTGCACGTGCTGCCGGCCGAGGAGGTGGTCGGGCTGCGCGCCGGCCCGCAGACGCTCGACCGGACGTGGACGCGCGACGGCGTCGAGGTGGACCTGGTCACGCACGACCTGGCCAACCTTCCGGGTGCTGGCGACGGGCACCCACCTGATGCGCAGCGGGGAGCTGGAGGCCGACCTGACGCGGCTGCTGCCCTACGGGCCGCCGTACCTGCCGGAGCTGGTGGCGGCCAAGCGGGAGGCCGAGCACGGCGCGGCGCCGCGGGTGGCGGGCGTGGCCGACGACGTGGCGCGGATGACGGCCGCGCTGGAGGCGGCGCGCGAGGGCTCGGCGCTGCCCGAGCGGGCCGCCGCGGCCGACGCCCTGCACGACCTGGTCGTCCGGACGCGCCTGGCGGCCCGCCCCTGACGAGGTACGTCGTCAGGGACGGGCCGGAGGGTCAGGCGGCTCCTGGATCGGCCGACAGGACCAGCCGGATCGAGACGTTCTCGTACCCCGCGCGTTCGAACGCCCGCGCCATCGGGACGTTGCCCGCGTCGGTGTCGGCCATGATCCCCGGCACGCCGCGCTCGGCGTGGAAGCGGGTGATCTCGCCGAGCAGCTCGTCGACGAAGCCGCGGCCCCGGTGCGCGGGCACCACGCCGAGGTAGCCGACCACGGGCCCGGCGTCGTTGGCGGAGGGCAGGGCGACGCCGACCAGGTCGCCGCTCTCGTCGTAGGCCAGGCGCCACCAGGACCGCTCGCCCCGCATCGAGCGGTTGTCGCGCACGTCCTCGCGGGCCTGCTCCACCGGGTCCATGGTCATCAGGGCCTGGCGGGTGTGGAAGTCGAGGGTGCCCTCGGCGACCTGGCGGAAGGCCTCCACGAACACCTCGTCGTCGTCATCGCCGCGGAAGACCAGCCGGCCGGACGGCTCGGGCACGGGCGAGCCGGACGTCCAGGCGTAGCGCAGGCGTTCCAGCTCCTCGGTCAGCCCGGCGTGGCCGGCGGCCTCCCAGCGCCAGGCGACGGCCGCGGAGGTCTTCGGGTTCTCGCGCCAGCCGTTGGAGACGAAGACGTGGTACGCCGGCGCCTGGCCGAACGCGGCGTGCGCGTGACGCAGCAGCTCGGCGGCCAGGCTCACACGGTCCTCGACCGAGGGATGGACGTAGACGCAGTCGAGGGCAAGGGGCCGGTCGTCGCCTGCGAAGCCCCACCAGACGGCGCGGGCCAGGATCTCGCCGTTCTCCTCGGCGAGCCAGATGCGGTCGTACCGGTAGTTGCGGCTCTCCAGGAAGGAGAGCAGTCGTTCGGGATGGGCCCAGCTGATGGATTCGTCGACGACGCAGCTGAGCAGGCGGTCGAGGTCAGCCTCGGCCGCAGGGCGGAAATGCACGGTTCCTCCGAGAAATAGAAAGCGCCCTTACTTTGCCAAACATCTCAGCGCCTCCTTTCTCCCGACATTTCGCAGCACTCTAGCCCATGTCGTCCTTCGGCCGCCTCCCCTTTTCCGGACGCGATCTTCCCCTCGTGGCCGGAGGACGACGTGAGTACGCTGGACCGCGTCCAGTTTCCGGCGTTTTCCGATCCGGCGGGACGATTCCGATCCAGCGGACGATGAGGACAGGATGGGCTCCGTGAGGTCCTACGACGACGACACGCTGCCGCTGCAACCGCCGATCCGGCTTCCGGACGCCGCCACCCTGGCCTCCGCGGTCCGCGCCGCGCCGCTCTCGCACGAACTGAAGGCGCTGCTCGACAGGGACGACGAGCGCCGGGGCGGGCACGAGGACGGGCACGAGGACGGCGTCGGCGACGACGCCCGGGTGCTGGAGGCGTGGGCGCGGCTGTGCCGGGCGCGGCTGGCCGCCGACCAGCGGCTGCTGCTGGAGCTCATCCGCATGTTCCTGTCCAGGGAGCCGGTCGCCGGCCGGGTGCCCCGGACGCTGACCGATCTGGGGCTGGTGCGGCAGGCGGAGCCGTACACGCTGAGCTGGCTCGGGTTGTGGGTGGCGCGGCTGATCATCGCCGAGACCGCCGGGCAGGAGATCCCCGTCATGGGGACGCTCGCCGGCGCCGACGCCGCCACGCTGCTGCACGGCCTGCGCTCCTACCCCGAGGCCGAGCGGAGCGAGGAGCTGGCGGGCTGGCTGGACGGCCGCGACCGCGAGCGGGCCGCCGCCGAGATCGCCGGGGCGCTGGCCGGCGTGAGCCCGCTGAGCAGGGCGGTCGGCGTGGAGCTGCTGTCGTCGGGCCTCGGCGAGGAGGGCCGCCGGGCGCTGGGCGGGCTGCTGGAGGAGCCGCGGCTGGGCGCGGTGGTCGCGGCCAGGACGGGCCGTGAGGAACGCCGGCCCTCGCCCGACGAGATCGCCTGGGTGCTGGTGGACATGGCGGCGGCGCTGCTGGAGTTCGGCGGCGGCGAGGCGGGCGAGGTGATCGAGTCGATCGCCATGGGGATGGACGCGGAGGAGCAGGCGGGCACGATCGCGATCCTGGCCTTCGGCGACCACCCGTGGACGGGCCGGGTGCTGCGGGTCATCATCGACCACCACCCGGACGAACGCGTCACGGCGGCCGCCCGCAAGGCCCTTCGCCGCCTGCACGGCCTCGCCGACGCCCGCGGCTGACGGGACGCGGGCCCGCGGAGGGGACGGCCGGGGCCGGTAGAGTCGGCTCGATGACGAAGCATACGATCTCGCCGCAGAGCGGCATCCTGGGTGACGGCTTCGGCTGCGACTGCGGCGCGGTGCTGGCCGGCCGGATGACGGCCGAGCTGCACGCCGCCGAGAACGGCCGGTGCTCGGCCTGTCTCGGCTCGGCGGTGGAGCAGGTGGCCCCCGACCTGACGCGGGGCTGCACGGTGTGCGCGGCGACCGGGGGCCGTAAGGAGCAGATCACCTGGCAGCTCGCCCGCACCGAGGCCGAGGAGCTGATCACGATGACCGTGGTGCGCGGCATCGTGGCGGGGCTCGACGGGCCGTTCCACCTGTCGGAGATCGCCGACACGGTGCGGGCCGGGTTCGGGCTGCCCGCCGGGCGGCTGCCGGTGGGGCCGCGGGTGCGCGACCTGCTGCTGCAGCTCCAGGCCGCGGGCGAGATCGCCATGTTGTCGGCCCCCGACGAGCTGGTGGGCACCGACCAGGTGCTCTACCGCGACCCCCAGTGGCAGCGCACCCGCACCCTCGGCCTCTGACCTGACGCCCCCGCCCGTCGGGTGAGGGGCGGGCCGTTCGGCGGGTCAGGGACGGCAGAGGATCTCGCCGTGCAGGACCGAGAGCCAGGCGTCGTCGGCGGCGGCCCACTCCAGCCAGCCGTCGGCCATGCGCCGCAGGTCCGACTCGGTGGCCGCGCCCGTGGCGAGCGCCTGCCGGGCCATGGCCGACCGCCGGACGCGATCGGCCCACATGCCGCCCCACCACGCGCGGTCGTCGGGGGTGGCGAAGCACCAGGTGGAGGAGGTGGCGGTGACGTCCTGGAAGCCGGCGGCGCGGGCCCAGGACAGCAGGCGCCGTCCGGCGTCCGGCTCGCCGCCGTTCTCGCGGGCGAGCCGCTGGTAGAGGGCCATCCAGTCGTCCAGGGCGGGCAGGCGCGGGTACCAGGCGAAGGCCGCGTAGTCGCTGTCCCTGACCGCGACGTACCCTCCCGGCTTGGTCACCCGGCGCATCTCGCGCAGCGCCCGCACCGGGTCGCCCACGTGCTGGAGCACCTGGTGGGCGTGGACCACGCAGAAGGTGTCGTCGGGGAAGTCGAGGGCGTGCGCGTCGGCGACGGCGAAGTCCACGTTGTCCAGCCCTCGCGCGGCGATCTCGGCCCTGGCCAGCGCCAGCGCCTCCTCGGTCACCTCCGACGCGGTCACGTGGGCCACCCGCGCGGCCAGGTCCGCGGTGATCGTGCCGGGGCCGCTGCCCACGTCGAGGACCTTCATCACGGGCTTGAGGTGCGGCAGCAGGTACGCGGCCGAGTTCTCCGCGGTGCGCCACCGGTGCGAGCGCAGGACGGACTCGTGATGCCCATGGGTGTAGACGGCGTCCATCGAAAGACTCCTTCACGACGATGTGTACTCCGCACCCTAGCGGGCGTCTCATTTTTTGAGAGGATATGTCTTGCCACATGAGACGGAATCGATCGTCCGGCGCCGCTCATAGACTGGTCACGGCAAAGTGCGGTCAAAAGGAAGGCGTGGTCGTGGGAGAGGTCCAGCCGATCGTGCACGTGGGCGATCCGGTGCTGCATCATCCGTGCGAGCCGGTCACCCGGTTCGACGGCGAGCTGGCGGCGCTGGTCGACGACATGTTCGCGAGCATGTACGCGGCCGAGGGCGTGGGCCTGGCCGCCAACCAGATCGGCGTGCCGCTGCGCGTGTTCGTCTACGACTGCCCCGACGCCGAGGGCGTCCAGCACAAGGGCGTCGTGGTCAACCCCACCCTGGAGCTGCCCGGCCTCGGCGAGCGCCGCCTCGACCCCGACGAGGAGGGCTGCCTGTCGGTCCCCGGCCAGTTCGCCCCGCTCCCCCGCCCCGACCACGCCGCCGTCCACGGCTTCGACGCCGAGGGGAGGCCCGTCACGGTCGAGGGCACCGGCCTGCTGGCCCGCTGCCTCCAGCACGAGACCGACCACCTCGACGGCTACCTGTACATCGACCGCCTGCCGGCCAAACGCCGCAAGCAGGTGCTGGCAGGCTACGAGCAGACCAAGGCCGCTAAAGAGGATATTTCTCCGCTATAGTGGAGATATGCAAGGTGAAGGCGTCCTGTCCAGCGGCCTGTCCCTGGCCGAGCTGGGCGGGCGCATCCGCGCCGAGCGGCGCGGGCGCGGGCTGTCCGTCGAGCGCCTGGCCGAGCTGAGCGGCATCAGCCGGAGCATGGTCTCCGACGTCGAGCGCGGCGCCAAGTCGCCGACCGTGCTGGTGCTCGACCGCCTGGCCACGGCCCTCGGCACGTCGATCTCCCGGCTCCTCGACGAACCGGCGCACGAGGCCGTGCGCGTGCTGCGGCACGACCGGCAGCGGGTGCTGCGCGACCCGTCGGGCTGGGAGCGGCGGGTGTTGTCGCCGGTGCTGGCCGACGTGGAGTTCGAGTTCATGCGGACCACGATCGGCCCCGGCGTGGACGCGGGCGAGTTCGCGCCGCACGCCCGGGGCTCGCGCGAGTACCTGGCCGTCGAGCGCGGCACGCTGCGCCTGACGATCGACGACCGCCCGTACGAGCTGGAGGCCGGCGACTCGGCCTCCTACCCCGGCGACCACAGGCACGCCTACGCCAACGACGGGACCGCCGACTGTGTCTTCTACCTGGCCATGGAGCTGGGCGGCGGCCACCACGAGACCTGGTACCACGAGACCCGGAGGGAATCCCCGCATGGATGAGCTGCGCCGCGCCGGCGTCAGGGCGGCCGAGATCGCGGCCGGCCACCTGGAGGGCGTCCCGGCCGGGCCGGTCTGGCGTCCGGTGCCCGCCGCCGAGCGCGCCTGGCTGGCCGAGCTGCCGCTGCCCGCCGCCGGGCGCCCCCTGGACGCGCTGCTCGACGACGTGCGCGCCCACGTGCTGCCGTACCCGATGGGCAACGGGCACCCGCGCTTCTTCGGCTGGGTCAACTCGCCGCCTTCCCCCGCGGGCGTGGTGGTCGAGCCGCTGGCCGCCGCGCTCAACCCGAGCTGCGCGGGCGGCGACCACGCGGGCCCCCTGCTGGAGCGTACGGTGGTGCGCTGGCTGGCCGAGCTGGTCGGCTTCCCCCATCCGCCCGGCGGCGGCCTGCTGACCAGCGGCGCGTCGATGGCCACGATCGTCTGCCTGGCCACGGCCCGGCAGCGGACCGCGCTCGCCGACGGCTGGGACGCCCGCGAGGAGGGCCTGTACGGCCGCCCGCCCATGGTCCTGTACGTCACCGAGGAGGGGCACAGCTGCCTGCACAAGGCGGCCCAGCTCCTCGGCCTCGGCGCCCGCAACGTCCGCAAAGTGCCGGTGGACGCCTCCTTCCGCATGGACGTCGCCGCGCTGCGCACGATGATCGCCGACGACCTGGCGGCAGGGCTGCGGCCGTTCTGCGTTGCGGGCAGCGCGGGCACCGTCAACTCCGGCGCGGTCGACCCGCTCGACGCCATCGCCGACGTGGCCGCCGAGCACGGGCTCTGGTTCCACGTGGACGGCGCCTACGGCGCGCTCGGCGTGCTCGACGCGCGTTCTGCGCCCGCCTACGCGGGGCTGGACCGGGCCGACTCGCTGGCCCTCGACCCGCACAAGTGGCTCGGCGTGCCGGTCGGCTGCGGCTGCGCGCTGCTGCGCGACCCGGCCGCCGCGCGGGCCGCCTTCAGCCTGGTGCCGTCGTACCTGGTCGACGACAGCGCCGACGACCTGGGCTGGTTCGCCGAGTACGGGCCCGAGCAGACCCGGCCGTTCCGGGCGCTGAAGACCTGGGCGACGATGTCGTACCTGGGCAGGGAGGGGGTCACGCGCCTGGTCGAGCACACCAGCGGGCTGGCGCGCACGCTCGCCGCCATGGTCGGGCAGGCTCCGGACTTCGAGCTGCTCGCGCCGGTCGCCACCTCCATCACGGCCTTCCGCCACACGCCCGCGACAGACGCACCCGGCGGACCCGGCGGGCTCGACGCGCTCAACCGGGCCCTGCCGGGCGCGGTCCAGGCACGCGGCAACGCCTTCCTCACCGGCACCCGCCTCGGCGGCCGGGACGCGCTGCGGGCCTGCTTCCTGCACCCGGACACCACCGAGGACGACCTCGCGATCCTGCTGGAGGAGATCCGCCTGGCGGCGAAGACGCTCTGAGGCCCGGTAAAGGTGTCCTCCACGGACGTACCGGACACGCATGGGATCCGACAAAGCCCTGTGAGTGATTCACCGGCCCGGGTAGGCAGCCGGGACGTGAGCAATCAGGAGGACCCATGGCAGAAACCGTGGCAGACGTGATGACTTCCCACCCGGCGACGGTCGAGTGCGACCAGCCGGTGTCGGCCGCCGCGGCGCTCATGCGCGACAACGACGCGGGAGCGGTGATCGTCAACGAGAACGGGCGCATGAAGGGCATCGTCACCGACCGGGACATCACGATCCGCGTGGTGGCCGACGAGCGGGGGCCGGACACTCCGGTCAGGGAGGCGTGCAGCCCGTGGGTCGAGGCGGTCGGGCCCGACACGAGCATCGACCAGGCCGTGCAGATCATGCGCTCGCACGCCGTACGCCGCCTCCCGGTCGTCGAGGACGGGCGTCCCGTCGGCATCGTGAGCCTGGGCGACCTGGCGGTGGAGCGGGACCCGGACTCCGCGCTCGCCGACATCTCGGCCGCGGAGGGCAACCGCTAACGTGGCCGTGTGGTCACAGTCGAGGACGTCCGGCGCTTCGCGCACACCCTCCCGCGCTCGTCCGAGCACCTGATCCGGGACCGGGTCAAGTTCCGCGTGGGAAAGATCGTCTACGTGGCGTTCTCGCGGGACGAGACGCTGATGGGCTTCGGGTTCCCCAAGGAGGAACGCGAGGCCCTGGTGGCGGCCGAGCCCGGCACGTTCCTGATGCCCGGCGAGTCCGACCTGCGCTTCAACTGGGTGGTCGCCCGCATGGACGCCCTCGACGCGGCGGAGATGCGGGAGCTGGTGCTGGAGGCGTGGCGCATGTGCGTGCCCAAGAAGGTCCGCCTGGAACAGCAACTCCAGACCGGTCCCTGAGCGCCGGCTACGACACCGAGCGGTAGAGCGCGGCGGTCAGGTCGGTGACGCGCTTGACCGAACCGCTCCACCCGCTGCCCGCCGGGTGGGCGGTGAGCACCGCCATGACCAGGCGGTCGCCGGTGCCGGCCAGGCCCGTCGTGTGCAGCACGGGCCGCCCGTAGTCGGGCACGCCCGAGCCGGTTGCGCGCCGCGCGATCCACGAGACGGGCGCGGCCAGGGCCTTGGGGTCGCACTTGCCGGGCGGCGTCGTGCCGAACCCCGACCAGCCCTGCTTGACCGCCCACGGCCGCGGCACCGCGCGCGGGATGCCGAAGGTCTGGTCGAAGCCGTCGCTGCCGCACGGCGTGGAGGCGCGCAGGTGGCCGAGGACGAGGTCGCGCACCCGGGCGTCGGCGGTGTCGAGCAGGTAGCGGTAGGTCCTGACGACGTCGTACGCGCTGAGCGAGGTGTAGCCCCAGAAGCCGGGCTTGGCGGCGGGCGGCGGGGTGGTGTCGGACAGGCCGAGCCTGCGCGCCGTCCGGACGATGATCTGTCCCTTGCCGCCGCGGTCCCAGAACGCCGAGGCCGCGTCGTCGTCGCTGGAGCGCAGCATGATCTGCAGCAGCCGGGCGTCGGCCGCCGGCACGCTCTTGCGCCGTTCCAGGTAGTCGATCGCGATGAGGATCTTGACGACCGACGCCGAGCGGAACTTGCGGTGGGCGTTCCGGAGGGCGACGATCTTGCCCGCCTTCCTGTCGAACACCACCCAGGCCGCCGTGGTGCCCGCGGGCACGCGGATCGGCCGGGCGACGGCGGCGTGGGCGGGCGTGGCCAGGGCGACGACGGGGACGACCGCCGCCGCGGCGGCCAGGGGCTTCATTCGCACCCGCCTATAACTACCAGATTGCGCCGTCCACCTCTTGACCGTCCTACGAAAGCGGGTATAAACACAGAGGAAACCAAACAGAAACGGCGGTGAACCAACATCATGTACGCCGAGGAGCGGCAGCAGGAGATCCTCCGCAGGGCGCGGGCCGCGGGCCGCGTCGACGTGGTGACGCTGGCCGCCGAGCTCGACGTGACCACCGAGACGATCCGCCGCGACCTGACCGCGCTGGAGCGGGCGGGCGTGCTGCGCCGGGTGCACGGCGGCGCGATCCCCGTGGAACGGCTGGGCTTCGAGCCCGCGCTCGCCGCCCGCGACGAGGTGATGACCGCGGAGAAGGAGCGCATCGCCAAGGCGGCCCTGGCCGAGCTGCCGGAGGACGGCTCGGTCATCATCGACGCCGGCACCACCACGGGCCGCCTGGTCCAGGCGCTGCCCGCTGACCGCGAGCTCACCGTGATCGTGAACTCGCCGCCGCTGGCCACCGTCCTGGCCTCGCGGTCCAATCTGCAGGTGATCGTGCTGGGCGGCCGGCTGCGCGGCAAGACGCTGGCCACGGTCGACGACTGGGCGCTGCGCCCGCTGGCGCACCTCAACGTCGACGTCGCCTTCATGGGCACCAACGGCTGCTCGCCCGACCGGGGCCTGACCACGCCCGACCCGGCCGAGGCGGCGATCAAGCGGGCCATGGTCCGGGCCGCGCAGCGCAGCGTGCTGCTGGCCGACCACACCAAGTTCGGCAACACCTACCTGGCCACGTTCGCCGAGCTGGGCGAGATCGACGTGGTGATCACCGACGCCGGGCTCGACCCCGCCCTGGCCGCCGACGTCGCCGCCGCCGGGCCGGAGGTGATCCGCGCGTGATCCTCACGCTGACGCTCAACCCGAGCCTCGACCGCACGATCGAGATCGCCGCCCTGGCCAGGGGCGCGGTGATCCGCGCCGCGCGGGCCCGGCTCGATCCGGGCGGCAAGGGCGTCAACGTCTCCCGGGCGCTGCTGGCCAACGGCGTCGCCGCCCGCGCCGTGGTGCCCTTCGCCGGGGACGAGGGCGCGCAGCTCGTCCGCCTGCTGGCCGCCGAGGGTCTGGACATGGTCACCGTCCCCGTGGCGGGCACGACCCGGTCCAACGTCACGCTCGCCGAGCCCGACGGCACGGTCACCAAGATCAACGAGCCGGGCCCGGCGCTGTCGGCGGCCGAGCTGGACACGATCGCCGAGACCGTGCTGGCCGCGGCGCACGAGGCGGACTGGGTGGTGGCCTCGGGCAGCCTGCCGCCCGGGGTGCCCGCCGACGTCTACGCCCGGCTGTGCCGCCGCTTCGCCGCCGCGGGGCTCCACGTCGCCGTGGACACCAGCGGCCCGGCCCTGGCCCGCGCGCTCGGGGCCGGTCCGGCCCTGGTCAAGCCCAACCTCGACGAGCTGGCCGCGGTGACCGGCGTGCCGCTCGTCCGGGTCGGCGACGTGGTCGAGGCGGCGGCCGAGCTGCGCGCCGCGGGCGCCCGTACGGTGCTGGCCAGCCTCGGCGCCGACGGCGCCGTCCTGGTCGAGGACGGCGGCGTCTGGTACGGCGAGGCCGCGGTCACCGGGCCGCGCAGCTCCGTCGGCGCCGGAGACGCCATGCTGGCCGGGTTCCTGGCCGCGGGCGGGCACGGCGTCCCCGCCCTGGCCGAGGCGCTGGCCTGGGGCGCGGCGGCGGTACGGCTGCCCGGCAGCAGGATGCCCGGCCCCGCCGACATCGACCGCGCCGGGGTGCGGACGGGTATCCCCGACCCGGCCCGGCCCCTCACCCTCCCGCACGCGCCGCCCGTCCCGGAGCCGGTCGCCCCCGCATCGCACGGCTGATCCACTGCTCATCCCCCCGAAGGAGCACGTCCATGGCCGACAGCTACACCCCTCCGGTCCACGGCACCGGAGTCAAGGCCACCATCCAGCGCTTAGGCGGCCACCTGGCCGGGATGATCATGCCGAACATCGGCGCGTTCATCGCCTGGGGCCTGATCACCGCGCTGTTCATCCCCACCGGCTGGCTGCCGAACAAGGAACTGGCCGCGCTGGTCGATCCGGTCATCAAGTCCCTGCTGCCGATCCTCATCGCCTACACCGGCGGCCGTATGGTCCACGGGCAGCGCGGCGCGGTCGTCGGCGCGGTGGCGGCGATGGGCGTGGTCGTGGGCTCGGACATCCCGATGTTCCTCGGCGCGATGATCGTCGGCCCGCTCGCCGCCGTAATCCTGCAATATGTGGACAAGTTCACCGAGCAGCGGACCAGGGCCGGGTTCGAGATGCTCGTGGACAACTTCACCGCCGGCATCGTGGGCGCCGCGATGGCCGTGGCCGGGGTGCTGGGCATCGGGCCGGTCGTCCGCGTCGTCACCGACGCGGCGGGCGGCGCGGTCGAGTGGCTGATCACCAACAACCTGCTGCCGGTGGCCTCGGTGCTGATCGAGCCGGCCAAGGTGCTGTTCCTGAACAACGCGGTCAACCACGGCGTGCTGGGGCCGCTGGGGGTGGCCGAGGCGGTGCGGCAGGGCAAGTCGATCCTGTTCATGCTGGAGTCGAACCCGGGGCCTGGGCTCGGGCTGCTGGTGGCGTACCTGCTGTTCGGGCCGCGTCCGCTGCGGCCGAGCACGCCCGCCGCGATGATCATCCACTTCTTCGGCGGCATCCACGAGATCTACTTCCCGTACGTGCTGATGAAGCCGCGGCTCATCCTGGCCGTCATCGCGGGCGGGGCGGCCGGCGTGTTCACCTTCATGATCACCGGCGCGGGCCTGGTCGCCACGCCCTCGCCGGGCAGCATCTTCGCCTACCTCGCGGTGACGCCGCGCGGCGGCTGGCTCGGCTCGCTCGCCGGGATCGCGGTGGCCACGGCCGTGTCGTTCGCCGTCGCCGCCGTGCTGCTGGGCTTCGGCCGGGGCGAGAAGGACGAGGAGCCGGACGCCCCGGGCCCGCAGGACGCCGTCGCGGACCCGGCGACCCCTGAGCCCGCGAGCACCGAGCCTGTCAGGACCGAACCTGTCAGGACCGAACCCGTCAGCAAGGAGGCGTGAGCCGTGGCCGGCATCGACAGCAAGGACATCCACAAGATCGTCGTGGCCTGCGACGCGGGCATGGGCAGCAGCGTCATGCTCGCCTCCCAGCTCCGCAAGCAGCTCAAGGAGAGCGGCGTCACCGTCGAGCACACCCCGGTGAACTCCATCCCCGGCGACGCCGACGTCGTCGTGTGCCACTCCGGGCTGGCCGCCAGGGCCAGGGCCGCCGCGCCGGGCAAGGCGCTGGTGTCCTTCCAGGTCTTCCTCGGCGACCCGGCGGTGACCAGGCTGGTGAACACCATCAGGAACGGCGGCACCGTCGATGCGTGAGGGCCTGCTCGACCCGCGGGCGATCCTGCTGCACGAGAGCGCGGCCTCGCGGGAGGAGGCCGTCCGCAGGTGCGGGCGGGTGCTGGTGGACGTGGGGGCGGTCGCGGCGCCGTACGTCGAGGCGATGCTCGAACGCGAGCGCACGATCTCCACCTACGTCGGCGAGGAGGTGGCCATCCCGCACGGCACGGCCGCCTCCAAGCAGGACGTCGCGCGCGACGCGATCTGCGTCGTGCGCTTCCCCGGCGGGATCGACTGGGACGGCGAGCGGGTCACGCTGTGCGTGGGCATCGCCGCCGCCGGAGACGGGCACGTGCCGCTGCTGGCGGCGCTGGCCGAGATCCTGCTCGACCCCGACCGGGCACGGGCGTTGCGCGAGGCGGCGGAGCCGGCCCAGGTGCTGAAGGAGCTCACGTGAAGGTGGCCAGGTTCCACGCCCCGGGCGACATCAGGATCGAGGACGCGCCGGAGCCGGAGGCCGGGCCGGGCGAGCTGAAGATCCGGGTGCGCAACTGCTCGACCTGCGGCACCGACGCCAAGATCTTCCGGTACGGCCACCACCACATCAGGCCGCCGCGCGTGATGGGCCACGAGATCGCCGGCGAGGTCGTGGGCACCGGGGCGCGGGTGCAGGTGATCGCCGCCATCCCGTGCGGGACGTGCGCGGAGTGCCGCCGGGGCCGCCTGACCGTCTGCGCGGACCAGGAGTCGATGGGCTACCACTACGACGGCGGTTTCGCCGAGTACCTGGTCGTCCCGGCCAAGGTGCCGGCCGTGAAGGGGGTCAACACGATTCCCGACGGTGTCGGGTTCGCCGAGGCGTCGGTGGCCGAGCCGCTGGCCTGCGTGCTCAACGGCCAGTCGCTGGCCGGGGTGGGCGCGGGCGACGACGTGGTGGTGATGGGCGCGGGCCCGATCGGCTGCCTGCACGTACGGCTGGCGCGGGCGCGCGGCGCGTCGCGGGTCTTCCTCGTGGACGTCAACGCCGAGCGGCTGGCGATGGCGGCCGACCTGGTGCGTCCCGACGCAGTGATCGACTCCGACGCCGTCGGGCAGGTGCTCAAGCTGACCGGCGGCCGCGGCGCCGACGTCGTGATCACGGCGGCGGCCTCCGGCGCGGCCCAGGAGCAGGCGGTCCGGATGGCCGCCCGGCAGGGGCGCGTGAGCTTCTTCGGCGGGCTGCCGAAGGACGACCCGGTCATCGCGCTCGACTCCAACCTGGTCCACTACCGGGAGCTGACCATCGTGGGCGCGAACGGCTCCAGCCCCGCGCACAACGCCGAGGCCCTGCGCCTGGTGGCCGAGGGCGCCGTCGTGGTGTCCGACCTGATCACGCACCGGCTGCCGCTGCCCCGGGTGCTCGACGGGATCGACCTCGTCAGCACGGGCAAGGCCATCAAGGTGACGATAGAACCCTGAGGAGGTTCGGGATGGCGAGTCGAACAGTGGCCGTGGCCTCCGCCAGCGGCCTGCACGCGCGTCCGGCGAAGGTGTTCGTGCGGGAGGCGGCCCGGCTCGGGGTGCCGGTGCGGGTGCGGCTCGGGGAGAAGTCGGTGCCGGCCGGCAGCATGCTGGGGGTGCTGTCACTGGGCGCGGTACGCGGCACGGTGGTGACGCTGGA
Organism: Nonomuraea sp. NPDC052265; assembly: GCF_044547985.1. NCBI lineage: Bacteria > Bacillati > Actinomycetota > Actinomycetes > Streptosporangiales > Streptosporangiaceae > Nonomuraea > Nonomuraea sp. NPDC052265. The sequence goes on from NZ_JBIUBJ010000004.1 coordinate 233,109, forward strand.
GGCCGACGGCGCGGGGGCCGAGGAGGCGCTGGACACGCTGGCCGCCCTCCTGGCGCGCGACCTCGACGCTCCTGACGTCCCCGGCGCGACGGGCGTGACCGGCGCGACCGGAGGCCCTGAGGCCGGTGCGGCCGCGGCGGAGGCCGGTGGGGCGCTCGATGCCTGAGGCGACGCTGAAGGGGCTGGGGGTCAGCCGGGGCCGGGCCGCCGGGCCCGTGGTGCGGATGGCGGCCCCGCCCGTGCTGCCCGCCCCCCGCCGGGTGACCGACCCGGGCGCCGAGACGGCCGCCGCCGCCGAGGCCCTGGACGCCCTCGCCGCCGACCTCGGACGCCGCGCCGCCCACGCCACCGCCGAAGGGGCCGAGATCCTGGAGGCGCTGGCCATGATGGCCGCCGACCCGGTGCTGCGCGAGCAGGCCGAGGCGCACGTGCGCGACGACGGCCTGGACGCCGCCCACGCCCTGGACGCCGCCTTCACCGCGCACCGGGAGGCCCTGGCCGCGCTGGGCGGCTACCTCGCCGAACGGGCCGCCGACCTCGACGACCTCAGGTCCCGCGCGGTGGCCGCCGCCCTGGGCGTGCCCATGCCGGGCGTCCCCGACCCCGGGCACCCGTTCGTGCTGGTGGCCGAGGATTTGTCCCCCGCCGACACCGCCGGACTGGGCCCGCGGGTGCTGGCGCTGGTCACCGAGCGCGGCGGGCCCACCAGCCACACCGCGATCCTGGCCCGCGGCCGCGGCCTGCCCGCCGTCGTGGCCTGCGCGGGCGTCCTGGACGTCCCCGACGGGACGGTGATCGGCGTGGACGGCTTCACCGGCGAGGTCACGGTCGGCCTCACCGGCGAGGAGTCCGACCGGGTGCAGGAGTCCGACCGGCGCGAGCGGGCCAGGCTGGCGGCGAGCACCGGCCCCGGCAGGACCGCCGACGGCCACCCGGTGAGGCTGCTGCACAACATCGGCTCGGCCGCGGACCTGCGTCCGGGCGCGGAGGGCGTGGGCCTGTTCCGCACCGAGTTCCTGTTCCTCGACCGCAGGCAACCGCCCTCCCACGAGGAACAGGTGGCCGCCTACGCGGAGGTGTTCGCCGGGGCGGGGCCGGTGACCGTCCGCACCCTCGACGCCGGCACCGACAAGCCGCTGCCCTTCCTCGGCCTGCCGCCCGAGCCCAACCCGGCGCTGGGCGTGCGCGGCCTGCGCGTCGACCGCGTGCTGCCCGGCGTCCTGGACGCCCAGCTCGACGCCATCGCCGAGGCCGCCCGCGCCACGGGCGCCGACGTGCGGGTGATGGCCCCGATGGTGACCACCGTGCGCGAGGCGGCCGACTTCGCCCGCCGCGTCCGCGAGCGCGGCCTGGCCCGCGCGGGCGTGATGGTCGAGGTGCCCGCCGCCGCCCTCCAGGCCGACGAGCTGCTGGCCGAGGTGGACTTCCTCAGCGTCGGCACCAACGACCTGGCCCAGTACACCTTCGCCGCCGACCGGCAGCATCCCGGCCTGTCCGACCTGCTCGACCCGGCCCAGCCCGCCCTGCTGCGGCTGGTCGGCATGTGCGCCGAGGCCGGGCTGCGGGCGGGCAAGCCGGTCGGGGTGTGCGGCGAGGCCGCCGGGGATCCGGCGGTCGCGCCGCTGCTGGTGGGGCTCGGGGTGTCGAGCCTGTCGATGGCCCCGGTGTGCGTGCCCGTCGTCCGCGAGGCGCTGGCGGCCCTCACCCTGGAGGAGTGCCGCGAACGCGCCCGCGTGCTCAGCCGACCGGCTCCGGGTTGTGGGCCCTGAGCCGGAGCTCGTCGCCCTCGACGTCCACGGTGACCTTGCCGCCCTCGCCCACCTCGCCGGTCAGCAGCATCGTGGACAGGCGGTTGTCCAGTTCCCGCTGCACGGTGCGGCGCAGCGGGCGGGCGCCGAACTCGGGCTGGTAGCCGCGCCGGACCAGCCAGTCCTTGGCCTCGTCGCTGACCTCCAGGGTGACGTCCTGGCCGCGCAGCCGCCCGCGGGTGCGCTCCAGCAGCAGGTCCACGATCTGGCGAAGCTGCTCGCGTTCCAGCCGCTTGAAGACGATCACCTCGTCGATGCGGTTGAGCAGCTCGGGGCGCAGGGAGTGGCGCAGCAGGTCCATGAGCTGGTCCTGGAGCCGCGGGGAGTCGCCTTCGGCGTCCAGGATGAGCTGGGCGCCGATGTTGCTGGTCATGATGACGATGGTGTTGGTGAAGTCGACCGTGCGGCCCTGGCCGTCGGTCAGGCGGCCGTCGTCGAGCATCTGGAGCAGGATGTTCATGACGTCGGGGTGGGCCTTCTCGATCTCGTCGAGCAGGATGACGCCGTGCGGGCGGCGGCGTACGGCCTCGGTGAGCTGACCGGCCTCCTCGTAGCCGACGTACCCGGGGGGCGCGCCGATCAGGCGCGAGACGGTGTGCCGCTCCTGGAACTCGCTCATGTCGATGCGCACCATGTGGTCCTCGCCGCCGAACAGCGCGGCGGCCAGGGCCCTGGCCAGCTCGGTCTTGCCGACGCCGGTCGGGCCGAGGAACAGGAAGCTGCCGATGGGCCGGTTCGGGTCCGACAGGCCCGCCCTGGCCCTGCGGACCGCCTCGGCGATGGCGACGACGGCCTCGTCCTGGCCGATCACCCGCTCGTGCAGGTGCTCCTCCAGCCGCATCAGGCGCTCGCGCTCCTGCTCGGTGAGCTGGGTGACGGGGATGCCGGTACGCCGGGAGACGACCTCGGCGATGTCCTCCACCATGACCTGCGGGACGGCGTCGTGGCCCCGCCGGGCGCGGTCCAGCTCGGGGCGGAGCTTGTCGATCTGGACCGTGAGCTCCTTGGCCCGGTCGAAGTCGTCGGAGGTGACCGCCTGGTCCTTGTCGCGGCGCAGCGCGTCGAGGCGTTCCTCCAGCTCGCGCACGTCGCTGCCGGGGGTGCGCGAGCGCAGCCGGACCCGGGCCGAGGCCTGGTCCATCAGGTCGATGGCCTTGTCGGGCAGGAAGCGGTCGGAGATGTAGCGGGCCGAGAGGTTGGCGGCGGCGTCCAGGGCCTCGTCGGTGATGCGCACCTGGTGGTGGGCCTCGTACGCGTCGCGCAGCCCGGCCAGGATCTCGACCGTCTGCTCGACGGTGGGCTCGCTGACCAGGATGGGCTGGAAGCGGCGTTCGAGGGCGGCGTCCTTCTCGATGTTCTTGCGGTACTCGTCGATGGTGGTGGCGGCGATGACGTGCAGCTCGCCGCGGGCCAGGGCGGGCTTGAGGATGTTGGCCGCGTCCATGCCGCCCTCGGCCGAGCCGGCGCCGACCAGGGTGTGCACCTCGTCGATGAAGACGATGGTCTCGTCGGCGTGCGCGCGCACCTCGTCGATGACCTTCTTGATGCGCTCCTCGAACTCGCCCCGGTACTTCGACCCGGCGACCATGCCGGTCAGGTCGAGCGCGACGACGCGGCGGTCCTTGAGCGTGTCGGGCACGCTGCCGTTGACGATGCGCTGGGCGATGCCCTCGACGATGGCGGTCTTGCCGACGCCGGGCTCGCCGATCAGGCACGGGTTGTTCTTGGTGCGGCGCGAGAGCACCTCGATGGCCTGCTCGATCTCGTCCTCGCGGCCGACGACCGGGTCGATCCTGCCCTGCCTGGCCTCCTCGGTCAGGTCGCGGCCGTACTCGTCGAGCGCGGGGGTGTCGGTGGGCTGCCGCCCGTCGCCGTGCTGCTGGCGGGTCGCGCCGGACATGATGGCCTGCTGCAGCTCGTTGGCCGAGACGCCCTGCTCCTGGAGCAGGCGGGCGGCGCCGGAGTCGGGGTTGGCGGCCACGGCGAGCAGCAGGTGCTCGGGGCCGATGTAGGACGACTGGAGGGCGCGCGAGATGCGCTGGGCGTCCAGGATGGCGCGTTTGGCCGCCGGGGTGAGCGTGGTCGGCGGCTCGGCGGCCGTGCCGGGCCCGGTCAGGGCGTCGATGCGGTCGCGCAGCCGGCCGAGGTCGATGCCCGCCGACTGCATCAGCGGGCGGGTGGCGTCGGACTCGGTCAGCGCGTCGAGGAGGTCGAGGACGTCCATGTCCGGCGCGCCGCGCTGCCCGGCCACCTCCAGCGCCCGGCTGAGCACCTCCCTGGCCGAGGCGCTGAGCAGCTTGCCCACGTCGACCCGCTGCACGCTGGGACGCGACGGCGGCCAGCCTTCCATCCCGCCGAACACCCGCCCGGTGAGCTCCTCGAACCCCCTGAACGGATCTCCCCCGAAGAACGACCTGAACGGCATGTCGGACATTTGATCTCCCCCTAGTGCATCAGGGGGACATCTAGCCGAAGAAGCCGCAAGTCATAGCCAGCAATCGGCAAAGGGGACGCATTACTCAGTGGCGATTCACTCAGTGGCGATGAGATCGATGACGGGGGTGTCGCCCGAGACGAGCTCCAGCGTGCGATGGGCGGTGCCCGGGTTCTCCAGCAGCGCGAGGACGACGGCGGCCACGTCGTCGCGGGGCACCGAGCCGGGCGGCACCTCGGGGGCCAGCCGGACCAGGCCCGTGCCGGGCTCGTCGGTCAGGCGGCCGGGGCGCAGGATCGTCCAGGCCAGGCCGTCGCGGGCGCGCAGGTCGTCCTCGGCGGCGGTCTTGGCCTCGATGTAGGCGGCCCAGACGTCGTCGCTGCCCGGCGCGGGCGGACGGCCGGCGCCCATGGAGGAGATCTGGATGAAGCGCCGCACGCCCGCGCGCTCGGCGGCGTCGGCCATCAGGACGGACGCGGCGCGGTCGACGGTGTCCTTGCGGGCCGCGCCGCTGCCGGGGCCCGCGCCGGCCGCGAAGATCACGGCGTCGCCGCCGCGCAGGATCTCCGTCACCTCGTCGGCCGTGGCCTTCTCCAGGTCGCACAGCACGGCCTCGGCCCCCGTGGCCGCGACGTCGGCCACGTGCGCGGGGTTGCGCACCAGGCCGACCGCGCCGGACCCGAGCCGTTCGGCCAGCCTCGACGCGATCTTCCCGTGCCCACCCGCGATGATGATCCGCATGCCTCCCATGGTGTCATGGACGTCATGACCGACTTCCCGCAGGCCCCTACGCCCGCGTTCCTGTTCGACCTGGACGGCACCCTGATCGACAGCGTCTACCAGCACGTCATCGCCTGGCGGCAGGCGCTGTCCGGGATGGGGATCGACCTGTCGGTGTGGCGCATCCACCGGCGCATCGGGATGAGCGGCGGCCTGTTCGTCAGCGCGCTGCTGCGCGAGACCGGGCTGAAGCTGACCCAGGAGCAGATCGACGAGCTGCAGGTCACCCACGCCGAGGCGTACGAGCAGCAGGTGGAGTCGGTCCGGCCGCTGCCGGGGGCCGCCGAGCTGCTCGGCGAGCTGAGCGCGCGCGGCGTCCCGTGGGCCATCGCGACCAGCGGCTACGCCCGAACCGCGCGGCTCGCGCTGGGCATGCTCGGCCTGCCGGAGGACACCCCGATGGTCACCCGCGACCTGGTGCGGCGGGCCAAGCCGGACCCGGATCTGTTCCTGGCCGGTGCGGCGCTCGTCCAGGTGGACCCGCTGCATGCGATGGTGGTGGGCGACAGCGTCTGGGACCTGCTCGCCGCCCGCCGGGCGGGCGCGCTCGGCATCGGGCTGCTGTCCGGTGGATATGGCCGGGACGAGCTCGAACGCGCCGGAGCCTTCCGCGTGTACGCCGATCCGGCGGACATGCTCGACCGGCTGGACGAGCTCGGCGTGCGCTCCCCCTCCTGAGCGAAGGGGGAATATCTCGCCGAACCTCCCAGCTTGATCGTGCGTATCCCCCACAGAGGAGCATTGACATGGACTTGGCAGACATCGGCGTCACCGGCCTGGCCACCATGGGGCGCAACCTGGCCAGGAACCTGGCCCGGCACGGATACGCCGTCGCCGTGCACAACCGCACGACGGCCCGTACCCAGCAGTTGGTCAGGGAGTTCGGCGGGGAGGGCACGTTCGTGCCGGCCGAGGAGCTGGCCGCGTTCGTGGCGTCGTTGAAGCGGCCCCGGCGGGCGATCATCATGGTGAAGGCCGGTCCCGGCACCGACGCGGTGATCGACCAGCTCGCCGAGCTGATGGAGCCGGGCGACATGATCGTCGACGGCGGCAACGCGCATTTCCAGGACACCCGGCGGCGTGAGGCGGCGCTGCGCGAGCGCGGCATCCACTTCGTCGGCACCGGCATCTCCGGCGGCGAGGAGGGCGCGCTGCTCGGCCCGAGCATCATGCCGGGCGGCTCGAAGGAGTCGTGGGAGGCGCTGGGCCCGATCCTTCAGGACATCTCGGCCAAGGTGGACGGGGTGCCGTGTGCGGTGCACGTCGGCCCCGACGGCGCCGGGCACTTCGTGAAGATGGTCCACAACGGCATCGAGTACTCGGACATGCAGCTCATCGCCGAGTCCTACGACCTGCTGCGCCAGGCCCTGGGGGCGACGCCGGCCGAGCTGGCCGAGGTGTTCAGGGAGTGGAACCGGGGCGACCTGGACTCGTACCTGATCGAGATCACCGCCGAGGTGCTGGAGCAGGTGGACGCGGCCACGGGCAGGCCGTTCGTGGACGTCGTGGTGGACCAGGCCGAGCAGAAGGGCACCGGCCGCTGGACCGTGCAGAGCGCGCTCGACCTGGGCGTCCCGGTGACCGGCATCGCCGAGGCGGTCTTCGCCCGCGCGCTGTCGGGCCACCCGGAGCAGCGCGCCGCCGCCGCGTCCCTGGAGGGCCCGGAGCTGTCCGGCGTCGGCGGGCGCGAGCTGATCGAGGACGTCCGCCAGGCCCTGTACGCCTCCAAGATCGTCGCCTACGCGCAGGGCTTCGACCAGATCGCCGCCGCCTCCAAGGAGTACGGCTGGGACGTCGACCCGGGCGCCATGGCCACCATCTGGCGCGGCGGCTGCATCATCAGGGCCAAGTTCCTCGACCGCATCCGCGCCGCCTACGACGCCGACCGGCGGCTCCCGACGCTGCTGGCCGACCCCACCTTCGCCGCCGCGCTGAACGCCGCGCAGGACGCGTGGCGGCGCGTGGTCACCACGGCCGTGCGGATCGGCGTGCCGACGCCGGGCTTCTCCTCCGCGCTGGCCTACTACGACGGGTTGCGCCGCGACCGCCTGCCGGCCGCGCTGGTGCAGGGGCTGCGCGACTACTTCGGCGCGCACACCTACCACCGGGTAGACCGGGAGGGCGCCTTCCACACCGACTGGTCGGGCGACCGCACCGAGCGCCCCGCCTGACCCTCCCGCTCGCCGCGAGGTCAGCGGCCGGTCAGGGCCACCGGGTTGGCGACCGCCGTGACCAGGCAGAACCCGATCGGGCCGGCCGTGTCGTGCAGGGTGACCTGGCCGGTCGCGACGCCGCCCGCGCTGAGGTGGCCGGTGGCCTCGACGCCGATCAGCTCGCCCTCGGGCAGTCGGGCCAGCGTCAGCGTGTAGTCGGCGTTGATGAAGCTGACGCCCGCCGAGCCGACGTTGGCCAGCGGGCTGGCGAAGTCGGCGGCCAGGGCGGCGCGGGTGAGCGGCGTCAGCGGCTCGTCGTCCACCAGCGGGTGCGTCTCCCGCAGCCACACCCGGTCGCGACCGCCCTGGCCCCAGTCGGTCAGCCGCCACAGGTCGAACGGCGGCTTCCAGCCCTGCCCCTCGGCCGGGGCGCCGGCGGGCGGCGGCTCGTCCCAGGCGGGCGTGTGCGGCAACCTGCCGCCGGGCTGCTCGCCCTGCCGGAGCAGCACGGCCGAGGCCCGGCCGATCACGCCCTGCTCGGTGGAGAGCACGGCGTCGGCGACCCGGATCCGCCGCCCGTCCCTGACCAGGGTGGTCTCCACCGTGACCGGCAGCATGGGGCTGTTGCGGAACAGGTCGACGGTCAGCCGGGCGAAGTGCAGGCCGGGCTCGGCGTGCCGCTCCTCCAGGGCGCCGGCGGCCAGGCCGCCGAGCAGGCGGCCGTGGAGCATGTCGGGGGACCAGGGGCTGCGCGCGTGCGGGGCGGGCACGAACTCGCCCTCCTTGCGCGTGAAGAACGCTGACGTCGCCATCACCGAATCATATTCTAGAAGAGAGCAGCCGCCGTCCCAGCGCGCGCAGGCGTTCCTTGAGCTCGGCCGGTTCGAGCACCTCGAAGTCGACGTCGAGGAAGGCCACGGCCACAGCCATCAGGTGCAGGTCGTCGCCGCGCATGGTGAGCACGCAGGTGGCCTCGTCCACGGGCTCGACCTGGCCGCTGACGCGGCCGGCCAGGCGGGCGGCGGGCGCGTGGAGCAGGAAGCGGGCCTCGACGGGCCACATCTGGTGGCCGAGCCGGTGGCGCACCCAGGCGGCGACGTCGGCCTCCGGCGGCTCGCGCGGGGGGAAACGCGGGCCGTTCGGCGTGCGCACCTCGATCCTGTCGGCCCGGTACGTGCGCCAGTCCTGGCGGTCGACGTCCCAGCCGACCAGGTACCAGCGGTTGCCCTTGCTGACCAGGCTGTTCGGCTCGGTCCTGCGCAGCTTGGTGGCGCCCTGGTGGTCGGTGTAGTCGAAGCGCAGCTGCTCGCGGTCGCGGCAGGCGGCGGTGATGCGGATCAGCAGCTCCGGATCGACCGTCGGGCCCTGCCCGCCGATCCGCACGGTGTGCGTCTGCAGGGCGTTCACGCGCTGCCGCAGGCGGGCGGGCAGCACCTGTTCGAGCTTGGCCAGGGCGCGCAGCGAGGTCTCCTCGATGCCGGTCACCGTGCCTCCGGCGGCCGTGCGCAGGCCGACCGCGACGGCCACCGCCTCCTCGTCGTCGAGCAGCAGCGGCGGCAGCTCCGCGCCCGGACCGAGCCGGTAGCCGCCGGCCACCCCCGGCGTGGAGCCCACCGGGTAGCCGAGGCTGCGCAGCCGGTCGATGTCGCGGCGCAGCGTGCGCGGGGCCACGCCGAGCCGTTGCGACAACTCCGCGCCGGCCCACTCGCGCCGGGTCTGCAGGAGGGAGAGCAGGCGCAGCAGCCGCGCCGAGGTGTCGAGCACGCTGTCCATTGTGGCCCGATCCTGGCCGCAATCCTGCCTAGCGTGGGGGGCATGAACCGATTCGTCATCGACATTCCGCAGTCCGCGCTCGACGACCTGCGGGCGCGGCTGGACCGTACGCGCTGGCCGGACGCCCTGGACGGGGTCGGCTGGTCGTACGGCGTGCCGCCCGAGGCCGTGCGCGAGCTGGCCGCGTACTGGCTGGACGGCTACGACTGGCGGGCGCACGAGGCGCGGCTCAACGAGCTGCCGCAGCACACGACCGAGATCGACGGCCAGCGCGTGCACTTCGCCCACGTACGCTCGCCGCGCCCGGACGCGCTGCCGCTGCTGCTGACGCACGGCTGGCCCAGCACGTTCGCCGATTTCTCCCGCGTGGCCGAGCCGCTCAGCCGGGACTTCCACCTCGTCATCCCGTCCGTGCCCGGGTTCGCCTTCTCCGGCCCCACCACCGAGACCGGCTGGGGCGCCCGCCGTGTCGCCGCCGCCTGGATCGAGCTCATGGACCGCCTCGGCTACGACCGGTACGGCCTTCAGGGTGGCGACTTCGGCTCGCTCGTCTCGCCCGCCCTGGCGCGGATGGCCCCCGACCGGGTGGTGGGCGTGCACCTGAACGCGCTCACGGCCTTCGTCTCCGACGACCTGTCCGGCCTGACCGAGGCCGAGACCGAGCGCGCGCGGCGGATCGAGCGCTGGCACCGCGAGTTCTCCGGCTACGCCGCCGTCCAGGGCACCAGGCCGCAGACCCTCGCCTACGCCCTGGCCGACTCGCCCGCCGGCCAGCTCGCCTGGCACCTGGACGCGTTCGCGGGCTGGGGCCAGGACGTCGGCGGGGTCGCCCCCGACGACATCCTGACCGACGTCACCATCACCTGGCTGACCGGCACCGCCGGCTCCTCCGCACGCCTGTACCGCGAGAGCGGCGGCGACTGGGCGCCACCCGCCGAGCCCGGCAAGACCCCGACGGCCGTGGCCGTGTTCCCGGGCGACAGCACCGTCCGCCGCTACGCCGAGCGCTCCCACAACGTGGTGCGCTGGTCGGAGCCGGCGCGCGGCGGTCACTACGCCGCCCTCCAGGCCCCCGACCTGCTGGCCGAGGACGTCAGGGCGTTCTTCGCCGGGCTCTAGCCGGGCATCACGCAGAACGGGTGGCCCTCGGGGTCGAGCACCACCGTCCACTCCTCACCGCCCGGCTGCTGGGCAGGCAGGGTGGCGCCCAGGGCGACCAGCGCCCGCTTCGTCTCCTCGACGTCGGGGACGGTGAGGTCGAGGTGCAGGTGCTTGCCGTCGTTCGGCCAGCCCGGGCCCCGGTAGCCGTCGATCCGCTGGAAGGCCAGCGGCACGGGGCCGCCGGTGACGGTGGCGTACTCGGGGTCGGAACCGGCGACCTGCCAGCCGGTCGCCTTGGCGTAGAAGCCCGCCAGGGCGACGGGGTCGGCGCAGTCGATGACTATGGAGGAGATCACTGTTGTCATGCCGCCACCTTGCCGGTGCGGGCATCACCAGGTCTTGAACATCCTTGCGCCTCGCCCTCCCCCGGGCCCCTTGAGGGCGGCGCGTCGCGCGCCGGGCGCGGGAGTCGGGGGATTGTCGGAGGCGGGGCGTAACGTTCGGCGGGTGCGATCCTCCAAGCCGCTGGCCCGTGGGAAGGGCTTCACCCTCGACCTGGTGACCTGCGTCGACGACCACCGCGGATGGTCACGGCCCGAGGTCGGCCGGGCCCACCGCATGGTCCTGGTCCACCGCGGCGCCTTCCGCCGCATGGCCGACGGCCGCCCGTCCGCCGTCGACCCGACGATGGCCTACCTCGGCGCACCCGGCGAGGAGGAACGCTTCGCCCACCCGGCGGGCGGCGACGTCTGCACCTCCCTCTCCCTGTCCCCCGCGCTCTGGCGCACCCTGGCGGGCGACGGCACCCGGCTCGCCCGCCCGACCGTCTACGTCGACGCCCGCTTCGAGCTCGCCCACCGGCGCCTGCTGGCCGCCGCCCGCGCGGGAGACCCCGACTTCGCCCTGGTCGAGTCCCTCCTGTCGCTGACCAGCGCCACCCTCACCCAGCTGGCCGGGCCCGCCACCCCTGCCGCCGCCCCCTCGCCCGCCCCGGCCCCCGCCGGTTCCACCGCCGCCCTCGCCGACGCCGCCCGCGAGGCGATCTCGGCCGACCATCCGGCGGCGGCCGGGCTGTTGCCGCTGGCGGAGCTCCTGGCCGTCTCCCCCTACCGGCTCAGCCGGGCCTTCACCCGCGAGCTGGGCGTCTCGCTGACCCACTACCGCAACCGGGTGCGCGTGAGCCGGGCGCTCGACCGGCTGGAGAGCGGCGAGACGGGCCTCGCCGCGCTCGCCGCCGACCTCGGGTTCGCCGACCAGGCCCACCTGACCCGTACGATCCGCCGCCACGTCGGCCACACCCCGACGGCCTTACGCCGCCTGCTGGCCTCCCCCGTCCTCTGAAGACGGGTGGATTTCAGGTGGCCCGCCGCCATAGGCTCCCCCAATGCGTGATCTAGGTGAGGACCCCCGGCCCGCCCGGGGCGTCGTACGCGAGGTCCACTCGCTCAACGGGCCCGTCACTCTGGCCTACTCCCCCGACCTCGACGGCCTGGCCGATCCGGGGGAGATCGTATGGGCGTGGGTGCCGTACGAGGAGGATCCGTCGCGGGGCAAGGACCGGCCGCTGCTGGTCGTGGGCCGTACCGGGCGCAGGCTGCTCGGCATGATGTTGTCCAGCAAGGGCGACGACGGCCCCGACTGGCTGGAGGTCGGCGCGTGGGGCCGCGACGCGCGGGTGTCGTACCTGCGGCTCGACCGGGTCTTCGCGCTCGACGAGGACGACATCCGCCGCGAGGGCGCGGTGCTCGACGGCGACCGGTTCGCGCGGGTGGCATCCGTCCTCATGCAGAGGCACGGGTGGGGCGTGGGCTGACCCGGACGAGGCCCGCGCCGCCACCGGCGGGTGGGCCCGTAACCCCCATGGATGGGCGTGAGGGAGTATCCGGATGGTAAGCGCACGATCCGGTCATCGCCCGAGGTCACCCGCGCCTGCGATCATGGGGGCATGCGTGTTGTGGTGATCGGCGGCGGGATCGTCGGAGCGAGCGCGGCCTACTACCTGAGCGGCCGTGGCGTGGCCGTGACCGTGGTGGACCGCGGTTCCCAGGGGCAGGCGACCCGGGCGGGCGCGGGCATCGTGTGCCCGTGGGTGGACCATCCGGAGGACGACGCCTGGTACCGGCTGACCAGGGAAGGCGCCCGCCACTACCCGGCGCTGGTCGAGGCCCTGGGCGAGGACATCGGCTACGCCAAGGTCGGGGCCCTGCTCGTGGCGGAGGACCCGGTCGACCTCGAACCGGTGCGGGCCCTGCTGCGCCGCCGCCACGACGACGCGCCGGAGATGGGCGAGGTCATCGACGTGCTCACGCCGTCCGACCTGTTCCCGCCGCTGTCCGACGACCTCAGCGCGCTCCTCGTGCCCGGCGCCGCCCGGGTGGACGGCGGCGCCGTGCGTGACGCGCTGCTGCGCGCCGCCGTCACCCAGGGCGCCCAGGTGCTGATGGGCAGCGCCGTCCTGACCCCCGACGGGCAGGTACGCCTGCACGACGCCGACGAGGAGACCCCGGCGGGGAACGGGCGGCCGGGGGGCGAGGCGGTGAGCGGCGAGACCGCTTCCTGGCGCCAGGCCGCCCCTCTCGCGCCGTTCTCCACGGGTGACCTGACCGAGAGCCCCCTTGAGGCGTCCGCCGAGGGACCGGTCGGGGCGGCGGGCGACGCCCCCTTCGGCGGCCCTCCCGACGGCTCCCCGGAAGGCCCCGCCCTGACCCCCGCGACCGCGCCCGCCGAACCGGTCCGGCCTGCGGCACCCGTCCGGCCGGCCGAGCCCGTCCGGGCCGCCCGGCCGGCCGGACCCGCGGGCCGTCCCACGGCCGGGCGGGCGCCCGCCGACGAGGGCGTCCCGCTGGAGGCGGACGTCGTGATCGTGGCGGCCGGGGCGTGGACGGGCGAGGTGTGCCGTCCGCTCGGGGTTGAGCTGCCGGTGTTCCCCCGGAGAGGGCAGATCCTGCACGCCACCCTCGACGGCGTGGACACCGCGTTCTGGCCCATCGTGCTGCCCAGGAGCGGGCCGTACCTGCTGGGGCTCCCCGGCTCGCGGGTCGTCATCGGCGCGACCGTGGAGGACGTCGGGTTCGCGCCACGGGTCACGATGGGCGGGCTCGACGAGGTGATCGCGGCGGGGTTGCGGGTGGCGCCCGGCCTGTTCGGGGCGACGGTGTCGGAGACGAGGGTCGGCCTGCGCCCGGTCAACGCCCCCGGCCCCGCCCTCATCGGCCGGCTCACGCCCGGGGTGATCGTGGCGACGGGGTTGAGCGCGTACGGCCTGACGGCGGGCCCGTTCACCGGCGAGCTCGTGGCCGAACTGGCTCTCGGCGAGCAGCCCCCCATCGATCTCACCCCCTACGCACCTCCCGCCGTCTGACCGGCGAAGGGCGTCCCGACCAGGCATGGCCCCCTCCATGAGAAGGACGGGGCTGCGTCCGGGAGGGGAGCGTAGGGGTCAGGTCGTCATTAGTCGGACCCCGGCATGATTCATGTGGCACTGCGCGGTTATGGTGGATTTCTCCCCACCGTGATCTCGTGGGGAGGCCGCGTTGCCGCTGCTCGCGCTGCTGATCGTGCTGCTGCTGGCCGCCGGATGCGCCTCCGCCCCGGAGCGACCGGAAGGGCACGAGGGCTCCGGGGCCCGGACCACCCCCGCGCCCTCCGTCACCCCCTCCCCTCGCCCCTCGGCCCCCACGCCGACCTCTCTTCCCGCGGAGCATGTCAAGATCCCGTACGCCGCCTCGGGCTCGTACGCCGTGGTGCCCGGCGGCGCGGCCGCCCGGCCCGGCGAGGGTGAGGTGGTGCGGTACCTGGTGGAGGTCGAACGCGGCCTGCCGATCGACGGGCCCGTGTTCGCGGCGGCCGTGCACCGGACCCTCAACGATCGGCGCGGATGGGCCCGCTTCCAGCGCGTCGACCACGGTCCGGTACGGGTCCGGGTGGCGCTGTCCAGCCCGGGGCTGACCCTCAGCCAGTGCCTGCCGTTGCACACCGGCGGTACGCTGTCGTGCTGGAACGGGACCCGCTCGGTCATCAACGCACTCCGCTGGGCGGACGGCGTCCCGCAGTACGAGGGTGACCTGGCCGCCTACCGCGACTACCTCATCAGCCACGAGGTCGGCCACAGCCTGGGACACGGCCACCGCGCCTGCCCCGGCCCGGGCCGGCCCGCTCCGGTGATGGTCCAGCAGTCCAAGTCACTGGGCCGGTGCCGTCCGAACCCGTGGCCCCACCCGGAACGCGGATCAGAAGAACGCCGCGACGCCCTGGCCCGCAACCCCTGAGCGGCGCGAGGGCTGCGACGCGGGGGAGCTAGAGAACGCCCGGCCCCGCAGGAGAGCCCACGACAGGAGGCGAGCGCGGGGCAGGGGGCGGGGTTGCGGCTGGGGGCGGGGGCGGGGCCGGGGATGGGGCGGTGGGGAGGCCGGGGCCCGCGCCTGCCGGAACAGCCTGTCGCACCTCGCCTCGACCTCGGCGTGCACCCGGGCCACCTCCGCCCCCGCGGCCCCGGCCACCGACGCGCGGCTCATCGCGAACCCCCAGTCGATCTTCACCCGCAGCACGTTCGCCGTCGCCTGGTAGAGCGCGACCAGCGGCGGCGCCTGCTCGGGCTGGGCGGCCTCCACAGCGGCGGCGAACTGCCGGGTCGCCCACGCCGCCATCGCCTCCACCAGCGCGTCCCTGGAGGCGAAGCGCCGGTGGACGGTCGTCCGCGCCACCCCGCCCGCCTCGGCGATCTGCTCCATGCCGGCCGCCGGGTTCTTGCTGAGCACCCGTTCGGCGGCCTCCAGGATCGTCCTGACCGTCCGCTCCGCGTCGGACCGCAGGGCCCGTGTCGTCCCACTCACACCTCAGAGGGTACAGGACCGTCTCCCTTAAGGCCGTAGTTGCGTCATGGGTGTTGCAAGTTCTAGAGTGATCGCATCACCAATGACGCAAGAAGGGTGTTTCCCATGGACATGCGACTTACCGGCAAGACCGCCGTCGTCACCGGGGCGAGCAGGGGGCTGGGGCTGGCGATCGTCGAGGCGCTGACCGCCGAGGGCATGCGGGTCGTGGCCGCGGCCCGGACGATCTCCCCCGAGCTGGAGCGCACCGGCGCGACCACCGTGACCGCCGACCTGTCCACCGCGGCGGGCCCGGCCGAGCTGGTCGAACGGGCGCTGGCCGAGCTGGACGAGATCGACCTCCTGGTCAACAACGTGGGCGGCGGCGACAGCGGTCAGGGACAGCTCGGCGGCTTCCTCGGCTTCGACGACGACGCATGGCGCCAGGCGTACGACCTGAACTTCCTCAGCGCCGTACGGGCCACCAGGGCCGCGATGCCCAGCCTGCTGCGGCGGCGCGGCACCGTGATCAGCATCTCCTCCAACAGCGCCCGCGTGCCGCACATGGGACCGATGGCCTACACCATCGCCAAGGCCGCGCTGACGGCGTTCGGCAAGGCCCTGGCCGAGGAGTTCGGCCCGCAAGGGGTGCGCGTCGCCACCGTCTCCCCCGGCGCCTCGCGCACGTCCATGTGGGAGGCCCCCGACGGGTACGGCGCCGCCCTGGCGGCCTCGCTCGGCATGGAGCACGAGCAGTTGCTCGCGGGGCTGCCGTCGGTCGCCGGAATGACGACCGGTAGGTTCGTCGAACCGGAAGAAGTCGCCTCCTTGGTGACGTACCTGGCCTCGCCGCACGCCGGAAGCGTGAACGGCGCCGACTACGTCATCGACGGCGGAGCGATCAAGACGGTATGAACTATCGCGATATATCGTAGAACGGGAACACCGGGGAATCCCGCCCGGTTGGGCGGGATGGACATCATCTCCAGGGGAGTGTGGGCAATGGCAGGAATGCGGACCGCACGGCGGATCCTCGCGGGCGGCGCGGTGGCCGCCGCGGCCGGTTGGGCGTTGCGCGGGATACCGGCCGAGCTGGGCGTGCGGCCTTTGGCGTCAGGGCCGGACCGGGTGAGCAGGATGCGGCGCTCGCCGCAGTTCAGGGGCGACACGTTCGTCAACCCCATGCCCGAGCCGACCACCTTGATGACCACGCCGCCCGCGGGGCTGCTCGCCGAGCTGGCCAGGAACAAGGAACAGCGGCACCCGGCCGGGCCCATCCCGCTGCGCCTGCCACCGTCCGGGCCGCCGCCCGCCGACGGCCTGCGCGCGGTCTGGTACGGCCACGCCTCCACGCTGGTGGAGATCGAGGGCAAGCGGGTGCTGTTCGACCCGGTGTGGAGCAACCGCGTCTCGCCCTCCCAGCTCATCGGCCCCAAGCGGCACCACCGGCTGCCGGTGGACCTCGGCGACCTGCCACAGGTGGACGCGATCGCGATCTCGCACGACCACTACGACCACCTGGACATGGCCACCGTGCGCTCGCTCACGCGCACCCAGAAGGCGCCGTTCCTGGTCCCGCTGGGCATCGGGGCGCACCTGGAGCGGTGGGGCGTGCCGCTGTACCGGATCATCGAGCTCGACTGGGACGAGGAGGCCGAGGTGGCGGGCCTGCGCTTCGTCGCCACCGCCGCCCGGCACTTCTCGGGACGGGCCTTCACCAGGAACGACACCCTGTGGGGCTCGTGGGTGGTGGCCGGGGCGAGCAAGCGGGTGTTCTACGCCGGCGACTCCGGATACTTCCAGGGCTACCGGGGCATCGGGGCCGCCCACGGGCCGTTCGACCTGACGCTGATGCCGATCGGCGCCTACAGCCCGGCCTGGCCCGACATCCACATGAACCCCGAGGAGGCCGTCAACGCCCACCTCGACCTGGGCGGCTCGCTGCTGCTGCCGGTCCACTGGGCGACGTTCACGCTGGCGCTGCACCCGTGGGCCGAGCCGGTCGACCGGCTGTGGCGGGAGGCCAAGGCGCGGGACGTCGAGATCGTGGTGCCCCGGCCCGGCGAAGGCGTGGACGTGACCGCCGTCCAGGCCGTGGACGGCTGGTGGGAGACCCTGGGGTAGCGGTCCGGGCCGCGTAGGGGGTCGTACGGCCCCCTACAGTCGTGGGGTGAGCAACATGGAACGTGACCCCCGCGAACTGCTCTGCGCCCCCGACGCCGACGGCCGCGGCGAAGTGCTGACCGGACGCGAGGTGCCCCTGGGCGGCCCCCGCGCGATGCGGGTGAGCAGGACGCTGCCCGGCGTGCACCGCCGGATGATCGGCGCCTGGTGCTTCGTCGACGCCTACGGCCCCGAACCGGCGCTGATGCGCGTGCCGCCCCACCCGCACACCGGCCTGCAGACGGTGACCTGGCTGGTCGCGGGCGAGGTGCTCCACCGCGACAGCCTGGGCAGCCTGCGCCGGGTGCGCCCCGGCCGGCTCAACCTGATGACGGCCGGGCGCGGCATCTCGCACTCGGAGGAGTCGCCGGGCACGACCCTGCACGGCGTGCAGCTCTGGGTGGCGCTGCCGGACGCCCACCGGCGCACCGCCCCCGCCTTCGAGCACCACGCCACGCTGCCCGTGCTGTCCGGCCCCGGCTTCGAGGCCACCGTGATCATGGGCGAGCTCGGCGGCGTGACCTCGCCCGCCACCACCCACAGCCCTCTGGTGGGCGCCGAGGTGGCGGTGGACGGCACCGGCGAGGTGCCGCTCGACCCCGCCTTCGAGCACGGGCTGCTGCTGCTCGACGGCGAGGTCGAGCAGGCCGTGCCGGGCGCGCTGCGCTACCTGCCGCCTGGCCCCGGCACGCTGCGGCTGTCCGGGCGCGGACGGGTGCTGCTGATCGGCGGCGAGCCGTTCGGCGAGGAGATCGTCATGTGGTGGAACTTCGTGGGGCGCTCCCACGAGGAGATCGCCGCCTTCCGCGAGGAGTGGACGCGAGGCGACGGCTTCGGCACGGTCGAGGGCTTCGACGGCGAGCCGCTGCCCGCCCCGGTGCTCCCCTCCATCCGGCTGAAGCCACGCGGGCGGGTACGCGCCGATCGTCCGGCCGCCCCCGCGGTGGCCGAGGACTAGTAGACCGAGATGTGCGGATGATCGAAGTGGTTGGCCGTCGTGCCGCCGCGGTTGGACATCGTCCGCCAGGTGCCGGTCCTGGCGTGCCAGATGCGCTGCCGGTAGATGATGTACATGATGCCCAGGCGCCGGGAGTTCTTGATCGCCCAGTTCGCGATCTCGTAGCCGCGCTTGACCTCGGCCGCCGAGGGCATCGCGCCGCCGTGGCTGAGCATGAAGTCGCAGGCCCGGCCGAGCGGGTGCTCGCCGCCGTCCTGGATCGTCCGGTAGCAGCCGATCCCGTACGGCACCGCGAACCGTTCCTTGATCAACGTCTTGACCAGGCGCATGCGCGGCGTGATGTTCTCGGAGCCGTCCGGGAGCTGCGGCACCCACGTCCCGTCCGGACGCCGCACACCCGGCGCCGTGTACAGCTTGTCGATCCGGTCCCTGATCCGCTCGATCAGCTTCTCGGCCTTGCCCTTGCGCCGCTCAAGGTCGGCCACCGCCGTGCCGAGCTCCTCGGCGCGGGCGGCGGCCTCCTCCTCGGCCTTGCGGCGCTCGTCCCTGACCTTGGCGTAGCCGCGCAGGCGGGCGTCCTGGAGGTCGATGAGATGGCGGCTGAGCGCCAGGCGGTTCAGCAGCCCGTCCGGGTCCTGGCTGCCGGTGAACAGGGCGATCTGGTTGGGTTCGCCGCCGACGTACTGGGCCACGGCCAGCGTTCTGAGCTGGAGGGACTCCCGGTCGTAGACCTCCTGGGCGGCGGCCAGCCGCTCGCGCGCGGTCTTCTCCGTCTTGTCGGCCTGCTGCTGGGCGCGGCGGCTGTTGTAGTACTCCTCGATCAGCCGGTCCGACTCCTTGCCCAGCGCGGCCAGCTCCTTCTTGAGCTGCTTCACCGAGGGCTTGGGGGCCGCGAGCCCGGCCGAGGCGTTGCCCGCCGTCAGGAGCAGCCCGGCCAGTACGGCGACCACGGCCCGCGCCACGTGGCCCACGGCGGAGGAGGCGACCGCCACTGTCCTCCTTAGCCTGAGCCGCAGGGCAGGTTCCGGTCAGGAGCTAATCAGAGTCCGGGACGCCCTCTATCCGACGCTGATAGTAAGGGATCAAGCAACCTTCCACGCAACTTATGACTTTTCCTGACTACGGGCCTTTCGTGTGTGTCTGACCGCGATGCGCCCGCCGACCAGCGCCGATCCCGGCACCACCAGCATGCCGAGCAGGCTGGACCCGAGCCCGACGTCGAGGTCGGCGTCCAGCAGCCCGCCCCCGCCGCCGAGCAGGGAGCCGCCGAGCGACAACCCGACCGAGACGGACAGGAGCGGCTTGTGGGTCTTGGTGGGCGGCGGGGTGGGCGGCGGCTCGGGAGCGGGGGCGCTCGTGGCGGGCGGCGAGACCGTCCCGGACCCGCTGGGCACGGGCGTCACCGGTGTCACCGGCTCCGGCGAGGGGGGCGCCGTCGTGAACGAGGTCCCCGTGGACACCGGCGGCAGCGCGGTGCCGCTGTCGGTCGAGGGCGAGCCGCTCCAGATCACGAACGTCGACGCCACCGCCGCCGCCGTCGCCAGCACCAGCCCGCCGGTCACCGCGAGCTTGGCGGGCGGGCCGACCGAAGTGCGCACCACGCTGGTGGCCGTCGTGGCCCCGCTCCCCGCACCGCTCTCCACGGCGCCGCCCGCGCCCGTCCCGGCCGACGGGAGCAGCGCGGCGAACGGCACCGCCAGCGCGGCCAGCCCCGACCGGCCGCGCAGCTCCCACCCCGCGCCGTACGTCCCGCGCGCCACCTCCTCCAGCTCGGCCAGGAACGCCTCGGCCGAGACCGGCCGGTCGGCGGGGTCCTTGGCCAGGCCGTGCTCGACCAGCCCGCGCAGCCGTCCGTCCACGTTCTCCAGCGGGGGCGGCATGTGCTGGTGCTGGAAGGCCAGGGCGGCCAGGTTCCCGGCGGTGAACGGGCGGCGGCCGGTGAGGCACTCGTAGAAGACCAGGGTGGCGGCGTACACGTCGGAGGCCGGGCCGGCCGGGGCGTCGTCCCACTGCTCGGGGGCCATGTAAGCGGGGGTGCCGGCCAGGGCGCCGGTCTCGCCGAAGCGGGCCGCCACGCCGAAGTCGACCAGCTTGCTGTCGCCGTTCGTGGTGATGATGACGTTCTCGGGCTTGAAGTCGCGGTGCACCACCCCGCGCCGGTGCGCCTCGGCGAGGCCGAGCAGCGCCCCCTTCAGCAGGGTGAGCGCGGCCTCCACGCCGGTGCCGCCCTCGCCGGCGATCAGGCGGCGCAGCGTGACGCCGTCGACCAGCTCCATCACGATGGCGGACGCGCCCCCGGCCTCGACGTAGTCCAGCAGGCGGGCGGTGTGGGGGCTGTCGATCTCGCCGATGACCCCGGCCTCGGCGCGGAAGCGGGCGGCGAACTCGCCGTCCGCGCGCAGGGCCTCGGACAGGTGCTTGATCGCGACCGGTAAGCCGTCGGAGTCGCGGACGGCGAGCACGACGCGGCCGGTTCCTCCGTGACCGAGTTCCCGGATCTCCGTGTAACCGGGAACAGCCATGTCGGGCCCTCCTGACCGGATAAAGATCCTTATGTCAGGACGCTAGCCGAAGGTTACACGCCGTGTCGAGCCCCTTCGCAGGAGTAACCAGACCCCTGTCTCAATCGGTATTTTTCCTACTTCCTATAGTAGGTTCGTGGCTCTCACCGATCATCTGCGCGAATGGCTCGGGGCCTGGCCGCCCACGGGAAACCTCGACGTCACAGGCTCGCCGCTGCGTACGCTGCCCGCCTGGGACGGCCGCGTGCACCCGGCCCTCGGGGTCGGTACCCCGGAGGGGGCAATGTTGTCGGTGCCGCCCGAGCACGTCGCCCGCGTGAGCGCCGCGCGGACGCTCCGGGAGATCCCCGCGCTGATCGGATATGGGGATCGCGGCTGGTTCGACGCCGTCTTCCGGTGGACCACCGAGCCCGCTCCCCTGCCCGACGCCGGGGAGTGGATCCCCGCGACGGACGAGGCCGTCCCCGGATGGCTGCGCGTGTTCGGCGGCGAGGTGCTGGTGGCCGTGGACCCCGGGACCGGTGAGCACCTGGCCGGGGTGGGCGTCAAGCGGCACGACCGCTTCGGGCGGGAACTGTCGGTGGTCACCGCCCCCGAGGCCCGCGGGCGCGGCCTGGCCAGACGGCTGGTGGCGCAGGCGGCGCGGCGGGTGCTGGACGAGGGGGCGGTGCCGACGTACATGCACGCGGTCGGCAACACCGCCTCGGCCGCCGTCGCCAAGGCGGCGGGCTTCCCCGACCTCGGCTGGACCGCGTTCGGCGTCACCGAGAACTGACCCGCCACGCGCCACGCGCCTGGTTCGGGCCGCCGGGCCGCCGGGTTCAGGCCGCCGGGAGGGCCGGGCGGGAGGCCAGGAGGGCGCGGACGTTGCGGGCGGCGGTGCGACCGGCGCGGTTGGCGCCGACCGTGCTGGCCGAGGGCCCGTAGCCGACGAGTTGCAGCCGCGGCTCCCTGACGACCCGCGTCCCGTCCACCTTGACCCCGCCGCCCGGCTCCCGCAGGCGCAGCGGCGCGAGGTGGTCGAGCGCCGACCGGAAACCGGTGGCCCACACGACGACGTCCGCGGCCTGCCGCCGCCCGTCCGCCCACTGCACGCCGTACGGGGTGAGGCGGCCGAACATCGGCCGCCGCTCCAGCGCCCCCTTGGCCAGCGCCTGCCGCACGACGACGCTGTAACCGAGGCCGGTGACGCCGACCACGCTCTGCGGCGGCAGCCCGGCCCGTACCCGCGCCTCCACCAGGGCGACGGCCTCCCGCCGGGCGTCCTCGCCGAAGTCGTCGCCCCTGAAGACGGGCGGACGGCGGGTCACCCAGACGGTCTCCGCGGCGACCCCCGCCACCTCCGACAACACGTGCATCGCCGAGGCCCCGCCCCCGACCACGACCACCCGCCGGCCCGCGAACGCCTCCGGCCCGCGATAGCCCGCGTAGTGCAGCTGCTCGCCCAGGAAGTCCGCGGCCCCCGGGTAGTACGGCCAGTACGGCCGGGTCCAGGGGCCGGTCGCGTTGACCACGGCCCTGGCCGCCCACTCCCCCGCGTCCGCCGCCACGACCAGCCGCCCGCCCTCGCCCTCCCGTACGGCCGCCACCTTGACCGGCCGCAGGACCTCCAGCCCCACCCGCCGCTCGAAGTCGCCGTAGTACTCCGGGACGACCTCCGCCGCGGGCCGGTCACCGGCCGCCTCCAGGCCGCCCGGCACGCCGGGCAGGTCGAAGACGCCGTGCACCTTGTCCATGGTCAGCGACGGCGACCGATGCCGCCACGCGCCCCCGGGCCCCTGCGCCGCGTCGAGCACCACCGTCCCGATCCCGAACCGCCGCAGGAAGTACGCGCTGGACAGCCCCGCCTGCCCGGCCCCGATCACCACAACCTCGGTCGTCTCCACGATCGACTGCAACCCCGCGCGACGGCCCGCTCTTCCCACCCGGCCGGTCCGAGCGGCGACGCCCGCCCGCGTCAGACGGGCGGCGGCTCCGTCAGTGCCTCGGCGAACAGGGCGCGGTGGCGCAGGATGTGCTCGCGGTCCACGCCGTACAGGACGTCGTCGCCGCGGGCGAGGTGCGCGGCGAAGGCCCTGTCGCCCGCCGCCGCCCGTTCGCGCATGTGCCGTACGAGGTGGTCCAGCCGTTCGGCGGCGGTGGCGGGCAGCGCCGGACGGTCGTCTTCGGCCAGGCCGTAGGCGTCGGCGAACAGCCGCAGCCTGCGCGCCTGCGCCGCCACCGGACCGGCCCCTTCGTGCCGCGGATCGCCCAGCGGGACGAACCGGTAGGCGGCGTAGGCCACGTCCCACAGGCGCGGCCCCGGATGGGCGGTGTCGAAGTCGATCAGGGCCACCGGCCGCCCGTCGCGGAACACGCAGTTGTACGGCGCGACGTCCCCGTGGCAGATGACCTCGGCGGGTTCGCGCGGCGGGAAGTACCAGGTCGCCCCGCCGGCGAGCGGGAAGCCCTCGGTGGCGTCGTGGTAGCCGCGCAGCAGCCGGGCGACGGCGCCGAGGGTCTCCTCCGAACGGGCGTAGCCCGGCAGCGGATGATCGGGCACCTCGCCCGGGACGAAGTCGAGCACCTCCCGGCCCTGGGCGTCGATCCCGTGCCCGGCCGGCGCGCCCGCGAAGCCACGGGCGGCCAGGTGGCCGAGCAGCGCGTGCACGGCCGGTGTCCAGGGGCCGGTCGGGCGGCGTACGGTGGCGCCGGCCCGCACCACCAGGTTGACGCCGCCGCCGGTCAGCAACTCCTCGTCACGCTCGCACACGTCCGTCATTCTCCCACTCCGGCGGACGGCGCGCGGGGGCGCCGATCACCGTCAGCGGGCCCTGAACGCCACCGCGGTCGTGGAGGCGATCGCCGTCACCAGGACCACCATGATCAGGACCGTGCCGAGCGGGTTCTTGCGCCGTGGCAGCGCCTGGATCTGCTTGATCCGCCTGCGCGCCGCGACCGTCGGGGTGGGCGTGGGCGTCGGCGTCACCTCCGGGACGGGCACCGGCACCGGAGCCGCGCGCACCGGCCGAGGGGTGTGGCGGGGCACCGGCCGCGGAGTGGGCGGCGGCACCGGCCGCGGCGACGACCGGGGCGGCGGCGGGGGCGGCGGTGGCGGGGGCGGCGACGGCCGGACGTGGCAGTCGCCCACCTCCACACCGCCGCCCGGACCGTACACGCACACCGAGTCGGGTCCGATCGACACGTGCGGCACGGGGGCGCCGGTCCGGGGCGACCGCCCGCCGGGCCGCGTCGGCATCGACGCCCGCGGCCTCGGGCCGTCCCAGATCCGCGCGCCCGGCACCGACACCACCGGCCTCGGATCGTCCCAGATCGCCACGCCCGGCACCGACACCACCGGCCCGGAACGGCCGTCGCTCACCGGCTCCCCGTGGATCGTGATCCCCGGCTCCGGCACGTGCGGCGGACGTGCGTGCCCGGTGCCGGGCGCCGGGGGTTGCAGGTCGGCCGCCGCCGGGCCGACCGCGCTCGCGGCGAGCAGAGCGGCGGCCAGCAGCAGCGGCGCGCGCCTGACGCCCACGGTCACATTCCCCCGGCGATGCGGGAGAACTCCTGCAGCGCGCCCTGGAACGCCTGCGGCCCGACCGCCAGCGGCCCGGCGAAGGCGTGGGCGATGTCCCAGGTCAGGTAGGTGCCGAAGCCGAGCATCGCGGCCATCGCCAGCAGCGGCAGGACCGCCAGGCCGCGTGGCCGCGCGCCGGCCAGGTAGGGGAAGACCATGACCAGCAGGCCGGTGAGCACGGTCAGGAACAGCAGCCCTTGTGGCGGGGTGGCGACGGCGTCCATCGAGCGCTGGGATCGGGCGGCGGCGATCGCGGCGACGCGTTCGAGCACGGCGTCGCGGGCGTCCTTGTCGTCGTCGGTCTTGACGGCGACGGCGCCGACCCGGCTGCGCATGGCGTCGAGCCGGGCGGCGCCGACCGGGTCCATCCGGCCCTCGGCCATCAGCGGCCACTCGTCCCTGACCACGAAGGTGACGTAGTCGCGCAGTGCGGTGCGGACCGTCTGGGGGGCCGTGCCGGGCAGGTCGGCCGCGGCCCAGTAGGCGTCGATCGCGGCCTGGCTCTCGGCCTGGGCGTTCTGGCGGGCGGCGTCGGCGGTGGTCCAGGGCACGATGATCGCGATCGCGAACACCAGCAGGAACAGCGCCGACAACATGGACCCCGCATGACCGGCCGAGACCCCGTCGGGCTCGGCGTCCTCGCTGCCCTTCTTCGTGAGCCGGAACACCAGCGCGGTGAGCGCCACCACGCCCACGGCCGCCACGATCGAGAGCGTGTACGCCAGCATGAAGATCTCCCAAACCTTCTCGAATACACAGTGTTACATGACTATCACACTATGCAACGCTGGTGTCAGCTACCGGTAGGTAAAGTCGCGGGCGAGCGCGTACGGCCGCCGCCGTACGCCGCCGGGGGTCGAGAACCTGCTCGTACGGCGGCCCCGGGCAGGGACGGCGCTGGACGGATCGTTGATCATGACCGGCTGTTCTGACCAAACGTCCAGCCGGTCGGTGATGATCCAGAAAAATGGTGACTATGGACGGCGTGAATCTCAACGGCCGTAAATTCGTGATGGTGAGCTCGACGGCGAGCGCGGTGGACCCCGGCAGCCCGACGGAGTTCCTGTACCGGGAGGCCGACGGCGTGGTGTGGGGCAGCTACACGGGCGACACCGTGACCCACGGCCGCTTCGTCGGGACGCGCGACGGCGCCGACGTCTCCATCTCCTACGCGCACGCGCTCAAGGCCGGCGGCAAGGCCGGCGGCCAGAGCAGCAGCCGCGTCGAGCAGGGCGAGGACGGGCTGCTGCGCCTGGTGGAGGAGTTCCGGTTCGACGGCGACGACACGTTGCACGTCAGCGTGTGCGCCGAGGTCCCCACCTCCTGACGGCCTCCTGGCGAGGGGCCGGCTGCTAATCGTCCTTGCGCAGGGCGGCGCGTCCCTCGGCGGCGCCGACGAACCGCATCTTGCCGAGCGGCACGTCTCCCTGTGTCTCCTGCGGCGTCCGCCGGACGGGACGGGAGGCGTCCCGGTCGGACGGCAGCACGTACGGCCGCCTGAGCACTTCGTCCAGGATGAACACGGTCTCGGTGGCCTTGACCGCCGGGATGTTGGCCAGGCGGTCGGTCACCATGGTGTGCACGGCGGCCACGTCGGAGACCCGTACCTGGATCATGGCGTCGTGCTGACCGGTGGTGATCGCGCAGTACTCGACCTCGGGCATCCGGGCCAGCTCGGCCCTGAACTGCTTCCACATCTGCTGGCGCACGGTCACGAAGATCAGCGCAGTGATGCCGAGCCCGGCCCGCACGTGGTCGATCTCCGCGGTGAAGCGCTTGATCGCGCCGTCGGCGCGCAACGCCTCGAAGCGCGTGTAGGCGTTCGCGCGGGAGATGCCCACCCGTTCGGCCAGCGCGGCGACCGAGATCCTGCCGTTCTCGCGCAGGACCTCAAGGATCTTCATATGGACGTCGTCCAGTTCGAGACCGATGCCGATCCGTCCAGGTTGACCGCTGCCGCTGGCACCATTTCTGGAAATATCACTCATCATTACACCTCGACCATTTATATCCGTCTCGCGGACCGCACATGACCTGGACGTTCTGCCGGACAATCCTCGACATCCTTCTCCCGAACGTCCAATTTGGAGGACCCCATGGCGACACGCTCGCAGACGGCGGCAGTGCTGCTCGCCGGTGCGCTCGCCCTTGCCGCCTGCGGAAGCGGCGGCACCTCGCAGACCCCGGCGGCCTCCGGTGGCGGTGGGAAGACGCTCGTCATCGACACGTCCTTCGACCTCAAGACGGCCGACCCGGGCCGCACCTACGAGCCGACCGGGCTCATCGTCGGCAAGGCCGTCTACGAGACGCTGCTGACCTTCGACGGTTCCGACGTGACCAAGCCGGTCCCGGCGCTGGCCGAGTCCTACGAGCTGAGCGAGGACGGCAAGACGCTGACGCTCAAGCTCAAGAAGGGCCCCACCTTCGCCGACGGCTCGCCGATCACCGCCGACGACGTGGTGTTCTCGCTCAACCGCGTGCGTGACATGAAGGGCACCCCGTCGTTCCTGCTGGACGGCGTCGAGGTGGCCAAGACCGACGACTCGACGATCACGCTGACGTCGAAGGCGCCGAACCCGGCGCTGCCCTACATCCTGCCGAACCCGGCGCTGGGCATCCTCAACAGCAAGGTCGCCAAGGAGCACGGCGCGACGGCCGACGCCCAGGACAAGGCCGAGCAGTACCTGAACTCGTCCTCGGCGGGGTCGGGGCCGTACACGATCGAGGCGTTCAACGTGAGCAGCCAGGTCACGCTCAAGGCGAACCCGAAGTACTACGGCACCAAGCCGGCCTACGACAAGGTCGTGATCCGCAACGTCGAGGCCGCCACGCAGAAGCTCAACGTGCAGCGCGGCGACAGCCAGGTGGCGCTGAACCTGTCCGGTGACCAGGTCACCAACATGCCCTCCACCCTCCAGGTCAAGAAGACCGCCTCGGCGAACGTCATCTTCCTGCTGGCCAACCAGGACTCGGGCGTCAGCAAGACCACGCCGAACGCCAAGTTCGTCGAGGCCGTGCGTAAGGGCGTGGACTACACGGGCCTGCTGGAGCTGGCCGGCGAGGGCTCGACGCAGGCGCCGGGCATCATCCCGTCGCAGCTGCTCGGCGCGCTGCCGCCCGAGCAGGCCCCCAAGCGGGACGTCGAGGGCGCCAAGGCGGCCCTGGCGGCCAGCGGCGTGTCGAACCCGACCGTCAAGCTGGAGTTCCCGAGCGAGCTGACCGTCAACGGCCTGTCGTTCCAGCCGCTGGCCGAGCGGATCCAGGCCAACCTCAAGGACGTCGGCATCACGGTGGACCTCCAGCCCGCGCCGGTGACGACCGCGCTGGACAACTACCGCAACGGCAAGGAGGAGATGGGCCTGTGGTACTGGGGTCCGGACTACCCCGACCCGAGCGACTACCTGGCCTTCGCGCCCGGCAAGACCGTGGGCCTGCGGGCCGGCTGGAAGGAAGGCACGGCCAAGGAGATCGAGGCCGCCGCTGACAAGGCCGCGACCGCGATCGGCGACGAGGCGCGCAAGACGGCCTACGCCGACCTGCAGACCAGGCTCAACGCCTCCGGCCCGTTCGTGCCGCTGATCCAGCCGAGCCAGAACATCGTGTCGGCCGCGTCCGTGACGGGCGTGGAGTACCACCCGGTCTGGACCGTGGACGTCGCCGACCTCGGCGCGAAGTAAGGAGACCGGCAGGTGTCCGACAACCAGGGCGCGGCGGGCTCGCCGCCGCGCCCCGGCGCCGGTCCCCCGGCCGGGGCCTCCGCCGCGGTGACGCGGCGGCGAGGGGTGCATCCGCTGGCGCGCTTCCTCATCCGGCGCATCCTCATCGCCGTGTTGCTGGCCTGGGGCATCACGCTCGTCACGTTCCTGCTGACCAACCTGGTGCCCGGCGACCCCGTGGCCGCCAACCTGGGCCAGCGGGCGCTGGGCGACCCGGCCATCGTGGCGCAGTGGCGGTCCGAGCACGGCCTGGACAAGCCGCTGTGGCAGCAGTACGCGATCTATCTGCAGGGCCTGGTCCAGGGAGACCTGGGCACCAGCCAGCAGAGCCACCGCCCGGTCAGCCAGGACCTGGCCGAGTTCGTCCCGGCGACGCTGGAGCTGGCGGGCGCGGCGATCCTGATCTCGCTGGTGCTGGGCGTGGCCTTCGGCGTGGTCGCCGCGCTGCGCAGGGACCGGCTCTCCGACCACGTGCTGCGGCTGGTCAGCCTGATCGGCATCTCGGTGCCGACGTTCTGGCTGGCGCTGGTGGCGTTCTACGTGTTCTTCTTCCGGCTGCAGATCACGCCGGGCAGCGGGCGCGTGGACGCCGCGCTCGGCTCGGCGCCGGCGGTGACCGGGCTGCAGACGGTCGACGCGCTGCTGGCGGGCCGGTGGGACATCTTCACCTCCGCCGTCGGCCATCTGATCACGCCCGCGCTGGTGCTGGCGTTGTACACGATCGGCCTGCTGACCCGCTTCACCCGTTCGGCGGTGCTGGAGGTGCTGGGGCAGGACTACGTCCGCGCGGCCCGCGCCAAGGGGCTGCCGGGCCGGGTGATCCTGTTCCGGTACGTGCTGCGTTCGGCGCTGGTGCCGATCATCACCGTGGCCGGTCTGGCCTTCGGCAGCCTGCTGTCGGGCACCGTCCTGGTCGAGGCGATCTTCGCCTGGCCCGGTGTCGGCCAGTACGCCTACAAGAGCGCCACCAGCCTCGACCTGCCCGCCGTGATGGGCGTCGGCCTGGTCGTTGGCGTGGTCTACCTGGTCATCAACCTGATCGTGGACGTGCTGTACGGCGTCATCGATCCCCGAGTGAGGCTGCAATGAGAGGCAAGGGGCTGCTGGGCAGGCTGCCCGAGGCGTGGCGGCAGCCGCTGGCCGTCGCGGGCGCCGTCCTGGCCGTGGCCTGGCTGGTGATCGCGCTGGCCGCGCCGTGGCTGGCGCCGCACGACCCGCTGGCCCAGGACCTGCCGCGGCTGGCTCCTCCGGGGCCCGGCCACTGGTTCGGCACCGACCAGCTCGGGCGCGACATCCTGAGCCGCGTCATGTACGGCGCGCGGGTGTCGATCCCGCTGACGTTGCTGCTGGTCGTGCTGTCGGTGCTGGTCGGCGGCCTGCTGGGGGCGTGCGCCGGGTACTTCGGCAAGTGGGTCGGCGAGACGATCATGCGGATCGCGGACCTGGTGTTCGCCTTCCCGACCGTGATCCTGGCCATGGTGGTGGCCGCGGCGCTGGGCGCGAGCCTGGGCAACGCGGTGCTGGCCGTGCTGGTGGTGGCCTGGCCCGCCTACGCCCGCGTCACCCGCGGCCTGGTGCTGGGCGTCCGCGAGCGGGAGTTCGTGCTGAGCGGGCGGCTGCTGGGCTTCTCGGTGTGGCGTTCGCTGCGGGTGGACGTGCTGCCGAACGTGACCGGCCCGATCCTGGTGCTGGCCACGCTCGACATCGGCACGGCGCTGCTGCTGCTGTCCGGCCTGTCGTTCCTGGGCCTGGGGGCCAAGCCGCCCTCGCCCGAGTGGGGCGCGATGGTGGCCTCCGGCGTCGAGGTCTTCGACAGCTGGTGGGTGGCGACGTTCCCGGGCCTGGCGATCCTGACCGTGGTGCTGGCGTTCAACTTCCTCGGCGACACGCTGCGGGACGCGCTCGACCCGCGGACGGCCCGCGCGATCAAGGAGCGTGCGTTGTGACGCTGGACATCACCGACCTGAAGGTGTCGATCCGCGGCAAGGAGATCCTGCGCGGCGTCGACCTGAAGCTGGCCGCCGGGCGCGTGCACGGCCTGGCCGGCGAGAGCGGGTCGGGCAAGACGATGACGGGCCTGGCCGTCCTGGGGCTGCTGCCGCACGGCGCGCGTGTCTCGGGCCGGATCGGGCTCGGCGAGCGGGACCTGCTGACGCTGCCGCCCAAGGAGCTCAACCGGGTGCGCGGCGGCGAGGTCGCCATGGTGTTCCAGGACCCGGCGACCAGCCTGCACCCGATGCTCACGATCGGCCGGCAGCTCACCGAGCACATGCGGCACCACCTGGGCCTGGGCAAGGCCGAGGCGAAGGCGCGGGCGGTCGAGCTGCTGGGCAAGGTGCGCATCCCGGGCGCCGAGGAGGCGTACGGGCGGTTCCCGCACCAGTTCTCCGGCGGCATGCGGCAGCGCATCGCGATCGCGATCGCGCTGGCCTGCTCGCCGAAGGTGCTGATCGCCGACGAGCCGACGACGGCGCTGGACGTGACCGTGCAGGCGGGCGTGCTGCGGCTGCTGCGCGGGCTCTGCGACGAGCTGGGCCTGGCGGTGCTGCTGGTCACGCACGACCTGGGCGTGATGTCGGCGGTCGCGGACGAGGTGAGCGTGATGAAGGACGGCCTGGTCGTGGAGACCGGGCCGCGCGGGCGGGTGCTGCGCGACCCCGAGCACCCCTACACCCGCGCGCTGCTGGACTCGCTGCCTGATTCTGTGCCTGATTCTGTGCCTGATTCTGCTTCGGACGTGGAGGGCTGATGCTGGACATCGAGGACCTGGTCGTCGAGCACCGCTCCCCCGGGCGTCCGGTGGTGCGGGCGGTGGCGGGGGCGAGCCTGACCGTACGGGCGGGCGAGGTCGTGGGCCTGGTCGGCGAGTCGGGGTGCGGCAAGTCCACCCTGGCGCGGGCGGTCTGCGGGCTGAACCCGGTCACGCACGGGTCGATCGCGTTCGAGGGGCGGCAGGTCACGCCGCTCGGCCTGCGGCGCAGGAAGCTGACGGGGATCCAGATGGTGTTCCAGGACCCGTACGCGTCGCTGAACCCGCGGCGCCGGGTGGGCGACCAGATCGCCGACGGCCTGCGCACCGCGGACGACACCGGCACCGACCCGGCCGACCTGCTGGAACGGGTGGGCCTGCCGCGCGCGTTCGCGGCGCGGCACCCGCACGAGTTCTCCGGCGGCCAGCGGCAGCGCATCGCGATCGCCAGGGCCCTGGCGGCCCGGCCGCGGCTGCTCATCGGCGACGAGCCGATCTCGGCGCTGGACGCCTCCGCGCAGGCGCAGGTGGCCCGGCTGATGCGCGACCTCGCGGTGGACTCCGGGGCCGGGCTGCTGTTCATCAGCCACGACCTGTCGGTGGTGCGGCTGATCGCCGACCGGATCGCCGTCATGTACCTCGGCAAGATCGTCGAGGTGGGCGATACCGCCGAGGTATGGGACGACCCGAAACATCCGTACACCAAGGCGTTGCTGGGGGCCATCCCCAAGCCGGACGGGCTGGGCGTGCTGCCCGCCGAGCTGGCCGGAGACGTGCCGGATCCGGCGAACCCGCCGGGCGGGTGCCGGTTCAACCCGCGTTGCCCGCTGGTGATGGAGGTGTGCCGCGAGAAGGAGCCGGACTTCGGGCCGGTCGCCTGCTGGCTGCACGAGCCGGCGTGAGCCGGCGCCACGCCGCGCGGGTGGCGGCCGTGCGGCGGGCGATGGCCGAGGAGGGCATCGACGTTCTGGTGCTGCGGCCGTCGCCGGACTTCCGCTTCCTCAGCGCCGCCCGTGCCTCGCCGGACGGCGGTGCCGGGGAGGGCGTGTTCCTCGTGGTGACGGCCGACACGGTCGTCCAGACCCGCGATCCGGCGGGGCTGGTGCCCGCCTCCGCCCGCCGGGTGGGCGTGGACCCGGAGATGCGGGCGGGCGAGCTGTTCCGGCTGGCGATCGCCGCCGAGCTGGTGCCCGCCTCGGCGGTGCTGGCGCCGCTGCGGCTGCGCAAGGACCCCGCCGAGCTGGCGGCGCTCGGCCGGGCGGTCGCGGCGGCGGAGGCGGTGCTGGCGCAGGCGGGCGAGCTGGCCTGGTTCGGCGCGACCGAGCGGGCGATGGCGCGCCGGCTGCGGCTGCTGGCGCTGGAGTCGGGCTGCGAGGAGGTGATCTCGCTGCGCGTGTCGGCGGGCGAGCACACCGCGCGGCCCGGACACGTCCCGGGCGGGCGGGTGATCAATCCGGGTGACGCACTGCTGGTGTCGGTGTGCGGCCGCTGGGACGGCTACTGCGCCGAGGTGGGCCGGGTGTTCGCCGTGGCCGAGCCGCCGGAGGACTACGAGGCGATGTACTCGGTGGTGCTGGCCGCCCACCGCGCGGCCCTGTCGGCGCTGCGCCCCTCGGTCCCGTTCGCGGAGCTGGCCAGGACGGTGAACGAGGTGATCGACGCCAGCGGGTACGGCCGCTTCGCCTCCCTGCACGTGGGCCGCGGGGTGGGCCTCGGTCACGACGAGGGGCCGCGGGCGGGCGAGGAGGCGGTGTTCGCCCCGGGGATGACGTTCTGCCTGGAACCGGCCATCTACGTGCCCGATCTGTTCGGCGCGCGGGTGGCCGACGTGGTGGCCTGCACGGCCGCCGAGCCGGTGCCGCTGGGCACGAGCCCGCACACCCTGCACGTCCTCGACCGCTGAGGCGCCCCCGCATACGCTGGGTGACGACGATCACCGGGGGGCGTCGTGGACCAGTTCGTGCTGCTCATGCTGGTGCTGCTGGGCGCGCTGGTCACGGTTCCGCTGGGTGAGCGGCTGGGGCTGCCCGCGCCGGTGCTGATGACGTTGCTGGGCATCCTGCTGGCGGTGCTGCCGTTCGTGCCGAACGTGGACATCCCGCCGGGCATCGTGCTGCCGCTGCTGCTGCCGCCGTTGTTGTACGCGGCGGTGCGGCGGACGTCGTGGCGGCAGTTCGCGGCGAACTGGCAGCCGATCTTCCTGCTCGCCGTGGCGCTGGTGTTCGTGACGACGGCGGCCGTGGCGGCCACGGCGCACGCGCTCGTCCCCGGCCTGCCGCTGGCGGCGGCGGTGGCGCTGGGCGCGCTGGTCGCGCCGCCCGATCCGGTGGCGGCCACGGCGGTGGCCGGGCGGCTGGGCCTGCCGCGGCGCATGGTGTCGCTGCTGGAGGGCGAGGGCCTGTTCAGCGACGTGACGGCGATCGTGCTCTACCACGTGGCGGTGGCGGCGGTCGTCACCGGCGTGTTCTCCTGGCCGGGCGCGCTGGGCGAGTTCGTGTTGTCGGCGGTGGTGGCCGTGGCGGCGGGGTTCGCGCTGGGCTGGGCGGCCGGGCGGCTGATGGCGCTGCTGGGCGACGCGACGTTGCAGGTGGGGTTGTCGCTGGTGGTGCCGTTCGTGAGCTACGCGGTGGCCGACGAGCTGCGCGGGTCGGGCGTGCTGGCCGTGCTGACGACCGCCTTCTACCTCAGCGACCGCATGTCGGACGCCGACGACGTGTTCGGCCGCTTCGCCTCGGCGACGTTCTGGCAGGTGGTGGACACGCTGGTGACGGGCATCGCGTTCGGGCTGATCGGGCTGGAGCTGCACAGCGTGTTCGGCACGGTCCACGGGCGGCTGGGCGCGGTGCTGTGGTGGAGCACCGCCGTGGTGGTCGTCGTCGTGGGCGTACGGCTGCTGTGGCTGCTGCCGGCGGCGTGGCTGGCCAAGAAGGGGCGGCGCGAGGACACCGAGGTGCCGATGACCTGGCGCGAGACCGTCGTGATGTGGTGGGCGGGCATGCGCGGCGTGGCGTCCGTGGCGCTGGCGCTGGCCATCCCGCTGCGGATCCACGACGGGCGGCCGTTCCCGCAGCGGCCGGTGATCGTGTTCATCGCGTTCGGGGTCATCCTGGTGACGCTGGTGGTGCAGGGGCTGACGCTGCCGTGGCTGGTGACGCGGCTGGGCGTCAAGGCCGACACGGCGGCCGAGCGCGACCTGGAGAAGCGCCTGGCGATCCGGGCCGCCCACGCGGCCAAGCGGCGGCTGCGGGAGATCGACGAGGCCGAGGACCTGCCCGAGGAGGTGGTCGAGCTGCTGGGCCGGCGCATGATGGACCTCGGGCTGCGGATCAGCCCCGAGGCCGCCGACGACGAGCGGCGCGAGGCGTTCGAGCAGCGGGCGCAGCGGGCGCGGCTGGTCCGGCGGGTGCAGGAGGAGATGATGTCGGCGGCCCGGCAGGCCGTGCTGGACGCCCGCCGCGACCCGCGGGCCGACCCGCAGGTGGTCTCCCGGGTGCTGCGCGCCCTCGACGCCAGGAGCCTGCGCTGACCAGCACGGATCGGTCCCGAACGGTGTTGACGGTGTGTGATCGGGGGCCGCGCAGGGTAGTCATTTCCTTATGCTGCGGATCGGCACGCTGGGCTCCGCCCCGTCGGTCGGCGTCGTCGCCTGTGGATGGCACGACAGCGATCCGGGTCCTTTCACCACCGGCATCAAGCTGATCTACACCCTCGGTGGCCCGCTGCCGGAGCTGCCCGGGCTGCTGATCGCGCCCGGGGCCCTGCGGGGCGCCGAGCAGATCGCCGCCGCCCTGCTCCAGGGGCTCGACGTGGTGATCACCGAGCCCGCCTGCCCGGCCGCGCCCGTGGTGGCGGCCGGCATGTGGCACTACGGCTGGACCAGGCGCGACGTCTCGGCCCTGGCCGGGGCGACGGTCGCCGGCCTGGCGCTGGCCACGCAGCCGGGCGCGTGTGTGGCGGAGCTCGGGCGTGACGGCACCAGTTCGATCGACGGCCAGATGCCGGCCGCGTGCGTGCGCGCCCGCCTGGTGGCGGCGTTCTCCGGCGGCCGGTACCGCACGCCGGAGGTCACGGTGCCGCTGGAGGCGGTGCGGCTCAGCGAGGACACGCCGTGCCGGATCCGGATCGCCCGTACACCGGGGATCGTCGTCTGAGGGTGCGGTGGGGCTCCAGGACGGCTCTGGGGCTTCGGGACGAAGAACCGCCCGCCTTTGGTGGCCCGGCACGAATCCCGGCGACGCCGCATGTCGT
This sequence comes from Nonomuraea sp. NPDC052265, assembly GCF_044547985.1. Taxonomy (NCBI): domain Bacteria; kingdom Bacillati; phylum Actinomycetota; class Actinomycetes; order Streptosporangiales; family Streptosporangiaceae; genus Nonomuraea; species Nonomuraea sp. NPDC052265. Next base: position 267,887 of record NZ_JBIUBJ010000004.1, read on the forward strand.
ACGGTCGCCAGGGAGCACCTGTGCGCCGACCGAGTTGGAGAGAGTGTGAAGATCACCGGAGTAGAGCTGCGCCGGATCGCGATGCCGCTGGTGTCGCCGTTCCGCACGTCGTTCGGCACCGAGACCGCCCGCGACGTCCTGCTGGTCAGGGTGGTGACCCCCGACGCCGAGGGGTGGGGCGAGTGCGTGGCCATGTCCGAGCCGCTCTACTCCTCCGAGTACGTCGACGGCGCCGCCGAGGTGATCCGCCGGTTCCTGCTGCCCGCCCTGCCGAAGAACGTGGACGCGTACGGGGTCGGCCGCGCCCTCGAACCGATCAAGGGCCACCGCATGGCCAAGGCCGCGCTGGAGACCGCCGTGCTGGACGCGCAGCTCAGGGCGTCCGGCGAGTCGTTCGGCCACTTCCTGGGCGCGGCCCGCGACCGGGTGCCGTGCGGGGTGTCGGTGGGCATCATGGACTCGATCCCGCGGCTCCTCGACGCCGTGGCGGGCTACGTCGAGGAGGGGTACGTCCGCATCAAGCTGAAGATCGAGCCCGGCTGGGACGTCGAGCCGGTGCGTGCGGTGCGCGAGCGTTTCGGCGACGACCTGCTGCTCCAGGTGGACGCGAACGCGGCGTACTCGCTGTCCGACGCCCGCCGGCTGGCCCGGCTCGACGCCTTCGACCTGCTGCTGATCGAACAGCCGCTGGCCAACGACGACCTCGTCCAGCACGCCGCCCTGGCCCGCCGGCTGCGGACGCCGATCTGCCTGGACGAGTCCATCGAGTCGGCCGAGCACGCGGCGGCCGCCATCGCGCTCGGCTCGTGCTCGATCATCAACATCAAGCCGGGCCGGATCGGCGGCTACCTGGAGGCCCGGCGCATCCACGACCTGTGCCGGGCGAACGGCGTGGCGGTGTGGTGCGGCGGCATGCTGGAGACCGGTCTCGGGCGGGCGGCGAACGTGGCGCTGGCGGCGCTGCCGGGGTTCACGCTGCCCGGCGACACCTCGGGCTCGCGCCGATACTTCGCGACCGACGTGACCGAGCCGTTCGAGCTGGTGGACGGCCATCTTCAGGTGCCGACGGGGCCGGGGCTCGGCGTCGAGCCGATCCCGTCCGTGCTGGAGGAGGTCACGACGTCCACGGAGTGGATCCCGCTGTAGGGCGTCCGGCCCGGGCGGAATGATCCGTTGCGCGGGCGTGCTGAGGGCCGGACGAGGGAGCGGGGCGAGGCCGGGGTCCCGAGGGCCCCGGCCTCTCGCGTGTGGGGTCAGGACGGGGTGAAGCGGAGGCGGAGGGTGGCCGGGGCGGCGCGCAGGTCGTACCGGGGCAGGGTGCCGGGGCCGCAGGTGGCGGTGCCGATGCCCTGCTGGGCGAGGTCCAGGTGGAGGTGCACCCGGTCCCCGGCCACCAGGTCGGGGCGGTGGCGGGCGGCCTCCAGCTCGGCGGTGCTCCACCGGCGCGCGGTCAGCCCGAACACCGGGTCGCCCGCGACCCGGAACCCGGGCGTGCCCGCCGGGCCGCCGAACTCGGCCCACCGCACGTCGGCGCGGTGCCCGTTCTCCTGCGGGTAGACGTAGGGCGTCTGGAGGTCGTCGATCGTGGCGCTCCAGCGGCCCACGCGGGCGGCCATGCCGGTGTCGGGGTAGGCCTCCCCCGGCCCCCGGCCGAACCAGGTGACGTGCGCGATCTCGCCGGGCAGCGCCAGGTGGACGCCCAGGCGCGGGATCGGGCCGGGCCACTCGCCCTCGGGCTCGACGTCCACGGTCAAATCCAGGGTGTCGCCGGACGTCGCGGTCCAGGTCCAGGTGACGCGCATGCCGAGGTCGGTGGCCGCGGGCGCGACCCTGGTCCGGACGGTGAGGCCGGCGCCGATCTCCACACCGTCCACGCGGTGGGTGAGGCGGTGCAGGCCGAGTCGCCGCCAGGTGCGGCCCAGGCCGCCGTGGCGGTCGTTGTCGGTGGGGGCGCGGTAGAGGTCGAGGCGCGGGCCTTCGACGTCGAGGCCGAACAGGCGTGCCGGCCGGCCGGTACGCGCGTCGAACTCGCCGCCGCCCAGCACCAGCCGCCCCTCGGCCGCCCCTTCGCGGGAGGCGGAGGTGGGCCTGCGGACAGGCCCGCGCCGGGTGGCCGGGGCGGGGGCCCGCAGGAGGGTCTGGGACCAGGCGAGTTCGTGGCCCGCGGAGGCCCAGGGCTGGTCGGCGGCCAGGGTCGCGCGGATCGTGAGCCAGTGTTCCCCCGTGCCTTCCGCGGGCGGGGGCGGGACGGGCAGCTTCACCTCGCCGCCGGACGGGGGCACCTCCAGCGGGAACCGCGCGACCGGGTTCCCGTCCTCCTCGACGACGGCCGAGAAGGCGAGGTGGGCCAGGTCGCGGAAGTCGTGCCGGTTGTCCACCCGCACCACGCCGTCGCCGAACGCGAACCGTACCGGCTCGAACACCTTCTTCAGGTCCAGCAGGCCCGGGGAGGGCGTGCGGTCGGGGAACACGAGCCCGTCGATGACGAAGTTGCCGTCGTGCACGGGCTCCCCGTAGTCGCCGCCGTAGGCGTACTCGTGGCGGGGGTGGGTCAGGCCGTGGTCGATCCACTCCCACACGAACCCGCCCGCCAGCCTCGGGAAGCGCTCGAACAGCTCCTGGTACTCGGCCAGGCCGCCGGGCCCGTTGCCCATGGCGTGGGCGTACTCGCACTGCAGGAACGGCATCGCGCGCCGCCGCGCGTCCAGGACGGGGTCGTCGAGCGGCTCCTCCTCGCCGCGGCCGATGGCCTCGACCTCGGCGTGGGTGGCGTACATGCGGGAGTAGACGTCGGTGTGGGCGCACGACCGGTCGCCCTCGTAGTGCAGGGGCCTGGACGGGTCGCGCTCGCGCGTCCAGCCGGCCATGACGGCCAGGTTGCGGCCGACGCCCGCCTCGTTGCCGAGCGACCACATGATGACGCTGGGGTGGTTCTTGTCCCGTTCGACCATGCGGCGCATGCGGTCGAGCAGGGCGTCGGCCCAGCGCGGGTCGTCGGTGGGGTTGCGGCGCCAGCCGACCTGGCCGAAGCCGTGCGTCTCCAGGTCGCATTCGTCGATGACCCACAGGCCCAGTTCGTCGCACAGGTCCAGGAAGTCGGGGTGCGGCGGGTAGTGGCTGGTCCTGACGGCGTTGACGTTGTGCCGCTTCATCAGCAGCACGTCCTCGCGCATGGTCTCGTACGGGACCGCGCGGCCGTGGTCGGGGTGGAACTCGTGCCGGTTGACGCCCTTGAGCAGCAGCGGGCGGCCGTTGGCCAGGAGCACGCCGTCCTCGACGGAGACGGTGCGGAAGCCGACGCGCAGCCGTACGGTCTCGTGCGGGGTGGTGAGGACGGCCTCGTACAGGCGGGGCGTCTCGGCGGTCCACGGCTCGGCCGCGACGGTGATCTCGACGCCGGGTTCCAGGTCCCGTACGCCGAGCTCGGGGACGCTCAGCCGGCCCTCGGCGGCCTCGAAGCTCAGCCGGCCGTCGTGGGAGGCGTGCACGAACACGTCGGCGGCCGACCGGGTGAGGGTGACGTCCCGGAAGATGCCGGGCAGCCACCACATGTCCTGGTCCTCCAGGTAGCTCGCGGCCGACCACTGGTGCACGCGCACGGCCAGCACGTTGCGTCCCGGACGCAGCCACGGCCCCGCGTCGAACTCGACGGGCAGCCTGCTGCCGGTGGAGAAGCCAAGCTCGTGGCCGTTCAGCCAGACCCTGGCGAAGGAGTCGACGCCCTCGAACCGCAGCCTGCCGCCGCTCCAGCCGTGGGGCAGGTCGAAGGCACGCCGGTAGTCGCCGGTCGGGTTCTCGCCGGGGAGGTGCGGCGGGTCCACGGGGAAGGGGTAGGAGACGTTGGTGTAGGCGGGGGCGCCGTGGCCGTGCAGGGGCCAGTGGGCGGGCACCGGCAGCTCGTCCCACGCGGAGTCGTCGAAGCCGGGCCGGGCGAAGTCGTCGGGGACGTCGGCCACGGGTGAGAGGCGGAAGCGCCACAGGCCGTCGAGGTCGAGGGCGGGGGCGTCGGAGCGGAGTGCCGCGCGGGGTTCGAGACGGCCCGAACCGGGGGCGAAGGTTTCGAGATCCATCCCTTCCGACACTAGAGGCCGGCGATGGTCCCGTCAGCGGCCCGCCGTCCGGTGGTGCTTGGACTTCCCTGCCGCCGTTGTTGGAGGAACGGAGGCGGCAGGGGCCGGGTTCAGGCGTTCCTGGAGAACAGCATCCCGTTCACGCCGGCGGGGCCGGGCAGCGCTGAGGCGGCCGCGAGGTAGCCGGCCAGCAGGCTCTCGGCCACCGCGCCCACGGCGGCGTCGCCGGGCAGGAACTCGGGGCTGTGCAGGCCGGCGGCGGTGTCCACGCCGACGAACATCATCAGCGACGGCGCCACCGCGGCGTAGTGGGAGAAGTCGTCGGCCCCGCACGAGCGCAGGCCGCCGTCCACCGTCCAGCCCTGCTCGCGCAGCAGCCCTGCGGCGCGTACGGCCAGCCCGGCGTCGTTGACCAGCACCGGCTCCCCCGGCAGGATCGTCACCTCGGCCACGCAGCCGCACGCCCTGGCGACGTCCTCGACCACCTGGGTGAAGCGTTCGTGCAGCTGCTGGCGCCAGCTCTCGGACATGGCCCGCAGCGTCCCCCTGGCCACGGCCTCGCCCGGCACGGCGTTGGGCGCGGTGCCGGCGTTGACCGTGCCGAAGGTGACCACGGTGGGCATCATGGGGTCGGCGGACCGGCTGACGACCTGCTGGGCGGTCACGATGACCTGCGCCATGGCCACGACCGGGTCCCGGGTGAGGTGGGGGTAGGCGGCGTGGCCCTCCGCTCCCCTGACGACCACCCTGAACTCGTCGGAGGAGGCGTTGACCGCCCCCGGCACGGAGGCGACCGCGCCCTCGGCCAGCAGGGGCTGCACGTGCGCGCCGATCATGGCGCCGACCTGGTGGCGGTGCAGCACGCCCGACCCCACGACGTCGGAGGCGCCGGAGGGGAAGCCCTCCTCGCGCGGTTGCAGCACGACCAGCAGGGGCGGGTCGGCGCCGAGCCGGTCGAGGGTCCTGGCCAGGGCGACGACGGCCGCCATGTGGACGTCGTGCCCGCAGGCGTGCATCGCGCCACCGGTGGCGGCCCAGTCGACGCCGGTGCGCTCGACCAGCGGCAGGGCGTCCAGCTCGCCGCGTACGCCCACGGCCGGGCCCGGACCGCCGACGCGCAGGACCGCGCCCGTGCCGGCCACGTGCTCGACCGCCCCGGCGGGCAGCGCGTCGAGCAGCCGCGCCCGCGTCGGGCCCTCCTCGCCCGACAGGCGGGGCGCCGCGTGCAGCTCGCGGCGCAGGGCCTGCGCGGCGGGCAGCTCCCGCCGCAGGCCCTCCCGCAGCACCGCGTAGGCGGTGCCGCGCGCCGTGCCGTTCCCGATGACGGCTCCGTCGACGGGCCCGTTGATCGTATGGCCCCCGAAGTCGTTCACCCCGTGCTCTCCTCCCGTGTTCCCAGTCCGTAGACGCGTCGCGCGTTGTCCGCCCCGATCATCGCCGCCACCCGCATCGCCTGCTCGGCCGACCATTCGCCGTCCATCACGAGCCGGCCGAGCACCCGCGCCGTCGCCCGCCGCCACAGCACCGCGCCCAGGTGGTGCAGCTCGGCCGGACCCCACCCGTCGGACGAGAACAGGATCTTGGCGAACGGCGCCACCTCCAGGCTCTCGGCCACCAGCGCCACGCTGCGGGCCCGGGTGCAGGTCACACCGAGCCCCACGTCGAAGAAGACGTTGGGGTAGGCCTGCGCGAGGAACCCCGCGTGCCGCTGGAAGGGGTAGCAGTGCAGCAGCACCAGCGGCACCCCGGACGGCTCGGCGCGTTCGACGAGGCCGCGCAGCAGCAGCGGGTCGGCCCGGCGAAGGTCGAGGTCGGGGTCGCCGAGGCCGGTGTGGAACTGGATCGGCAACCCACGCTCGATCCCGGTCCAGATCACGTGTCGCAACAGCACCGGGTCCGTCAGTTTACCGCCGCCGGAGCCGAGCCAGCGCCCGGCCGCCTCGGTGACCTCGGCCCGGCTCGGCGGCTCGGGGTCGAGGTCGAGGCCGTGACGGTAGGCGGCGACGCTCTTGAGCCCGCGCGCGCCGCCGGCGCGCTCCCACAGCTCGCGCGCGAACGCGTCGGCGAAGGAGGCCGCCGTGCAGCCGCCGGCCGCGACCTGCTCGGCCACCGTCTCCAGCCGCACCACCTCGTCGGCGGGCACGCCGGTGAGCTCCGCCATGCCGGACGGCCCCACCAGCTCCTCGCCCCGGTAGCCGGTCTCCACCAGGTAGTGGGCCACGCCCGAGGCGCCCAGCAGCAGCCGGTTCACCTCATCGGCCCCCAGCCGGGCCCTCCTGGCCAGGTACTCCTCCGGCGTGCAGTGCGGTTCGAGGCCGAGGACGGGCGCGCAGTGGCGCAGGATGGCGTACCCGGTCTGGGAGTCGAACTGCGTCATCCACTCCGGCACCGGCCGGTCGGACTCGGTGATCAGCTCCTCGAACGCGGTGCGCGACAGGTCGCGGGGCGTCACCCCGTGGGTGTGATGGTCGACCAGCGGCAGCTCCTCGATGGCCCGGACGAACCCGGCCGGGGCGAGGTCGAGGTCGGCGGCGGTGGCGTACACGTCGGTCACGGAGAGGTCTTCTCCCCCGTGGGCGCCAGGATGAACCACCCCGGCCCGATCGGGCCCTCGCCTATGGGGCCGTGGCGGGCTCGGCGAGCTGCTGGAGCAGCCACGGCAGCGCCTGCGGCAGCTCGCGGTTCCAGGTGTTGAAGTTGTGGCCGCCGCTGGGCAGGATCAGCGACGAGGCCCTCATGGGCGGTCTGACGGCGTTCAGGAACCGCTCGGTCGGCAGGTAGTCGGCCTCGCCCTTCCTGCTGCTCGTGACGAGCACGTCCACGGGCGGCGCGGGCAGCCGGGCCAGGCGCCACATCAGGTCGTTGCGGTCGGCCAGCGCCTTGTCGCCGTGGAACAGGTCGCCGGTGGTGCCGTCCACGATCGTCTTGTAGTAGCCCGACAGGGAGACCGCGGCGGAGAACGCGTCAGGACGGCTCATCGCCAGATTCAGGGCGCAGTAGCCGCCGGTCGAGCCGCCCAGGACGCCCCAGGAGTCGCGGCCGGGCGCCGCCCGGTAGTGCGCGGTCACGACCTGCCGGACGTCGGTGGCGAAGTACGTCAGCGCCTGCGGGCCGCCCGGCACGTCCACGCACTCGGTGTCGCGCGGCAGCACCACGCTCGGCCGCATCATGACCAGGACGGCCGGGTTGACCTGGTGCAGGGCGATGGCGTGCGCCAGCCGTCCGGGCAGGTCCATGCGGGTCATGAGGTTGCGCGGGTCGCCCGGGTAGCCGGTGAGGGCGAGGATCGCGGGGAATCTGCGCCGCGGGTCCTTGAAGTAGGCCGAGGGCAGGAAGACGTACGCCTCCTCGCTCAGGTGCGTGGTCGCGCCCGGCAGGACGACCTCCTCGATCCGCCCGCCGGGGACCGCCCGGCTGTCCAGCACCCGCAGCCCGGCCGCGGCCCCGGCGGCGGTGATCTGGGCGGTGCCGGTGTCGGCGCCGAGCAGGTCGTCCCAGGAGCCGTAGAAGCCGAAGTAGTAGTTGACCAGCAGCGCGAGCGCCGCCACGGTGAACGTCTGGCAGGCGGCCAGCAGGCCCGTCCGGCCCAGCACCGGCGGCAGGCCCCGCCCGGCCAGCCGCGGCCACACCCAGACGGTCCCCGCGAGCGCGGCCACCGCGAGCACCGCGGCCGCCGCCAGCAGCGCGATCGAGGTCAGTCCCATGAACAGCAGGAATATCCCGGACGGCGTAAGCGCGTGGTTAACGGCGAGATTAACCGGCAGGAGTTTCAATCAGTATTTGTGAAGCGTCCTTGGATCCCCGCGCTGGCGGGTTACGCGTCGCTGGTGATCGGCCTGCTGGACATCCTCAAGGCCGTGGCGCCGCGGCTGGAGCACACGCGGATGGGCCAGTGGTCGGACCTGCTGCCCGGGACGGTGACGACCGTGGCGCGGGCGACGTCGCTGGTGGTCGGCATCATGCTGGTGATGATCGCGCACGCGCTGCGCCGCGGGAAGGTGCGGGCCTGGCGGGCGGTGGTGGTGCTGCTGCCGCTGAGCGCCGTCATGGGCGTGCTGCACCTGCGTCCGGTGACCGCGGCGATCAGCATTGTGCTGATGGCCGTGCTGGTGGCGGGCAGGCGGGAGTTCACGGCGCTGTCCGACCCGCGCTCGCGCTGGCGGGCGCTGTGGAACCTGCTGGTGCTCGGCGCGATCGACATGGGGCTCGGCTACGTGATCGTGAGCGCCCGGCCGGGGGCGCTGGTGGGCCGTCCAAGCGTGGCCGACCGGCTGGAGCACGTGGCGCTGGGGCTGGCGGGCATCGAGGGGCCGGTCACGTTCACCGTGGAACGCGTCTCCGACCTGGTCTACTTCTCCCTCGTCGCGCTGGGCGCGCTCACCGCCGTGACGACGCTCTACCTGGCGCTGCGCCCCGAGCGGCCGGTCGCCGAGCTGACCGCCGACGACGAAGGCCGCCTGCGCGCCCTGCTGGCCGCCCACGGCGAGCGTGACTCGCTCGGCTACTTCGCGCTGCGCAGGGACAAGAGCGTGATCTTCTCGCCGTCGGGCAAGGCGGCCGTGGCCTACCGCGTCGTGTCCGGCGTGATGCTGGCCAGCGGCGACCCGATCGGCGACCGCGAGGCGTGGCCGGCGGCGATCGGCGCGTTCATGGCCGAGGCGCGGCGGCACGCCTGGGTGCCCGCCGTCATCGGGTGCGGCGAGACGGGCGGCGAGGTCTGGACGCGGGTGGCGGGGTTGTCGGCGCTGGAGATCGGCGACGAGGCCATCGTCGAGGTCGCCGACTTCACGCTGGAGGGCCGCGCGATGCGCAACGTCCGGCAGATGGTCAACCGCACCCGCCGCGCCGGGTACGTCTGCCGGGTGCGCCGCGCCCGGGACGTGCCGGAGGAGGAGAAGGAGCAGATCCGCCACGCCGCCGGCCTGTGGCGCGGCACCCAGACCGAACGCGGCTACTCGATGGCGCTCGGCCGCTTCGGCGACCCGGCCGACGCCGAGTGCCTGGTGGCCACCGCCTGCAAGGACGGCGACCTCAAGGCCGTGCTGCACTTCGTGCCGTGGGGGACGCGGGGTGTCTCCCTGGACCTGATGCGCCGCGACCGCGACGCCGACCCGGGGCTCAACGAGCTGCTGATCGCCGAGACGCTGCGCGCCGCGCCGTCGCTGGGGATCACGCAGGTGTCGCTCAACTTCGCGATGTTCCGCGCGGCGCTGGCCCGCGGCGACCGGCTCGGCGCGGGGCCCGTGCTGCGGGCCTGGCGGTCGGTGCTGCTCTTCCTGTCGCACTGGTTCCAGATCGAGTCGCTGTACCGGTTCAACGCCAAGTTCCGCCCGATCTGGGAGCCGCGCTTCGTCGTCTACCCGAACGCCCGCGACCTGCCCAGGATCGGCGTGGCGGCGCTCCAGGCCGAGGCGTTCATCCCCTCGGGCCTCCCGCTGCGCGCCCGCCTCCGCCTCCCCCGCCCCTTCCACCACGACCCCGCCACCGCCGCCCCCCAGACCCCGTGAACCGCCCGGTTCAGGGAGGGGTGGCGGTGCCGGGGGCGGGCCACATGGTGTTGAGGCGGCCGGCGGTGGCCTGGTAGGCGCGTTCGGCCTCCGGCGTGAGGACGACGTCGGCGCCCGGACCGGCGGCGGCCAGGCGTTCGCGCAGGACGATGGAGTCGGCGGTGTCGGCCAGGTCGAGCAGGCCGGTGAAGCGGGCGGCCGACGACACCAGCTCGGTGGCGGGCAGGTCGGTGGCGACCGCGTCGAGGGCCTGGCGGACCACGCCCTTGCCGACCGCGCCGAGGCCGAGCGCCACGGCGGCGGCCGACAGGGTGGCCACGTCGAGCGGGTCGACGTCGACCAGGCGCAGCGGCACGTGCTCGACCTGGCCGCCGGGGGCGTACAGGCGGCCGGCCAGGCGGGAGGCGGCGGCGCGCCTGCCCTGCGTGGGGCCGATCGCGCGCCAGAGCCGGCGCAGCGCGGTCAGCGCGATCCCGCCGGCGAGCGGGGCGGGCAGCGGCGAGCCCACGGACTCGGCGGCGCGCAGCACCAGCAGCAGCCTCTCCAGCTCGCCCACCACGTGAGCCAGCTCTTCGCCCAGGTCGGGGACGAGGACCGCGCGCGGGCCGAGGCCGGTCATGTGCGGCTCCTCACGGAGCCCTCGTCGTCGAGCGGTCGTCGGGCGGCGGAGGAGTCAACCGGAGGGTCACATTCGGAGCGTACGCCCGCCTGTCGCCGCCGCACACCCCAGTGGGAAGCCCGCCTCCCCCGCCTCGTGCACGCGGCGCACCCCCGTGAGACGCGGGCGGCCCCGGCGTGTGGGAGGATCTGGCCTCGATGGGTCCATGGTCGGTGGTGCGGTGGCTGCGTGCGGCGAGCTTCGCCGGCACGTGCGCCGCCCTGGCCGCGCTCGCCCACCTGGCGGGCGGCGGCTGCTTCGACCCCGGGGCGCTGGTGGCGGGGTTCCTGCTGGTCCTGGCTCCGGCCCTGGCGCTGACCGGGCGTGAGCGCACGCTGGCCGCCATCGTGCCCGCGACGGGCGCCTCGCAGGTCGTCCTGCACGTGCTGCTCTCCATGAGCTGCGACCATCCCGTCCCCGCCCCCGGCGCCGCGAGCCTGGGGCACGTGCACGACACGGGCGCCCCGGGGTTCGGGATGCTGCTCGTGCACGGGGCGAGCGTGCTGCTGACGTCGGTCTGGCTGCGCTGGGTGGAGTCGGGGCTGTGCGCCCTGGTCCGCGAGCTGGCCGGACGGGTGCTGCGCCCGCTGCTGGTGCTGTTCCTCGCCGTGGCCGGGTGGGCCGCGCCGGCGCGTACGCCGGTGGACGGGCGCGACGACGTCACCGCGCGGGTCCGGCTGTTCCTGCGGCACGTGCTGGTGCTGCGGGGGCCTCCCGCCGGAGGACCGGAGCCGTGGTGGCCGGTCCGTCCGACGGTCGTGGGCCCGCCCGCCTGAGCGCGCCCGCGGTCCTTCGCGCGCCCGTCCCTCGCGGTTCCTCCGACGACAATCCCGGCTCGCCGCCTTGTCCGCCCCCGCCGTGGGGCCGGTGCGGCGTGCGCGCCTCCGGACTCGACTCTGAGGACATCACCCATGAGACCTTCCCGTATCCGCCGGGCCTCGGCGGTCGCGCTGGTGCTTCTGGCCGCGGCCTGCGGCGCGCCCGCGGCGACCGGCGGCGAGGCGGCCACCGGCGCGCCGGCGCCCGCCGGCCGGACCGTCTATCCCCTCACCTTCGACAACTGCGGCACGCGGGTCACCTTCCGCCGCCCGCCGCAGCGCGTCCTGATCCTGAACGGCACCAGCGTGGGCGAGGTGGAGAGCTTCCTGCTGCTCGGGCTGGACCGCAGCATCCTGGCCAACGCCCAGAGCTACGGCGTGTCCGACGACCCGTCCATGACGGCCCGCATCAAGGCGCTGCCGACCGGCGGGCTGACGATGAACAAGAACTTCGACGTGCCCGCCGAGCAGGTGCTCAAGCTCAAGCCGGACCTGGTGGTGTCCACCTGGTCGGGCGGGTTCGACCCCACCCGGGGCTTCGCCACCCGTGAGCAGCTCGCCGCGGCCGGCATCACCTCGCTGGTCAACCCGGTCAACTGCGCGATGGGCAAGCCGGACGCGACCGAGCAGGAGAAGCGCGCCTACCGCAACCAGTCGATCAACTCCTCGCTGGAGTTCCTCAGCCTGCTCGGGCGGGTGTTCGACGTGCAGCGCAAGGCGTTCGACCTGATCGGCGGGCTGCGGGCGCGGGTGGAGTCCGTACGGGCCCGCGTCGCGGGGCTGCCGCCCAAGAAGGTGCTGATCGCCTATCCCGGCATGGCCATGATGAACGCCAACGGCCTGCCCGCCGTGATGACCGGCGGCATCTACGACGACGTCATCAGGGCGGCCGGCGGGGTCAACGCCTTCGCCGGCCAGACCGCCGACATGACCCGCACCCTCAACCGCGAACAGCTCGCCACCGCCCAGGTGGACGTGCTGGTCGTCGGGCTGTTCACGCCCGAGGAGAAGGGCGAGGAGGCGGCGGCGAAGTTGTTCGCCGCCTACCCCCACTGGGCCGCGTCCAGGTCCAGGACCTTCACGGTCGTCTCCGACGGCGTCTACCTCGGGCCGCTGAACGCCTGGGCCGTGGAGAAGATCTCCAAGGTGGTGCATCCCGTTGGCTGACACGCTGACCGCGCCGCCGCGCCGCGCCGCGTCCGTCCCGCCGCGGCGGCCGCACGCGGTGTCCGGGCGGGCGACCGGGCTCCTGCTGGCCGGTCTCGGGGCCGCGCTGGTCGGGGCCCTGGTGATCGGGATCTCCGCCGGGTCGGTGAACCTGCCCCTGGACCAGGTGTGGGGGGTGGTGTGGGCGTACCTGACCGGGCGGGGCGAGCAGGCCGATCCGCTGCTCGCGCAGGTCGTGTGGGAGATCCGCACGCCCCGGGCGCTGCTGGCCGCGCTGGCCGGGGCCGCGTTGTCGGTGGCCGGGGTGGCGTTGCAGGCGCTGGTCCGCAACCCGCTCGCCGACCCGTACGTGCTGGGGGTGTCGTCGGCGGCCTCGCTCGGGGCCGTGCTGGTGCCCGCGCTCGGGGGCGGCGCGCTGGCCGGGCTGACCGGCGCGCTCGGCGTCACCGGGGCCGCGTTCGCCGCCGCGCTGCTGTCGGCGCTGGTGGTGTACGTCCTGTCCCAGCGTTCCGGGCGGCTGCTGGACTCGTGGCTGGTGCTGACCGGCGTGGCCGTCGGCTACCTGTGCTCGGCGGCCACCACGTTCGTGCAGCTCCAGCTCAACCCGACCGAGCTGCAGGGCATGATGTTCTGGCTGATGGGCAGCGTCGCCGGGGCGTCCTGGGCGGATCTGGGCGTGCCCGCGTTGCTGGTCGTGTGCTGCGTGGCCTGGCTGTCGTCGCAGGCGCGGGCGCTCAACGCGCTGCTGGCCGGCGAGGAGGCCGCCGTCGCGATCGGCGTGCCGGTCGCCGCGCTGCGGATCGGGCTGCTGGCGGCCGGGTCGCTGCTGACGGCGACGGTGGTCAGCGTGGTCGGCGGCATCGGGTTCATCGGGCTGATGGTCCCGCACATGGTCCGGTTCGTGGTCGGGGCCGACCACCGCCGGGTGCTGCCGGTCTCGCTGCTGGCGGGCGCGGTGTTCCTGGTGCTGGTCGACCTGGCGGCGCGGGTGGCCGACCGGCCGAACGAGCTGCCGGTGGGGATCTTCACCACGGGGCTCGGCGTGCCGTTCTTCCTGTGGCTGCTGCGCCGGCGACGGACGGGCGGAGGCGGCGATGCGGCTTGACCTCGCGGGCGTCAGCGCGAGCATCGACGCGCGGCCCATCGTCACCGACGTCACGCTGAGCGCCGGGCCGGGCGAGTTCGTGGCGCTGGTCGGGCCCAACGGCAGCGGCAAGTCCACGCTGCTGCGCACCGTCTACCGGTCGCTGCGGCCGTCGGGCGGCGTCGTCCGGCTGGACGGCGACGACCTGTGGCGCATGCGTCCCCGGCACGCCGCGCGGCGGCGGGCGGTCCTGCCGCAGCACAACCCGGCCGGGGACGGGTTCTCCGTGGCCGAGGTCGTCGCGGCCGGGCGGCACAGCCACAAGCGGGCGCTGGACCGGGAGAGCGCGGGCGACCGGACGGTGGTCGCCGCGGCCCTGGAACGGGTCGGCATGGACTGGGCGGCCGACCGGCTGATGACCACACTGTCCGGCGGCGAGCGGCAGCGCGTGCTGCTGGCCCGCGCGCTGGCCCAGGAGGCGCCGCTGCTGATCCTGGACGAGCCGGGCAACCACCTGGACGTGGGCTCCCAGCTCCTCCTGCTGGACCTGATCCGCTCGCTCGGCCTGACGCTGCTGGCCGCGCTGCACGACCTGGACCAGGCCGCCGCCTACGCCGACCGGATCGTCGTCCTGCGCGAGGGCCGGGTCGCCGGGCAGGGGCCGCCTCTGGAGGTGCTGACCCCGGCCTTCATCGAGGAGGTCTTCGGCGTCCTGGCCCACGTGGGGCCGCATCCGATCACCGGGCGGCCGCACATCGCGGTGGCGTCCAAGGCGGGAGGTAAGCGCCTGCCATAGGGCCGGTCAGCACTCGTCCCCCGGTGCGGAGCCGTACCCGGCGCCGTCCGTCCGCCCGGCTATAAACGGAGCGGAGTGGATCTTCGTCGTGAAGGGGCCGGGAGACCGTGTCGATCAGCAAAGTAGGACGAATGGCCGCCGGTGTCGGCCTGCTCGCGGCGGTGTGCGTGCCGCAGCGGGCCGTCGCCGTCCCGGAGGCGCCCCCGGCCCCGGCCCCGGCGGCGGTGCCGGTGCTGAACCTGGTGCTGGACGGCGGCCGGTTCGCGCTCCGCGACGCCTTCGCGATCCTGGCGGGCCGTCCCGTGCTCGCGCGGGTGTCGGACGCCGCGCGGGCCCGCATGGCCCGGTCGCGGGCGGGGGCACTGGCGGCCCTGAGCGGCCAGCGGGTGTACGGCTGGAACCAGGCGCTCGGCCCGCTGAAGGACCGGCCGCTCTCGCCGGAGCAGGCCGAGCAGTTCCAGCGCAACGTGCTGCGCTCGCACGCGGCGGGCGTCGGCCCGGCCTTCCCGGACGACGTGGTCCGGCTGGCCCTGGTCCTCAAGGCCAACCAGATGGCCAGGGGGCGGACGGGCGTACGGCCGGAGGTGCCGCAGCGGCTGCTGTCGCTGGTGAACGCGGGGGTCGTGCCGGTGATGCCGCAGATCGGCTCGCTCGGCACCGGCGACCTGCAGCCGCAGGCGGCGGCCGGGCTGGCCGCGCTGGGCGAGGACGCGCCGGTGCACTACCGGGGCGAGGTGGGGCCCGCCTCGGAGATGCTGCCGCGCGCCGGGCTGCCCGCGAGCTTCGCCTTCGAGGCCGGGGAGGCGCTGCCAATCGTCAGCGGCAGCACGGTGGTGGCGGCCACGCTGCTGCACGCGGTGCACCGGGCCACGGTGCTCGCCGACCAGGCCGAGGGGGCCTTCGCCCTGTTCATGGAGGCGACCAGGGCCGAGCGCGGCTCGCTGGACGCGCGTACGCACCGCGAGCGGCACATCCCGGAGGAGGATGCGGTCGCGGCACGGCTGCGGGCCATGGTGGCGGGCTCGGGCTGGATGACCGAGGAGGGACGCAGGCGGCTCGACCCGGCCGGCTACACCCCGCGCGTGCAGGACGCGGTGTCCGTACGCGCCGCCCCGCACATCATGGCCGGGCTGCGGCAGGTGCTCGCCGCCACCCGCCGGACGCTGGCGCGCGAGGCCAACTCCTCGACCTCCAACCCGCTGGTCTTCCGGCGGGAGCGCGGCCCCGGCTACGAGTTCGTGATGGGCGGCAACTGGGACGGCTCAATCATGGGCCACCTCGCCGACAGCCTGAACGCCGAGATCACCGACCTCGGCGTCCTGTCGCAGGAGTTGTCGGGACGCCTGCTGTCGCCACGCTGGAGCTACGGCCTGCCGGCGAACCTGGCCGGCGGGAGCGTGGGCCTGAACTCCGGGATGGTCCAGGCGCAGTCGGTGGCCGCGGCGGTGGTCCCCGAGATGCAGGTCAGGGCCCATCCGGCGGGCACGTTGTCGCGTCCGGTCAAGGACGGCCAGGAGGACCACAACACGATGGCGATGGCCTCGGTCCGCGACCTGCACGAGAACCTCGACCGTCTGGAGATCGTGCTGGCGGTGCAGTACCTGATGGCGGCGCAGGGCATCGACCTGATCGCGGCGCGGATGGCCGGCCTGCCGCTCGGGACGGTGACGCGCGGCCTGCGCGACGAGCTCAGGCGGTACGTCGCGCCGCTGGGCGACGACCGCTACCTGACCCCCGACCTGGAGCGGACGGTCTCGCTGGTGCACGAGGGCGGGCTCACGCCGTACCCCGCCCGGTGACGCCGCCGAGCGCGCCACCGATCCAGGCGGCGACCTCGACGGCGACCTCGGCGGCGTCCGGCACGGGCGGGGGGCGGGAGCGCGGCGCGGCTGGTGCCTAAGGCCGCCCGGATGTGGACGGGCGGCCCGCCGGGACGGGCTTGCGGACCGTGGTGTACGTGCCCCGGTTGATCGCGTCCCGGGCCGTCGTGCCGCGGTTGATCACGTCACGGGCGGCCGTGTCGCGGGCCGTCATGTCCTGGGCCGTCATGTCCTGGGCCGCCGTCATGTCCCGGGCCGTCGTGTCCTGGGCGCTGGTGTCCTGGATGGTGGTGTCCTGGGCCGTCGTGTCGTCGGTCCTGACGGTCACCAGGACCGGCTCGATCTCCTCCAGGTATCCGTTCGCCAGCAGCCAGCTCACCGGAACCTCCTCGCTGGTCTGCGGAGCCTCAGGGATGTACCTGCTGAGCACGTGGTACTGCGTGCCGCCGCCCGGCTGCTCGAACGCGGGCGCCGCCGGTCCCACCTCGACGCGGAACGACTTGAGCACCCGGAACGCGTGGTAATTGCACAGGTGCTGCGGATCCTGCGGGTTGGTGTTCAGGTTGCGCGGCGGCAGTGCGCGCTGGGTGAACTGGTCGCCCAACGGCGACAGGAACGCGCCCGTGTAACCGCCGAAACGGTCGAGCCTCATGCCGATCTGCAGAAACGTCGTCTTGAGCAGCAGCCTTCCGTTCGGGTAATTACCGGAACGACCGAACCCGGAGTCGGGCGGGAAACGGTAATTGTTCGCGGCGTAGTCCCAGTAACGCGAGAGGAAGTGCTGCGGGGTGAGACCGCCCAGCGGCACGTAGTCACGCAGAAGGGTGCCGAGATAGCCGGTCCGGGGCAGGATGGTCGGCCCCAGATCCGGGTCGCCGGTCACGTACGGAGGCCCGCAGACCAGGCCGCCGGCTTCCGGGCGTCCCTTCTCGGGCTCGCCCTTGCCGGGCGGGGGCGTCGGCGCGAGGGGGATCGGCCGGATGAGCGGGGCGGTTTGCCGCAGTGTGCTGTCGGCGTGCGCGGGCGCGCCCCCCATGGCGTCGGCCACCAGGCATGCCGCGGCGACCAGGACGACGCTACGTCGGTGATTTCGCATGACTTTCCCATTGATCGTACAGAAGAAGCGAATGAAGAGAGATCGTGAGCGATTCAGCGACACCCGCGACGGCGGCCTGGACGTAATGTCCGGATATTCATCAAACAATGCCCGCGCGTGCGTAAGTCAGGTGTCGAATGCGCTGATCGACAGCTACATTCCCCATCGTCTCCCATATCGCATCTTCGGCATGACAAGAGAAGAGCAAAGAGTGCGGCCTCGAAAGAGGCCATTCTCGCTATAGGGCGAAATATCCGTGAATGCGGTGCTTTTCGGGCCTCGCGGCGCACGGCCGCGGCGTGCCTGGCCGGGCTGGTGCTCGGCGCGGTCGCCCTGGTGGTCCGGCACACCGGGCTCGGCCTGGTGATGCGGGCCGTGGCCGCGGACCCGCGCTCGGCCGGGCTGTCGGGCGTGCGCGTGGGGCGGGTGCTGGCCCTGGGCTGGGGCGCCGCCTCCGCCGTCGGCGCGCTGTCCGGCGTGCTGCTGGCCCCATGCTGTTCCTGGAGCCGTCCATGATGACCGGAGTCCTGGTGTACTCCTTCGCGGTCGCGGTCGTGCTGCCGCCGCTGCTCAAGCGTTTCCCCTCGGTGACCGGCGGGGCGATGGGGCTGCCGGTGCCCGAGCCGTGGGCGCCGCTGCTGGAGGCCGACCAGTGGCTGTACTTCCTGGTGCTGGCGGTGGCGGGAGCGGCGTACGCGATGGCCCGCAACCTGGCCGGGTCGCGCGGCGGGCGGGCGCTGACCGCGGTCAGGGAGCATCCGGCGGCGGCCGAGACGCTCGGCATGCGGCCGGCCGCCCACATGACGCACGCCTTCGCCTGGAGCGCCATGTACGCGGGCGCGGCCGGCGCCCTCTACACCTGGACGACCGGTTTCGTCTCCCCCGACTCCTTTCCGGTGTCCCTGTCGATCACGCTGCTGGCCGGGGTGGTCATCGGCGGCCTCTACCCGCTGTCGGGGCCCGCCTCGGCCTACGCGGCGGTCGCCCAGGGCGCGCGGGCCTACTTCGAGCACGTCAACGACAGCGGCGGCGTGGACGGGCGGCGCGTGGAGTTCGTCGTCCGCGACGACGCCTACCAGCCGGGCCGCGCCGTGGAGCAGGCCCGCCGCCTGGTGCTGCGCGACCGGGTGTTCGCGCTGTTCCAGACGCTCGGCACGCCCTCGACCGCGGCCGTGCGCGAGTTCGCCGCCCGCCGGGGCGTGCCGCAGCCGTTCGTGGCCACCGGCGCCACCGAGTGGGGCACCGACACCGCCCACCCCTGGACGATCGGCCTGCAGCCCAGCTACGCCGCCGAGGCCCGCGTCTACGCCCGCTACCTGGCCGAGTCCGCGCCCAGGGCCCGCGTCGCCGTGCTGTACCAGAACGACGACTTCGGCCACGACCTGCTCGACGGCTTCCGCCAGGCGATCGAGGGCACCGAGGTGCGGATCGTGGCCGTCCAGAGCTACGAGGTGACCGATCCCGGCGTGCAGGGCCAGCTCGCCAACCTGGCCGCCTCGGGGGCGGACGTGCTGCTCGACGTCAGCACGCCGAAGTTCGCCGCCCAGGCGCTGGCCGCCGACGCGGCGATGACCGGCTGGAACCCGCTGCACATCCTCAACGGCGTGGCCGCCTCCCCGGCCGTGCTCGGGCCGGTCGGCCACGACAAGGTGCAGGGCGTCGTCACGGCCGGGTTCCAGAAGGATCCGGCCGCGCCGGAGTGGGCGGACGACCCCGCCGTGCGCGCCTACGTGGCCGCGGTGCGGCGCCACGTCCCCGGCGCCGACCCCGGCGGCCAGCAGGTCGTCTACGGCTGGACGGCCGCGCAGGCGTTCGTCAGGACGCTCGAACGCATGCGCTGCCCGTCCAGGGAGGGGCTGCGCGCGGCCATGCGGAGCCTGTCCGGCGTCAAGCTGGACCTGCTGCTGCCCGGGATCACCCTGTCCACCGGGCCCGGCGACGGGTTCCCGATCGAGTCGATGCAGCTCGCCCGGTTCGAGCGGGACCGCTGGGTGCGGTTCGGGCGGGTCATCGACACCCGGGCGGAGTTCGGTCCGGTCCCGGCTCCTCGGTGAGCCGTACCGGGCGCGGGGCGGCCAGCAGGCGGTGGTAGACCGCCTCGTAGGCCGCGGCCATCGCGCCGACGCCGAAGTGCCGCTCGACGTGGTCGCGGCAGGCTCGCGGATCGAGCCGCCCGGCCGCCTCGATCGCCGCGGGCAGCTCCGCCGCCTCCCGCAGCACGAACCCCGTCACGCCGTCCACGACGATCTCCGGCACCGCTCCCCTGCCGATGGCGACGACGGGCGTGCCGCAGGCCATGGCCTCGATCACCACCATCCCGAACGGCTCCTCCCACTGGATGGGGAAGACCATGCAGTGGGCGGCGGCCAGCAGCTCGCGCTTGCGCCCTGCGTCGGCCTCGCCCACGTAGGAGACGCCGGGGCCCAGCCGGGGCCGTACGTGCTCCTCGAAGTAGTCCCGCTCGCACGGCTCGGTGAGCTTGCCGGCCAGCACGATGCGGCGGCCCGCCGCGCGGGCGGCGTCGATGGCCAGGTCCGGCCCCTTGCTGTGGCTGAACCGGCCCAGCCACAACACCCAGTCCTCCTTGTGCTCCCGGAAGGGGAAGGAGGCGGCGTCGAGCGCGTTGTGCACGGTGGCGACCCAGTTGAGGTCGGGCGCGTCGGCGCGCTGGGCGTCGGAGACGGCGATCAGGTTGACGCGTTCGCCGAGCGCCCGGTACACCTCGCCCAGCTCGCCGCCGGCCGGGCCGTGGCAGGTGACCACGGTCGGGGTCGCCCGGCCGAGCGCGGTGAGCGGCCCGGCCAGCGAGTGGTCGTGCACGATGTCGGCGGGCATCCCTTCGAGCGCCCGCCAGGCCTGGGCGGCGTGCAGCACCTCGGGCAGCGACTCGCCGATCCGCTCCGAGGGCGCCTCGGGGTAGGTGACCAGGAACTTGGCCGGGACCCCCGTGCTGCCCGAGCCGATCAGCGTCACCTCGTGGCCACGTCCGGACAGGCCCGTGATCAGGTCGGCGAGCATCTGCTCGATCCCGCCGTAAGCTCGCGGCGGCACCTCCTCCCAGGGCGGAGCGACCATCGCGATGCGCAGCGCGCCTTCCCAGTCGTCCTCGGAATCCGTCATCCCGGCACCTCCCCATGTCGTCAGTCCGGTCGTCATAGCGCCTCGTGGCCTCGTCACAGCGCCGACAGTCCGTGCGCCCTGCGGGCCGGGCCCGGGCGGCAGGCTCCGCTGATCGGGCAGCGCGGCTCGGTGACCAGGTCGACGCCCTCGGGCAGCCCGGACACCATCGGCGTGCCGTCGTCGCCCCTGACGCGGATGCCGAGCCTGGAGTCCCCCACCGGCATGCCCTTGATCGTCACGTCCCCGAACCCCTCGGGCAGCGCCGGGGCCAGCCACACCTTCCCGTACGGCACCCAGGGGTCCAGCCGCAGCAACGTGCGCAGGAGCTGGATGGGCGCGGCGGCGGCCCACGCCTGCGGCGAGCACGACGTCGGGTACGGCACCGGCCGCCCGTACTCCTGCTTGCCGAACCCGCAGAACAGCTCCGGCAGCCGCCCGCCGAAGGCGTGCGCGGCCTCCAGCAGCCCGACGGCGATGCGCTGGGCCTCCTCGACGTGGCCGTAACGCATCAGCCCGGCGGCGATGATCGCGCTGTCGTGCGGCCACACCGAGCCGTTGTGGTAGCTCATCGGGTTGTAGGCCCCCATGGACGAGGCCAGCGTGCGCACCCCGAACCCGGTGAACATCTCGGGCGAGAGCAGGTGGCGGGCCACCTCGCGGGCCTTGTCCTCGTCGGCGATGCCGGCCCACAGGCAGTGGCCCATGTTGGAGCCCAGCCCGTCGATGGGCCGGCCGCGCCCGTCCAGGCCCATGGCGTAGTAGCCGGGGCCGGGCAGCCAGAAACGTTCGTTGAACGCCTCCCTGATCGCCCGCGCCCGCTGCACGTAGCGCCGCTCGGCGGCCGCGTCGCCCTGCTGGCAGGCGAAGTGGGCGCGGGCCAGGTAGGCGGCGTAGACGTAGCCCTGCACCTCGGCCAGGGCGATCGGCGGGCGGGCGATGGTGCCGTCGGCGAAGTTGACGCCGTCGAAGGAGTCCTTCCAGCCCTGGTTGACCAGGCCGCGGTCGGTCTTGCGCTGGTACCAGACGAAGCCGTCGCGGCTGCCGTACTCCTCGATCCAGGCGAGCGCGGCGTCGGCGTGCGGCAGCAGCTCCTCGACCGCGTCGCGGTGGACGCCCCAGCGGCGCAGCTCGCCGAGCAGCATGACGAACAGCGGGGTGGCGTCCACCGAGCCGTAGTAGGCCCGTCCCCCGTACGGCGAGGAGCCGTCCTGGACGCCGAAGCGCAGCTCGTGCATGATCTTGCCGGGCTCCTCCTCCGACAGCGGGTCGACCCTGGCGCCCTGGAGCCGGGCCAGCCTGCGCAGCGTGCCGAGCGCGAGCGTCTGGTCCAGCGGCAGCGCCATCCAGGAGGTCAGCAGCGAGTCACGGCCGAACAGCGTCATGAACCAGGGCGCCCCGGCGGCGATCGCGGGCGGCTCGTCGGGATGGTCGCGGTCGAACAGGCGCAGGCTGCCCAGGTCCGCTCGGGACCGGGTCAGGGCCTCGACGAGGCCGGCGTTCGTGCTCTCCACGGCGGGGGTGCTGGCGGTCCACTCGGCCAGGCGGCGGGCCGGCCCGGCGTGGTGGGTGGGATGGGCGACCGGGAACCAGGCCGCGGTCTCCTCGCCCTCGCGGACCGGCGTCACGAGCACGGTGGCGCGCCATTCGCCGCGCGCGGGCACCACGACGTCGAACGTGAGCAGCCCCGGCGCGGTGACGACCGGCGTGCCGGCCGGCTCGACGGCGATCCTGGCGCCGCGGGCCCGGCTCGGCGAGTAGACCTCGATGCCGCTCTCGCCGGGGTGGATCTCGACGTCGTCGGCGGGCCGGACCCGTTCGGACTTCACCTCGAACAGGTCGGCCAGGTCCGCGCCGGCCTGCACGCACACGACGCAGCCCGCGGCCTCCTCGGACATGTTGCGCAGCGTGAGGTCCTCGCGCAGCCCGCCGCCGACGAAGCGGTCGCGCACGACGAGCAGCGTGCTCTCCGCCCATCCGGGACGCGGCCTGGCCTTGCCGAGGAACGTGGCGTGGTACGGCTCGCCCATGATCGCTTGCAGCGGTTCGACGGGATGGTCGTCCACGCGCAGCATCCAGCGGGACAGCAGGCGGGTGTCGGCGTGGTAGACGCCCTGCGCGCCGCCGGGGACGATGTCGCCGCCGTGCTGGCACACGCAGAACGAGCCGCCCTCCACGAGCGTGACCGTGTCGCCCAGCGCGCCGGGTTGTCCCTCGAAGGTCCATGCGTTCACCGACGAACCCCCTAGTCCTTCCCCCGGTCCCGCGGCCTGCGGGGCGGGTCCCCGCACGTCAGGGGTGCTATCCGGGGGAAGACTGGGGAATCCCATGGCTGTCTAGATTCTTACCATGGGGGAGTGTTCCGGCCGGGGAGGGGCGGTCCCTCCCCGGCCGGGGGCCTCAGGCGGCGGCCTTGGCGGTGACCGCCACGCTCGCCTGGCGGGTGACCCCGCTGACGGTGACGGCGACCGTCACCTGCCCGGCCCGCAGGGCCGTGATCGTGCCCGTGCCCGGGTCGAGCACCGCCACGTGCCACGGCTTGGCCGTCTGACGGGTGCCGACGTGCAGGTTGGGCGAGCCGGACCAGGACACCGAGACCGGGTAGGCGGCCGGCACGGTCCGGTCGTCCTGGCGGAGCGCCGCCGTGACCGGCGCGGGCGCGCCGACCGCGACGGTCGCGGGCGCGGTGAGCGTCAGCTCGTCCACGTGCGGCCGCACCTGCGTGCCGATCCAGCCGGGCGCGTCGACGAACCAGTTGCGCCGTACGTGCTCGGCCTCGGCGGGCGTCACGGGGTCCACGCCCCACAGCGACCAGCCGGTGAAGCCGCCGTCGTCGGGGGCGGTGGCCGGGTTCTTGCCGGAGTTGCCGTTGATGAAGTACGGCACCGCGTCCACGCGCGAGGCGTTGAACGTGCCCACGTGCCCCCCGATGTAGGCCGCGCCCTTGCCGGTGTCGCGCTGGAAGTCGGCCAGCCAGCCCTCGACCAGCGCGGCCTCCTTCCGGTCGCCGAGCTGGCTGCCCTTGCCCGGCGTGGGGTCGCGCGGCGGCACGTGGAACAGCACGGCGACCGACCCGACGGAGGCGTCCTTCGCCGCCTTGTCGAGCTCGGAGCGGAGCATCGCCACCTGGTCGTAGCCGCCGCCGCGCAGGTTCAGGCGGGAGGTGTCCAGGGTGATGAAGCGGGTGCCCTTGTGGTCGAACGTGCCGTACGTGTCGCCGAAGACGGCCTTGAAGTTGTCGATCTTGCCGCCCATGACCTCATGGTTGCCGGGGATGTAGTGATATTTCAGCTCTCCCCCCAGCTCCTCGTCGAGGATCTTCTTCGCCAGCGCGAAGTCCTCCGGCGACGCCTCGTCCACCAGGTCGCCGTTGATCAGCAGGAAGTCGGGCTTGGCGGCCTTGATCTCCTTGAGCGTGCGGCGGGCGTTCCTGACGATGTCGCTGTCGGGGTTCTTGGCCACGAACTGGGCGTCCGACATGACCGCGAACCGCCAGGGCGCCTTGGCCACGTCCGCCTTGACGACGGGGTCGGCGACCTTGGGCACGGCGGGCGCGGTGACCGACGGCGGCACCTTGGCCACCAGGCCGTCGATCAGGATGTCGTTGGTGTACTTGGCGTCGGCCCTGGTCTCGGCCACGTAGAAGCGCCGGAGCCTGAGCGGGTAGTTGACCCCCGCGGGCACCGGGAACTCGACGTACTGCCAGCCGGTCCACGTCATGTACGGCCCGCGCAGGATCTGCGACTGGCCGAGCGCGTCGTAGAACTCCAGGCTGGGCCACTCCCCCTTGCCGGTGGAGTTGATCCACAGCCCGAACGCCTGCGGCTGCCCGTCCACCACGATCTGCTGCGGCGGGCTGGCGTACGCGGCCCGGGTGGCGGTCGAGGTGGTGAAGTCGTAGGACAGCTTCAGCCCGCCGCCGCTCTGGCCCGGCGCGGCCGACAGCGAGCCGGTGGCGCGGGCGGCGGCGAAGGACCACTTGGCCGCGTCCTCGAAGTCGGCGACCGGCTTGGACTCGAAGCCGACCGTCACCGGCACGGCCGTGGTGATCTTCCCGACCTTGGCGGTGATCAGCCCGGAGCCGGTGGCCTGCCGGGCCTTGACGGTGAAGTACCCGTGCTCGGCCGGGGTGACCTCGAACAGGTTCCGGTCGTAGTCGAGGGTGAGGTCGTCCGGCTCGATGGGCGCGGAGTTGCCGTTGTGGTCGTAGCCGACGACGCCGAAGGCGGCGCTGCCGTCCGCGCCCGCGATGCCGAGCCGGTCGGCCGTGGCGCCGAGCCGCTGCAACGGCTGGAGCACGGTCAGGCCGATCGTGCCCTTCGCGCCGCCGCGCGAGGCGGTGACGGTCGTCTGGCCGGGCACCAGGGCGTGGAACCTGCCGTTCCTGATCACGCCGTGCACGGCCGGGTTGGCCCGCCACGACGGCGTGCCCGCGGCGGGGCCGTACGTCTCGTCGTAGCCCGCGGCGGTCAGCCGCCTGGTGAGGCCGGGGAAGACGCGGTCGGGCCGGCCGCCGGCGACCGGGCCGACGCCGGGCGCCTTGGCCGGGTCGCTCGCGGTCTCCAGCCAGAAGCCCTTGAGCCTGCCGCTGCCCTCGGGCGCGTACAGCGCCAGGCCGTTGGGCACGTGGCGCTCGCCGCCGTCGGAGGGGCTGTTCTCCACCTGCACCTCGGCCGAGCCGGGCTCGCGGGCCAGCAGGGTGGAGGAGCCGCCGCCGTCGAGGTTGAGGGCGTTGGCCGCGCCCAGGTCCACCATCATGGCGGCCAGTTCGTTGAGCGTGACGCCGCGGCTGTCGGCCTGGCGGCCGTCCACGGTCAGCAGGTACATCTTCCTGCCGTCGGCGGAGAAGCCCACGGCGGTGCGCGGGTGCGCGGCCGGGTCGGTGCTGTTCTGCACGGCGCCGTCCTTGACCAGGACGTAGTTGCCGCCGACGGCCGTCTTGACGGCGGAGCCGTCCGACGCCTTCGGCTGGTACTTGACGTCCACGCGGTCGCCGGCCTTCAGGGCCGACAGGGCGGCGGCGCCGGCGTCCCGGCCGAGCAGGATCGTGGTCCCGGCGGGGATCGGCCCGGTGCCGGCGGCGTTGCGCACCTCGGTGACCACGCCGTCCACCAGCACGACCTCGGCGACCGAGGCGGCGCCCTCGACGGCGCGGGCCCGGTTGAAGGAGCCCCACAGCGGCGTGAACAGGCCCACGCCGCCGTTCTGCACCATCTGGTTGAACTGGGTGAGCGCGATCGGCGCGCCGCCGGAGGGCGTGGCGGTGCCCTCGAAGTACATCTTGAGCACCCGGCCGACGCCGTCGCCGGTGACGGCGACCGCGTTGTCGTGCCCGGCGGCCGGTGACTGGACCAGCGTGCCGTCCTGCACGCCGATGCCCTGGGCGGCGCCGGAGTTGTTGATGTCGAAGAAGTCGCCGTTGACCGCCGCCACCGCGCGGGAGCGCCCGGCGGGGCCGGACAGCGGCTCGGTCCTGGTCACCTCACCGGAGAAGACGTAGTCGGCCCTGGGCCCGCCCTTGCCGCCGCCGAGGTCGGCGGTCAGCGCGTCGGCGCGCAGCCAGCCCAGCGCGTCGTAGGTGTCGAACGAGGTCAGCGAGAGGCCCGGCGCGACCGGCCGGGTCCTCTTGGCCGTCTCCAGCCGCGGTTGCCCGGCGGTGGCCTGGCTGATCAGCGTGGAGGGCGGCGGGTAGGAGGACGCCTTCAGCGCGTCCTCGGCGGGCGGTGTGGGGTCGGCCTGCGCGGGTGCGCTCAGGGCCACCGGCCCTAAGACGAGCGCGGCGGCGGCCAGGAAACGGAGGGTCTGCACGACCGAACTCAATCGCTCGTGGATATAAGTTTCAAGACTTGGGAGTGAACTAAAAGAAAATTTCAGATCTTGTGGCGTCCCCGCCCACACCGGACGATGGGACGCGTGGATCGACGGGCGCTCTACCGCGACCCGTACCCGCTCTACGCCCGCGCCCGCGCCGCCCCCGGGCTCACCTTCGTCGAGGAGCTGGACGCCTGGCTGGTGGCCCGGCACGACGACGTGCGCGAGGTGCTGTCCAGGCCGGACGACTTCTCCTCCAAGGGCGCACTGCGGCCGGACGTGATCCCGAGCCCGCGGGCGTTCGCCGAGCTGGCCGGGGTGCCGGGCGGCGCGCCCGTGGTGCTGAGCACGGACGGCGAGGCGCACCAGCGCTACCGCAGGCCGCTCACCCGCGGCCTGGCGCCCGGCCCCGGGGAGCCGACGGCCGTCCAGCGCGACGAGATCGCCTCCAACGTCGAGAACGTCATGCTCGCCGGGCACCTCACCACGACCGCGCTGCTCGGCTCGGCCGTGCCTCCTTCGCCTCGGCGGGCCGCGACGAGGCGGTGCACGAGCGGCCCGACGTCTTCGACATCACCCGTCCGCGCGCCCGTCACCTGGCGTTCGACCACGGCGTGCACGGCTGCCCCGGCGCGTTCCTGGCCCGCGAGCAGCTGCGGGTGACACTGGAGCTGCTGATGGCGGAGCTGCCCGGCCTCCGGCTGGCCCGCGAGGACGTGGTGATGGCCGTCACGCTCATCCACCGCGCGCCCGAGGAACTCCATCTGACCTGGTGAGCCGGGCCAGGGTCTCCTCGTAGGCGGGGTCGAGCCAGTAGTCGGAGTGCCAGCGCGCCTCGGGCAGCGGCTCGCCCGGCCCCGGCTGGAGCGGGTCCCAGCAGAACCGGTCGACGGTCTCCTCCCCCTCGCCCGCCGGACGGGGGCCGAACGGGTCGACCCGGCGGAAAACGGGCCCGCCGATGGGGTCGCTCAGCCGGTACAGGTTCGTCCAGCGGACGGCGTCGCGCATGGCCGACAGGCCCGGGGTGCCGAAGTAGGCGGGGAAGAAGGCGGCGTACAGGCGGCGCAGCGGCGAGCCGTGGGTGAGCAGCCGGACGCGGGGCCGCAGCTCGGGCCGCACCTGGAGCACGAGCGCGGCGGTGAGCACGCTGCCCTGGCTGTGCCCGGACAGCACCACCTCGTCGTCGGCGGTCCTGGTCAGGGTCTTGACCCGGGCCAGCAGCTCGGGGATCACCCGCTCGGTGTAGCACGGCGGCGCCAGCGGGTGGATGGCCCTGGGCCAGAAGGTCGAGACGTCCCACAGGATGCCGACCGTGCGCCGCAGCCGCGTGTCGCTGTACGTGCGGCGGCCCAGCAGGACCAGGCCCACGACGATCGCCGTCATGGCCCAGCTCCCGACGGAGGCCAGCAGCCCGGCCAGCCCGCCCACCGGGGCGAACAGGTGGAACCGGTAGATCACGGTCACCGCGGCGGAGCCGGCCACGCCGAGGCCGGTGAGCACGGCCAGCACGAGCCCGGCGCGGTCGGTGAGCGAGGCCAGCGCCCATTTGCCGGCCACGTCCCGGTCGTAGGCGCCGTAGTAGGGGGTCAGCTTCGGCGTGAGCGCGGCGGCGGCGGACCCGCGGACCAGCCACAGCTCGGCCGCCACGGCGACGAACCCGATCACCAGCAGCGGCACCAGCGCGGCCGTCCACCAGACCGGGTCGTCGAGGTAGAGCCTGCGGTCGACCGGCCCCGGCTCGGCGAGGGAGGCGGGCACGCCGAAGAAGGTGGCGGTCCAGAACAGCAGGCCGAGGGCGAGCACGTTGGCGCTGCCGGCCGCCACCATCAGCGTGAACCAGGCCGCCATGCCGCACAGCGCCCGCCGCTCGATCGGGTCGCCGCTCGCGGCCGGCCGGTCCATGCGGGCCAGGACGGCGGTCGCCACCAGGATGAACAGCCCGAGCCCGAGCGTCAGCCCGAACTGGAACGCTCCGACGCCGATGCCGGGAAGCTGCCGCCCCGGCAGCGCGGGCGACATCCCGGTCAGGGCGGCGGCGACCGTGGCCGTGAAGGCCAGCGGCCCGGCCACCCGCAGCGCCCGGCACGCGCCGGTGAGCCAGGGCGGGACCGCCTCGCCGGGGGCCAGCCGCCTGGCGATCCCGGGCAGCGCCGCCAGCACGGCGGCGGCGACCTGGACGGCGACGTTGGCCGCCGTCAGCGCCAGCCCCCGCGGGTCGCCCACGAACGGCGCCGACACCGCCAGGCCGATCGAGCCCAGCGCGAAGGCGACGTGCACGGCCCGCAGCCGCCACACGGGCGCGCCGCCGTGCCACAGCCGCGGCCGGGCCAGCAGCGGCCCCGGACGCGAGCCGCCGTCGGGCGGGAACCCGGTCTGCTCGTCGCGTTCCCAGGTGCGCCGCGCCAGCCACCACAGCAGCACGACCACCGCGAACGGCGCCAGCGCGGCGACGGCCAGCCGCCGCGACGGCTCGGCGCCCCACAGCTCGCTCATCCAGTGGACCCAGGCCGGCGCGTTCTCCCGGGCGCAGGCCCGGCCGGCCGCGGTGCACTGCCAGCCGATGAGGTCGACGCTCGCCCGGGTGACGGCGCCGACGAGGGTGCCGGTGAGCAGCAGCGCGAACAGCCGCTGCGCCGCCTCGGCCACGTGCCGCAGGCGGGCGCCGGCCGCCGGCCTCGGAAGCATGAAGTAGGACAGGTTGGCCAGGGAGAAGGGCAGCAGGAGCAGCCAGAGGGCGATGGTCCGGCCGCCCGAGGTGAGGCCGCCCCAGGCGTAGGCCTCGCGGTGGCGGATGCCGGGCAGGTCGTCCTGCTCGCCGTCGGGCCGGCCGCCCGGCCACCAGCGGCGGTAGAAGCCGGTGGTGGCGTCGCCGGCGATCTGGCGGGGGTGGGGGTGGTTGAGGATGCTCGGCGGCGGGGTGCCGGAGACGCCGTGCACGCGTAGTTCGGTCATGCCTCCGCAGGTGGGGTCCAGGAATCCGTCCATGAGATCAGGATCACGCAAAGTTACCGATTACGCAAAGTAATGACATGGTCACTGGGATGCGATACCGCTGCGATCCTCTCTTTCTGGCCAGAGCCCGGTAGGGAAAGCCGCATTTCCGCACGAGAAGGCGTCGCCGGGCGTACATCTGAAGCCAGGGCACTGTGCGTGGGCCGGTTCACCGTGTACGCGGCGGCGCTGGCGGCGGTGCTGACCCTCGTGGGCACGATCGCCTATCAGGAGGCCGCCAAGGAGCGGCAGGGGTGCGCCGCGACCCCGAACCGCGAGAACTGCGACAAGAAGGACGCGGGCGCAGCCGCAGAACGACGTCTTCTACCTCCAGCCCTGGATAGAGCCCGACAGGAAGGACGCCACCCGCTTCTTCGCCGCGGGCGAGCGCACCCGGGGATGGCTGGAGTCACCCATGGCCTTCGTCCCGGGAGGGAACGTCGCCGCCAAGGCGTGCTCGTTCGCGGGCCGTGGCCGGGCGGACGCCGAATTCGCGTGCACGGCCATGCTGATGCCGGACGGCACCGACGTCTCCGAGAGCTGAAACTCCCGCCTCACCCGGCCGATGTTCCGCCGCCCGGCGCGGCGCCCTCGCTTGGGCCCCCGCCGGACTGGGCACCATGATCTACGTGACCGCGATCGGCGACGGCGAGGCGCGGGCCCACTGGATCGACAGGGAGACGGTCGCCTGGACGGTGGATCCGTCGCTGACGCACGCGCTGGCCTGCGCCCCCGACGGCGGCATCGCCTGCCGGGACGGCCGCCTGACCGGCCATGCCCTGACCATCCCCCTCACACCGGGCACACTGGACGACGACCGGCGGCGGGCCTGGCCGCACCTGGCCGCCTGCACCGCGCTCAAGCTGTCCCCCGAGGACGCCCGGCCGGCGAAGGAGGCCCTGCGCGGCCAGGTCGTGGCCGTCGCCCACGACGACTCCGGCGCGGTGGCCGCGGCGACCGGCGTGCAGATCCCGGGCGTGCTCGACGACGTCTACGCCGGGGCCGCCCGCGCCCGGCTCGGGCCGTCGGGACGGCTGCTGCCCCGGCTGGCGCTCTGGGCGCCCACCGCGCGCCGGGTGGAGCTGGCGCTCGGCGGCCGGCGTCACACGATGCGACTGGACGAGGAGACCGGCGTGTGGTCGATCCGCGGCCTGCCCACCTGGTACGGCAAGGACTACACCTACCTCGTCACCGTCTACTCCCCCGCCGCGGGCCGCGTGGTCACCGCCGAGGTCACCGATCCCTACAGCCTGGCCACCGCGCCCGATGGGGTGCGCAGCAGGCTGGTGAGCCTGGACGACCCCGCGCTCAAGCCGCCCGGCTGGGACCGGCTGGCCAAGCCCGCCCCGGTCCCGCTGGACCGCGCGGTCATCTACGAGCTGCACGTACGCGACTTCTCCGCCTCCGACGCGACCGTGCCGGAGGAGCTGCGCGGCACGTACGCGGCCTTCCGCCATGACGGCGACGGCATGCGCGAGCTGCGCGCGCTGGCCGCGGACGGGCTCACCCACGTGCACCTGCTGCCGGTGTTCGACCTGGCCACGATCCCCGAGCGCCGCTCGGACCGGACCGAGCCGGACTGCGACCTCGCCGCCCTGCCGCCCGACTCCGAACGGCAGCAGGAGGTCGTGGCGCTCACCGCGGACCGCGACTCCTTCAACTGGGGCTACGACCCGCTGCACTACACCGTCCCGGAGGGCTCGTACGCGACCGACCCGGACGAGCGGATCAGGGAGTTCCGCGCCATGGTCGCCGCGCTCAACGAGGCCGGCCTGCGCGTGGTCATGGACGTGGTCTACAACCACACCCACTCGGCGGACGTGCTGGACCCGATCGTGCCCGGCTACTACCACCGCCTGCTGGAGGACGGTTCCCTGGCCACCTCCACCTGCTGCGCCAACACCGCGCCCGAGCACGCCATGATGGGCCGGCTCGTGGTCGACTCGGTGCGCACGTGGGCCAGGCAGTACAAGGTGGACGGCTTCCGCTTCGACCTCATGGGCCACCACCCGAAGGCCAACATCCTGGCCGTGCGCGCCGCCCTCGACGCGCTCACCCCCGAGCGCGACGGCGTGGACGGCCGCTCGATCATCCTGTACGGCGAGGGCTGGAGCTTCGGCGAGGTGGCCGGCGACGCCAGGTTCGAGCAGGCCACGCAGGCCAACATGGCCGGCACCGGTATCGGCACGTTCGACGACAGGCTGCGGGACGCGGTGCGCGGCGGCAGCCCGTTCGACGCCGACCCGCGGGTGCAGGGGTTCGGCTCCGGCCTGGCCGGCGCGCCCAACGGCGCCGCGGCCAACGGCTCGGAGGAGCAGCAGCGCGAGCGCCTGCGCCACTGCACCGACCTGGTCATGCTCGGCCTGACCGGCGGCCTGCGCGACTACGTGCTGCCCTCGGGCCGCAAGGGCTCGGAGGTCGGCCACAACGGCGCCCCCGCCGGTTACGCCGCCCGGCCGGACGACGTCGTGACGTACGTGGACGCGCACGACAACGAGACGCTGTTCGACGCGCTGGCCTACAAGCTGCCCGCCGGCACGCCGATGGCCGACCGGGTGCGCATGCAGGTGCTGTCGCTGGCCACGGTACTGCTGGGGCAGGGGGCGGCGTTCGTGCACGCGGGCAGCGAGCGGTTGCGCTCGAAGTCGCTCGACCGCAACTCCTACGACTCCGGCGACTGGTTCAACCGGCTGCTGTGGGACTGCTCGGCGGGCAACGGGTTCGGCGCGGGCCTGCCGCCGAGGGCGGACAACGAGGCCGCCTGGCCGTACGCCCGGCCCTTGCTGGCCGATCCGGAGCTGCGTCCCGGCTGCGCGGCGATCGGGGCGACGCGGGCGGCGTTCGGGGAGCTGCTGCGGATCAGGGCCTCGACCCCGGCGTTCGCGCTCGGGACGGCCGAGGAGGTGCGGCGGCGGTTGTCGTTCCCGGCCTGTGGCGAGGGCGTGATCGTGATGCGCGTGGACACCACGGGGCTGGACGCGCGCTGGGACGCGGTCGTCGTGGTGCTGAACGCCACCCCGTCCCCCGGTACGCGGGCGGTGGCGGTGCCGCCCGGCCGCGAGGTGGCGCTCCACCCGGTTCAGGCCGCCTCGGCGGACGAGGTGGTCAGGCGGTCGTTCCACGACCCGGCGGCCGGCACGCTGACGGTTCCGGCCCGAACGGCAGCCGTTTTCGTAATAAGTGCCGAAAATTCCTCATAAATCGAATTCTTTGGTGCCATAACTGTGAATAGCGGTTGAGGAATGATCGCATCGCCTGGGGGAACCATTGCCTGTGGAAGATGCCCGATCACTGGCTTTGACGCGCATGACAGCGCAAACTGGATAGACGGCGATCGCGTGGAGCATGGAGCACCCGTGGACAATCACCTTGATCACATGCCGGTCCTGTCCCGCGGCAGGCATCGCAACCCGAAGCGCGGCGCCTGTTTCATGGAACTGGCGTCCTATCTGGCCGGAGAGCGGTGGAGCGACCACCCGGCCTGCACCCATCCGCTGCTGGCCGCACTCGCCCGCCTGGTCAACGACAACACCGGCGACGAGAGCCGCGCCAAGCTGGTCGGGCTCGTGCCGTCCATCATCGGGCTGGCGAGCGACGACCTGCGGATCGACGCGCACATCGCGCTGCGCTGCGCGACCACGGCCCTGCCGGTCGCGGCGGCCGAACGCCAGCTCGCGCTCGCGGTGTCGGTGCTCGCGGCCGAGGAGATGCTGGCCAGGCTCGACGGCGCGCCGTCCGGGCGGCTGAGCGAGGCGAGCCTCAGGGCGATGGAGGAGGTGCCGCACGCGGCCGAGCAGGCCAGGCGCTTCAGCCGGGCCGCGAAGATCACCGAGAAGGGCTTCCGCCGGTACGCGGCGCCCAACGCGGTGCAGCTCGCCGTGGTGGGCATCGTCCAGGCGTGCATCAAGGACCCGGACGCGCTGCTGCGCAGGCTGCTGGAGGACGCGATCGCCGACTGCGAGGCGCTCATCCGCGGCCCGAAGGCCACCCGGCCGGCTTCCGAGGTGCGGGGCTCCACCGCGCCGGCTCCCGGCGCCCCGGCGCACGCCTGACCCGGCGACGTCCTCCCGGCGCCCGCGCGACGGGCTCCGGGGGGACGTTCGCGTTCCCGTTCCCAGGCCGGTGATCGCGCGTGCGCGGCCGGTGACGCAGGGGGAAAACCGCAGATCAGGCTAGCCTCTCCTTCGTTGCGGATCATGCCGGAAGGGCCTAGATTCCGTGACGAATTGCCTTTAAGGGGAGGATTGTCATGACTGTCGAGCTTGCCAGGCCCTACTCTCCTGAGAAGCACCACAGCCACCGTGACGTCACCGGCGGCTGGTTGCGTCCGGCGGTGTTCGGCGCGATGGACGGGCTGGTCTCCAACGTGGCGCTCATCGCCGGAGTCGTCGGGGCCGCGGGCGCCGGGCGCGGCGCGGTGCTCGCCGGGTTCGCGGGCCTGGTCGCGGGGGCGTGCTCGATGGCGGCGGGCGAGTACACCTCGGTGCGGTCCCAGACCGAGCTGATGCGGGCCGAGATCGCCGTGGAGCGGCGCGAGCTGGCCCGCAACCCCGACGGCGAGCGGGCCGAGCTGGCCGCCCTCTACCGGTCGCGCGGCCTGGACGCCGACCTCGCGCGCCGCGTCGCCGAGGGCCTGTCGGCCGATCCGGAGCAGGCGTTGCGCGTGCACGTGCGCGAGGAGCTGGGCGTGGACCCGGACGACCTGCCCTCGCCCTACCTGGCGGCGGGCTCGTCGTTCCTCGCCTTCGCGGCGGGGGCGCTGGTGCCGCTGGCGCCGTTCCTGTTCGGGGCGTCGGGGTTGTTCCTGGCGCTGGCGCTGAGCATGGTGGCGCTGTTCGGGTTCGGCGCGGCGGTGGCCGTGATGACCGCGCGGCCGTGGTGGCTGGGCGGCCTGCGCCAGCTCGGGCTGGGGGCGGTCGCCGCCGCCGTCACCTTCGGCCTCGGACACCTGCTCGGCGTCGCCGTCTCCTGACGCCGGCACGCCCCCCGGCCGGTGGCCCCTCCGGGGGCCGCTCGATCAAGGGCGGCCGGCGACGGCCAGGTTGACGCCGAGGCCGATGAGCGCGGCGCCGGTCAGCCCGTCCACGGCCTTGCGCACGCCGGGCCGGGCGAACACCTGGCGCAGCGTGCTCACCACGTTCGCCACCATGAGGAACCAGACCATCGTGCCGGCCAGCGCGACCGCCGACAGCAGCAGCGTGTCGCCGAACGCGGCCCCCTCGCTCACGAACTGCGGCACCAGGGCCACGAAGAACAGCGCGGCCTTGGGGTTGAGCACGTTGGTCAGCAGCCCTTCGGCGAAGGCCGTCCACGGGCCGCGGTTCGCGGGGGCGGGCAGGCCGAGGTCGAGCGCGCCGCCCTTGCGCAGGGCCGCGCGCAGCGCCTTGACCCCCAGGTAGAGCAGGTAGGCGGCGCCGACGATCTTGACCACGGTGAAGGCCGTCGCCGAGGCCGCCAGCAGCGCGGCCACGCCGGTGCCGGCGGCCACCACCCAGACGGCCACGCCCACGGCGATCCCGGCCGCCGCGGCCATGCCGTGCCCGCGGCCGGACAGCGCCGAGCGTCGGACCACGACCGCGAAGTCGGGGCCGGGCGACATCGCCCCGAGCATCACCAGAGCGCCGAATCCCACGAACTGCGTCACAGAGGTCATCACGGCGTCCACCTTACGAGGACGCGGCCCTCCGGGATCAAGGTGGACACCTCCCACGTCCAGCTCGGCACCGTGATCATCTCGGCGGGCTGGTCGAGCGTGACGGGCGTGTCCAGCAGGACGGAGTGAGGCGTGAGCGGCAGCCCGCCCTCGGGGATGACGACGCCGCCCAGCGGGGTGCGCAGGCTGGGCCCGTCGGGCTCGTCCAGGTCGCTGGACACCCAGGTGGGCTGGCCGTCGAAGAACGTGCACACCAGCGCCCCCGCCGGCGCCGCGCAGGAGTGGCGCAGGGCGCCGGCGGGCAGCCAGGCGTGCTCCCCCGCCAGATACGTCACCCCCGACACCCGCAGCTCGCCCTCCAGCAGCACGAACTCCTCCCCCGCCAGGTAGTGGCCGCGACCGGGACGGCTCCACCGGGGCGGGAAGCGGACCAGCGAGGTGGTCCCGCCGAGCGGGGTGACGCGCACCGGCAGGTTGGAACCGGGCACCAGCGCGTCGTGGCCGGGCCGCCCCGCGTCGAGCAGATCGATCAGCACGTCAGAGGATGTGCCCGTTACCTCCTGCGATGCCACTTCTTGAAGATGGTCCGGATTGTCAGCACCAGGGCGAGCCCGACGAGCTGGCCGCCGAGCACGATCCGGTTGACGTCGACGGCCGGACGCCACCGCACCTCGCCGTCCTTGATCACGAACACCCCGGCGGGGGTGGCGCTGTAACCGAAGCCGCCACCGCCGCCGCTGCCGATCTCCTCACCCTTGCCGTCCCGGCCCTGCCCGTGGCCGGCCCCGCCGCCCTGGGCGACCCGGGCGACGGGGACGACCAGGACGTCACCGTGGCGGATCGGCTCGCCGAAGACCCGCCTGACCGTGACGGCGTCCTTCGACTGCTCCAACAGCTCCTTGATGTCCATGGCCCCCATCGTTCACCCGGACCGGCCGCTAGTCGAACGTGGTGGAGATCTCGTGCCAGCCGCCCGGCGCGATCTTCTCCGCCGGCTCCGGCCCCCAGGTGCCCTTCTCGTACGGCATGGGCCGGTCGGGCAGGTCGAGCAGCCGGCCCACGATCCGCCACGACTCCTCCACCAGGTCGAACCTGGCGAACCGCCGCGGGTCGCCGCTGACGGCGTCGGTCAGGATGCGCTCGTAGGCGGCCTCCATCGGGCCGAGCACCTTGGTGAAGTCGACGCTCACCGGCACCGGGATCGTCCGCTGCCTGCCCGGCTCCTTGGCCAGCACGTCGAAGGTCACCCCGGCATCGGGCTGGAGCCGGAACCTGATGAGGTTCGGGCCCGGCGGCACGTCGCCGCCCCGGAACATCGTCACCGGCGGCCTGCGCAGCTCGGCCACGATCTCCAGGTCGGTGGTGGGCAGCGCCTTGCCCGAGCGGATGCACCACGGCACGCCCGCCCACCGCCAGCTGTCGATGTAGAGCCGCATGGCGACGAACGTCTCGGTGGTGGAGCCGGGCCGGACGCCGGGGGTGTCGAGGTAGCCGTCGTACTGGCCGCGTACGACGTGGGCCGGGTCGATGGCCTGGACCGCGCGCAGCACCCGCCACTTCTCGTCGAGCTGGGCGCGGGCGTCCATGGACGGCGGCGGGTCCATCGCCAGGATGGCCAGCAGTTGCAGCAGGTGGTTCTGGACGACGTCGCGGACCGTGCCGTTGGCGTCGTAGAAGCCGCCGCGGTCGGCGACGTCGAAGTCCTCGGCCATGGTGATCTGCACGCTGCGCACGTAGTTCCGGTTCCACAGGGGTTCCAGCAGCATGTTGGCGAACCGGAACACCATGAGGTCCTCGACCGGCTCCTTGCCCAGGAAGTGGTCGACCCGCCGCAGGTGGTCCTCGTCGAAGTACTTCAGCAGCTCGTCGTTGAGCCTGCGGGCCGAGTCCAGGTCGTGCCCGAACGGCTTCTCCACCACGAGCCTGGCGTCGTGGTTGAGCCCGGCCCCGGCCAGCCCCTCGGCGACGACGGAGAACAGCGCGGGCGGCACGGCCAGGTAGTGGACGAGGAACCCCTTGCCCTCCACCTCCGCCTTCAGCTTCGCGAACGTCTCGGGGTCGCGGTAGTCGCCCGCCACCAGCCGCAGGTTGCCCGCCAGCTTCTCGAACGCGGCGTCCTGGACGCCGCCGCAGGCCTCGCGGGCGTGCTCGCGCAGCCCGTCGAGGTCCATGTCGGTCTTGGCGACGCCGATGATCGGCAGGTCGAGCCGGCCGTCGGCGCTCAGGTGGTAGAGCGCGGGAAGCAGCATCTTGCGCGCGAGGTCACCGGTGACGCCGAACAGGACGAGCGCGCCCGCCTTCCCCTCCCCCATCTCAGGCCCGCCTTCCGCGCAGCTCGCGGTACCGGCGCACGAGCTGTTCGGTCGAGGAGTCGGGGAAGGTCTGCGGCGGCTCGTCGGAGGTGAGCGCGGGCGCCACGTCGAGCGCCATCTTCTTGCCCAGCTCGACGCCCCACTGGTCGAAGGAGTCGATGCCCCAGATCGTGCCCTCGACGAACACGATGTGCTCGTAGAGCGCGACGAGCTGGCCCAGCGTGGACGGCGTGAGCTTGGTGACCAGGATCGTCGAGGTCGGCCGGTTGCCCGGCATCACCTTGTGCGGCACGATCTCCGGCGGCGTGCCCTCGCCCGCGATCTCCTCGGCGGTCTTGCCGAAGGCCAGCGCGCTGGTCTGGGCGAGGAGGTTGGCGGTGAGCTGGTCGTGCATGCCCTCGCGGTCCTCGAACGGCTCGGCGAAGCCGATGAAGTCGGCCGGGACGAGCCGGGTGCCCTGGTGCAGGAGCTGGTAGAAGGCGTGCTGGCCGTTGGTGCCCGGCTCGCCCCAGAAGATCTCGCCGGTCGGGACGGTGACCGGGGTGCCGTCGGCGCGTACCGACTTGCCGTTGGACTCCATGGTGAGCTGCTGGAGGTAGGCGGGGAAGCGGTGCAGCCGCTGGCTGTAGGGCAGCACGGCGCGGGTCTCGGCGCCGAAGAAGTCGGTGTACCAGATGCCGAGCAGGGCCATCAGGACCGGCATGTTGGCGTTGAACGGCGCGGTGCGGAAGTGCTGGTCCATGCTGTGGAAGCCGGACAACATCTCGCGGAACCGCTCGGGGCCGACCGCGATCATCAGGGACAGGCCGATGGCGCCGTCGTAGGAGTAGCGGCCGCCCACCCAGTCCCAGAAGCCGAACATGTTGTCGGTGTCGATGCCGAACTCGGCGACCTTCTCGGCGTTGGTGGAGACGGCCACGAAGTGCTTGGAGACCGCGTCCTCGCCCAGCGCGCCGACCAGCCAGGAGCGGGCGACCCTGGCGTTGGTCAGCGTCTCCAGCGTGGTGAAGGTCTTGGAGGCGACCACGAACAGCGTGGTGGCGGGGTCGAGGTCGCGCAGATTGCCCAGGATGTCGGCGGGGTCGATGTTGGAGACGAACCTGGCCTCGACGCCGGCGTCCACGTAGTCGCGCAGCGCCTCGTACGCCATGGCCGGGCCGAGGTCGGAGCCGCCGATGCCGATGTTGACCACGGTCGTGATCGGCCGGCCGGTGGCGCCCTTCCACTCCTTGGACCTGACGCGCTCGGCGAACGCGCTCATCCTGTCCAGCACCGCGTGCACGTCGGCCACGACGTCCTGGCCGTCCACGACCAGCTCGGCGTTCTCCCGCATGCGCAGCGCGACGTGCAGGACGGCGCGGTCCTCGCTCACGTTGATGTGCTCGCCGCCGAACATCGCGGCGACGCGCTCGCGCAGGCCGGCCCGCTCTGCCAGGGCCACCAGCAGGTCGATCGTCTCCTGGGTGGCGCGGTGCTTGGCGTAGTCGAGGTAGAGGTCCCCGGCGCTCACCGTCATCCGCCCGGCCCTGCCCGGGTCCTCCGCGAACAGCTCACGAAGCTGCTTTCCCGCCAGCTCCTCGTGATGCTTGCCCAGAGCCGCCCACTCCTGGCTCTGGCTGATGTCGCCGTTCACCGCTTCCTCCTCATGTGTCGCCAAACCTGATCACATCGTCCCGTACTCGCGGGAGATCCGCTGAGCCGGGCTCTCGACAGGAACCCCGTACCCCACGGGGATGATTCCGCGCACGGCGGCAGGCACTCTTTTGCCTTCAGTGGGACTCCCGGCCGACGGCGTCGCCGGACGAGCCCGTCAGGAAGTCGAGGTCGGCGCCCTGGTGGGCCTGGGTGACGTGGTCGACGTACAGGCGTTCCCAGCCGCGGGCCGGGCGGGCGTGGCCGGTCATGACCGGCTGCCTGGCGGCCAGCTCGGCGTCGGGGACGTCCACGTCGAGCCTCCTGGCGGCCACGTCCAGCACGATCGGGTCGCCGGTGCGCACCCGGGCCAGCGGGCCGCCGGCCGCCGCCTCGGGCGAGGCGTGCAGGACGACCGTCCCGTACGCGGTGCCGCTCATCCGGGCGTCGCTGACCCGCACCATGTCGCGTACGCCCCTGGCCAGCAGCTTGCGCGGCAGCGGCAGGTTGCCGACCTCCGGCATGCCCGGGTAGCCCTTGGGGCCGCAGCCGCGCAGCACCAGCACCGAGGTCTCGTCCACGTCGAGGTCGGGCGAGTCGAGCCGGGCGCGGGCGTCCTCGACGCCGTCGAAGACGATCGCCCGGCCGCGGTGCCGCAGCAGCTCCGGCGAGGCGGCCGCGGGCTTGATCACGGCGCCGTCGGGGGCCAGGTTGCCGCGCAGCACGGCGATGCCGGCGTCGGGCAGCAGCGGGTCGGAGCGCCGCCTGATCACGGTGTCGTCCCAGATCTCGGCGCCGGCCAGGTGCTCGACCAGCGGCCTGCCGGTGACGGTGATCGCCGCCGGGTCGAGCAGGTCCTCGACCTCGCGCAGCAGGGCGGTCAGCCCGCCGGCCCTGAACAGGTCGTCCATCAGGTGGCGTCCGGCCGGCTGGAGGTCGGCCAGCAGCGGCACGCCCGAGCCGGCGCGGTCGAAGTCGTCGAGGCTCAGCTCGACGCCGAGCCGCCCGGCGACGGCCAGCAGGTGCACGACCGCGTTGGTCGAGCCGCCGATCGCGGCCAGCGTCACG
The DNA here is from genome assembly GCF_044547985.1 of Nonomuraea sp. NPDC052265. Lineage (NCBI taxonomy): Bacteria > Bacillati > Actinomycetota > Actinomycetes > Streptosporangiales > Streptosporangiaceae > Nonomuraea > Nonomuraea sp. NPDC052265. The sequence goes on from NZ_JBIUBJ010000004.1 coordinate 307,487, forward strand.
ATGGCGTTGAGGAAGGAGGCCCTGGTCATCACGTGGCTGGGCCGGCGGCCCGCGCGGACCAGCTCGACGGCGAGCCTGCCGCTCTCGTGCGAGCGCTCCAGCAGGCGGCTGTCGGGGGCGGGGGTGCCGGCCGTGCCGGGCAGCGTCATGCCCAGCGCCTCGGCCATGCAGGCCATGGTGGAGGCGGTGCCCATCGTGTTGCAGTGGCCGCGGCTGCGGATCATGGACGACTCCGAGGCGAGGAACGCCTCGCGCGAGAGCGTCCCGGCCCGCACCTCCTCGCTGAGCCGCCACACGTCGGTGCCGCAGCCGAGCGGGACGCCGCGGAAGTGCCCGGTCAGCATGGGCCCGCCGGGCACCACGAGCGCCGGCAGGTCGACCGAGGCGGCGGCCATGAGCAGCGCGGGGATGGTCTTGTCGCAGCCGCCGAGCAGCACCACGCCGTCGATCGGGTTGGCCCGCAGCAGCTCCTCGGCGGCCATCGCGGCCAGGTTGCGCCAGAGCATGGCGGTCGGGCGCACGTTCGTCTCGCCCAGGGACAGGACGGGCAGGTCGAGCGGCACGCCGCCGGCCTCCCACACGCCGTTCATGACGCTGCGGGCGACCTCGTCGAGGTGGGAGTTGCACGGCGCGAGGTCGGAGGCGCTGTTGGCGATCGCGATGTGCGGCCGCTCACCCTCGAACGCCTCACGCGGCAGGCCTCGACGCATCCAGGCCCGGTGGATGTAGGAGTTACGGTCGTCACCCGAATACCAGAGGGAACTGCGCAGCGCCATGTGACGGCACATTATCGGCAGTCCGGGGGATTCAGCATCGCCTGGAGAGGAATGGGCAAGGCATGGACCACATAGACGCGTACTGGCGGGCGGCCAACTACCTGTCCGTCGGGCAGATCTACCTGCTGGACAATCCGCTGCTGGCCGAGCCGCTGCGCCCCGAGCACATCAAGCCGCGCCTGCTCGGCCACTGGGGCACCACGCCGGGGCTGAACTTCTGCTTCGCCCACCTCAACCGGGTGATCTCCGAGCGCGACCAGGACATGATCTACATCGCCGGTCCCGGGCACGGCGGACCGGCCGCCGTGGCGCACGCCTGGCTGGAGGGCTCCTACACCGAGCGTTATCCGGACGTCTCGCAGGACGTCGAGGGCATGCGGCGGCTGTTCCGCCAGTTCTCCTTCCCCGGCGGCGTGCCGAGCCACGTCGCGCCCGAGACCCCCGGCTCCATCCACGAGGGCGGCGAGCTGGGCTACTCCCTGGCCCACGCCTACGGCGCCGCGTTCGACAACCCCCACCTGGTGGTGGCCTGCGTCATCGGCGACGGCGAGGCCGAGACGGGCCCGCTGGCCGCGAGCTGGCACTCCAACAAGTTCCTCGACCCCCGGCGCGACGGCGTCGTGCTCCCCATCCTGCACCTGAACGGCTACAAGATCGCCAACCCCACCGTGCTCGCCCGCATCCCCGAGCAGGAACTGTTCAAGCTCATGGAGGGGTACGGCTACCGCCCCCACCTCGTCGGCCCCTCGCACGAGGAGATGGCCGCCACCCTCGACACCGTCTTCGACGAGCTGGCCGAGTACAAGGGCGGCCAGGACCGGCGGCTGCCGATGATCGTCCTGCGCACCCCGAAAGGCTGGACCGGCCCGCGCGAGGTGGACGGCAAGCCGGTCGAGGGCACCTGGCGGGCCCACCAGGTGCCGCTGGCCGCGGTCCGGGAGAACCCGGCGCACCTGGCCATGCTGGAGGAGTGGATGCGCTCGTACCGGCCGGAGGAGCTGTTCGGCTCCGATGGGAAGCCGGTCGAGGAGGTGCTGCGGACGGTCCCGCGGGGGCCGCTGCGGATGAGCGCCAACCCGCACACCAACGGCGGCGAGCTGCTGGAGCCGCTGCGGCTGCCGGACTTCCGCAGGCACGCCGTCGAGGTCAAGTCCCCGGCCGCGCAGATGACCGAGCCGACGCGGGTGCTCGGCGGGTTCCTGCGGGACGTGATCGCCGGCAACCCGCGCAACTTCCGGCTGATGGGCCCCGACGAGACCGCCTCCAACCGGCTGCAGGACGTGTTCGAGGTCACCGACCGGGCGTGGGAGGCCGAGCTGCTGCCCACGGACGAGAACCTGGCCCCCGGCGGCCGGGTGATGGAGGTGCTGAGCGAGCACCTGTGCCAGGGCTGGCTGGAGGGCTACCTGCTGACCGGCCGGCACGGGCTGTTCAACTGCTACGAGGCGTTCATCCACATCATCGACGCCATGTTCAACCAGCACGCCAAGTGGCTGGAGTCGTCGCAGAAGATCCCGTGGCGGCGGCCGGTGGCGTCGCTGACGTACCTGCTGTCGTCGCACGTGTGGCGGCAGGACCACAACGGCTTCAGCCACCAGGACCCGGGCTTCCTCGACGTGGTCGTCAACAAGAAGGCGTCGGTGGTGCGCGTCTACCTGCCGCCGGACGCCAACACCCTGCTGTCGGTGGCCGACCACTGCCTGCGCTCGCGCGACTACGTCAACGTGATCGTGGCGGGCAAGCAGCCGGTGCTGGACCTGTTCACGATGGAGGAGGCGATCGCGCACAACACGCGCGGGCTGGGCATCCTGCCGTGGGCCTCGACCGACCAGGGCAGCGAGCCGGACGTGGTGCTGGCCTGCGCGGGCGACGTGCCGACCCAGGAGACGCTGGCCGCGACGGCGCTGCTGCGCGAACACCTGCCCGAGCTGAAGGTGCGCGTCGTCAACGTGGTGGACCTGATGCGGCTGCAGCCGCGGTCGGAGCATCCGCACGGCATGCCGGACGCCGAGTTCGACACGCTGTTCACCGTGGACCGGCCGGTCATCTTCAACTTCCACGGCTACCCCTCCCTCATCCACCAGCTCGCCTACCGCCGGCGCGGCCACGCCAACATGCACGTGCGCGGCTACAAGGAGGAGGGCACCACGACCACGCCGTTCGACATGGCCATGCTCAACGACATCGACCGCTACCACCTGGTCATCGACGTCATCGACCGGGTGCCCGGGCTGGGTTCCAGGGCGGCGCACCTGCGGCAGCGGATGAGCGACGCGCGGTTGCGGGCCCGCGCGTACACCAGGGAGCACGGCGAGGACCCGGCGGAGATCAGGTCGTGGACATGGCCGGCCGAATACTCGTCCTGAACACCGGTTCCTCCTCCATCAAGTACGAGCTGGTGGACGTACGCACCCGCGAGCGCCCGGCGCGGGGGCTGGTGGAGCGCATCGGCGAGGAGGGCGGGCGGCTGACGCACCACGCGGGCGGCGGGCCGCCGTACGTGCGGGAGGAGCGCTTCCCCGGGCACGCCGAGGGGCTGCAGGCGATGCTGAAGGCGTTCGCGGAGGCCGGGCCCGAGCTGGATCCGGTCGCGGTCGGGCACCGGGTCGTGCACGGCGGCACCCGCTTCACCGGCCCGGCGCTCGTCGACGACGACGTGATCGCCGCGATCGAGGACCTGGCGCCGCTCGCGCCGCTGCACAACCCGGTGAACCTGGCCGGGATCCGGGTGGCGCGGGCGGCGTTCCCGGGGGTGCCGCAGGTGGCGGTGTTCGACACGGCGTTCCAGCTCACGCTGCCGCCGCAGGCGTACACGTACGCGGTGCCGCGGGCCTGGCGGGAGCTCGGCGTGCGCCGGTACGGCTTCCACGGCACGTCCTGCGCCTACGTCTCCCGCCGCGCCGCCGCCTTCCTCGGCCGTGACCTCGACGGGCTCGACCTCGTCGTGCTGCACCTGGGCAACGGCGCGAGCGCGACGGCGATGTCCGGCGGGCGCAGCGTGGACACCTCCATGGGGCTGACCCCGCTGGAGGGGCTGGTGATGGGCACCCGGTCCGGCGACGTGGACCCCGCGATCGCCGGCTACCTGGCGCGGGTGCGCGGCTTGGGCGGCGAGGAGGTGGAGCGCGCGCTCAGCCACGAGGGCGGCCTGCGCGCCCTGGCCGGGACGCTCGACATGCGGGAGGTACGGGCGCGCGACGACGAGGAGGCCCGGCTGGCCCTGGAGGTCTACACCCGGCGCATCCGCAAGTACGTCGGCGCGTACCACGCGCTGCTCGGCCGCCTGGACGCGATCGTGTTCACCGGCGGGGTCGGCGAGCACGACGCGGCCACCCGCGCGGAGTCCCTGGCCGGGCTCGACCGGCTCGGCATCACCGTGGACCCCGCGCTGAACGCGGCGGGCTCCGGCGAGGAGCGGGCGGTGTCGCCGCCGGGGGCGGAGGTGGCGGTGCTGGTCATTCCCACCGACGAGGAATGGGAGATCGCCCGCCAGTCCCTGGAGGTCCTCCCCCACCCCTGACCCCACTCCCGGCTCGGGTCGGGCCGGGTCCGGTCGGGGGACGGTGAGGGGCGATCAGGTCGGGGCGGGGACGGGATCGGGTCAGGGGTGGTGGGGGACGGCCGGGACCCAGAAGTCCACTGTGGTCCCGGCTCCGGGGTGGCCGGTCAGGCTCCACCAGCCGCCCGCGATCTCGGCCCGCTCCCGCATCTCGATCAGCCCGAAGTGCCGCAGCGGCTGCTCCGCCCGCGGCGGCAGCCCGGCGCCGTCGTCGGCCACCCGTACGTGCACACCGCGGTCGAGCGAGACCAGCGACAGCCGGATCGAGGTGGCGCGGGCGTGCTTGCGCACGTTCGTGATCGCCTCCTGGCAGATCCGGAAGATGGTGACGGCGGCCTCGACGGCCTCGCCGACCCCCCGGACCTCGGCGGCCAGCTCGCGGCCGAGGCCGCCCTCCATCGCGCGCAGGCGCATGCCGACGGCGACCATGAACTGGATCGTGTCGTCGTGCACGTCGTAGGCGATGCGCCGGCGTTCCATCTCCTGGGCCCGTACCAGGTGGGCCAGCTGCATGCCGCGCTCGTCGAGGGCGCGGGCCACGTTGCGGCGTTCGGTCAGGTCGCGGGTGACCTTGCCGAACCCGCGCAGCTCGCCGCGGTCGTCGTAGAGGGCGGTGATGACCACGCTGGCCCAGAACCGGGTGCCGTCCTTGCGGACGCGCCAGCCCTCCTCCTCCCACCGGCCGTCGGCGACGGCGACCTCCAGCTCCATGGCGGGCTTGCCGGCCGCGAGGTCCTCGGGCGGGTAGAAGACCGAGAAGTGGCTCCCGATGATCTCCTCGGCCCGGTAGCCCTTGATGCGCTCGGCGCCGGCGTTCCAGCTGGTCACATGGCCGGAGGGGTCGAGAAGGCAGATCGAGTAGTCGACGACGCTTCGGACGAGCAGCTGGATGTCCTCTGACTGCCTGTCTTGACCGGGCACACTGCAGCTTTGCGCGGCCCGGCCGAGCGCCAGGCCGATGGCCTCGGCCACCATCGCGTGGTCCTCCACGAGCAGCAGCCGGATGGAGGAGGTGGTCGGCATCGCTTCGTCTCGCTTCTCCCGCGGCAACATCCCCAGCAGTCTCCCAGCAGTCTCCCACCCGTGTCCCGCCCTCGCCGCCCGTTCCCGCAGGCCGGACGGGGGATGCGACGCCGGGCGCGCAGCCGTACGGCGGGGGCGGGCGGGGTGGGAGGACGGGATTCGAGGAGGTCGGAGGGGCGGCGAGCATTGGTAGTGTTGTCCGAAAATATGCGTATTTTTTGGATGGGTGGGATAGGTGGAGGTTGAGCAGACAGCGTTGCCGGGCATCGGGCTGCGGCACGATTTCACCACTCGCGCCGGCCAGCGGGTAGGCATCGTCTCGCACCGCACCGGCCGCCGGGACCTGGTGATCTACGACAAGGACGACCCCGACCGCGCCTGTCAGACGGTCAGGCTGAACGACGAGGAGGCCGACGCCCTGGCCGAGCTCCTCGGCGCCCCCCGGATCGTGCAGCGGCTCAACCAGCTGCACCAGCAGGTCGAGGGCCTGGTCAGCGTCCAGCTCCCCATCCCGTCCGGCTCCCCCTACGCCGGGCGCACCATGGGCGAGGCGCGGGTCAGGACCCGTACCAGCGCGTCCATCGTCGCCGTGGTGCGCGCCGGCCAGGTGTTCGCCAGCCCCGGCCCCGACTTCGTCTTCGGCGAGGGCGACGTCGTGGTCGTGGTGGGAAGCGCGGACAGCACCGCGGAAGTCGCCGGCATCCTGGCTGACGGGTAACCGCGGGTGCACGAAACCGCGGTCATCTTTCTGGAATTCGGTGCTGTTCTTCTGGGTCTGGGGGTTCTGGGCGCGCTTGCGCTGCGCGTCGGCATCTCTCCGATCCCGCTCTACCTGATCGCCGGGCTGGCGTTCGGCACGGGCGGCGTGCTGCCGCTGGCCACCAGCGAGGAGTTCATCTCGGTCGGCGCGGAACTGGGCGTCGTCCTGCTGCTGCTGACGCTCGGCCTGGAGTACAACGCCGACGAGCTGGTCACCAGCCTGACGAGCAACGCGCGGGCCGGGATCGTCGATCTCGTGCTCAACGCCGCCCCCGGCGCGATCTGCGCGCTCCTGCTGGGCTGGGGGCCGGTCGCGGCGGTGGCCATGGCGGGCGTCACGTACGCCACCTCCTCCGGCATCACCGCCAAGGTGCTGTCCGATCTCGGGTGGATCGGTAACAGGGAGACGCCGACGGTGCTGTCCCTGCTGGTGTTCGAGGACCTGACCATGGCGGTCTACCTGCCGGTCCTCACCACCTTGCTGGCGGGCCTGAGCCTGGTCAGCGGGGCGATCTCGGTCGGCATCGCGCTGGGCACGGTGAGCGTCGTGCTCATCGTGGCGCTGCGGTTCGGGCGCTTCATCGAGGCGTTCGTGTCGAGCCCCAACTCCGAGGTGCTGCTGCTCAAGGTGGTCGGGCTGGCGCTGCTGGTCGCCGGGCTCGCGCAGCAGCTGCAGGTGTCGGCGGCGGTCGGCGCGTTCCTGGTCGGGATCGCGCTGTCGGGGCAGCTCGCGCACGACGCGCAGGCGCTGCTCGCGCCGCTGCGCGACCTGTTCGCGGCGGTGTTCTTCGTGTTCTTCGGGTTCCAGACCGACCCGGCGAAGATCCTGCCGGTGGCGGGGCTGGCCGCGCTGCTGGCGCTGGTCAGCATGGTGACCAAGCTCCTGACAGGCACGTACGCGGCCAGACGGGCGGGCATCGGCAAGGCCGGTCAGGCGCGGGCGGGCATCGCCCTCATCCCGCGCGGCGAGTTCAACATCGTCATCGCGGGCCTGGCGGTGGGCGCCGGCGCCCATCCCGACCTCGGGGCCCTGGCGGCGGCGTACGTGCTGATCCTGGCGGCGTTCGGGCCGCTGGCGGCCAAGCTCGTCCAGCCGCTCATCACGGCCATCGCGAACAAGGCGTGACCCGCTAGTTTGTTCGCATGGCCGACCGCAAGCACGGGGTGCCCGCGCCCCCGATCGAGACGACGATCCACGCCGACGACTGGGACAGGACGGAGATCACCGGTGAGACCTTTCACCGCGTCCTGTTCCAGGGCGTCGATCTGACCGAGCTGGTCGACCAGGGGTCGTCGTTCGAGGAGTGCACGTTCAGGAACGTGCGGCTCAACGTCTCCACGCACGAGGACGCGCGCTTCCTCAACTGCCTCTTCAGCCGGTGCTCGCTGTTCGACGCCACGTTCAGGGGGTGCAAGCTGACCGGCAGCATGTTCGACGGCTGCACCTACGGGCTGCTGAAGGTCGAGGGCGGCGACTGGTCCTACACCGGGCTGCCCGGCGCCGACCTGCGCGGCAGCGCCTTCCACGGCGTCCGGCTGCGCGAGGCCGACCTGACCGGGGCCCGGCTCGAAGGGGCCGAGCTGCGCCGGGCCGACCTGTCGGGCGCCTGGCTGCACGGCGCCGACCTCACCGGGTGCGACCTGCGCGGCAGCGACCTGAGCACGCTCGACCCGCACACGTTCACGCTCAAGAAGGCGGTCATCGACCCGTTCCAGGCCACGGTCATCGCCGAGGCCCTGGGCCTGGAGGTCCGGTCCTGACCTGAGGGTCGACGGCGGGGCATTCAGGGGGGACGTCCGGTCCTTGACCTGACGGTCGGCGGCGGGGCTTTCGGGTGGGAGGTCCGGTCCCGGGGTGGGGTCGGGGATGATGGCGGTGTGCCGATCGCCGATCTCAACGACGCCGAGCGGGCCGTGGCCGCCGCGCTCGCGCACGGCCGCGCGGTCGACCTGCGCGCCGGCGACCCCGACGCCGACGACCCCGCCGGCGCCGCGTCCTGGGACGCCGGGCGTACGGTCCGGGGCGAGGTGCTGGCCGGGCTGCTGCTGGGCGGGTTCGACGAGCCCGCCGCCCAACCACGGCTGATCCTGGCGGGGGCGAGGATCACGGGCGTCCTCCACCTGGCGTTCGCCGAGCTCGCCTTCCCCGTCACCTTCCAGGGCTGCGCCTTCGACGCCGCCCCCGACCTCTACCACGCCCGCACCCGCTTCCTCAGCCTCAGCGGCTCGCTGCTGCCCGGCCTGACCGCCTCGAACGTCCAGGTCGAGGGCAACCTGCGACTGGCCGGCACCCGCGTCACCGGCGAGTTACGGCTGCCCGGCGGCCGGATCAGCGGCAACCTCGTGCTCAACGGCGCCCGCCTGAGCCACCCGTCCGGCACGGCGCTCAACGGCGAGCACCTCGACGTGGCCGGCCACCTGCGCGCCCAGGACGGCTTCGCCTGCGACGGCACGCTCGTCCTGGCCTCCGCCCGCATCGGCGGCGCGGTCGAGCTGGACGGGGCCCGCCTGAACGCGCCGGGCGGCACGGCCCTGGAGGCGTCCAACCTGATCGTCCAGGTCGGGCTGTTCGCGCGGGACGTGGAGGCCGACGGCGAGGTCAGCGTGCGCTTCGCCCGCGTGTCCGGCCCGCTGACGCTGCGCGGCTCGCGCATCCGGCGGCCGGGCGGGCTCGCGCTGCGCGCCACCGGGCTCAACGCCGAGGCGGGGCTCTTCCTGGCCGGGGTGACGGCCGAGGGCCAGGTGCGCCTCAACCGCTCGGTCATCGGCGGCACCCTCGGCCTGGAGGGCGCGCGGCTGAGCGCCCCCGGCGGCCTGGTGGTCGCCGCCGACGGCATCACCGTGAACGGCTCGCTGCTGGCCTGGCGGGGGCTGCGCGCCGAGGGCGAGTTCAGCATGCTCGACGCCACGGTCACCGGCCCGGTCCACTTCGAGGGCGCGACCCTGGTCAACCCCGGCGGGGCGGCCCTGTCGGCCAACGGCCTGTCGGTGGGCAAGGTGCTCAACCTCTGCGACGGCTTCTCCGCCCGCGGCCGGATCAGGCTGACCAGCGCCCAGATCGGCAGCCGCCTGTGCCTCGACGACGCAACCCTGGCGGCGCCGGACGAGGTGGCGCTGAAGTGCTGGCGGCTGGAGGTCCGCGAGCTGGCGCTGCGCCCGGCCGCGCCGGTCGAGGGGATGGTGGACTTACGTTACGCGCGGATCGGCGTCCTGCGTGACGACCCGGGCGGCTGGCCGCGGGCGATGCGCATGGACGGTCTGTCGTACGAGGTGCTCGACCCCATGTTGCCGGCCGCGCGGCGGCTGCGCTGGCTGCGTACCGACCCCGACGGCTACCTGCCGGGCGCCTACGAGCAGCTGGCCGCCATGTACCGGCGACTCGGCGGCGACGCCGACGCCCGCGAGACCCTGCTGGCCGGCCAGCGGCAGCGCCGCGCGGCCCTGCCCTGGTACGCCCGCTTCTGGGGCCACCTCCAGGACGTCACCGTCGGCTACGGCTTCCGTCCCCTGCGCGCGGCGGCCTGGCTGCTCGCGCTGCTGGCCGCGGGCACGGCCGTGTTCGGGCTCGACGTGCCGCCGCCGCTGAAGGCCGGTGAGGCGCCGCCGTTCCACGCGCTGGTCTACACCCTCGACCTGCTGCTGCCGATCATCGACCTCGGCCAGGAGAAGGCCTACAACCCGCAGGGCGGCGCGCAGTGGCTGGCCTGGGGGCTGATCATGGCCGGCTGGGTGCTGGCCACGACGATCGCCGCCGGTCTGACCCGGTCGCTGCGCCGGACCTGAGGCGCGCGGACCGGCCAGGACCGCGCCCTGGTGCCGTCAGCACAGCGCCGTTGTGCCGTAGCACAGCGCCATGGTGCCGTCAGCACAGCGCCATGGCCGTCTGCCACAGGCTGGGCAGGGTGGCCAGCACGTGGTCGCCGCGGCGGCGCCGGTCGGCGAACGTCTCGGCGCCGAGGTCGGCCAGCAGCTCCTGGAACCCCTCCTCGTACCCGCCCGGCGCGCCGGCGGCGGCGCGTTTGTCCAGGCAGCGGGCGTACGTGGCGACCAGCCAGAAGACCGCCTCCCGGTGGAGACCGGCGGCGACCAGCTCACGGCTGCCGTCGATGGCCACCGGACGCGCCTGCGGCGTGATGTCGGAGGTGAAGCGGTAGGAGGGCGCCTCCAGCCCGGCCGTCGCGTCGAAGACCTCCTCCAGCGCCGCCAGGTGCCGCTCCACCCGCTGGGCGGTCATCCGCGCGCAGCCCAGCAGGTCGAGCAGGTGCTCGTGCCAGTCCAGCCGGCCGTGCCCGGCCAGCAGGTCGCGCACGGCGGCGTACCGGCGGCGCACGGTCGGGTTGCGCAGCCCGGCCACCAGCAGGACGTGCGTGGTCACGCCGGTGCCGAACAACCACGCCGCCACCTGCTCGGGGACGGGCGCGTTCTCGTCCATGGAGTTGATCCAGCCGCGCACGCGGTCCATCGCCTGCGTGCAGCGGGCGATGATCCAGGGCCGCTCGGCGAAGTCGCGGGCCACCAGGCGCTGGATCTCGCCCAGCCGCCCGGTCGGGTCGGCCAGCACGCTGGGCAGGTGGAAGCTGCCGGCCAGGTGGTAGTCGCTCAGCACCTCGTGGGTGGAGCCGACGCGAGGGATGCCGGAGACCTCCAGCAGGACGCCCTCGTAGCGGAACTTGCCGATCGCGGGCGGCGGGTCGGCGACCACCATCACGTCCACGTCGGAGGTGGGGCCCAGCTCGGTGCCGGGCGCCGCCCACAGCGCGGACCCGGTCAGGAACGCCCCCTCGAACCCCGGCAGTCCGGCGCCCTCGTCGAGCACCCACTGCCGCGCGAGCTGCCTGGCCCGCTCAACCAGCATCCACGTCCTCCCGGTCAGGGCCGCGGCGCGCGCCCCTGTTCAGGAGGAACGCGCCCAGCACGACGAGCACCGCCAGCCCGCCCCAGATCCAGCCGGGGACGCCCGTCGCGGCGGGCGCTTCCTCGACGGGCGAGGGCGCCGCTGCCGGTTGAGAAACTGATCCTTTCATGACGAACGGGATTTCGCCTTCGATCGGGTGTCCGTCCGAGGACACGACACGCCAGGCGATCACGTACGAACCGGGCGCGGGCCCGCGGGGCACGTCGGCGAACACCTTGGGCCCGTCGAGCCGGGGCTTGCCGACCTCGACGGCCCTGCCCGCCGCGTCGTGCAGCACGACGAACGGGAACTGGACGTGGGCGTTGAACTCCAGCTCTATCTGCTCCAGCGTGGAGAGCTGGGCGTTCTTGGCCGGCGAGCTGCTCTTCAGCGCGTCGTGGGCGAGCGCCGCGGTGGACGGCAGCACCGCCAGCAGGGCCGCGCAGGCGAGCGCGGCCAGGCGGAAGGGCCAGGAGGACTTCATGCGGACTCCGATGCGGACGGCCGGAGCGGCGCCGGGGCGCCGTCCGGGCACGGACGGGCGAGGGACGCGTCCTGACCGGACGCGGGACTTCAGCGGAGGCGCAGCCGCCGGGGTGGTCCTCGCCGGGTGACCGCGCGGCAGGCGGTCCTGCCCATCGGAGTGGGGACGTCGGCGTGCGCCGGAGGGCGCCGCGGCGGGATCGTCACCTCGACCGGCGTGAGGAGCAGCGGGCCGGTGATCGGGGGCGGCGCGGCGTACAGGCGGATCATGAGCCACAGCGCGCGCTCGCCGCGGTGCAGCCACCACGCCGTCAGCGCCGCCACGGTGAGGTGGACCAGCGCCATGGCGGGCGCGGGATGGCCGTGCCCGGCGGCGACGCCGGCGGCGGGCGCTAGGCGTTCGAAGAGCTGGTGCAGCACGAGCTGGGTGACCGTGGTGGCGGCCAGGATCGCCGCGGGGCCGCGCTCGCGCCCGTCGATCAGGACGGCGGCGGCGAGGGCGGCCAGCACCCCGAGCGCGCCGCCCCAGAGCGGGACGGCCCCGCCACCGGCCAGCAGGTGCCCCGCCGCGGACACGAAACCGCAGACCGTCGCGAACACGACGGCCCGCGACAGGCGCAGCCAGACTGACGCGGCGGTCACAGCCGCCATCCTTACACAGGGCTCACCGTCTGGCTCGATCCGTCCCGGGGCGTGGTGGTCGTCTGGGGTCCGGCCGGCACCGAGACGGCCGCCCGTCTGGTGAAGTACGCGACCATCCGCACCGCGGTCCTGCTCGCGCTGCGAATGGTGCCGGCCGGGGCCGGCCATGCGATCCGGGAGGATCAGGAGGGCCTGGAGCTGGTGGTCACCTCCTGAGGCGCGCGCAGCGGCGCCCCGACGGCGTGCAGGTGGCGCATGGCCTGGGCCCACGACTCGACGAGCCCGCACTCGACGTACTCGACGCCGAGCTCACGGCAGTACTCGCGGACGAGGGGCCGGGCGCGGCGCAGGTTGGCCGAGGGCATGCCGGGGAACAGGTGGTGCTCGATCTGGTAGTTGAGCCCGCCGAGCGCGACGTTCATCAGCCGGCCGCCGCGCACGTTCCTGGAGGTCAGCACCTGGCGGCGGAGGAAGTCCAGGGAGTCCTCGGCGGTGAGCACCGGCATGCCCTTGTGGTTGGGGGCGAACGTGCAGCCCAGGTAGACGCCGTAGCAGGCCTGGTGCACGGCGAGGAAGACGAGCGCCTTGCCGGGCGGCAGCACCGCGAACACCCCGGCCAGGTAGGCCAGGTTGTGCAGGACCAGCAGCAGCCCCTCGGTACGGCCCCCCTTCACCCTGGACAGCGCGCGGAAGCCGGCCACCTTCAGGTTCAGCCCCTCAAGGGTGAGCAGGGGGAAGAACAGGAACGCCTGCCGGCGGCCGATGAAGCGGGGCAGCCCCCGGCTGGCCTCGGCCTGCCGCCGCGACCAGATGAGGATGTCGGGCGCGACGTCGGGGTCGTGGTCCTCGTGGTTGGGGTTGGCGTGGTGGCGGGTGTGCTTGTCCATCCACCAGCCGTAGCTGAGCCCGACGGTCAGGTTGCCGACCACCAGCCCGGCGATCCTGCTCCGGCGCCGCGACCGGAACACCTGGCCGTGCGCCAGGTCGTGGGCCAGCAGCGTGACCTGGGCGAAGGCGACGGCCAGCAGCGCGGCGACGCCGAGCTGCCACCAGGAGTCGCCGACCGTGGCGAACAGCGTCCACCCTCCGGCGAACAGGGCGGCCACCAGGCCGATCCTGATCACGTAGTAGGCGGGCCGCCGCTCCATCAGCCCCGCCTGGGCGATGCGGCGCGACAGCCGCGCGAAGTCGCTCCCCCGGGACGCTGCGCGAGGGGTTTCCACCACGGTCAAGGTTCTCTCCGATGCTGGTGAGGCCGGTCTGATCACTTCCAGCATCGCGGCGACGGCGCTCCGGCGGACCCCCGCTGTCACCCGTCCTGGCGGTGGGGCAGACCCTACCATCGGCGGCCCCGGCCGGGCCGTACGGGTCAGCGGTAGTAGCCCTCCAGCAGCGCGGCGGCCTCGGCGTACAGGGCCGGGCCCTCCTGTGGCACGTGCGGCCAGCCGGGGCCGGGCTTGAGGCGGGCGAGCTGCTCGTTCGACAGCGCGTACACCACGCGGCCGAGGCCGGAGCGTTCGATGGCGCCCGCGCACATGCCGCACGGCTGGCAGCTCGTGTACATGGTGGTGGCCGCCGCGGTGTCGGGGTCGAGCTCGCGGGCGGCCCAGCGGGCGAGCTTCAGCTCGGGGTGGGCGGAGATGTCGCGGTCGCCGAGGACCGTGTTGTGCTCCTCGGCCAGCACGTCGCCGCCGGGGCCGGCCAGCAGCGAGCCGAAGGGGGCCTCGCCGCTCGCGCGGGCGCGGGCGGCGAGCTCGATGGCCCGGCGCAGGAAGGTCTCGTCATCGGGTGTCATGTTCGTCCTCCTCGGACGGGTCGCGGGTGTCGAGGTCCCAGTGGTCGGCCACGGTGGCGAGGGCGTGCCAGGCCGCCTGGGGGTGCAGCGTCTCGGCGGGGTCACCGGCGAACGGGTCGAGCACAACGGTGTCGGCGCCGAGCAGCCGCAGCTCGTCGAGGTCGGCCAGGACCTGGTCGAGGGTGCCCTCCCCGGCGCGGCGGTCAGGGCCGGTGACGGGCTCGGCGGTCAGGCGCAGCAGGATGCGGGGCGCGAACGCGGGCGCCGGGCGGCCGAGTTCGGCGGCGGTGTCCGCCAGTCGCCGGGCGCCCTCCCGCAACCATGGCAGGGTGTTGCGCAGGGGGTGCCACGCCTGGCCGAGCCGTACGGCGCGGCGCAGGCCGGCCTCGCCGTTGCCGCCGACCCAGAAGGGGATCGGCCCGGCGCGGTAGTCGTCCTCGGCCGACCAGGCGGCGCGCATGGCCAGGAGGTGGTCGTCGGTCAGCCGCCCGCGCCGCTCGAACGGCACCCCGAGCGCCTCGAACTCCTGCCGCGCCCAGCCGACGCCCACGCCGAGCACCAGCCGCCCGCCGCTGAACCGGTCGAGGTTGGCCGCCATCCGGGCCATGAGCAGCGGATGCCGGTACGGCACGATGAGCACCGAGGTGCCGAGCCTGACCCGCGTGGTGATCCCGGCCAGCCAGGTGAGCGTGGTGAACGGCTCGTAGAAGGGGGCCGGGTACTGCTCGGCGACGTCGGGCGTGACCGCGACGTGGTCGGAGATCATCAGCAGGTCGTAGCCGAGGGCCTCGACGGTCTGCGCCCATCGTCGCAGCGTGGCCGGGTCGGTGCCGGGCCCGAAGTTCGGTACGTTCACGCCGATTCTCATGACACCGAAGGCTATCCAGGCCGTCCCGTACGGCTGAAGGCCCTGCTCACGGCGTACGGCGGGGATCGCCGTGGATCTGCCGGTATATTCGCAGGATGGCCGAGGATCTCGACGAGACCGACTGGGCGATCCTGGTGGAGCTCCAGCGGGAGGGCCGGCTGCCCCTGACCGAGCTGGGCCGCCGGGTCAACCTCAGCGCCTCGGCGACGACCGAGCGGGTCAGGCGGCTGGAGGCGCTGGGCGTCATCGCGGGCTACCGGGCCGAGGTCGATCTGGGCAAGGTCGGGTTCGGCGTGCTGGCCGTCGTGCGCCTGAAGTATCCCGGCAGCCGGCACGAGCCGCTGCGCCGCCTGCTCGGCGAGCGCCCGGAGATCCTCGAATGCCTGCGCACCACGGGCGAGGACTGCTACACGCTGAAGGTCGCCGCGGGCTCGATGCCGCACCTCGAACGCGTCATCGACGAGCTGGCCGGGTTCGGCGGCACCACGACCAACATCGTCTACAGCCAGACCCTGCCCTACCGGGGTCCGGCCGCCCCGCCCGCCGGGCTCTGACCCGGCGGGGGCGCGGCCACCTCCTCCGGAGGGCGGAGAGGGTCAGATCGGCTGCAGCGCGGGCGTCGTGCGCGGGGCGGCCTCGTCGCCGTAGATGTGCAGGTCGGCGCGGAAGGCCCGCAGGTACGCCCGCCGGTCGTGGAACGTGGTGGCCAGGGCGTCGCCGTAGTCGATGAGCTGGCGGTGCGCCTGCCGGCGCGGCTCGTAGCGGGCCTGGAGCAGCTTGTCCAGCAGCGGCAGGTCGCCGCCGGCCGCGGAGATGACGTCGGCCAGGATCTCGGCGTCGTACAGCGTGTAGCTCATGCCCATGCCGGTCATGGGGTGGCAGGCGAAGGCGGCCGAGCCGAGCAGCGCGGCGTTGCCCCTGTGGTAGGCCCCCACCCGCAGCGACGAGACCTTGATCGGCTGCCAGGCGGCGGCGTGGAGGGAGGCGAAGGCGTCGGTGCTGTCGGTGACGAAGCCCTTCAGCATGTCGGGCAGGCTGGTGGTGCCCCGGCCGAAGACCTCGTGGTCCTGCTCGGGGGGCAGGCCGACGAACACCCGGGCCTGGTCCCTGTCGAGCGGGTAGAGGTAGGCGAGCCAGCCGCCGGAGCTGAAGTAGAGCCGGTTGAGCTGGGCGACGCTGGCGCTCAGCGGCACGGTGGCCACCCGCATCAGCAGCCGGTCGTACGGCATGGCGACCTGGTCGATGTCGAGCGCCCGGCGCACGGCCGACTTCGTGCCGTCGGCGCCCACGACCACGTCGGCGCGCAGCCGGCTGCCGTCGGACAGCGTCAGCAGCTCGATGCGGTCGCCGTCGCGCTCGACGTGCTCGATGGCGGCGTCGAAGCAGAACTCGACGCCCTCCATCGCGCAGCAGGCGTAGATGAGCTCGACCAGCTCGCGGTAGGGGCGGATGAGGAAGCCGCCGTCGGGGAAGCGGCACTCCCTGATCGGCTCGCCGTCGTGGTAGTAGCGGATGAGGTCGCGCCGCAGGCCGTGGCGCTCGACGAGCTCGGCCAGCCCGTGGCGGGCCAGCACCCGCAGGCCGGGGGGCTTGAGGAAGTCGGCGCCCGCGCTCGGGATCGAGGGTCCCTGCTCGATGACGACGACGCGCTGTCCGCGGCGGCGCAGCAGCAGTGCGAGGAAGCAGCCGCCGAGCCCGGCGCCGACGATGGCCACGTCGCACGATGTGGTTGCCATGACGAGAGCCCTTCTTGAGGTTGAACTAGACGTGCGTGGTTCCGTAGGTCTCCGAGCTCTCGGCCGCCCGGGGCCTCGGGATGTGATCCCTGGGGGTCGTGCGGGTCTCGGCAGGCAGCAGCGCGTCGGCCTCCGCCGCGACGGTGGCGAGGGTCATGCGCAACTCCAGCAGCAGCCGGCGCGGCACCTTGATCATGTCGTCGCCCGGGTCGGTCCGCAGCCGGGTGATCTTGGTGAGTGCGATGGCCCCGATGAACACCGAGATGGCCACGCACATGGCGAGCGCGCCGGCCAGCCCGGCCAGCGGGCCGGTGAGGATGAACGGGTGGTCGATGACGAGGGACACCACGGCGATGCCGACGGCCCCGCCGACCATGCGGGCCATGGTGGCGGCGCCGACGGCGGAGGCGTACTGGCTGGGGTGGGCGGCCAGGGTGGTGGCCACGGAGGTGCCCGGCGCCAGCGCGCCGACGCCCATGCCGACCACGACGCTGGCGATCAGGCCCCACACGGTGGGCCCGGACTGGGTCAGCACGAGCACGCAGGCGCCGCCGCACAGCAGCGAGCCGGCGTAGATGAGGCCGTACGCGCCGATGTGCTTGAGCAGCTTGCCGGCCAGGTAGCTGGTCACGACGACGGCCACCGAGGTGGGCGTCAGCCACATGGCCACCTCCAGCATCGGGTAGCCCAGGTGGAGCAGGTACAGCGGCTGCACGGTGAGCAGCCCGTACGACAGGGCGCCGAAGAACCAGGTGGCCAGCCAGCCCCAGACGAACTTGCGCTGCCGCCACAGCGCCAGGTCGATGGCGGGCAGGCGGTGGTGCCTGGCCTGGGCCAGCGCGCCGCCGAGCAGCGCGAGGGCCGCGACGGCCAGCCACACGACGTCCAGGCCCCAGGCCATGGCCTTGGAGATGGCCAGCACGATCACCGCGATCCCGGCGGCCAGCAGCCACGCTCCGAGCACGTCCGGCACGCCCTTGGCCCCGGTGCGCCGGCCGGACGGGAGCGCGGCGCAGGCGATCAGGAGCGCGATGCCGATGACGACGTCGGGCACGAACAGGGCGCGCCAGTCGACGGTGGCGGCCAGCCAGCCGCCGCCGGCCTGCATGAGCAGGCAGCCGAGCCCGGAGGCCGAGCTCCACAGGGCGATCGCGCCCCGGCGCTGCGACTCGGGCAGCTCGCCGAGCAGCAGCCCCAGGCTGGCCGGGATCATCGCCGCCGCGCCCGCGCCCTGCACCGCCCGTGCGGCCAGCACGAACGACCAGGACGACGCGGCCACGGTGGCGACCCCGCCGGCCACGAACACCACCAGCCCGAACGCCAGCACCCGGCGACGGCCGAACAGGTCGGCCCAGCGCCCGGCCGTGGCCAGCAACGCGGCGATCGGGATGAAGGCGGCGCTGGTCAGCCAGACCAGGTCGCCGAGCGGCATGCGGGCGCCCGCGGGGGTGTAACGCAGCACGCCGACGGCCAGGGTGGTGGCCGTGGTGTCGGCCATCACGGTCAGCATCACGCCCGCGCCGACCAGCCGCAGCATGACGGCGTGACGGCGGGTCACCCCGGCTCCTCTGACGGCCACTGGTGTCTCACGCACTCGGTCCTCCTCGCAGGAAAGCCTCGGGTTCCACGCCGGCCGGCACACTCCGGTGGTGCGACCGGCGTGGGGGTGGTTCGGGGTCAGGCGCCGTAACGGCCGGGAGAGAGCAGGCCGTCCGGGTCGAGAGCGGTCTTGAGCCGGTGGAGCATGCCGAGGCTGGCGGTGCTGGTCTCGGACCAGACGTCGGCGGCGGCGTGGTCGATGTCGGAGCGGTAGATGGCGCAGCCGTGCCCGCGCAGCAGGCAGCCCGCGTCGTTGCGGAGCTGGTGGGCGCGGTGGGCGGCGTCGGGGTCGGCCGCGTCGAAGAAGATCTGGATGACGGCGTTGGCCATGTGCGAGCTGACCAGGTTCCACTCCACCATCAGGGCGATGCCGTGGGTGTCGACCGCGGTCTGCAGGGCTTCGATGATGCGCTCGGTCTTCGTGGCGTGCAGCGGCATCAGCGGCAGCAGCACGAGGAAGCCCATGCGGCCGGCGTCGATCTGCTCGCACGAGGTGACGCCGAGCGCGTTGCGCACGCCCTGGCAGGTCGGGATGCCCTGGGCGGTGAGCGCCCTGGTGTAGAGCGGGTCGTCGGGGCCGACCGCGGCGGCGTCGAGGACGCGCAGCGTCTCGCCGCCCTCGACCTCGATGAGCGCCTTGCGCAGCATCTCCTCGGCCAGCTCGACGGCGGCGTCGGTGCCGAGCAGCGGCCCGAGGACGGTGAACTTGCCGGTGTCCACGCCCTGCGGCAGCAGCCAGCCGTTGTCGCGGGCGGGCGCGAGGGCGAGCTCGCGGATCCGCATGAGCCCGTCGGCGGGGTTGCCGCGGCGCAGGAACCCGGTCATCGCGCCGATCGCGGCGCCGATCTGGTCGCGCCGGATGCGCGCGTGCACGAGCCCGACCGTCTCCGGGCGAGGCACCAGCGCGACGGCCATGGCGGTGACGACGCCCAGGTTGTGCTGGACGAACGCGGCCGTCAGGTCCGGCCCGGCCACCCGGCCGTGGTAGACGCCGGTGGGGTCGAGCCCGCCGGTGGTGATCACGCTGCCGTCGGCCAGCACGGCCTCGATGCCGGCCACGTCGTGGACGCGCGAGCGGAAGCAGCCGTCGCCGCGTTCGAGGGCGTTGCCGATGACGGAGGTGTCGGCGCAGGAGGCCGTGACGTTGAGCATCCAGGGCGTGTCCCGGAGCGCCTCGGCGAGCTGGGCCTGGGTCACACCGGGTTCGATGACGGCGTGGCCGGTCTCCAGGTCGAGGCCGCGGATGCGGTTCATCTGGCTGAGGTCGACGACGACGTTGTCCTCGGTGACCGGCAGCGCGGAGCCCATGCCCCAGTTCCTGCCGGTGCTGACCGGGTAGAGGCGGCTCTTGCTCACCATGGCCCGGCGGACGAGGGCGCGTACCTCGTCCAGGGTGTGCGGGGTCTCGGTGCCCGCCAGCGAACGCGGTCGGTGGGCGCCCACGTCACGCGGCCGCAGTTCCACTCGCGATAGTCCCTGCATGGCTCTCCTCGGGGGATGCGAAATCACGTCAGGCGGTGTGCTGGAGGAGGTCGTCGATGGAGCCGATGGCCTGGGTGGACATCTCCCTGATCTCACGCAGCCGCTGCTCCGTGAACGCCTCGAAGGGCGCGGACGGGACGGCCGCGGGGGCGGGGAAGTCGAGTGAGCCGCGCGGCGCGGCCTGCACGGGCACCTCGTGCGGGCCGTACGGGTGGCGGCGGGCGCGGGTGCGTTCGGTGTCGGGTGACTCGTGCCGGACGAGCGCGGGCAGATGCGGTGGGGTTCGCATGACGGGAGCTCTCCTACAGGGTTCGTACGGGTTGTGCGTGCTGCCGCCCGCCGTGGAGCGGCACCTGGGTCGTCACGTGCCCTCCTGGTGGCCGGAGCGGGGGATGACGGCCGTGGGGGTCGCCCTCGGCACGCCGTGGTTGATGACGCTGGCGGCGATCCGGCGTTCGGTCAGCCCCATGTGCGGACGGGGCACGCCGGCCGGCCGTACGGTGGCCGTGCCGCGGATGATCGAGCTGGCGTGCACCCACCGGCGGGTCTCGGCCAGCACCTCGCGCTGCGCCCTGGGCAGGTCGCCGTGGGCGGAGTAGTGCTCGCAGACGGCCCACGCGAGGGCGCGGGCCATGATCAGGTGCTCTTCGCAGGCCGCGGCCACCTTCGACTCCAGCCCGACCACCTGGGCCAGGAGCAGTTGCAGGTGGGCCAGGCCCGAGCTGCGGTCGAACCCGTCGAGCTCGGCCAGCCGGGCCGGCCAGCGCAGCCGGCGCTCGACGGCGGCGCGGGTCGCGGCGGCGACCTCGGCCGCGGCGCGGCCGCGCGGGTCCTCGCCCTCCAGTTGCACGGCCCGCTGCGCGGTGTGCTCGAAGTCGGACAGTCGCTTCAGGCCGCTCTGCAGCAGCCGGATGCGGTTGTGCAGACAGGCGGCGCTCCAGCCGAGCACCAACAGCCGGTCGCTGTCGGCCTCGCAGTGCCAGCCGACCAGGCTGACCTCGCGGGCCATGCGGTGGTGGAGCACCCATGACTCGCGCGGGTCGACGTGGACGGGGGCGTCGATCCACACCTGCAGGCCGCCGGGCGGCAGCTCGCCGACGCCGACCTCGACCCCTTCGGGGGCCACCCTGGCGCAGATGCGCTGGACGACCTTCTGCTGCGCCGCCGTCTCCGGCGCCACCGGCACCGGGTCCGCCTCCCAGACCGGCGGCACGCGCTGCGGGGCGACTCGCGCCCTGGGCTCGATGCTCATCTGAGGCCACCTCCAGACCCGAGGGTCCCTCCTGCGTAAATTGCCACTTAATCCTGCAGCTCCGATA
Source organism: Nonomuraea sp. NPDC052265 (assembly GCF_044547985.1). Lineage (NCBI taxonomy): Bacteria > Bacillati > Actinomycetota > Actinomycetes > Streptosporangiales > Streptosporangiaceae > Nonomuraea > Nonomuraea sp. NPDC052265. Next base: position 328,422 of record NZ_JBIUBJ010000004.1, read on the forward strand.
CTCGGTTCCTGCCCCGTCGCTGTCAACTGACACTTAACGAATATCTATGGGATCCACGGTTGGCAACCCTGGGACGAAAGCGAACGAAGGGACTCGGCGAAATGAACGGAGCCTGACGGGGGCAGAGATAAGGCAGAGCCCTCGCCCGTCGCGAGGCGGCCGCCGCGAGCGGCCACGAGAGGAAGGAGTGCCCGGTGGCGATACCCAGAGCCGCGCTAGCGGCGGTGTTCCTGGCCGCCGGCCTGCCCGCGGCCCACGGGGTGGCGCACGACCCGGAGACGTTCTGCCGTCTGCCGGAGTTCACCGGCAAGTCGGTCCCGGAGGGGCCTTACCTGACCGACACTGATGTCTCACCGCGGTGGATTTATCCGTATCCGACGCCGGCCGAGCGCGAGCCGTCGTCGGAGCAGCGGCTCGACTTCGCCGGGTTCCCGAGCGTGGCGGCCCTCGACACGGTGGGCCGTGGCGGCGTGCCGGTGCGCAAGCTCCTCGTCACCTACGCCACCAACGTGGACAAGGTCGTCACCCTCTCCAGCGAGTCGGCGACCTCCGACGACGGCGGCGTCACGTTCGGCGCGAGCAACCGGACCCCGCTGCGGGAGGCGCCGATCGAGCTGCGCGACGGCACGCTGCTCGCCCTGGAGTACTACCTGCGGCGCTCCGGGCCGGGCACCGCCAAGCTCGGCGTGCTCTCCTCCCGCTCCCTCGACGGCGAGAGCTGGGTGCGCTGGGAGGCGACGGTCTCCTCACCGGACGCCGAGGCCGCCGGCGGCGCCGCGCACGGCCTGCCGATCCAGCTCGCCGACGGCACGATCCTGTTCACGGCCTACATCCGCCAGGGCGACACCGAGACGTACCAGCCGGAGGTGTTCGCCAGCGACGACGGCGGCCGCACGTTCGCCCGGCGCGGCGTGATCGCCCCTCCCCAGGCGCCCTTCGTCTACAACGAGACCGCCCTCGCCCAGACGCTCGACGGCTCCCTGCTGGCGGTGCTGCGCAGGGACGGCGAGCCGCCCTCCACCCTGCACCAGAGCCGCTCGTCCGACGGCGGCCGCACCTGGTCGCCGGTCCGTCCGCTGCGCATCGACGGCCAGGACTGCCTGGTGCGCGGCGTGGCGCCGCGGCTGCTGCTGATGCCGGACGGCGTGCTCGTGCTCAGCGCCGGGCGTCCGCACAACTGGCTGGCGGTCGCCCCCGACGGGATCGGCGAGGAGTGGCGGCAGCAGACGGTGACGTACCGCAACAGCGACGGCCTGCGGGACGTGCACGGCTCCTCCGGCTACACCGCCGTGGCCGCGGTCGGCCCGCACCGGCTGATCCAGGTGTTCGACAACTGCAAGCTGCCCGGCGTGCGTCCCGACGGGCTGCTCAACGAGTCGGCCTGCCCGGCTCACGGCAGGTTCGAGAACGGCGGCTGGTACGCCATCAAGCGCCGCCTGTTCACCGTCACCGCCCCCGGCCCCGACCTGCTGGACCTGGCCGGCCTCTACCACCGGGGCGCGCTCAAGGTGGAGACCGACATGCGGTGGACCCGCCCCGGCCGGCCGCGCACCGGCCCGGCGGGCGCCTTCGACGGCAGCACCGACTACTGGTCCGGCGCCGTGGCCGCCGGCCCCGGCCGGTACGTCCTGCATCTCGACCGCCCGTACGCGATCAACCGCGTCGGCATCAGCCTGCGCCCCGGGCATCCGGCCGGCGCCCGCGTGTACGTCTCCGCCGACGGCCACACCTGGGGCGAGCCCGTCGTGACCGTCGAGGACCGGACCGACTACGCCATGCGCTACCACACAGTGGCCCGCACCGGCGCGCACGTCATGATCGTCACCGAGCCGACCGACGACTGCGACGCCGAGATCGGCGACTCCTGCAGCATGCTGAACGAACTCGAAATCTACGGACGGTGAGCGGGCGGAGAATTCGTCTTCCACTCACGCACTCGGTGGGCGTGGGCCGGTGGCGGGCGTGGTGAGGCGGGGGCGCGTGGGCGCCCCCGCGCGGGACCGGGAACGACCTCCTGCCGCCTCCCGCCGGCAACGGCCTCCTACCGCTTCGGCGGAAGGTCGTCCCCGCGGTTGCGGGTGTGCTCGCGGGCGTTGCCGTCCTCGTCGACCTCCAGGCGTTCCCTCCTGACCTGGCCCTCGACGGTCTCCTCGTGCTGGACGGTCTCCTTGTGCACGCGGATGTGCTCGACCGGCCTGGTCTCCTTGCCGATCACCGGCCGCTCCTCGTGCAGGGTGATCTGCTGCTCGTCCTCGCCGATCTCGTACGTGCCGGGCTCGCCGTCCCTGATGGGCTCGCGCTCGATCACGACCTCCTCGTGCGAGAGCGGCACCCTCTCCTGGACGTTCTCGGTCTCGACGTACTTGCGCAGCCGGACGTGCCCGGTCTCGCGGCTCTCCTTGCCGACGTGGAGCTGCTCCTCGGACGTGGTCATGTCGATGTCACGGTCGCCCACGTCCCGGCCGTGCAGCTTGCCGGGCTGTCCGGTCCGACCGGTCGGGGCCGCCTGGCCCGCCTGGCCCGCCTGGCCCGTCTGTCCGGTCATGCCGGTACGCCGGCCGGGCTCCTCGGTCGTCCGCGGCTCCCCAATGGGCCGCTGGGCCTGCCGCTCCCCCGCGGCGGGCGAGCGCTGCGACGGGATGGTGGACGGCTGCATCCCGTAGTACCGGTAGAGCTCGGCCTCCTCCTCCAGCGACAGGCGGCCGTCCACGTCGATGTTGGGCGCGCCCTTGATCATCTCCTTGTCGAAGGGGACCCTGATCTCGTCCCCGGAACGGCGGGCGTTGGCCAGAGGCACGAAGGTCTGCTTCATGCCGAAGAACCCCGTGCGAACCGTCACCCACTCCGGCTCACCGGTGCGGTCACTGAGGTAGACCTGGCCCACCTTGCCGATCGAATGTCCGTCCGACCCGATCACATGGCACTCGAGCAGGCTTCGGATCTCTGTTTGCATAGCCACGACGATCCCCCCGATTGTTCGTCCTGGTTCAAAAAGGACAAATACCCCAGGATGTCGCATTTGCACACATGATTCGGCCAGTCTTTGTCATGGATCGGTCCAGGGCGGAGGCGCGCCGCGGCCCTCACGGGAGCCCTCGTAGGCGGCCCGCCGCAACCGGGCCGTCCATCCGGCCGGGCGCAGGCAGGGACGGCTGTTGAGCACCGGATCGAACGTCAGGTCCTCGCCGGGCAGCGCGGTGTGCACGCGCAGGCGGGCCAGGTAGCGCCCGCCCGCCCACAGGTGGAACAGCAGCGGGCCGCGGGCCAGCGCGCCGGGCAGCAGCTCGGGATCGGCGGGCACCCGCTCGCCCTCGGGACGGGCGACCAGCCGGTACAGTCCGGTTCCGTACACGTAGGGCGTCAGACTGGAGTACGGCCCCGACATGAAGGTGCGGCGCGGCACCGGCAGGCCGCCCGCGCCGGTGGACAACAGCAGGTCGACCCCGTTGGGCAGGCGCACGGCCAGCCCCAGCACGTCGGGCAGCCGCCCCGGCAGGGACAGCCCCTTGGACAGCCGGGCCCGCACCTCGTGCTCGCCCGGCTCCCCCAGGGGCGCCGCCTCGACCGTCAGCGTGCCCGCCACGAGCAGGCCGCGCCGGTGCAGCGCGCGGCCGTGCCGGAGCCTGGCCGCCTCGCGCGCGGCGGCGCGGGCGAAGGAGGCGAGCGCGGCCGGCACGCCTCCGCCGTCGGGCATCGCGGACGTCCCCGTCAGTCGCCCTGCGCCTTCTTCAGCGCCTTCAGGTGCTCCTGGAGCGTCGGGGACGCGGACTTGGCCAGGGCCACCACCGCCGGCGACGAGCCCTTGGAGATCTCCTCCTTGGTGGCCTCGATCGCCTCCTTGTGGGCCTTGATCATGCCCGTGACGAACTCCTGGTCGAACTCCTTGCCCTTGGCGTCCTGCAGACGCTTGGCCATGGCGGCCTGCTCGGAGGTCGGCGCGGCGGGAAGCTGGATGGCCAGCTGGCTCGCGGTCTCGGTCACCTTCTTGTCGAACTGGGTGTGGTCGTCGACGAGCATCCGCCCGACCGACTTGACCTGGTCGGTGGCGCCCTTCTTCTCGGCCAGGCGGCCCGCCTCGATCTCGGCCAGGTTCCCCTGGTGGATGGCCACCATCCAGGTCCTGTCCTGCTCGGACGGCTGGGCGTCGGTCCGCGGCGCCAGCCCCGCGGTATTGGTTGTGGCGTTGTCGCCGCACCCCGAGAGGGCGACGACGGCCGCGGCGGCCAGCAACATGGTCAGACGAGTACGCATGAGTTTTCCTTGACATGGTGATACTTCTCCGATACAGAGAGTAACCATGCGGTCGTGACTTCCCCCTCAGGCGCGCCGCGTCGGATCCCGGCTCAGGCGGGGGCGCCACCTCGACGGCGGCGAGCCCGGTGGGGCGGTCGCGAGGTCGATCCCGGTGATCCCGCCGTCCGCGACGGCCAGTCGAGGCGATGCTGGGCCGTATGTCGCGTTCCTCCGTCGAGAGCCGTCATCATGTTGACGGATGCGACGCGGTCGACGTGACCGATGAGAGTGCGAGGAGAAGGATGACGCCACCGGCCCGTTCACCGGAGCAGCGCAAGCGGGACACGCTCGACCGGCTCGAACACGACGTCGACGCCTGGGTGGCCACGGCGGGCGAGGGCGGCCCGTACATGACGCCGCTGTCGTTCCTGTGGGACGGGCACACGCTGCTGCTGTCCACCGCCGACGCCACGCCCACCGCCCGGAACCTGCTCGCCGGCGGCACCGTCCGTCTCGGCCTGGGCCTGACCAGGGACGTCGTCCTCATCGAAGGCACCGTGACGGCGCAACCGGCCGGCACGATCCCGGACGACCTCGGCGACGCGTTCGCGGTGAAGACCGGGTTCGACCCGCGCGAGTCGCGCGGCCCGTACAGCTACTTCCGGGTCACGCCGGTGCTGGTGCAGGCGTGGCGCGAGGTCAACGAGCTGGCGGGCCGCGATCTCATGCTCGACGGGAAGTGGACCGTCTGACACTCACCCCACGAACGGACCGCACCCCCTCACGGTAAAGAAAACGCCAAGAAGGGTTGGGTCCCGGCATCGGGGGAAGGTCAGGCAACTTCTGTACGTCGACCGTGAGGAGGAGCCGTAGTGCTCACCCTGACAGCCAACGCAGCCCAGGCGATTCGCGACCTGACCGCGTCCGCGCCGGAACCCGCGCAGAGCGGGATCCGCATCTCGTCGCAGGGCGAGGACGCGAATTCGCTCACCCTTTCCCTGGCCCCGGCCCCGGAGCCGGCGGACGAGGTCGTCGAGACCGAGGGGGCGCGGGTCTACCTCGATCCCGTGGCCGCGACCGTGCTGGACGACAAGGCCCTGGACGCCGGGGCCGACGCGCAGGGAAGCGTGTCGTTCATGGTGACCGCCCAGGCGGTCTGACAGGAGCCGCCGTACCGGCGACCACGCCGGTACGGCGGCCCCCCGCCGGGTCAGCCGGCCAGGAGCTTGTGCAGGTAGCGGATCTGCTCCTCGGTCTGGTAACCGGACCCGCCCTCGTGCCCGTTCCAGGGCCAGACGTTGATCTCCTTCGGTCCCTGCCAGTGGTTGTAGGCGGCGAAGACCGTGGAGGGCGGGCAGACGAAGTCCATGAGCGCGACCGAGTACAGCACGGGCACCCGGCCGCGCGCGGCGAAATTGAGGCCGTCGAAGTACGACAGCGTGCGGAACACCTGGTCGGCGCCGTCCCTGCGGGAGGCGAGGAAGCGCACCAGTTCCTGGTACGGATCCCTGTCGGTGATCTCGACCGCCCGCCGGAAGTGCGTCAGGAACGGCACGTCCACCAGCGCCGCCCGCACCGACGGGCGCAACGCCGCCGTGGCCTGCGCGATCGCGCCGCCCTGGCTGCCGCCCGAGACCACGATGCGCTCGGCGTCCACCGCCGGGTGGGCCGCGGCCACGTCGACCGCCCTGGCCGCGTCGGTGAACACGCGCCGGTAGTAGTAGTCCTCGGGGTCGAGGATGCCGCGCGTCATCATGCCGGGCGCCTGCACGTTGGCGCTGCCGTGCGGGTCGCCGGTCACGCCGGGGCTGCCCGGGCTCGCGCCGCCGTGCCCCCGGGTCTCCATCACGAACACCGCGTACCCGGCCGCGGGCCACAGCAGGTGGTCCTTGGGGAACCCGCGTCCGCCGCTGTAACCGATGTAGTGCATCACGCACGGCACCGGCTCCCGGACGCCGCGCGGCAGGATGAACCAGCCGCTGATCCGGTGGCCGCCCCACCCGGCGAAGGACACGTCGTAGACGTCCACCCCGCTCAGCGGCAGGTCGTAGGGCACGAACTCGGCGGCCGGGTCGAACCCACCGGCCTCGGCCAGCGTACGGGACCAGAAGTCGTCGAAGTCGGCGGGCTCGTCGCGGTCGGGGAGGTAGCCGCGCAACTGCTCGATCGGCAGGTCGAACAAGGACATGGGGGAACTCCAACCTGTAGGGAACCCTGATATTCCACCTCATCAGCCCCGGTAAGCGCTATCCTTCGCCGGCGGAAGCTGAAAGCGCGCGAGCGGGGTAGTGGCGAGCGCGAGACCCTGCGCACCGGCGACCGCCTGCGCATCCGTCTCGGGCGCTCGATCCCCTCCCCGGTCGGGGGCTAGCGTCCCCTTGTGAGGTCTTTCGCCGGGATCGTGGCGGGCGCCGCCGTGCTCAGCGGTCGCGGCCCCGGGCATCTCGCCGGTGGGGGCGGGCGCAGGAGCCCGCCGTGGCCGCCGCCACCTTCCAGTCCGCGTCCGGGAACGGCGACATGAAGGAAGTCAGCAGGTCCACCGCGTAGTCCGGGGTCTGCCCGCCGGGGTCGAGGAAGGCAACCATCTGGGGGCCGTCGGCGCCGCGCAGGGTGATCGACCCGCCCCTGCCGCCGGAGGCGAAGCCGGGCTTGGCGTCCACCGTGAGGCAGGCCAGCCCGATCCCGGCGGCGGCGATCTCCTGGCGGGCGCCGACGCGGCGCATGCGCTGGTCGTAGCGGCGCAGGGCGAGCGAGGTGGCCGGGGTGAGCCGGAGGGAGCCGGTGAAGACGTCCTCGCCGATCTTCCTGCTCAGCCTGACCCGCAGGGAGACGTCGGGCCGCAGGTCCACGCCCTTGGCGGCCAGGTCGAGCCGGTCGTAGGCGCCTTCGAAGCCGGGTGCGAGGAACCCGGCCGCCGCCGGAGCCTTGAGCCCGAACGGGATCCGTCCCGGCCGTACCCGCAGCCAGGACACCCGCCGGACCGTCAGCGACACCTCCCGCACCGCGCTCGCGCCCAGCGCGAAGTCCCCGCCGACCTCGTAGGTGAGGAACCCCGTGGTGTACGGCACCTCCTTGGACACGGCGATCCGCTGCCTCGGGACCGGGCCCACGCGCAGCCCGGCGCCCACCGCGATCCGGCCCGTGGGCCCGGGTTTCGAGGCCAGGTCGAGCGACTGGTCGGGGTTGAGCCTGATCGTGGTGTCGGCGGCCAGGTCCTCGACCGTGAGCGAGACGCCGCCGAGCCGCCCGGAGGGGTCCACCAGGCCGCCGTCCACGCCCAGGTGGCCGTCGAGGGTGCTCGCGCCGCCCCGGTAGGTGACCGTGGGGACGCTCAGCCCGGCGGCCGAGGCGTCGGCGTCCAGGCCGAGCACCGCCGGCACGTCGGTCAGCCGCAGCCCGCCGGTGCCCCGGCCGGGCAGGGTGACCTCGGCGGTCAGGCGCTCGACCGGCGCGGAGTTCCGTACCCGCACCCGGGTCCTGGCCCCGTACGCGGCCCGCACGTCCACGGCGGCGGGCACCGGGTCGAGGGCGACGTGGCCGCGCAGCCCGTCCGCCTCGGCCCGTACGTCGAGCGCGCCCAGGGTAGCGGACGGCTCGACCCGGTAGGCGACGTGCCCGGCGTCGAACGGCCCCAGCGACAGGCGGGTGATTCTCGACGGCAGCCCGGTCAGCGTTGCCCGCGCCTTGACCGGGACCGGCGCGAGCACGCTGCTGGCCAGGTAGAGGGCGAGGGTCCGGCGCCTGGGCGCGAACCCCGCGAAGGCGAACGTGCCGCCCGCGGGGTCGATCGTCACCTGGCTGGGCAGGCCGGTGACGTCGAGGTAGCCCTGGAGGCCGTAGCAGCCGTTCCGTGTCGTGCAGAACGGCCCCGGCCCGCAGCCCCGGGCTCCGGCCGGGCAGCCGCCGTCCACCAGCGAGAGGCCGCCCTTCAGTGCGGGGGCGGGCCGCATGCGGGCCAGCGCGGCGGTCCTGCCGAGCCAGGCGCGGGCGGTCACGCCGAGCCTGGAGCCGGAGTAGGTGAGCCTGCCCTCGGGCGTGGCGGCGACCGTCAGGTCGCCCGGCACCGGCCCCACCCTGCCGAGGACGCCGAAGCGCACATCGCCCAGGACGATGTCGGCGTCCACGGCGAGCCGCTGCCGGGCGGCGCGGAACCCGGCTCGGAAGCCCTGCCCGGACGGGCTGAGCTCGACCCGCGACAGGCCCTTGACCAGCACGCTCGCGTCCAGGTCGCCGGTGGCCCGGTCGTAGTGGGCGGCCAGGTGCGGGCCGTCGGGGGACGTGGCGCCGTCGTGGTTGGCGACGGCCAGGGCCGCCGACCCCACCGGGCCGGACAGTCCGCGGAAGCGGTAGTCGCCCTCCTTCCAGGCGGCCTCGAAGCGGGCCGGTACGCCGGTCACGTCGGCGGCGGCCCTGAGCACCCGGCCGCCCGTCCTGATCCTGGCCAGCGCCGACACCCTGGCCACGGGGGCGCTCGCGTTCCAGGCGAGGGTCCCGGCCGCGGTGTCGGCGACCAGTTCGGCCCGCTTGCGTACCCCTTCCACCGCCACCCGCACGTCGTCCCCGCCCGCGGCGCGTCCGGCGTTCCCGAGGGTGGTGACGTACGGCCTGGCCGCGTACAGGCGGAGGTCGCGCAGGCGGCCGGACGTGGTGACCTCGACCGACGAGCGCTCGCCCAGCTTCCACGCGGTCCGTACGTCCTCACGCACCCCGCGGACCGTGCCGTCGATCGTCGGCCCGCTCCGGACGTCGGCATAGGCGGCCCTGACCCGGTCGATCACGCCACTGGCCCGGTAGACGGCCTTCCCGGCGGCGGGGTCGAGGGCGAGGTCGACCTCGGCGGGCGTGTTGGAGATCTCCAGGCGTGCCAGGCGCGTGCCGTCGACGCTGGCCGCGCCCACGAAGGACCGGCCGCTCGCCCGCGCCTCCAGGTGCGCGTGCGGCGCGCCGCCGTACGTGACGTCGAAGCCCGACACCCCGCTCAGCAGCGCCGAGATCCCGACCGCGTCGCCGTTCTTGATCATGGTGACGTGGCCGCCGCCGGGGCTGGAGACCGCGCCGCCGCCACGTTGCAGGACGGCGGCGAAGCGGCCGATCGGGGAGCTGGCCGTCTGCGTGACGCGGTGGACGGCCGGGTCGTTCTCCATGCGGACCCGGGCGGGCAGGCCGCTCAGCTCGGCCCGCAGCACGGTCCTGGACGCGGCCCGGTCGTAGTGGAGCACCTCGGCCGAGCCCGTCCGCGCGGGCCGGGACGACTCGACGGTCAGGCTCTGCCCGCCGCCGCCGGTCGAGGCGTAGGCGGCGGTGAAGGAGCGGGGCACCTCGCGCAGCTCGGCGCCGGTCACCGTGGCCAGGCGGCCGTCGCGGTAGAGGTGGCTGTGCAGCTCGGCGCGGGCGATCGGGGCGGGGGCGGTGAAGCGGATCCGCCCGCCGGACAGGCGCACCCGGGCGCGGGTGGGCATGCGGTCCAGTACGGCCTGCGTGTAGCGGCCACGGGAGACGGCGATCGCGTCGAGCCTGGCGGGCCGGGAGGCGGTGACGTCCAGTTCGACGGCCCCTGAGGCGGTGGGGCCGGGCTTGGAGGTGGTGGCGCCGGGCTCGGCGGCGGCCGGGCCGAGCGTGGCCTCGACGGTGAGCCGTTCGGTGGCGGGGGTCTGGCGCAGGCTCACCGCGGTGCGCCCGGTCAGCCCCGCCAGGGTGACGGCGGAGGCTCCCGGGTCCTTCCGGGTGACGCTCGCCCTGACCGTCCCGCCTTCCGGGTCGACGGTGAACGTCCCGCGGTCGAGCGCCGAGAGCGACGCGCCCGCGCGCAGGCCGTCGAACCCGACGGTCACCTTGTCGTCGTACTCGGCCCAGACCAGCGCCCTGACCCTCTGCCCGGACAGGCTCCTGACGGTGAACCCGAGCCCGACGTCGCCGTCGCCGGGGTTCGCGGCGGGCACCAGGTCGGCCGCCAGGTCGGGGAGGCCGTCGCCGGTGACGTCCGCGGCGACCGGCACGGCGACGGGCCTGCGCGCCGAACACGCCACCGCCCGCGCCACCCCCACCACACACAACCGATACGTCAGCGCCTGTCCCCTGGACGAACCACGCCCCGCCATCCGCCCCTGGGGGAGGTGGGCGGCCAGGCGCAGGGCGTCCAGGGCCCTGGTCACGGCGGGGGGCGGGCGCAGGAGGGTCAGCGGGGTGGCGCCGGTCGTGTCGGGCAGGAGGGCGGCGGGGTCGGGGGCCTGCCGCCCGAGCCCCTGCCGTTCCTGCCGCCGCTCGGCGAGCGCGACGATCCCGTCGGAGAGGGCCGTTCCGGCGGGCGTGGTGATCTCCGGCCGTTCCGGCCCCACCGGCCCCTCCCCCATGGGACGCACGGCGGGCGACGGCCCCGAAGGGACCGTCGCCACGGCGGGCGGCGGCTCCGGCACCGCGGGCACCGCCACCTGCCCGGACGGCTCCCGCACCGCGGGCACCGCCACCTGACCAGGCGCCACCTGACCAGGCGGCGCCTGGACGACGGGCGCCGCCTGGGCGGGACTGGAGGCGGCGAGCGGCGGACCCGCCAGCGCGGTGGCTGCGATGGACGTCGAAGCGAGCACGCGCAGGAGGGCGTGCGGCATGAAGCGTTCCCCCGGACCGGTCTAACTCATCCCATCAGAAACAATGGTCACGAGATGACCATATTTCCTCACTAATCGTCAAACTCACCCCGACATGGGGCTCCAGTTTCCACCTACACCGCCTCACGCCCCTCGCAGGCAACCGCGGGGTGACCTCTACGCCGCCCGGCGGGCCCCCGTACGGCTCACCGCCGTGACCACGGTGGCCGCCACGGCGAGCACCAGCAGGACGGCCACCGCCAGCCGGTAGCCGTCCTGCAGCACGCCGGCCACGCCGGACAGCCGGGCGGGGTCGGCGGCGTAGACCAGGTGCCGCTCGGCGGCCGGCACGGACGCGGCGACGATGGCCAGCGACATGGCGGTGCTGATCACGGTCGAGACGTTGACCAGCATGAGCCGTACGCCGTTGACCACGCCGAGCCGGTTCTGCGGCGCGTCCATCATGATCGCGGTGGTGTTGGCCGTGATGAACAGCCCGCTGCCCGCGCCCACCAGCCCGAGCGCCGTCCCGAGCCAGGCGTAGGGCACGGACGGGTCGAGCGCGGCCAGCATGACCGCCATGCCCGCCGCGCTCACCGCCGATCCGGCCACCGCCACCGTGCGCGGATGGAAGCGGCCGGTCAGCGCCCCGGCCACCAGCGAGGTCAGGGCCGAGGCTGCCGAGACGGGCAGCACGGCGAGCCCGGCCTGCGCGGACTCGAACTGCCGGGTGGACTGCAGGAACAGCGAGATGAGCAGCACGATCGAGAACTGCCCGAGCGAGTTGAGCACCGCCGCCAGGTTGGCCAGCGCGAAGCCGCGGTCGCCGAACAGCCGCAGGTCCAGCAGCGGAGTCCGGCTGCGCCACTCGACCAGCGCGAACACCGGGGCCGCCGCCGCGAACGCCACCCCGCCCGCCACCACCCACGGGCTCAGCCAGCCCAGCGAGCTGCCCTGGGACAGCGCCAGCAGCAGCCCGCTCAGCCAGGTGAACAGCAGGACGATCCCCGGCAGGTCCAGCCGCTCGCGCGGGCCCCTCGGCACCGGACGGAGGGTGACGGCGCCCCAGACGATGGCCGCGACCCCGACGGGCACGTTGAACCAGAAGACCCACCGCCAGCCCGCCGCGCCCGCCAGGAACCCGCCGAACGACGGCCCGACCAGCCCCGCCACGGAGATGATGGCCATGTAGACGGCCATGCCGCGGCCCAGCCGGGCCGGGGGGAAGGCGCTGGCCAGGATGGCGGAGCTGTTGGCGAGGATCATGGCCGAGCCGCACGCCTGGGCGACGCGGGCCGCCAGCAGCAGCTCGATCGAGGGCGAGAACCCGGCCGCCAGGCTCGCCGCGGTGAACACCACGAACCCCAGCAGGTACGTGCCGCGCCTGCCGAACAGGTCGGCCACCCGCCCGAACACCACCAGCCCGACCGAGCTGACCAGCATGTAGGCGAGCAGCACCCAGCTCGCCAGGAAGGCGTCGGCGTGGAAGTGCGCGACGACGGCGGGCAGGGCGACGTTGAGCGAGCTGGAGTTGAGCCCGGTCAGGAACATGCCGAGGCTGGTGACCGAGACGGCTCGCCAGGCGTACCGCAGCCGGGCGGCCTCGTCCTCCTGTGCCGTGCCCGCGACCGGCTCCGCCACGACGGCCTTGGACGGGCACTCAGTCACACCGGACCGCCTGAAGGTTCATGCGCCACTCTTTCTAGAATCCCCCTCTAGGAAAGAGGTCGGCCCGGCGATTGTCAAGATCCCGGCCGCACGCAGGCGCGACGGCGACCCACCTGTCAAGATCCCAGCCGGACACAGGCACGACGGCGACCCACCTGCCGAGATCCCGGCCGCGCGCAGGCGGGACGGCGGCCCACCTCGGCCGCGCTCCAGCGCGGGCTGCCCGCCCAGCATCCGGCGCGGGGCACGCGGCCCAGGGCGCTCAAGCGGGCCTCCGAGCGCGAAGGCGCTCAGCCCAGGGCGCGCAGGGCCTGTTCCGCGTTGTCGCCGGTGCCCACGGCCACCTCGCCACCGTCGCGGTCGCGGGCGACGGCGATCACGCCGGACCCGGTCGGATGGCGGCTCAGGGTGACCGTGCAGCCGTCGCGCAGCAGCGCCTCGACGCCGCCCGCCCCCGGCGGCGCGACCTGCTCACCCGTCCGGGGCCCGAGCAGGCGGGTGGCCGCGATCAGCGCGGCGACCGGGGTCCGGTGCCGGGCCAGCAGCACGGGGCTGTCGTCGTACGGCTCGGCGACCTGCCGGACGAGATCCCCGAGCTTGGCCTTGGCCGTGGACAACGACACCACCGGCAACCCGGTCAGCACCCCCGGGACCTTGGACAGCGGCACCAGCGCGGCCCACTCCCAGCGTTCCCGCGTGATCAGCGTGACCTGTCCCTCGCCCGCCGCGCCCACCAGCGCCCCCCATCGGGACCGCGCCTCCTCGACCCCGATCGGGACGCCCAGCCTGGCCTCCAGCTCGCTGTAATTGATCATGAGGAAACCGTAAGGCACCTTACGGTTTTCTCGCAAGCCTCCTCACGACCCGGCGCCGTGCGGGTCAGCCCCTCCGGCGGAGGCGCACTCTCCGGACGAGGTCCTCGGCGGCCTGCGGCCACTCGGGGTGCTCGAAGGCGAAGCCCGCCTCCGGGAGCCGGCCCGGGACGACCCGGCGACTCTTGAGCAGCAGCTCGGTGTCGGACCGCAGCGCGTACGCGCCGAGCTCGGCCATCCACCGCGTCGCCGGCAGGCCCACCGGCACACCGCAGGCGGACCGCAGCGCCCGCATGAACGCGGCCTGCGGCAGCGGCCCGGGGGCGGCCAGGTTGACCGGTCCGCTCAGGTCGTCCCGCCCGGCCAGGAACTCGACCGCGCGGACGAGGTCGCGGTCGTGGATCCAGGACATGTACTGGGCGCCGCCCGCGACCGCGCCGCCGAGGCCGAGCCGCGTCAGGCGCAGCAGCACGTCGAGCACACCGCCACGGTCGGGGCTCATCACCATGGCGGTGCGCAGGACGACCTTGCGCGTGTCCGGGGTCTCGGCCCGCTCCTGCTCCCGCTCCCACGCCCTGGCGATCTCGACGCTGTAGCGCCAGTAGCCCGGCACGCCGGGTTCGTCGCCGCCGATCAGGCCGGTCGCCTCGTCGTTGGGCGCGTCGAAGCGGTGGGCGTAGACGGTGGCGGTGCTCATCTGCAGCCAGACCCGGGGCGGGCGCCCGGCGGCGGCGATCGCCCGGCCGACGACCCGGGTGGAGCGCACCCGCGAGTCCATCATGGCCCGCAGGTTGCCGGGGGTGTAGCGGCAGTTCACGCTCCGCCCGGCCAGGTTGATCACGAGGTCGCTGCCGTCGATCTCCCGCGCCCACGCGCCCAGGGTCTCGCCGTCCCAGGCGACCTCGCCCTCCCGGGCCGGCCGCCGGGTCAGGACCACGACGTCGTGTCCGGCGGCGGTCAGGGCCCGGCGGAGGATCTCGCCGACCTGTCCGGTGCCTCCAGGAATCACCGTCTTCACCCGGCCGACACTACTCCTGGCTTTTGAACTCGTTCAGACAGGGGTCCCGTGTCGTTCGGCGTGCAGGTGGATCACTCCAGGGCGTGCATGTCCTCGGCGGTCAGGACGAGGCCGACGGCGTCCAGGTTCTCCTCCAGGTGGGCGGGCGAGCCGGTGCCGGGCGTGGGCAGGACGACCGGGGAGCGGTGCAGCAGCCAGGCCAGCGCCACCTGGCCGGAGGTCGCGCCGTGCCGGGCGGCCACCCGCTCGATCGCCGTGCCCGTGCCCGTGCCCGTGGTGAGGGAGCCGTTCCCGAGGGGGAACCAGGGCAGGAACGCGATGCCCTGTTCCGCGCACCGCTCCAGCACCGGCTCCGACTCCCGGTCCAGCACGTTGAACCGGTTCTGCACGGACGCCGGCCGCAGGACGGTCAGCGCCTCGTCGAGCTGGTCCAGGGTGACGGTGTCGAGCCCGATGTGCCGGATCTTGCCCTCTTCGCGCAGCTCGGCCAGCGTGCCGAGCTGGTCGGCGAGCGGCACCGCGGGGTCGATGCGGTGGAGCTGGTAGAGGTCGACGGTCTCGGTGCGCAGGCGGCGCAGGCTCGCCTCGCACATGGCGCGCAGGTTTTCGGGGCGTCCGGCGGCGTGCCACTTGTCCGGCCCTGTACGGATCACGCCGCCCTTGGTGGCCAGCACCAGGTCGCCGGGGTACGGATGGAGCGCCTGGGCGATCAGCTCCTCGGCGATGTCCGGGCCGTAGTTGTCGGCGGTGTCGAGGAGCGTGACGCCGCGCTCGACGGCCCGGCGCAGGAGCGCGACCGCCTCGCCGGGCGTCAGGCGTGGGCCCCAGTAGCCGGGGCCGGTGAGCTGGGCGGTGCCGTAGCCGAGGCGTCGTACCCGCAGCTCACCGGCGATCTCGAACGTCGTGCCCACCACCGTGCCTGTCCCCTTCCCGGCGAAGGGGCCCATCGTACGGCGGCCTCACCGCTGGGCTCCCCGCACCCCCTCTGATACGACGGCCGTGTGTTCTCAGAGCACGGCCACCACCGCGTAGCGCTCGTCGGTGATCTCCTTGCCCCACAGGGCCGGATCCGGGAGGGGGTGCACCTGGAGGCCGGCGACCAGAGGGCGCAGGGCGGCGGTCAGGTCGTCGGCGGTGACGCCGCCCATCCAGGGAAAGTGCTCGCCCGGCACGTAGTCGGATTGCCCGGAGGTCTGCCAGCGGCCCTCCACCAGCACCAGCCGGCCGCCGGGGCGCAGCAGTGAGACCCAGCGGGTCAGCGCCGCCCGCGGGTCGGGGATGGTCCACAGCAGGTGGCGGGCCAGCACGACGTCGAAGCGGCCATCGCCGACGGGCGGGTCGGCCGCGTCGCCGGTCAGCACCACGGCGTCGGTGGCGGCCAGCTTGACCCGGGCCCGCTCGACCATGCGCGGGGCGAGGTCGACGGCGGTCAGGCGATGGCCCTGGGCGGCCAGGAGCAGCGACAACGAGCCCGTGCCGCAGCCCAGGTCGAGCACGTCGAGGGGCCCCGCGGGCACCCACTCGGCCAGGCGTGCCGCCCAGGCGGCCCTGATCCCGGGGTCGCGGAGCCCGTGATCGGCTTCGTCGTCGAAGGAGTCGGCGGCGGCGTCCCAGAAGCCGGCGATGGTCGTCATGGCTCGCATCCTGGCAGGCGGCACCGACAGTTCCGCGCCTCCGCCCGTACGGCTCCACGCTCGGGTTTCCGAGCGGCGGGTGCGGTGGCGTGAGGCGGGCGGGTACACCTGGTGTACTGGTCTGACCAGTCGCTAGTGTTTCTCAGCATGACGGGATATGACGCGCTGTTCCGCCTCGACGGGCGGCGGGCCGTGGTGATCGGGGCCGGGAGCGGGATCGGCAGGGAGGCGGCGTCCGCCCTGGCCGCGCATGGGGCGTCCGTGGTGTGCGCGGACCGGGACCTGGCCGCCGCGCGGGAGACCGCCGCCGGGTGCGAGGGCACGGCGCGCCTGCTCGACGTGCTGGACGCCGACGCCGTACGAGCGGCCGCCGCCGAGGAGCCGGCCGACGTGCTGGTGCTCACGGCGGCGACGAACGTCCGCAAGCGGCTGCTCGACTACTCCGGCGAGGAGTTCGACCGGGTGGTGGGGCTGAACCTGCGGGCCTCGTTCGACGTGGTGCGGGCGTTCGGCGCCGGGATGGTGGAACGGGGGCGTGGGTCGATCATCGGGTTCGCGTCGATCCGGGCGTCTGTGACCGAGCCGGGGCAGGGCGTGTACTCGGCCACGAAGGCGGGGCTGGTGCAGTTGCTCCGGACGGCGGCGGCCGAGTTCGGCCCGCACGGCGTGCGCGTCAACGCGATCGCGCCCGGCGTCGTGGAAACCCCGCTGACCAGGCAGATCAAGGACAACCCCGACTGGTACGCCGCGTACGCCGCCAAGAGCGCCCTCGGACGGTGGGCGACCGCGCCCGAGATGGCGGGCGCGGTGGTCTACCTGGCGAGCGACGCGGCGAGCTTCGTGACGGGCTCGGTGTTGTACGTGGACGGCGGCTGGACCGCCGTGGACGGCCGTTTCGATCCGCCCAATTGAGGTGAATACTCCCGACCGAAGGGGGCAGCAGGCACGGGTCCCATTGAAGGGAGGGACTCATGAGAACAGCACGGAGCCACTTAGCACCCGCGGGAATCGCGGCCGTGCTGGCGTTGACCGTGTCCGCCACCGCCCCCGCCGCGGCCCAGGCCGTCACCGCCGTCCGGCCGGTGGCCGCGTCCGGCACCGCGACCGGCCTGTCCGTCCAGGCGTCCCACGCCTCGGCGCAGGACCGGGCGTACCTGCGGCAGGCGCACCGCGGCAATCTCGCCGAGATCGCGGCCGGCAGGGCCGCGCTCCGCAGGTCGCACGACAAGGACGTGCGCGAGATCGCCTGGCGGCTGATCCGTGACCACCGCGAGCTCGACGCCCGGCTGCGCGACGTGGCCCGGCGGCTGCGCGTCGGCCTGCCGGACGCGCCGGGCGCCGCCCAGCGCGACAGCCTGGACGCGGTGCTCGCCCGCCGTTCCGGTCACCGCTTCGACCGGGCGTGGCTGCGTCTCCAGGCAGAGGCGCACGAGCGGACGCTCACGCTGATCAAGCGCGAGCTGCGGCACGGTCACTCCGGCTGGGTACGGGACCTGGCGCGCGACGGCGCCCCCGTGGTCCGGCACCACCTGCACGAGGTCCGTGCGGAGCTCGACCGCCACGCCCACCGACCGGCGTGAACCGTCGCGCCCGTTGACCGGCGTGAACCGTCACGCTCACTGATCGGCGTGACCCATCGCGCCCACTGACCGGCGTGACCCCGTCCCGTGGCCGGGATGTGAACCGTTGCGGCCACGGGTGGTGAGCCCCCGGGCGGGGGCGGCCCCCCGCCTCCGCCCGGGTCAGGTCGCGGGCTTCAGCCGCACCTGCACCGGCTGCCCGTGCACGGTCTCGAACTCCAGGACCGTGCGCGGCCCGGTGATCCTGGCCCGGCACGGCCGGCCGGCGTCGGCCCGCCACCGCCCGTCCAGGGTGACCCGCATCAGGTGCGGGTGGCTGGGGCTCGCCAGCCAGGGTCGCGACCACGGGCTGTAGTGCCCGACGTAGCGGCCCTTCTCGTACTGGTCCTGGTCGATCCCGCCGTAAAGGCGCAGGTCCGGATCGCACACCGCGAGGACCAGCGTCTCGCCCTCCTCGCGGACGAGCAGCATCGAAGGCGTGTCGACCTCGCGTACCAGACCTTCCAGGCGGGTGCGCTCGAACACCGCGTACCCGGTGATGCCGGTGTCACGGTCCCGTACGACGTGGGCGGCCGTGTCGGCGCGCAGCACCTGGTACGGGGCTCGTGCGGCGTCCCCCATCGCGGCGGCGAAACCGGCCATGCGCTCGGCCGTGGCGTTCACGACCATCGCGTACTCGTACGTCCCGTTCCGTGGGGCGGTGCCGTGCCTGATCCAGGCCGTGGCGAAGTCTCCGCTGGTGGGCTCTTCCGTGGCGTTGTTGCGGGAGGTCTGGGTCGAGCGGGTCAGGGCCACTTTCTGCCCGGCGGGCAGGTAGTAGCCGAGGCCCTTGTCGTCGAGCAGCCAGCGCGGCCCGCCGTCGAGCGCCTGGTGGGGGAACGCGGTGACCGCCGTGCCGTCCACCACGGTGGGCGCGTTCCTGTTCGGCAGCCGGGTCTGGAAGAGCGTGGTCTCGGTCTCGTCCGCGGTGTCGTCGTTGGTGATGCCGGTGCCCAGGGCCACGACGCGGTCGTCGAACAGGAACACCGACTTGCGGGCCCGGTGCGTGCCGTCGTACTTGGGGTGTCCGTGCAGGTCCATGGCGAACAGGGCGTTGCGTCCGTCGATGGTGCAGGCTCCGGCGAAACGGGAGTCGGTGAGGAGCATCTCCTCGATGGCCCCGGTCAGGTCGCCCTTGAGCTGATCGAGCGGTTTGTGGATGACCGTGGTGCCGGGGCGGCGGTTCCAGTCCCAGCCGGGCTGGGCGTAGCCGCTGTCCTGGTTGGTGACGGGGTCGCCGCGGTGCAGGACCTGGATCTGGCCGTAGGTGTTGTAGCGGCCGTACCAGTTGGCGCCGACGTAGATCTCGGTGCTCCACAGGTAGCGGTTGTGCCCGCGTACCGTGATCTGCCATTCGTCGCGGCGGTGGACGGCGAGCGCCGCGTAGTTGAGCGCCCAGGCGCCGGTCGGAGCCGGTTCCGGGGCGATGCCGCGCGCGGCGAGCCGGGCCGCGAGCTCCTTCTGCCGCCCGGTCGGGCCGGCGGGCAGCAGGCGCAGGAAGGCGGCGGCGATCTCGTCGTCGATCGGGGCCAGCCACTCGAACGGGACGATCGACAGCGCGGTGGCGCCGCTGGGGTTGCGGCCGCTGACGGAGATCGGCCAGTGGTTCTTGTTGGCGTAGACGCGCTGCGTGAGCAGTGCCTTGCGCAGCCACCCGTACGCCTCCCGCGAGATCGCGAACGAGCCGCCGTGCAGCACGTAGACCAGCGGCGCGAGCCCGGTGAAGCCGTCGCGGACGTAGTCGGGGAAGAAGCCGACGTGGTGGAAGGCGGTGCCGTCCGGCTTGATGCCGTCCTGGATGCCGTCGGTGGGCAGGAGGGTGGCGTTCAGCCAGTCGCGCAGCGCCCGCAGGTACGCCACCTGCTCGGCCTCGCCGTCGCGCAGCAGCACGGCCGCCAGCATGCCGCGGACCGTGGTGTTGTACAGGTCCATCATGCTGCCCCGGGCCATCCGGAAGCCGAAACCGCGGAAGATCCGGCCGAGTCCGCTCAGCCATTCCAGATCCGCTCGTACCCGCTCCAGCTCCCCCGCCTCGCGCAGGGCGTCCCGCATGAGGTGGACGGAGTCGTAGAGGCCGCGGGTGTCGTAGCCGAGGTGGTGGATGGTGCCCTGGCAGCTTCCCTTGGTCCAGCCCTGTTCCCGCAGGTGGACGACCATGCGCAGGTAGAGCGCGGCCAGCGCGGGACGGTCGGCGGGGGCGGCCTGGTGGGCCTGGGCGATCGTCTTCATCAGGTCGGTGCAGGCGCGCAGCGTGACCGGGTTCACGAACGCCTTGAGCTCGGCGGCGATCTCGGCCGGGTAGATCTGCGCCTGGTAGGCGTGCGTGGGGCGGCCCTCCAGGGCGGCCACCTGGGCCGTCAGCCCGGGCAGGTCCGGCTTGACCTGGGCGATCAGGTATTCGTCGTGGTAGCGGGTGTGCAGGGCGCGCAGCGAGGCCAGCTCGTCGGCGGACGGCGGCGACCGGTCGGGCTCGACGGTGTCCAGGAGCCGGTCGAAGCGGTGGAGGGCCTGCCAGTGCTGGTTGTCGTACTCGTCGCCCTCGGGGGCGATGTCCGGGAGCTGGTGGTCGCGGCAGGGGGCGTCGGGGCGCAGCGGCACGTTCAGCATGAGCTGGTCGAGGTGCAGGGTCCCGGCCCTGCGCGGCGCGACGATCCGCAGGGTGTCCATGTCGGGGTGGGGCTTGCCGTGCATGTCGTACGCGTACCGCACCCACGCCGTACGCCAGCCGCTGAACCCGAGCCGGAACTCGAACCACAGGTCGGTGCGCTCACCCCGTCCGAACTCGAACCTGAGCACGTCGTCCACGGGCTCGGCGTTGTGCACCCACACGCAGAACGCGTCCACCAGCCCCTGCCACGCCTGGTCGTCGCCGAGCCGGTAGGGGTCGGGCGCCCACCGCAGCGGCGCCCGGACGGTGATCACGTCACGGCTCGCGTGCTCCCACCGCAGCGACCTCGTCCCGCACACGGCGACCCGGTCGCTGATCGACAACGTGGAGCCCTGGCCGACGGCGAAGTGCGGCGGGACCGCGCTCTCCAGCAGGAACACCGGCGGGTCCATCGCCATGGCCCGCTGCTCCAGCCCCTCGCCGGCCGGCCCGCCCACCGGCCCGCCCGCCGCGAGGGCCGCCGTCCCCGGGCCGCCGGCCGTGAGGAAAGCGCTTGCCGCACCTGCCTTGAACACCGTTCTGCGCGTGATCTCCACCATGCGCGCCATCCAACGCGACCGATGCCGGAAGGTAAAGACAACTCGTCGAACCGTTACCCTCACCGGAGGGCGCCCGGTCGGCGGCCACCTGCCGCAGGTCGTGGAGATCGGCTGCCGTCGGCCCCCGCCGGGAGGGCGGTCGCGCCACCCTCCAGTGATCGTCAGGGGCGGATGATCGCCATTCTGGTCACCGTCAGTTCCTCGATGGCGAACCTCGGGCCCTCGCGGCCGGTTCCCGAGTCCTTGACGCCGCCGTACGGCATGTTGTCGGCCCGGAAGCCGGGCACCTCGTTCACCACCACGCCGCCGGCCTCGATGCGGTCTATGGCGGTGAAGGCGGTGGCCAGCGAGCGGGTGTAGACGGAGGCGTGCAGGCCGTACCGGGAGCGGTTGACGGCCTCGAAAGCGGCGTCCAGGCCGGGCACCGCGCGTACGCACACCACCGGGCCGAAGATCTCCTCGTCCCACGCCGCGGCGCCGTCGGGCACGCCGGAGAGCACCGTCGGCGCGATCGCCCGGCCCTCCCGCGCCCCGCCGGCGACCACCTCGGCGCCCGAGGCGGTGATCCACTCCAGGACGCGGTCCGTGGCGGCGGGGTCGATCAGCGGGGCCACGCGGGTCCCGGGCAGGCGCGGGTCGCCGACGGTGACGTCCTTGACGCGGGCGGCCAGCAGCGCCAGGAACTCCTCCCGTACGGGCTCCTCCACCAGCACCCGCTGCACCGCGATGCACGCCTGGCCGGAGGCGTAGTAGCCGCCGCGCACGACGGCGTCGGCGGCGGCCTCAAGGTCGGCGTCGGCGGCGACCACGAGGGCGGCGTTGGAGCCGAGTTCGAGCAGCACCTTGGTGGGGGCGGCGGCGCGGGCGATGGCGTGCCCGGCGGCGGCCGAGCCGGTGAAGGAGACCGCGCCGATCCGCCGGTCCTCGACCAGCGTGCGGCCGACCTCGACGTCCCCGGTGACGAGCTGGACGCCGGCGGGCGGCAGGCCGCCCTCGCGGAGCAGGTGCACCAGGCGGAGCGTGGCCAGGGGCGTCGCCGGGGCGGGCTTGACGATCACCGGGCAGCCCGCCGCCACCGCCGGGGCGATCTTGTGGGCGGCCAGGAGCAGCGGGTAGTTGAAGCCGGTGATCCCGACGACGACGCCGATCGGCCGCCGCGTCCAGAACCCGACCAGCCCCTCCCCCGACGGCAGCAGGTCCAGCGGGACGGTCTCGCCGTGCAGCCGGGCGACCTCCTCGGCGGCCGTGGCGAGGGTGAGCAGCGTCCTGGCCACCTCGACCCGGCAGTCGACCAGCGGCTTGCCGGTCTCCAGGACCAGCAGCAGCTCGAACTCCTCGCGGCGGGCGGCGAGCGCGTCGTGCGCCGCCATGAGCGCGGCGCGGCGGGCGTGCGAGGGCAGCGCGGCCATGGCGGGCGCGACCGCCAGCGCCTCCTCCAGGGCCCGGACGGCGTGGGCGGGGGTGCCCAGCGGGGCGCGGGCCACCACCGAGCCGTCGTAGGGGAAGACCACGTCGGTGGTGTCCTCGGTGGTGACCCATCCGTCGCCGATGGGCAGGCCGTCCGGCCAGGTCATCTGTCTCCCCCTAGAACGCTCGGGAACACGTCGAGGTACGCGGGCGCGCCCTCGCGGCCGGTGGCGGCGAGCATGGCGTGGGCCACCGCCCGGCTGAACACGTCGGCCGCGGCGGCCAGGACGTCCTGGAGCCCGTCGGGGCCGGGGGCCGGGCGGGCGCAGGTGGCCAGGCCGAAGACGGTGTCGCCGTCGACCATGGTGTGGGCCGGCCGGATGGCTCTGGCCAGGCCGTCGTGGGCCACACCGGCCAGCTTGCCGCACTGGGCCTTGGTGAGGGTGAGGTCGGTGGCCACCACGCCGATGGTGGTGTTGAACGAGGTCACCTTGTCCGGGCGCCACGCCCCGGCCTCGACGGGGTCCGGGGGGCTGAGGTGGCCGAACTCGCCGGGCAGCCCGTAGCGGACGCCGGCCAGGGTGGCGCCCGTGGGGTCGAGGACGGATCCGGCGGCGTTGACGACGGCCAGGGCGGCCACGGTGACGCCGCCGGGCAGGACGGCGCTGGCGGTCCCGACGCCGCCGGCCAGTCCGCCCGCCATCGCTCCGGCACCGGCCCCGACGGACCCGCTGGCGGTGACGAGGAAGGGGGAGGCGGCGTCGTAGGCGGCGGCTCCCAGGGTGGCGTCGGGGGTGGCGCGGAAGTCGCCGCCGCGCCCGAGGTCGTAGATGACGGCCGCCGGGACGATGGGCACCACGCCGCCCGCCACCGGGAACCCGATCCCCGCGTCGGCCAGCCGTTCCATCACCCCGCACGCCGCGCTCAGCCCGTACGCGCTGCCGCCCGACAGCACGACGGCGTGCACGCGCTCGACCAGGTTGCGCGGGTCGAGCAGCTCGGTCTCGCGGGTGCCGGGAGCGGCGCCGCGCACGTCCACGCCGGCCACCACGCCGTCCGGGGGCGCCAGCACCACGGTCGTGCCCGTACGGAACCCGCCGCCCACCCGCTGCGCGTGCCCGACGCGCAACCCGGCCACGTCGACCAGCGAGTTCGTCGCCCCGGCACGCATCCCGGGTCCGGGCTCGGGAAGCTCGGCAAGCATCAGAAGTCCCGGTGCAGGAAGCGCCGCGCCGCCTCGGCGAACACCCGGGTGCACCGGACGATCTCCGCGACCTCGACGTACTCGTCCGCCTGGTGGGCGATCCACTTGCCGCCGGGGCCGTACACGACCGAGGGGATGCCGCCCCAGTGGGTGAGCACGGTCCCGTCGGTCGAGCCGGGCACGCCGCCGTAGACCGGCTCCTCCCCCGTCACCGTGCGGTGGGCCGCCGCCAGCGCGGCCACCACCGGGTCGGTCACCGGCACGTCCACCGGCGGCCGGTCCACCAGGACCGACACCGACGCCTCGATCCCGTCGGAGGCGGCGGCGAGGGCGGCCACCCGGTCGGCCACGACCTTGTGCTCCAGCCCGGGGACCGTCCGCACGTCGACGAAGACGGACGCGGTGGCGGGGATGACGTTGACCTGCTCGTCGCTGCCCGCGCGGACCACGGTCGGGGTCACGTACACCTCGCCGAGGTGCTCGTGGGCCGGATGCCGTTCCTGGAGCTCCTGCTGGAGGGAGCGCAGGGCGACCAGCAGCGTGCCGACCGCCTGGACGGGGTTGCGGCCGTGCTGCGGCATCGCGCCGTGGGCCATCTTGCCGGTGAGGTCGACGCGCAGCCGCAGGGCGCCCTTGGCCACCGCGCAGATCTCCCCGGCCTCGGGCTCGGCGACGATCGCGCCGTCCACGCCGGCGGCCAGCCCGGAGGCGACGAAGTGGTGGGCGCCGATCATCAGGCCCTCCTCGTCGGCCAGCGCGCACACCTTGATCCGGCCGGGGAACGGGCCCGCGAGCTGGAGGGCGCGGGTGGCGTAGAGGGTGGCGGCCAGGCCGGACTTCATGTCGGCGCTGCCCCGGCCCCACAGCCGCCCGTCGCGGATCTCGCCGCCGAACGGGTCGACGGTCCAGGTGGACAGGTCGCCCTCGGTGACGACGTCGGTGTGGCCCTCGAACATCAGTGTCGGCCCGTCACCGCCGCCGCCCTCGACCACCGCGACGACGTTGGCGCGTCCGGGGGCGGCCTCGCTGACGACGGGGTCCCAGCCCCACTCGCGCATCCTGGCCTCGACCAGGGCGGCGGCGGGCCGCTCCGTGCGCCCGCGTGCGGGGTCGTTGGTGCTGGGGATGCGCACCAGGGCCTGCGTGAACTCCACGACTCCCCGCTCGTCGACGTCGATCACAACAATCCCTCCAGGGTCGGTACGGCCTGCAGCAGGTCACGCGTGTAGGGGTGGCGCGGCGCGGCCCAGACGTCGTCCACCGGGCCCGTCTCGACGATCTGGCCGCCGCTCATGACGGCCACGGTCTCGCACACGTGCCGGACCACCGACAGGTCGTGCGAGACGAACACGAGCGTGAGGCCCAGCTCGTCCACCAGGTCGGCGAGCAGGTTGAGGATCTGGCCGCGTACGGACACGTCCAGGGCGCTGACGGGCTCGTCGGCGACCAGCACCTTCGGCCGGGGCGCGAGCGCCCGGGCGATGGCGATGCGCTGCCGCTGCCCGCCGGAGAACTGGTGGGGGTAGCGGTCGGCGGCCGAGGCGGGCAGGCCGACCTCCTCCAGCAGCTCCGGCACCCGCGTGCCGACCGGCAGGCCGAGCGCGACCAGCGGCTCGGCCACCAGGTCGCGCACGCGCATACGCGGGTCGAGCGAGCTCATCGGGTCCTGGAAGACGATCTGCAGGTTCTCCCGCAGGAAGCGCAGCCGCCGCTCCGGCAGGCGGGTGATCTCCCGTCCGTCGAAGGCGACGGACCCTGAGGTGGGCCGGTCGAGGCCGCACAGCAGGCGCAGCAGCGTGGACTTGCCGGAGCCGGACTCGCCGACGATGCCGAACCGCTCGCCGCGGCGGACCGTCAGCGACACGTCCCGCAGCGCGTGGACGGGCGCGCCCGGTCTGGTGAGCGAGGTGCGCGGGCGATGGTAGACGCGGCTGAGCCCGCGCGCCTCGATCAGCGGCCCGTGCGGTGGCTCATTCTGCGGCTCATCCTGTGGCTCATTCCGCGGGGTGCCAGCATGCGTGGGCATGGCCGTCTCCTGTCAGCGCCGGCGGGGTCTCGCACCGCGGGGTGGCGTGCGGGCAGCGGTTGCGGAACACGCAGCCCTCGGGGAAGGCGCCCGCGGGCGGCACGCTGCCCTTGATGGTGGGGAGCCTGGTGCCGCGCGGGGTGAGCCGGGAGGCGGCCAGCAGGCCCTCGGTGTAGCGGTGGCGGGGGCGGGTGAAGACCTCGCGGATGGGCCCGGTCTCGACGACGCGGCCGCCGTACATGACGATCACCCGCTCGCAGACGGAGGCCACGACCGCCAGGTCGTGGGTGATGAACAGCAGCGCGGGGGCGACATCGGCGATCAGCTCCAGCATCTGCCTCTGCACGGTGACGTCGAGCGCGGTGGTGGGCTCGTCGCAGATGAGCAGCCCCGGCTCGTTGGCCAGGGCGATGGCGAGCATGACGCGCTGCCGCTGGCCGCCGGAGAGCTGGTGGGGGTAGGCGCGGGCGATCTGTCCGGGTTCGGGGAGCCGGACGCGTTCCAGGAGGACGAGCGCGCGCCGCCCGGCCTCGGCGCGGGAGACGCCGTGCAGCGTCATCACCTCGGCGACCTGGGCGCCGACGCGCATGAGCGGGTTGAGCGCGGTCATCGGCTCCTGGAAGACCATCGACAGCTCGCGTCCGCGCAGGTCCTTCAGCCGCTTCTCGGGCACGCCGACCAGGTCGCGCCCACCGAGCCTGGCCACGCCGGAGGCGGTGACGCCCTCGGGCAGCAGGCCCATGAGCGACAAGGCGGTCAGCGACTTGCCGGACCCGGACTCGCCGATCAGCCCGACCCGCTCGCCCGGCCCGATCGCGAAGGACACGTCATGGACGAGCCCCACCCCGTCGGCCCGTACGCTCAGCCCCTCAACGCTCAGCACGGATCCTCCTGAGCTTGGGATCGAGGTGGTCGCGCAGCCCGTCGCCGAGCAGGTTGAACCCGAGGACGGCGAGCGCGATCGCCAGGCCAGGCCAGAGCGCGAGGCGCGGGGTGGAGAACAGCAGTTCCTGCGACTCCTGCAACATCCGCCCCCACGACGGCGTCGGCGGCCGGGTGCCGAACCCGAGGAACGACAGCGCCGCCTCGGCCAGGATCGCGATCGCGAACGACACCGAGGCCTGCACGATCAGCACGGACCCGATGTTCGGCAGCACGTGCCGTACGGCGATCCCGCCCCGGCGGCGGCCCGCGGCGCGGGCGGCCAGGACGTAGTCGGTCACCATGACCTGGAGCGTCGCGGCGCGGGCCACCCGCGCGAACGCGGGCACGGTGGCCACCCCGATCGCGATCATCGCGGTGAGCGTCCCGGCTCCGTAGACCGCGCCCAGCATGACGGCCAGCAGCAGCGCCGGGAAGGCGAACACCAGGTCGTTGACCCGCATGATCAGCTCCGACAGCCAGCCGCGCGGCGTCATCCCGGCGACCACGCCGAGCGGCACGCCGAGCACGGCGGCGATGCCGACGGCCACCACGCCGACGTAGAGGGTGGTGCGCGCGCCGACCATGAGCTGGCTGAGGGTGTCGCGGCCGAACTTGTCGGCGCCCAGCAGGTAGCCGCCGCCCGGGTCGCGCAGCTTGCGGGCGGCGTCGACGAGGGTCGGGTCGTGCGGCGTCCAGACGAACGAGACCAGCGCGGCCAGCGTCACCAGCCCGACCAGCACGCCGCCGGTCAGCAGCGCGGCGTTCACCCGGCCCCTCATCGCAGCCTCGGGTCGAGCAGGCGGTAGGCGACGTCCACCACGAAGTTGATCAGCAGGACCGCGGCCACCAGCACCATCACCACACCCTGGACGAGCAGCAGGTCGCGCCCGGCCACGCCGTTGAGCAGCAGGTCGCCGAGCCCGGGCAGGACGAAGACGCGCTCGACCACCACCGCCCCGATCAGCAGGGTGGCCAGTTGCAGGCCGAACACGGTGACCACGGGGATCGAGGCGTTGCGCAGGCCGTGCCGCCACAGGGCGCCGGTGCTGCCGCGGCCCTTGGCGCGGGCGGTGCGCAGGTAGTCCTCGCGCATGACGTCGAGCACGGCGCTGCGCACGTAACGGGTGAGCACGGCGCCCTGGACGAGCCCGAGCGACAACCACGGCAGCAGCAGCGAGCGCAGCCATTCCTGGGGGCTGTCGGCGAAAGGGACGTATCCGCCGGAGGGCAGCGCCTGCGCCTTCACCGCGAACACGAACACCAGCAGGATGCCCGCGAGGAAGGCGGGGACGGCGATGCCGAGCTGGCTGACCGCGCTGACCGCCGCGCCGAGCGGGTTGCGGTGGTGGACGGCGGCGAACGTGCCGAGCGGCACCGCGACGGCCAGCGCCAGCACCATGCCGCCGAGCACCAGCACGGCCGTCACGCCGAGCCGTTCGCCGATCTGCGGGCCGATCGGCGCGCTGGTGACGTAGGAGACGCCGAAGTCGCCGTGGGCCAGGCCGCCGATCCAGTCGAGGAACTGCGCGGCCGGCGGCCGGTCGGTGCCGAACTGCGCGCGCAGCGCGGCGACCGCGTCGGGGGTGGCGTTGACGCCGAGCGCGATCTCGGCCGGGTCGCCGGGCAGCAGCGCCATGAACGCGAACACCGCGACGGCGGCGACGGCGGCGCTCACGATCAGCACCGCCAGCCGTTTGAGCAGGTAGAGCGTCACTGCTTGGCGAGACCGGTGAAGTCGAAGGACTCCGCGATGGCGTTCTTCGGCAGCCCGGTGACGCCCTTCTTCGCCACGATCAGGTTGGGGAACAGGAACAGCCAGTCGGCGGCGGCGTCGTCGGACAGCAGCTTGGCGGCCTTCTTGAGGTCGTCGGTCTGCTGCTGCTCGGTGCCGGCGTCGGCGGAGGCGAGGAGCTTGCCGAACTCGGGGTTGTCGTAATGGAAGTAATACGATTTATCGGCAAAAATCCCCATGTCGCGGGGCTCGACATGGTTGATGATGGACAGGTCGTAGTCGCCCTGCTTGAACACCACGTCCAGCCAGCGGGCCGGGAACTCCAGCGGCTCGATGTCGGCCGTGATGCCCACCTGGGCGAGCTGCGACTTCACCACCTGCGCGCTCGCCACCGCGTACGGCAGGTTGGGGATGCGCATCTTGACGGTGAGCGTCTTGCCGCCCAGCAGTTCCTTGGCCTTGGCCGGGTCGTAGGGATAGTCGCCGGTGCGGTCCTCGTACCAGGGGTCGGTGGGCGGCACCATCGAGCCGATGAGCTGGCCGCGCCCGGCCCACGCGGTGTCCAGCAGCGCCTTGTGGTCGATCGCGTACCGGACCGCCTGGCGGGCCCTGACGTCGTCGAACGGCGGCCGGGCGTTGTTCATCGACAGCACGACCTCGCCGTTGGTGGAGCCCTCGACCGTCTGGAACCGGCCAGGATCGGCGAACTGCTGCAGCGACTCGGGCGCCTGCACGGCGGAGATGACGTCGATGCCGCCGGTCAGCAGCGCGTTGTTCATCGCCGTGGCGTCCTTGAAGTACTTGAGCGTGATCGCCGACAGCGCCGGCTTGGCCCCCCAGTAGGAGGGGCTGGCGGCGAGCTGGATCGACTCGCCGCGCTTCCACGCCCCCAGCGTGTACGGCCCGGTGCCGACGGGCTTGTTGGCCAGGTCGGCCACGCCGGTGCGGCTGAACATGGCGCCGAGCCGGGTGGCCAGGGCGTAGAGGAAGCCGTTGCTCGGCCGCTTGAGGGTGACGACCGCCGTGGTGTCGTCGGTCTTGGCCACCTTGTCGATGACGTCGAGCTGGGCCTTGATCTTGAGCTTCCAGTCGGTCCTGACCCGGTCGAGCGAGAACACCACGTCGTCGGCGGTGAACGGCGCGCCGCTGCTGAAGGTGACGCCCTTGCGCAGGGTGAAGGTGTAGGTCTTCCGGTCGTCGGAGACCGCCCACTTCTCGGCGAGCAGCGGCTTGATCGAGCCGTCCTGGTCGAGCTTGACCAGGCCCTCGTAGACGTTGACCAGCAACGCCTGCGGGATCGCCGCGCCCTCGGTGGCGGTGAAGTCGAGGTTGGCCGGCTCGGCCACGAATCCGACGGCCAGGGACTGTGCCTTGGGGGTGCCTCCGGTGCCGGAACCGCCCGAGCCGGAACCGCCGCCACAGGCGGCCGTGACCAGCAGGAGACCGCCCACGGCGATCCAGATCCCGATTCGCCTCATGTCTTACAGCCTCCTGGCTAGTGCACTGGTCTGACCAGTAGGCTACGCACATTGCCAGTCCGCGACGGCTCGGGTCAAGGGGGCTTCCATGGGTGCACGGTTCGAGCCGGTGCGAGCCGTACGCGCTTACGAACGGGTCGTGGAACAGGTCGAGGAGGCCATCGAGAGCGGGGCCCTTCGCCCGGGGGCGCGGCTGCCGAGCGAGCGCGAGCTGATGGTGCAGTTCTCGGTGGGCCGCTCCACGGTGCGGGAGGCGCTGCGCGTGCTCCAGGCGCGCGGCCTGGTGCGGTCCCGGCCCGGCGATCCCAACGGCGCCGAGGTGCTGCCGTTCTCCCCCGCCGCCTTGCACAAGTCGATGACCACGCTGGCGCGGGTGGCCGAGCTGTCGCTGGCCGAGCTGGTGCAGTTCAGGA
The DNA here is from genome assembly GCF_044547985.1 of Nonomuraea sp. NPDC052265. Classification (NCBI taxonomy): domain Bacteria; kingdom Bacillati; phylum Actinomycetota; class Actinomycetes; order Streptosporangiales; family Streptosporangiaceae; genus Nonomuraea; species Nonomuraea sp. NPDC052265. The sequence goes on from NZ_JBIUBJ010000004.1 coordinate 358,381, forward strand.
TGGTGCTCGACTCCTCGGCCGTGCTGCTGGCCGCGCGGCTGCGCACCGAGGAGCAGCTCGCCGAGATGGAGGCGGCCATCGCCGGCATGCGCGCCGCCGTGAGCTCCGACCACGACGCCTTCAGCGCCGCCGACGTGGCCTTCCACGACGTCATCGTGGCGGCCGGCGGCAACACGCTGATCCAGGTCTGCACCGACGTCGTCCGCTCGGTCGTGCTGGGGCTGGTCGCCGGGAAGCTCGCCGACGCGCCCGACCGCGGGTCGCTGATGCGGGAGAGCATCCGGCATCACGAGGAGGTGCTGGCCGCCGTCCGGGCCGGCGACGGGGCGTCGGCCGCGCGACTGCTCCGCAGGTCCATGTACGACTACTACGCCGTCCACCTGCCCGACGCCGAGCGCCCCGCCCTGCGCGCCCTCCTGGAGTGACGCCCGCCACAGGGTGTTATGTTGCACGCGTGTCACGCGAGGACGGGGACGGGGACGGGGTGGCGGAGGCGTTCCTGCGCGCGCCGCGCCGCTACACCAGCCACCAGGTGGCCCACATGGCCGGGGTCCCGGTCTACCGCGCGCGCCGGCTGTGGCGGGCGCTGGGGTTCGCCAACGTGGCCGACGACGCGGTCGAGTTCACCGACTCCGACGTCGAGGCGCTGCGCACCATGCTCTCGATGGTCAGCTCCGGCGCCTACGACGAGGAGCACATGCTGCTGATGGCCCGCTCGATCGGGCGGGCCACGGCCCGGCTCGCCGAGTCGCAGGCCGAGCTGGGCGCCGAGGCGCTCGACCAGGCGGGCGTGCCGCTGGCCGAGCGCCCGCGGGCCTGGCGGCGGCGGGCCGAGCGGGTGGTGCCCGACCTGGCGCGGCTGCTGGTCTACGCCTGGCAGCGCCAGCTCGCCGCCGCCGCCGGCCGCCTGGCCGACCAGGACATGAGCGCCGTGCGCATGGCGGTGGGGTTCGCCGACCTGGTGGCCTTCACCCGGCTCAGCAGGCAGATCACGGCGACCGAGCTGGCCAGGCTGGTCGACAGGTTCGAGGGCCGATCGGCCGACGTCGTGACGTCCTCGGGCGGGCGGGTGGTCAAGACGCTCGGCGACTCGGTGCTGTTCGTGGCCGACAAGGCGCACGTGGCGGCGGAGATCGCGCTGCGCCTGGTGGAGACCCACCGCGGCAGGGACATGCCCGAGCTGCGGGTGGGCCTGGCCGCCGGCCCGGTGATCTGGCGCATGGGCGACGTGTTCGGCACCACCGTCAATCTGGCCAGCCGGCTCACCGCGCTCTCCCTGCCTGGAACGATCCTGGCCGACCCCGAGATGGCCGAGGAGCTGGAGGGCGACCGGGCCTTCCTGCTGCGCGCGGTCGACCGGCTGTCGGTGCGCGGGCTGGGCGAACTGGCGCCGTTCACGATCATGCGCGCCGGGGCAACCTGACGTCGCCGACGATGCGTCAGTACCGGTGTGCCTGACAGAAAGCTCTTCCACGACTTCGTGGCCTCCCGGTCCGAGCGGTTGCTGCGGACCGCGTACCTGCTGACCCATGACTGGGGAACGGCCGAGGACCTGCTGCAGGAGTCCCTGGCCAAGGCGTGGTTCGCCTGGCCGCGCATCGACGAGCCCGAGCCGTACGTGCGGCGCGTGCTCGTGACGACGTACACGTCGTGGTGGCGGCGGCGCTGGCGTACGGAGCTGCCGAGCGACGCCCTGCCCGAGAAGAGCGCCAAGGCCGACCGGCACGGGCCCGATGAGCTGTGGGAGGCGGTGGGCAGGCTGCCCGCCAGGCAGCGCGCGGTGATCGTGCTGCGTTTCTACGAGGACCTGACGGTGCAGGAGGTGGCGCGGATCCTCGGGTGCCAGGACGGGACGGTCAAGAGCCAGACCGCCAAGGCGCTGGCCAAGCTGCGCGTCGACGAGTCGATCGTGAAGGAGTACCGATGAGCGTGCAGGACCTGCGTGACGTGTTGCGGGAGCGGGCCGAGGGTCCCACCCCGGCGAACCCGGCCCGCCACGAGCACATCCGCCGCCGCGTGCGCCGGACCCGGCGGCGCAGGGGCCTGACGGCCGCCGCGGCGGTGGTGGCGGCCGTGACCGTGTTCTCCCTGCTGCCGAGGTACGCCGCGCCCCCGCAGGAGGCGGCGACCCCGGCCGTCAAGGCGGCGCGCGAGCTGCCGGAACGGTTCACCGCCCACGACGGCACCGGCTACCGGCGGCTGGCCACGGCGACGGTCAGGACGGAGAAGACGACGAAGGCGTCGGTCACGATCCCGGTCTCGGGCAAGCCGCTGGACGTGGCCGCGCTGTGCGAGGGCGGCCCCGGGGCCAATCCGCCGGCGATCTCCGTGACCGGTGGCGACGTCGCGCCCTTCAAGTCCTTCTCCTCGTGCCCGAAGGACATGGAGCTGGTCCCGCTCGTCGTGCCCGGCGGGGCCGGCCAGGTCACGGTCACGTTCGACACGGCCACGAGGGGCTGGGGGTGCGTCCGCAAGGGCAAGGACGGGCCGTGCGTGACTCAGAGACCCGACCAGGCGGTCTGGAGCCTGGCCGTCTACGAATGGACCCCGCCCGTACGGCCGGTCGAGCCCGGGCCGCTGAAGCCGTTCCCCAAGCGGCTGGCGGGCTGGGGCCTGGCCGGCGCCACCCGGCAACTGGTGTGGCCTCAGGACAGGACGTTCACGGTCACGGCCCGGGGCGACGGCGGCCGGATCGGCATCGAGGCGCTCTGCGCCGGTGACCTGGCCCGGCGGATGTGGTTCACGTACCTGATCAAGGGCGGGAAGGGCGGCGAGGTGACCGCGACCTGCGGCCAGTGGGAGAGTGGCCCATATCCGATGGCGATGAACGAGTTCCCCGTCCCCGCGGGCAAGCCGGTGAAGGTCACCGTCAGGGCGGGCATCTGGGGCCCGGACACCAACCGCCCGGTCCGCTGGTCCGTGGCCGTCTACCGCAAGGGGTAACGTCGCTCCCGTGATCGTTCGAGCGGTGGTCGAGGGCAGGGCGGTCGACGCCGACGCGCGCTTCGCGCTGGAGGCCCGCTACGGGCACTTCACCGCCATGCAGGTCAGGGACCGGCGCACCCGCGGCCTGGCCCTGCACCTGGAACGGCTGGCGGCGGCCAACCTGGAGCTGTTCGGCGCCCGGCTCGACACCGCGGCGGTGCTCGCCTCGGTCAGGGCGGTGCTCGGCGACGACCTGCGCGACGCGGGTGTGCGCGTCTACGTCGTCGAGCACGACGGCCGCCCGCACGTGGTGGCCACCGCGGCCCCGCCCACCGAGGTCTCCACGCGCCCGCAGCGCGTCACGTCCGTCGCCTACCGGCGTTACCTGCCGCACATCAAGAAGGCGGCCGGGTTCGCCCAGGCGCACCTGCGGCGGACCGCAGCCCCCCTGGGCTTCGACGAGGCGCTGCTGACCACCGGCGACGGCCTGATCAGCGAGGGCGCGATCACGAACGTCGGCGGCTTCTCCGGCGGCCGCCTGCTGTGGCCGGACGCGCCCATGCTGCACGGCACGGCCATGGGCCTGCTGGAGGGCATGGACGTGCCCCAGGAGCGCCGCCCGCTGAAGGTCACCGACCTGCCGGGCTTCGACCTGGTGTTCCTGTGCAACTCCCACGGCGTGGTCCCGGTCGGCGAGGTCGACGGCGTCCCGCTGCGCCAGGACGCCGAGACGCTGGCCCGGCTGCTCGCCTTCTACGACGCCACCCCGTGGGACCCGCTGGATTGATCCCGGGCCGTCCGGCGTCGCACGCAGGCGCGACCCTGTACTCGATTCTCGACCGTTCGCTGCTCCGCCAGGCCTCCGACGCGGCCACCGCGCTGCGCGACACCGTCGCCTTCGCCCGGCAGGCCGAGGAGCTGGGCTACCACCGGTTCTGGGTGGCCGAGCACCACAGTGTGCCCGGCGTGGCGGGGACGGCGCCGACCGTGCGGCGGCCGGCCGTCCTGATCTGATCACCAATTCCGCCGTGTTTTGTTGGCAAATGCCCCTATTGCGCGCGTCAAACGGGGTCCGGTAATTACCGGATGTCACCCCTGTTCCATCCGGGCAACACCCATACCTAGGGGGTTCAATGGCGCGCACCCGAATCATCGGAATCGCTGCCGCACTTCTCTTACTGCCCGCGCTGACCGCGTTACCCGCGTCGGCCGAATCCAGGCAGGCGGCCACCACGGCCGCACCGCCGCCGAGCGACGTCAAGGAGCTCACCCGCAAGGACTTCACCCTCGACGGCAAGCCCGTCAAAGTCCCCGCGAAGTACGAGGCCCGTGCCACGGCCAAGGCCGCCGCCGAGACGCCGCCGGTCGGCACCGTACGGCAGTGGCTGGCCACGGACGACTACAACGGCCGCCTGTACCGCAAGGACTACACGCTGCGCGGCGTCGGCGACAACATCGAGGTCTGGGTCGCCAACGACCTGGCCTTCCCCGCCGGCGACTGCCGCATGCAGGTGCCCGGCACCACGGAGATCACCGACGCGCAGGTCACGAACCTGGTGCAGCAGTTCGACACGAACATGTACCCGAAGGAGACCGCGACCTTCAGCAGGCCGCCGGACCGGGACGGCAGCAACGCCACGCTCGGCCCCGACGCCAACGGCAACGGCGGCGTCTACACCGGCGCCGGCAATCGGACCGTGACGCTGATCGACAACGTCCGGGACGACAACTACTACACCTTCCCGGCCGCGACGACCTACATCGCGGGCTTCTTCTCCTCGCAGTACAACGAGCTGCTCGACCGCAACGTCATGACGATCGACGCGTTCGACTGGCTGCACAGGACCGGCGCGAACCCGCCCGACAACCCGACCTCCGACCTGTGCACCTCGCGCTCGGCCCGGCCCTACCAGTACGAGGGCGTCTTCGCCCACGAGTGGCAGCACCTGCTGCACTACTACACCGACCCCCTTGAGACCACCTGGATGAACGAGGGCCTGTCGGACTTCGCCATCTCGGTGACGGGTTACGGCAACCCCAAGGCGACGGTGTTCGAGAAGGGCTTCGACAACCACATCAACTGCTTCCAGGGCTTCGGCATCGTCCAGACGCCGTACAACCCGAACCCGCGCAACTGCGGCGGCCCGCAGAACTCGCTCAACCTGTGGGGCGACGGCGGCAACCCGGACGCGGTGCTGGCCGACTACGGCAACGCCTACTCGTTCATGCTGTTCCTGTACGACCGGTACGGCGCGGCGTTCCTGTCCAAGCTGCACCGTGACGGCGCCCTTCAGGGCCTGGCCAGCGTCAAGGCGGCGCTCGGCAGCACGAGCCTGTACCAGGTGATCCACGACTACCAGACGATGGTGCTGGTGGACAAGGTCGTGGGCAGCCGCGGCGTGGTGCTGGGCGTGCCGAAGAAGCGGGTGACGACCGCGAGCCTGAACTCGACGGTCAACCTCGCCAACCCGGCCTCGTACGACACCCCGGGCGCGGCCCCGAACGGCGCCGACTACGTGCAGATCCGCAAGCCCGGAGGGGCGGCGCCGACCTCGCTGTCGTTCCAGGGCGCCAAGACGCTGCCGCCGATCCCGCTGGCCTGGACCGTCGTCTCCGACGACCCCGACCGCGCGGGCAACCCGGTGCTGTGGTCGGGCAACGTCAGCAACCTCAACGTCGCCGCGGTCACCAAGGTGACGGTCCCCGCCGCCGACCCGGCGCTGCGCTTCCTCGCCAAGTACGGCGCGGAGTCCGGCTTCGACTACGGCTACGTGATCGTCTCCGCGGACGGCGGCAAGACCTACACCGCGATCCCCGGTGACAAGACGGTGGCCGGCCCGCTCGGCCCGGCCGTCAACGGCACCACCACCGGGTTCCAGCCGCACACCTACAGCCTGTCCGCCTACGCGGGCCAGGAGATCCTCGTCGGCTTCCAGTACGTGAGCGACGGCGGGGTCAACGAGGGCGGCTGGAAGATCGACGACGTCACGGTGGGTGCGACGGCGGTGAGCGACGGCGCGAGCCTGGAGCCGTTCGACTCCCCGACCGAGATCTCCCCGACGCCGGTCAGCAACTGGAACGTGCGCCTGGTCGGCCTGGACGAGCGGCACTCGGTGGTGCTGCAGGCCCAGTTCGACGGCAAGGGCACGATCAACCTCAACCGGCTGCAGCTCGCGCCGTTCGCGGTCTTCCCGTCGGTGGTCGCGATCGTGGCCTATGACGAGCCGACCGAGCAGGTGCAGCAGTACGCGCCGTACACGCTGAAGGTCAACGGCGTCACCCAGCCCGGGTGAGCCCGAGGAGGCGTCCGCCGGGGTCTCGGCGGGCGCCTCCTTCGTCGGGTACGATCACCGAACATCATTCGGCATGGGGGTGCCCAGCATGACCACGCGCCAGCACACGATCGGTGACCTCCTGCGGCGCTCGGCCGCCAGGTTCCCCGGCAAGACCGCCGTGATCTACGGCAACGTCCGCCAGAGCTACGCCGACCTCGACCTGGAGGTCAACCGCACGGCCAACGCGCTGGCGGCGCGGGGCGTGGCCAAGGGCGACCGGTTCGCCCTGTTCAGCCATAACAACCACGCGTTCGTGGTGGCCTACTTCGCGCTGGCCCGGCTGGGCGCGATCTCCGTGCCGATCAACTTCATGCTCGGGCCGCGCGAGGTGGCCTACATCCTGGAGCACTCCGGCGCGACCGGGATGCTGGCGGAGGAGGCGCTGCTGCCGGTGGCCGAGGCCGCGGCCGGGCCCGCCGTTCGGGTACGCGGCGTGATCGGCGCGGCCGAGGGCTGGGAGTCCTTCGCCACCTGGCGCGGCGACGACGCCGAGCCCCGGGTGGAGATCGCCGCCGACGACCCGATCCAGCTCATGTACACCAGCGGCACCGAGTCGCGTCCCAAGGGCGCCACGCTGTCCAGTGCGGGCCTGCTGGCCCAGTACGTGAGCTGCGTCGTCGACGGCGAGATGAGCTCCGACGACGTCGAGGTGCACGCGCTGCCCCTCTACCACTGCGCCCAGCTCCACTGCTTCCTGACGCCCGGCATCTACCTGGGCGCCACCAATCTCGTCCTGCCGGGCGCCGACCCGGCCTCGATCCTGGCCACCATCGAGGGCGAGCGCGCGACCAAGCTGTTCTGCCCGCCCACGGTGTGGATCGGCCTGCTGCGCCACCCCGACTTCGACCGCCGTGACCTGTCCTCGCTGCGCAAGGGCTACTACGGCGCCTCGATCATGCCGGTCGAGGTGCTGAAGGAGATCTCGACCCGGCTGCCGGACGTGCGCCTGTTCAACTTCTACGGCCAGACCGAGATGGCCCCGCTGGCCACCATCCTGCGGCCGGAGGAGCAGCTGACCCGGCTGGGCTCGGCCGGGCGGCCCGCGCTCAACGTCGAGACCAGGATCGTCGACGACGAGGACCGGCCGGTGGCGCCGGGCGTGGTCGGCGAGATCGTCCACCGCAGCCCGCACGCCATGCTCGGCTACTGGAACGACCCGGACAAGACCGCCGAGGTCTTCCGCGGCGGCTGGTTCCACAGCGGCGACCTGGGCGTCATGGACGCCGACGGCTACCTGTCGGTGGTCGACAGGAAGAAGGACATGATCAAGTCCGGCGGCGAGAACGTGGCCAGCCGCGAGGTGGAGGAGGTCATCTACCAGCATCCGGCGGTCGCCGAGGCGGCCGTGTTCGGCGTGCCGGACGAGCGGTGGATCGAGGCGGTGACGGCCGCCGTGGTGCTGCGCGAGGGCGCCGGGCTGACCGCCGCCGAGCTGAACGCGTTCCTGCGCGAGCGGCTGGCCCCCTTCAAGACGCCCAAGAACGTGGTGTTCGTGGACGCGCTGCCCAAGAACGCCTCCGGCAAGGTGCTCAAGCGGGAACTGCGCGACGCCTTCTGACCCCGGGGCCCGCGCCGAGGGGTCACTTGCCGAGCAGGTCGGCGGCCAGTCGCCGGAGCACCACGCGCTGGATCTTCCCCGTCGCCGTCTTCGGCAGCTCGTCCAGGACCAGCACCTCGCGCGGGCGTTCGAGGGCGGACGGTCCCTCGCCGCAGAACGCGATCAGCTCCTCGGCGTCGATCGGGCGGCCGGGCGCGGGCACCACGCAGGCGACCGGCTTCTCCAGCCCGTCGGCGCCGACGTGGGCGATCATCGCGCACTCGGCGACCGAGGCGTGCTCCAGCAGCCGGGACTCGGCCTCCATGGGCGACACCCGGACGCCGCCCGCCCTGATCAGGTCGTCGGCGCGGCCCAGGTACCGGTAGGAGCCGTCGGCGTCGCGGGCGCAGGTGTCGCCGGTGCGCAGCCACTCGCCCTGGAACGCCTGGCGGGTGGCGGAGGCGCGGCACCAGTAGCCAGTGGCGATCGAGTCGCCGCGCACGTACAGGTGGCCGGGCTCGCCGTCGGGGACGGGCGCGCCGGAGTCGTCCAGGAGGCGGACCTCGTAGCCGGGCACGACGGTGCCGGAGCCGGCGGGGCGGGCCCGACCCGGACGGTTGGAGACGAAGATGTGCAGCGACTCGGCGGAGCCCAGGCCGTCGATGACGTCCACGCCGAAGCGGTCGGTGAGGCGGCGGTGGAGCTCGGGGGGCAGGGCCTCGCCCGCGGAGACGGCCAGGCGTACCGAGGCGAAGGCGTCCGCGGGGGCCTGGGCGGCCAGCAGGGCGGCGTAGAAGGACGGCCCGGCGAAGAACAGGGTGGGACGCTCCTCCAGCACACGTTCGACGACGCCGCCCGGGGCAGGCCTGGCGGGGTCGAGGATCGTGGTGGCGCCCTCGGCGAGCGGGAAGATCATGGAGTTGCCGAGCCCGTAGGCGGAGGACAGCGGGGCCACCGAGAGGCACCGGTCCTCGGGGCGGATGCCGAGCACCTGCCGCCCGTACGCCTCGTGCACGTCGCGCAGCGCGCCGTGGCGGTGCATGACCGCCTTGGGCGCGCCGGTGGTGCCGGAGGTGTGCAGCCACAGCGCGGGCGAGTCCGGCCAGGTGTCGTACGGGCCGGTCGCGCCCCGGCCGGCCTCCAGCAGGTCCGACCACAGGCAGACCGGCACGCCGGTCTCGACCGCCGCCGACGGGCCCGCTCCCGTCGCGGTGACGGTGCGCGGGACGTGGCCGGGGCCGGGGCCCTGGCGGCTCGCGTCGGTGAGCACGAGCACCACGACCTCGGGCGCCGACAGCAGCGCCTCCTGGACGGCCGGCTCGAACTCGGGCGCGGAGACCACGACCCGCGCCCGGGAGTCCCGGATCAGGTCGCCCAGCTCGGCCCCGTCGTACAGGGTGGACACCGGGACGGCGACCGCGCCCATCCGCAGCACGGCCAGGATCGTGATCAGCGTCTCGGGCCGGTCGGGCAGGACGAGCAGCACGCGCTCCTCCGGCCGTACGCCCATCACCCGCAGCCCGCCGGCCAGTTCGGCGACGTGCGCGGCCAGTTGGGCGTACGTCATGGTGCCCATGGGGCCGGCGACGGCGATGCGGTCACCGTGCCCGGTCTCGACCAGGCGGTCCACGAGAAAGACGCTGGCGTTGAACGACTCGGCCGGCATGGTCGTCCCCATCCGCAGGAGGGCGTGCGTAGCTGAATCCTCCATACAGAATCGATGAGCCGTCAACTACTTCCGGCAGGACGGGTGTCAGCAGGGACGCAGCCCCGGCCCGACGTCGGCGGCGCCGGAGCGCACGTGGTCCAGGAAGGCGCGCACGGCGGGCGTGAGCCGGGTCCCGGCGGGCCAGCACGCCCCGATCGTCCGGAACACCGGGGGCGACAGCGGGATCTGCACCACGCCCTCGGCGGGCGTCAGGCGGGGCAGCACGGCCACGCCCAGCCCGGCCGCCACCAGGCCGCGCACGGTCTCCGACTCCTGCCCCTCGAAGGCGATCCTGGGCGTGAACCCGGCCGCCGCGCACAGGTCGTCGGTGATCTGGCGGACGCCGTAGCCGTGTTCGAGCGTCACCAGCTCCTCCCCCGCCAGCTCGGCGGGCCGCACCCGGGCGCGTCCGGCGAAGCGGTGGCCGGGCGGCACGGACAGCACCAGCTCCTGGTCGGCGAGCGGGTGCCCGGCCAGGCCCGGGTCGCCGTCGGGCAGGGGCGCGACGAACACCAGGTCGATCTCGCCCTCGCCCAGCGCGCGCAGCATGTCCTGGCGAGAGCCCTGCGCCAGGCTGAACCGCACGCCCGGATGGCGCTCGCGGAAGCCGCGGATGAGCGAGGGGACGAGCGTGCGGCCCAGCAGGTGCAGGAACCCGAGCACGATCCGGCCGCTGCCGGGGTCGATCTCCTCGCGCACCTCGCGGGCGGCCGACTCCATGGTGGCCAGCGCCCGGCCGGAGGCGGCGGCCAGGACGCGCCCGGCCCTGGTCAGGCGGATGCCCCGCCCGTACGGGACGACGAGGGGCGCCCCGACCAGGTCGGCGAGCGCGGCCAGGCGGCGGCTGGCGGTGGGCTGCGGCATGCCCAGCAGCTCGGCCGCCCGCGTGACGTGCCCGGTCTCCCCGACGGCGGCCAGCAGGGCGAGCGTGGGAGCCAGCCCGGCGGCCAGCCGCTCGTCCACGGACTCGAATTCATCCACCACAGCATGAATTATCGCCTATTTCCGCATTGGACGTATTTATTAGCCTTGCTTAGCGTTTCCTGGCGTGGCGGTCATCGAAGCTCAACGTGTCGGCACCCGGCGGGCCGGCCCGGCCGTGGCGGCGGCCGGCGTCTCCTCCTTCGCCCTGCTGTACGCGCCGCAGCCCGTCCTGCCGCAGCTCGCGGCCGACTTCCGGCTCGACCCCGGCGGCGCGTCGCTGGCCGTCGGCGTGGCCACGGCGGCGCTGGCGGTGGCCGTGCTGCCGCTGGCCGCGCTGGCGGAGGTCGTCGGCCGGCGGCGGATGATCGCGTGGTCCGTGCTGGCCTCGGCGCTGATCGGGCTGGCGCTGCCGCTGGCGCCGACGTTCCCCGTGCTGGTGGTGATGCGGGCGGCGCAGGGGGTGGCGGTCGCCGGGTTCGCGGGGGTCGGGGCGGCGTACCTGGCCGATCTGGTGGGGGCGACGAGGCTGGCCGGGGCGGTGGGCGTGATGATCGCCGGGAACTCGGTGGGCGGGATGCTGGGCCGCCTGGGCGCCGGGTTCGCCGCCGGGCCGTGGGGGTGGCGGGGCGCGCTGCTGGTGGTGGCGGGCCTGTCGCTGCTCTGCTCGGCGTACGCGGCCCGTACGCTGCCGGCCCCGCCGCCCGCCCCGCCGCCCGCCGTGCCGCCCGCAGTGCCGCCCGCAGTGCCGCCCGCCGCACGCGTCCGGATCGGGGCGGGCCTGCTGGCGCCGTACGCGGTGGGCGCGCTGGGCGTCGGCGCGTTCGTCGCCCTCTACAACGCCGCCGGCTTCCGCCTGTCCGCGCCGCCGCTGTCGCTCTCCCCCGCCGTGGCCTCCCTGGTGTTCCTCTCCTACGCCCTCGGCACCGCCTCCTCGGCCGCCGCCGGCCGCCTGGCGGACCGCCTGGGGCGCCGGACCGCCCTGGTCGCCGCCCTGGCCGTGACGGCCGCGGGCTCGGCGCTGACCGCGCTGGACCCCCTGGCCGCGGTCGTGGCCGGGTTCGCCGTACTGACCGCGGGGTTCTTCGCCGCGCACGCGGTGGCCAACGCCTGGGTCGCCGCGCAGGCCCCGCCCACCGCCCGCGGGCGCGCCGCCGGGCTCTACACCCTGTGCTACTACCTCGGCAGCGGCGCCGGCGGCACGGCCGGCAGCGCCGTGTACGGCCACTCCGGATGGACCTGGCTGATCGTCCTGACCTCGGCCTGGCTGCTGCTGGCGATCGTGGCCGTGCTCGTCGCGAGCCCGCGCCGGTGAGGGCTGTTGCCAGGCGGCCCCGGCGGAAGTACGCCTGACATCACAGGGGTGGGCTACCTCCAGGAGGGGAGGACGATGGCCGACCTCGCGCGGGACCCGTCGGTGGCCGCGGTCGCCCGGCCGATGCCGACCCCGTCCCGGGCACGCCCGGGACGTCGACGCGCCGCCGCCGGAGCCGGAGGCGGGCGCCCAGGTCACGTGGGGGGTGCGGGCGCTGGGCGCCGACGCCTCCACCCGTACGGGAGCGGGGACGGTGGTCGCCGTCCCGGACACCGGGATCGACGCCACGCACACCTGCGCGGGCGTCGCCTCCGGCCCGGCCGCTGCCCCGGCAGGCCGTGGACGCCCACGTCGAACAGGTTGACCCCGATCTCCACGGCGTGCCGCAGCAGCTCGACGGCCGCGCCGAAGTCCATCCGGTCGTAGGTGTGCCAGGACCCCAGCGACAGCACCGACGCCTCGGGGCCGTGCGCGCCGATCTGGCGCTGGGGGACCTTGACCGTCATACGTTCGCCTCCGAGTCCCAGACGTGATGGCGGCTGCGCCACCACAACAACGCCACCATGACCAGGAACGGCAGCACCCCCCGGTACTGCTGGACCGCCTCCATCGAGGCCGTCACCCCTTCCAGGCAGCCCAGCAGCAGCCCGCCCGCGAGCGTCAGCCACAGGCTGCTGAACGCCCCCACCATGGCCACCGCCAGCGCGGTCGTGACGAGGTTGCCCAGCGTGGAGAAGTCGCCGCCGAGCCGGGGCGCGACCAGGACGATGACCAGCGTGCTGATCGCGCCGATGGCCACCCACACGGCCAGGGCGAGCCGGGGGGCGGGGATGCCGACGACCTGCGCGGTGGCCGGGCGTTCCGACAGCGCCTGCAGCCGCAGCCCCACCCGGGTACGCCCGAGCAGCAGCCCCACGCCGACCGTGATGAGCACCGCGACCGACAGCGACACCAGCACTGCCTGCGGCACGACCACCTCGCCCACGGTGAAGGCGGGCGCGTCGAAGGGCTGCGGGAAGCGCCGCGCGCCGCTGGTGTTGTTGCCGAACAGGCGCAGCCCGACCGACATCAGCGCGACGAACACCGCCACGGTGACGGCCGCCTTCGTGCGCAGGTCGTGCTCGCCGAACCAGCGCACCAGGCCGAGGCCGAGCAGCGCCGAGACCAGCCCGCCGGCCAGCGCCCCGAGCGGGAGCGCGAGCCAGGCGTTCAGGCCGGCGTCGGTGAGGGTGACCATGACGAAGGCGCCCGTCGCGCCCACCGCCGCCATCGCGAAGTTGACCACGGCGACCAGCCGGTAGGTCAGGACCACGCAGAGCCCGAGCAGCGCGTACACGCCGCCGCTGGTCAGGCCCGCGACCACGGAGTCGAGCATCAGCCGTTCCGCTTCGGGACGATGAAGCCCTCGGGCAGCACCGTCCACTTGCCGTTCTCGGCCTTGACGAAGCGGCTGCCCTCGATGGGGTTGTGCGTCTGGCCGGGGCCGAACACCCAGGGCGTGCCGACCATGGGGTAGGTGATGGGCTGCATCGACTTGAAGGCCCGGGTCACCGTCTCCCGGGTGATGTCCCCCTTGATCGTCTTGAGGACCTGGACGAACACGTCGGCCGCCATCACCCCGCCCTGGCTGAACGCGGTCTTCTGGATCTTGTTGTCGTTGACGATCTTCGCCCACCGGTCGTTGCCCGGCAGGGTCTCGTCGGTGTACGGCTGCCACTCGGTGCCCGCCTGGGCGTTCATGCCGGCCGGGATGAGGGCGGCGTTGGCGTCGGTGTAGGCGTTGGCCATGAGGATGAAGTCGACGTCCCGCATGCCCTGGGTCTTGGCCTGGGCGAACCACGGCCCGACCTGGGCGTTGTAGACGACCGCCCGGCAGCCGCCCGTCTTGAGCTTGACCAGGTACGGCGTCGGGTCGCCCTGTCCGACCGAGGTGTCCTTGACCGCCAGCGTCTTGCCGGTGATGTCGCTCCACTCCTTGATGGCCGCGTCGATGCCGCCGCCGCTGCCCGGCAGCACGGTGAAGGCCAGGCACACCTTGTCGTGCTTGAGCGTCTCGGAGGCGTAGTACAGCATCGCGGTCAGCAGCTTGAACGGGCCGGGGTTGACCGGGGCGATGTCCGGGCTGGTGAAGCAGGCCGGGTCCACCCCGACGGCCGGGATGGAGACGATCTGCGACTTGCTGTAGGTGGCGCGGTTGAGCCCGCAGTCCACGGCGCTGGAGGAGCCGACCAGCGCGACGACCTCCTCGGAGTCGATCAGCTCGCGCGCCGCCTCCGTGGAGCGCTGCGGGTTCATCGCGTCGTCCTTGCTGATCAGCTCGATCTTGCGGCCGTTGATCCCGCCGGCCTTGTTGACCTCCTCGAAGACGGCCTTGACCGCCTGCGGCACCTCGGGGGTCTGGAACAGCCCGGTGACGCCGTTGATCGCGCCGACCCTGATGGGCCCGTCGGTGCCCGAACCGCCGGAACAGGCCGTCAGAGCGGTCAGCAGGCCGAGGACGGGCAGAGCCATGAGTACGCGTTTCACGATGTCTCCTCCAAGACGGTCCCGAGGTAGGCGGCCCTGACGGCCGGTGCGTCCAAGACGTCGAGCGTCGGCCCCGAGGCGATCACGTGCCCGAAGTCCAGCACGGTGACCTGGCCGCAGGCGGCTCGTACGAGATCCATGTCGTGCTCCACCAGCAGGATCGACACGCCGAAGCGGGCCGGGACCTGGGCCAGGCGGCGGCCGAGCCGCAGCGACTCGGCGGCGGACTGGCCGGCGGCCGGCTCGTCGAGCAGCGCGACCTTCGGCCTGGCGGCGATCGCGGCGGCCACGTCGAGCAGCCTCCTGGTGCCCGCGTCGAGGATCGACACCGGCACCTCGCCGGGCGGGCAGCCGAAGAAGCGCAGCACCTCCTCCGTCTCCTCGGCGGGCAGGCGCCGCCCGGCGACGATCGCCAGGTACTCCTCCTGCGTCAGCTCCGAGGCGATGGCGGTCGTCTGGAACGTGCGGCGCAGCCCGCGCCGGGCCCTGACGCTCGGGCTGAGCCGGTCGAGGGGCTGCCCGGCGAGCACGACCGAGCCCTCGTGGCGGGCGGCGAAGCCGGTGACCGCGGAGATCAGCGTGGACTTGCCGGCGCCGTTCGGGCCGATCAGGCCGCTGACGCCGAGCGCGGGCACGGTCAGGTCCACGCCGTCCAGGGCGACGACCTGGCCGAACCGCACGCTCAGCCCGCGTACCTCCAGCATGTTCCCCTCGCCGGTGGCCGGGGGGACGGGGGCGGGCTCCTCGGCGGGGGCGGCGGCCACGGCCTCCAGCAGCGGGCGCGCGGCCCTTTCGCGCCTGCGGGCCCGGGTGAAATCGGTCTGGCTCACCCCGCTGCGCAGGGCGAAGATCGCCATGACGCCGAACAGGATGCCGCCGAGGTCCTGCGGCAGGCGCAGCTTCTCCAGGATCGTGGCCATGACCGCGCCGAAGATGCCGCCCAGGACGGCGCCCTCGGTGTTGTGCGGCCCGATGAGCACGGCGACCGCGAACAACGCCAGCGACTGCATCATCGCGAAATTTCCGGATACGACGAGGCCGAGCTGCCCCGCCATCAGCCCGCCCCCGATACCGGCGATGAACGCGCTGATGGCGAAGGCCGTCAGCTTGCTGCGCGCCACGGAGATGCCGTGCGCCGCCGCCGCCCGCTCGGAGTGCCGCAGCTCCAGCCAGGACCGCCCGATCCTGGTCCGGTTGACCAGCGCGAGCCCGATCGCGATCAGCACGAACACGGTCATGGCCAGCACGAAGTACGCGGCGTCGGAGGAGAAGGGCCCCGGCCGCACGACGGTCTTCAGCTCGGTCGTGCCGGGGAACTGGTTGGCGTTGAGCACGATGTCGGTGGAGACGGCGAAGCCGAGCGTGACGACGGCCAGGTTGACGCCCCGGATGCGCAGCGCGGGCAGCCCGATCGCGACGCCCACCGGCACGGCCGCCAGGCCGCCGAGCACCAGCCACAGCAGGAAGCCGCCGGGCGCGTCGGCCAGGTTCAGCCGCAGCACCACCCAGGCCCCGATCGCCGCGAACGACATCTGGCACAGCGACATGACCCCGGCCCGCCCGACGATCACGCCGTAGCTCTGCATGAGCACGCCGCTGACCACGGCCGCGATCGCCAGGTAGATCCAGTACGGCGGCAGCGCCCAGGGCAGCACCGCGCACGCCGCCACGGCCAGCCCCAGCCCGGCACCCCAGGATTTCAGCAGCGTGTTCACCAGCTCCCGCCTTCCGTGCCGGCCGCCCGCGCGAGGCCGTCGTCGGTGACGGCGCCGAAGTAGAACTCGTGCAGCCGGTCCTCGGCCCCGCGCAGCTCCTCGCACGGGCCCTCGAAGACGACCCGGCCCTTGCGCAGCACGTACGCGCGGGTGCCGATCTCCAGCGCCAGGTTGGCGAACTGCTCCACGAGCAGCACCCCGATGCCCCGCTCGGCCAGGTCCCGCACCGAGCCCATCAGGCGGCGGACCACGACCGGCGCCAGCCCGAGCGACATCTCGTCGATGAGGACGACCTTGGGCCCGGCGATCAGCGCCCGGCCGATGACGAGCATCTGCTGCTCGCCGCCGGACAGGTTGGCGGCCGGCAGCGTGCGCCTGCGGTCCAGCTCGGGGAAGATGTCGTAGACCATGGCCGGGTCGCCGTCGCCGGAGACCAGCAGGTTCTGCTCCAGCGTGAGGGTGCGGAACACCGTGCGGGCCTGCTCGGCGTATCCGAGTCCGGCCTGGGCGCGGCGGTAGGTGGGCAGGCCGGTCAGCGGCGCGCCGGCCAGCGTGACCGTTCCGGCGGCGGCGGGGGCCAGGCCCGCGATGCCGTCGAGCAGGGTGGTCTTGCCCGCGCCGTTCGCGCCGAGCAGCACGGTGACCGTGCCGGGCGCGACGCCCAGGCTGACCTCGTGCACGACGGGGACCTCTCCCCTGGAGACGCTGATGCCCCGCACGTCGAGGACATCGTCCGCGGGAGCGCCCATCAGCGGCTCCGGCGACGGTCGTCGGCCGCGTCGGGCGACGGCGCGTACGCCGGTCCGCGAAGGGCCCGATCGATGATGCGCCGTGCCTCGAAAGATAGAGGCATCGTCACCTCCCGGCACGAAATCGTATCTGATTCCATGTACGTTATGCGGATGGAAATGAGAGTGTCCAGAGCGGAGCGGATATGAAATCTGCGGCTGACAACAGGTCGGCGGATCTGGTCATGACCGGCGGCGTCGTCCACACGATGAACCCGGCCGGCCATCTCGCGTCCGGCATCGCGATCAAGGACGGGCGCATCGTCAGGGTCGGCACTCCACTGCAGGTCCAGGCCATGGTCGGCCCGGGGACGCCTGGCCGGTGCGGGACGCGCTGGCCGCCGGCGTACGGCTCAGCCTCAGCTCCGACGCCCCCATGCTCACCCCCGACTGGCGGCACGGCGTGGCGGCGGCCGCGACCCGGTGGGCCGTCGAGGGCGCCCCCGACCAGCGGCTCGCGCTCGACCAGGCGCTGCGCGCCTACACGGTCACCCCGGCCTGGCAGGAGGGCGCGGAGTCGTGGAAGGGCTCGCCGGAGCCGGGCAAGGTCGCCGACCTGTGCGTGCTCGGCGGCAGCCTGCTCGACGCGCACCCGGCCGACCTGCCCGACGTGCCGGTCACGATGACGATGGTGGACGGCAGGATCGTCCACGAACGCTGACCCGGCTCGCTACAGCTCCACGTGGTGGTCGGGGTCGCCGCCGAGCCGGCTGCCCGCGCCGCCCAGGGCCGAGATCCGCGCCATCTCCTCGGGCGACAGCTCGAAGTCGAAGACCTCCAGGTTGTGGCGCATGCGCCCGGGATCGGCGGACTTGGGGATCGGCACGGCGCCGAGCTGAACGTGCCAGCGGAGCACGACCTGCGCGGGGGTGCGGTCGTGCGCGGCCGCGGCCTCGGTGACGGCCGGGTCGTCGAGCAGCTTGCCGCCGGCCCCGAGCGGGCTCCACGACTCGGTCGCCACGCCGTGCCCGGCGTGCCAGGCGAGCAGGCCGGGCTGGGGGAACCCGGGGTGCAGCTCGACCTGGTTGACCGCGGGCCACACGCCGGTGGCCTCGACCACCCGCTCGATCTGCCCGGGAGTGAAGTTGGAGACGCCGATCGAACGCGCCAGGCCCTCCTCGCGCAGCCGTACGAACGCCTTCCAGGTGTCGACGAACAGGCCGTGGCCGGGCAGCGGCCAGTGGATGAGGTAGAGGTCGACGTAGTCGAGGCCGAGGCGGGAGCGGCTCTCCTCGAACCCGCGCAGCGCCAGGTCGTAGCCGTGCTGGGCGCCGCGCAGCTTCGTGGTGACGAACAGCTCCTCGCGCGGCACGTCCGACCCGGCGACCGCCGCGCCCACACCCTGCTCGTTGCCGTAGCTGGCGGCGGTGTCGATCAGCCGGTAGCCGAGCGAGATCGCGTGGCCGACGGCCTGGCGGGCCTGGCGGTCGTCCATCGGCCAGGTGCCCAGGCCCAGGCGCGGCATGGGGCGGCCGTCGGAGAGCACGAGGGTCGGCGCGGTCGTCATGGCTGGTCCTCTTCCGGGTGCGGGCAGGTGGCGTACCTACCCGCCGGCGGCACGGTCTACCCGGAGGTCAGCGGCCCGCGTTGACCGCCTCGACGGCCTCGTGGACGCACCGCCTGCCCTCGGGATCGGCCAGCGCCCGGGCGAGGAGCGTGTCCGTCTCGTCGCGGTTCCCGCCGTCGCCGGGCACGTCCAGGTACGCCAGCAGCACCTCCTGGTGGTCGAGGTAGGGCAGCAGAGGCCACTCGTACGGGGACAGGCTCGTTCCCCGGGCCGAGCTCAGCAGCTCCTCGTCCTGGACGAGCCGCAGCGCCAGGTAGCTCTTGAGACAGCACCGCCCGGCCTGGTCGAGGATCTCCGCGGCCCTGCCGAGCGCGGGCACCTGCGGAGGCGGGGCGACGTCCTCCTCGTCGGGCGAGTCGGGCACGAGGCCCGCCCGCACGGTCTCGTACTCCTCCCGCAGGTCGTCCATGGCCTTGGCGGCCGTCTCCAGCCGCCGGAGGACGTCGGCGTGGCGGGTGGCCGTGTCCTCGTCCCTCGCGCCGGGCCGCAGGTAGGCCTTGGCCAGCTCCTGGCAGGCGGTGAGCGTCCGCCGCACCTCGGCGGCGAGCGCCGGGACCGAGGCGTCGGCCTTCCTGATCCGCTCGGGCACGCCGGGCGGGAACCCGTTCAGCGTGCCCAGGCATTCGAGGCTGTCGCGCAGATGGACCAGGGCCCAGGCCAGGGTGCCAATGTCGTCCGGAGCCGGTTGCGGGCCGCGTACGGCGGCGCGGCGGAAGGCGGTCTCCACGCCGCCGTCGCTCGCCAGCCACGCCTTGACCAGGTCGAGCTTGCCCTGGAGCCGTTCGCGTACGGCCCGCTGGACGACCGCCACGTCCGCGATCATGCCTCCCCCTCGCCGTCCGCCGGTGTCACCGACGTCCATTGGTTCTCCGGTTTGCGGCGCTCGGCGTCGCGGACCGCCTCGCGCTCGGCGTCGAGGTTCTTCCAGAACGTCTCCAGCTCCGTCACCAGGAGGTCGCCGTTGTCCTGGCCGTTGAGCACCGCGAGCTGCCTGATGGCCTTCCTGATGTCGGGCGCGGCCCGGAGCGGCGCGACGATGCGCCGGGAGCCGCCGTCCGGCGCAGGGGGTGTCCGGCCGCCGACGGCGGCCGACCTCCGCGTCAGCAGCGCCACCACCATCTGCTCCACGCGGTCGGTGTCGAGGAACATCATGTCGAGCCCCTGGCTGTAGAGCCTGCGCAGCGCCCACACGACCTGCTCCGGCCTCGCCCCCGGACGGATGCGCGCCACCTCCGTCAGCCAGAACAGGACCTCCTGGTCGAACTGGCCCCACGGCTGGCCGTCCGGGATGGCGGCCTCGGGCGGCGGGATCATCGACAGTCCGAGCCCGGACGCCGTGGTGTTCACCCTGCGCACGGCGTAGATGTCGATCGGGCTGAGGAAGGTCAGCACGTGGACGGCCATGTCCGGCACCTCCGTCAGCAGCCGCGCCAGGACCGACGGAGGCGGCGGCCTCTTGGTCTTGGTGACCATCGCGGTGTTCTTCCCGGGATCGGGCGAGTCGGAGCCGTCGTTGCCCTTAGGCCGTTTGGGCGTTTTCTGGCCGCCCTGCCTGCGTGATCGTTTCATCGTGTCTCCCCGTCGCCGGCCCCCCTTGTCGGCCGGTGACGCCCCATGCTGGTGGGGGACGCCCGCCGTGCCTACTAGCCGGACGGTCAGCATCATGGACCGCCCACGGCGGCGTACGATCCGAGACGTGATCATCGTTCCCCGTCTGCTCGCCGTCAGCGACCTGCACGTGCACCATCCCGACAACCGCAGGCTCGTCGAGGAGCTGCGCCCCGGGTCGGACGGCGACTGGCTGCTCGTGGCGGGTGACGTCGGCGAGCTGACGACGGACATCGCCTGGGCGCTGCGCCGGCTGGCCGGCCGGTTCGCGAAGGTGGTCTGGGCGCCGGGCAACCACGAGCTGTGGACGCCCGCCCGCGACCCGGTGCGGCTGCGCGGCGAGGAGCGCTACCGGTACCTGGTGGAGCTCTGCCGCGACCTCGGCGTCCTGACGCCGGAGGATCCGTACCCGGTGTGGGAGGGGGCGCGCGGCCCGGTCACGGTGGCGCCGCTGTTCGTCCTGTACGACTACACCTGGCGCCCGGAGGGTGCGACGACCAAGGAGGAGTCCCTGGCGACGGCCTACGACGCGGGGATCGTCTGCACCGACGAGGTCATGCTCCACCCCGACCCCCACCCCGGCCTGGACGCCTGGTGCGCGGCCAGGGTCGAGCTGACCGAGGCGCGGCTGGCCGCCCGGCCGCCGGGGCTGCCGACCGTGCTGGTCAACCACTATCCCCTGGTCCGCGAGCCGACCCGGATCCTCAGACATCCGGAGTTCGCCCAGTGGTGCGGCACCGAGCGCACCGCCCGCTGGCACCTCGACTACGACGCCGCCGCCGTCGTGTACGGCCACCTGCACATCCCGCGCCTGACCCACCACGACGGCGTGCCGTTCATGGAGGTCTCGCTCGGCTACCCGCGCGAGTGGCAACCACGGCCGAACCCTCCGGCCCTGCCCCGCGTGATCGAGGTGTGAGGGCCGCCGCCGGGCCGGGCGGCCGGGTCAGCCCTCCAGGTAGCGCAGGATCGCCAGCACGCGCCTGCTGTAGCCCGTGTCGCGCGGCAGGTCGAGCTTGTCCATGATGGCGTTGACGTGCTTCTCCACCGTGGACGCCGAGACGTGCAGGCGCTCGGCGATGGCCGCGTTGACCAGCCCCTGGGCCAGGTGCGCCAGCACCTCGGACTCGCGCGGGCTCAGCCGGCTCAGCGGGTCGGCGTGACTCGTGCGGGCGAGGAGCTGTCGCACGACCTCGGGGTCGAAGGCCGTGCCGCCGGCGCGTACGCGGTCGAGCGAGCCGAGGAAGTCGGCCACCTCCGAGACCCGGTCCTTCAGCAGGTAGCCGAGCCCCTCGGCGGGCCCGGACAGCAGGGTGGCGGCGTAGTGGGGCTCGACGTACTGGGACAGGACGAGCACGCCCACCTCGGGCCACCGCGCGCGGATCTCCAGGGCCGCCCGCAGGCCCTCGTCCTTGTGACCGGGCGGCATGCGCACGTCGACCACCGCCACGTCGGGCCGGTGGCCGGCGACGGCGGCCAGCAGCGCGGGCGCGTCGCCCACGGCCGCGACGACCTCGTGCCCGGCCTCGGCCAGCAGCCGGGTCAGGCCCTCGCGCAGCAGCACCGAGTCGTCGGCCAGGATCAGCCGCACGGCGGCTCCTTCGGCAGCGTGGCGACGATCTTCGTGGGCCCGCCGGGCGGGCTGTCCACGGTGAACGCGCCGTCGAGCGCCAGGACGCGGCGGGCCAGCCCGGACAGGCCGCCGCCCGCGGGGTCGGCGCCGCCGCCGCCGTCGTCGGAGATCGCCACGCTCACCGTCCGTTCGTCCTCGCTCACGACGACCAGGATGTCACGGGCGCGGGCGTGCTTGACCGCGTTGGTGATCGCCTCCCTGGTGACGAAGTACAGGGCGGTCTCGATCTCCGTGGCGGGCCGCGCCGACAGCCCGTAGTGGACGGTGACCGGCACGGCGGCGCGTTCGGCGACGCCGGCCAGGGCGGCCTTGAGCCCCAGCTCGTCCAGGGCGGTGGGGTAGATGCGCCAGGCGACGCTGCGCAGCTCGTCCAGCAGGCGGCGGGACTCGGCGTAGGCCTGGTCGACCAATTCGGCGTTCCTGGCGTGGTCCTGGCCGTGCCTGGCCCGGCCGAGCAGCATGGCCAGCGCCACGCCGCGCTGCTGGACGCCGTCGTGCAGGTCGCGTTCGATCCGGCGGCGCTCGTCGTCCACGGCCCGGACGATGCCCGAGCGGGTCGCGGTCAGCTCGGCGATGCGGCGGCGCATGAGCTCGCGGCCGCCGGGGCCGAGGAAGTGGGCGGCCAGGCGGCGTTCCAGGACCCCGGCGGCCAGGGCGAGCAGCACGGTCACCGCCAGCAGGGCCACGCCGCCGGTCAGGCCGAGCACGCCGCCGGTGGTGACGACCCTGACACCCGGCAGCTCGACGGGGACGGGGTCGGAACCGCCCCTGATCAGCTCCCACGCGCCGCCGCCCAGCAGCAGGCCGCCGACGAACAGGGCGGTGGCGCAGCCGTACCCGCCGAGCACGCCCAGGGCGGCCCGGGCGGCGAGGTAGGCGTAGCCGCCGTCGCGGGTGGGGGCGGGGTGGTCGAACCATCTGGTCAGCCGGGCGCGTTCGAGCGCCATGAGCCCGGCCACGCCGCGCCTGGCCAGGGGGCGCGCGGCCGGGACCAGCGACGCGGGCCAGGCCAGGCAGAGGAAGGCCAGCTCGACCACGCCGAGCGCCATGCCCGCCAGCACCCCGGCCAGCGCCTTGGCGGCCCGGCCGCCCCCGTTCCCCCGGTTGCCCGACACGGGCCCGAAGTCTAGGCGTCCCGGCGGTTTGTCCCACACGGGCCGGGAACTCACCCGTCCCGGCGGCTTGTCCCGCACGGGCCCGAGACCTACGCGTCCCGGCGGCGCAGTGCGGTGTAGCCCGCCGCCAGCGCCGCCGCCGCCCAGGCCAGCAGCCACGCCAGCCCCTCCCCCGCCGAGTACGGGACGGGCCCGCCGGTCATGTTGTCCACGCTCCCCATGAACGCCAGCCCGGCGAACGTCGGCATGCGCATCGAGGCGTCCAGCGCCGCCTGGCTCCCGGTCATCAGCAGCACCAGCGGCAGGCCCAGGAGCAGCATGAACACCACGGTCAGCGTGCCCGCCGCGCTGCGCATCGCGGCCCCGACGCCCAGCGTCATCACCGACACCAGGGCGAAGAACGCGCCCGCGCCCACCACGTCCCGCACGGCCTCCCCGAACGGCAGCACGACGAGCCCGCCGAACGCGTCGGCCTGCAGCAGAAGGTAGACCGCCGCCGTCGCCACCGCCCCCGACAGCACCCCGGCGGCGAACATCACCGGCGCCACCACCAGCGCCTTGGCGGCCAGCACGACCCCGCGCACCGGCGTGGCCAGCAGGGTGACCCTGATGCCGCCGGAGGAGTACTCGGCCGTGATCGCCAGCATGGCCAGGGCGACCAGCGCGAACTGCACGAACGACGTGGCCGACACCACGGACTCGCTCGCCGTCACCCGCGCGCCGGGAACCGCGTCGCGCACCGCGTCGGTGGCGGCGGCCGCGGCCAGGGTCACGGCGGTCAGCACCATGAGCGCCGCCGCGCAGGCCAGGCACCACCACGTGGACCGGACCGACCACAACTTCCCCCACTCGGCCCATGCCGCCTGCCACAACGTGCTCGTCACGCGCCCGCTCCCGTCGCCCCGTACTCCACACTGCTCTCCGTCAGCTCCTGGTAGGCCTGCTCCAGGGACGCCTCCCGGGCGCGCAGCCCGTGCAGCCTGATCCCGGCCTCGTGCGCCAGGTCGCCCACCCGCTCGACGGGCGCGCCGGTGGCGACGACCTCGTTCTCGGCGACGCGCTCGGCGGCGATCCCGGCGGCGCGCAGGCGTTCGGCCAGCTCCCCGGCGTGCGGGGTGCGCGCCAGCACGGCCGTCAGCGAGCTGCGCCCGATGACCTCGGCCAGGGGCGCGTCGGCGATCAGCCGGCCCTTGCCGATCACCACCAGGTGGTCGGCCGTGAGCTGCATCTCGCTCATCAGATGGCTGGAGACGAACACCGTGCGGCCCTCGGCGGCCAGCGACCGCATGAGCTGCCGCACCCACCGCACGCCGTCGGGGTCGAGCCCGTTGACGGGCTCGTCGAACAGCAGCACCTCCGGGTCGCCGAGCAGCGCGGCGGCGATGCCGAGCCGCTGGCTCATGCCGAGCGAGAGCGCCCCGGCCCGGCGGCCCGCCGCCCCGGCCATGCCGACGCTCTCCAGCACCTCGGCCACCCGCCGCACGGGGATCCCGTTGCTGCGGGCCAGCGCCGTCAGGTGCGCCCGTCCGCTGCGCCCGGGGTGCGGCGCCCGCGCGTCGAGCAGCGCGCCGACCGTCCGCAGCGGGTTCCTGATCCGGTGGTACGGCACGCCGCCGATGAGCGCCGTGCCCGCCGAGGGCCGGTCCAGCCCGAGGACGAGCCGCATGGTGGTGGACTTCCCCGCGCCGTTGGGCCCGAGGAACCCGGTCACCGCGCCCGGCCTCAGCTCCAGCGACAGGTCGTCCACCGCCGTCCGGTCGCCGTACCGCTTGGTCAAACCGTCGAGACTGATCACGAAGGTCAACGCTAGGCAGCCGGGAAGCGGGCCGCCATGGGGCTCGGCCGCCGACCTCGATGGCGGAAAACCGGAACAGACCGGGCGGCGGCGCCGCCCCGGCGGGGTGACCCCGCCCAAACAAGACGGTGACGTTGCCCCACGTTGACGTGCGGCTCACTACGGTTGCCGAGCATGACCGACGACAAGAGCCGGAACCGGCCGCGGATCAGCATCGACGAGGCGGGCCTGGAGAAGCGCAGGTCCGCGATCCAGGCGCTCATGGAGCAGCCGCCGCCACCGGCGTGCGAGCAGTCGGCCGTCTTCGCCGACGCGGCCGCGAACGCCCCGCAAGCCCCCCGGCCGGACTTCGGCTGAGCCGGCCCGGCGGGTGGGCGCCCGCGGTCCCGGGCCGCGTGGGCGGCCCGGGAGGCGGCCCGGGAGGCGGTCAGTCGGTGCCGAGCTCCATGGCGGCGCGGTCGAGCAGCTCGTCGTCCTCGGAGACCTCGCCGCGCGAGGCGATGGCCTCGGCGCCGCCCTGCGGCATCGCGCCGATGAGGCCGGTCGAGGCCGCCTGGGCGGCGCCGATCAGCGCGGGGTGGGTGGTGCCGACCATGCCGAGCGTGGCGTACTGCTCCAGCTTGGCGCGCGAGTCGGCGATGTCCAGGTTGCGCATGGTGAGCTGGCCGATGCGGTCGACCGGGCCGAACGCGGAGTCCTCGGTGCGCTCCATCGACAGCTTGTCGGGGTGGTAGCTGAAGGCCGGGCCGGCGGTGTCGAGGATCGAGTAGTCCTCGCCGCGCCGCAACCGCAGGGTGACCTCGCCGGTGACCGCCGTGCCGACCCAGCGCTGCAGCGACTCGCGCAGCATGAGCGCCTGCGGGTCGAGCCAGCGGCCCTCGTACATGAGCCGGCCGAGCCGCCGGCCCTCGTTGTGGTACGTGGCCAGGGTGTCCTCGTTGTGGATGGCGTTGACCAGGCGCTCGTAGGCGGCGTGCAGCAGCGCCATGCCGGGGGCCTCGTAGATGCCGCGGCTCTTGGCCTCGATGATGCGGTTCTCGATCTGGTCGGACATGCCCAGGCCGTGCCGGCCGCCGATCGCGTTGGCCTCCATGACCAGGTCGACCGGGGAGCCGAACTCCTTGCCGTTGATCGTGACCGGGCGGCCCTGGTCGAAGCCGATGGTGACGTCCTCGGGGAGGACCTCGACCTCGGGGTCCCAGAAGCGCACGCCCATGATCGGGTCGACGGTCTCGATGCCGGTGTCGAGGTGTTCGAGGGTCTTGGCCTCGTGGGTGGCGCCCCAGATGTTGGCGTCGGTGGAGTACGCCTTCTCGGTGCTGTCGCGGTAGGGCAGCCCGTGGGCGAGCAGCCACTCCGACATCTCCTTGCGCCCGCCGAGCTCGGTGACGAAGTCGGCGTCGAGCCAGGGCTTGTAGATGCGCAGGTGGGGGTTGGCCAGCAGGCCGTAGCGGTAGAAGCGCTCGATGTCGTTGCCCTTGAACGTCGAGCCGTCGCCCCAGATCTGCACCTCGTCCTCGAGCATGGCCCGCACCAGCAGGGTCCCGGTGACGGCACGGCCGAGCGGCGTGGTGTTGAAGTACGCCCGGCCGCCCGAGCGGATGTGGAACGCGCCACAGGTGAGCGCGGCCAGGCCCTCCTCGACCAGCGCGGCGCGGCAGTCGACCAGGCGCGCGAGCTCGGCCCCGTAGGCCAGCGCGCGGCTGGGCACCGAGGCGATGTCGGGCTCGTCGTACTGGCCGATGTCGGCGGTGTAGGTGCACGGGACGGCGCCCTTGTCGCGCATCCACGCGACGGCCACCGAGGTGTCGAGACCGCCGGAGAAGGCGATGCCGACCCGCTCGCCGGTGGGCAGGGAGGTGAGAACCTTGGACATAGAAGAAGATTATGCATTGCAACGCATGTTCATGCAAAGCCACCCCCTCGTCCAGGTGCGGACGGCACGCCGAGGACGGGGTAGCCGGCCGCCCGGATGAGGGCTCGCCGGGATGTCCGCCGTCCTGGGCCTGCGCGCCACGGGCAGCGTCGACTACGCCGTCGACGGCGCCTTCGTGCCGCAGTCGCGGACGCACCCGTTCGGGCGGAGGGAGCCGCTGCGCGGCGGCGCGATCTACCGGCTCGGCCTGCCGGACCAGGCGCTGATCTGCCACTCCGGCTGGGCGCTGGGCGTCGGCCGCCGCCTGCTGGACGAGCTGCTCCGGCACGTCACCACCCGCGCGGGACGGCCGGGCCGGCTCGCCGCCAGTGAGACCTTCCACGCCGGCTTCGCCCGCGCCGAGGCGGCCTTCCGGGCGGCGCGCGCCCTGGTCCACCAGACGTGGGACGACACCGGACGCACCCTGGACGCGGGCGGCCCGCGAGTGCGGGCGCGAGCCGGCGGGGCTCGCGCCGGGCGAGGAGTGGGCGGTCTTCAGCCTGGAGCCCCGAGCCCCGCCGCGGGACGTCAGGGCCGCCGGGAGATCAGTGCTGCCGGGAGACCTGGGCGGTGTGCAGGGCGTCCGCGGTGGCGATCTTGTGGTTGCGGGCCGCCCGCTCGATCACCTCGGCCTCGGCGTCGCCCTCGATCAGGCCCAGCAGCTGGTCGTGCTCCTCCACCGACTTGCGCGCCCGCCCCGGCACGTACGTGAAGCTGGAGCGGCGCATGTGGTCGAGCCGGGCCCACTCCGACTCCAGCAGGGCGTTGAGGTGCCCGTCGGGGCAGTGGCGGTAGAGCGAGAAGTGGAACTCGCGGTTGAGGGCGGTGAAGGAGGTTGGGTCGAACTCCTCCAGCGCCTCCTTCATCCGCTCGTTGATCTCGCGCGACTCCTGGATCTTGGCCGCGTCCATGTGGGGCGCGCAGATGGCCGTGGCGTAGCCCTCCAGCCGGGCCAGCACGTTGAGGGTGTGCTCGACCTGCACCGAGTCGAAGACGGCGACCCGGGCCCCGATGTTGCGCACGACCTCGACCAGCCCGTCGGACTGCAGCCTGCGCACGGCCTCGCGCAGCGGGATCGTGCTGACGCCGGTCTCCCTGGCGAGCTGGTCCATGACCAGGCGGTAGCCGGGGCCGTACGTGCCGTCGAGGATGCGGGCCCGCAGCAGGTCGTAGCTGATCTCGGCCTTGGAGCCCTTGGGCCGCTTGGCCTGGGCCGGTTTTCTCGTACTGCTCACCATCACCTCTGCAGGACCTTCACGATGGCGCCGCGCGGGCCCGCGCCCGCCGGCACTCCGACGTGACCGCCCGGAGCCCTCACCGGCCCCGCCCCCGGGGTCACCTCGACGATACGCTGGATGCCCGCTGTCATCCCATCATCTTGCCCGACGACGAGCACGGACGACGCCTTTCGCGCCCACGCGCGTGCCGGGAAAGCCGCCTCTGGCAGCCCTTCCCGGCACGGGCGACGCGCGGGCCCGCCGGGCCGGCCCGCGACGGTCGCGGCCGAAGGGTCGGATGGCTGCCGGCCCGCGCGGGCGGCCCGTCCGCGCCGCCCGCCGGGGTGACGGAGGCCGGGCCATCGGGAGAACAGCCTCGCCACAGAGCCTCCGTCTGTCCTATTTCACATATGATTTCAGATCTTATCGTACGCGGGAACGGGAAAGTCCACGACCACCTGGCCCGTTCCCGTCGAGCCGAAATACGGGCACAACTGCTCCCCCCGCCCCTTGTACGACCGCCACCCCAGCAGCCCGAACAACATCGCCGTGTCCGCCATCGCGCCCTCCCCCGCGCACCGCACGTTGTAGTCGGGCAACATGTCCAGGAACTCGCCGATGCGCCCTTCGGCCCACATGTCCAGCACGGCCATGTCGATCTTCCGGTTGAGTGGGCTGCTGACCTCGTTGAGCAGCGACTCGGCGGTCTCGTTGGAGGGGAAGGCGTGCGAGAGCGAGCCGCTGGCCAGGAACGCGACCCGGCGGTCACTCTGCTGGATGCCGCGCAGCAGCGCCTCGCCGATGCGCCGGTTCTCGTCGATCGAGGAGTAGATGTTGCAGCCGATCGGCAACACCCGCACGGCGGAGTCCTCGTTCATGAAGTGCATCGGGACCAGCGTCGCGTACTCCAGGCCCAGGTCGCGGTAGGTGTGCACGAGCGCCTTCTGGCCGCCCGCGACGATCTCGGCGCGGATCAGCTCGGCCAGTCCGGGGTCGCCCGGGTAGTCGTAGTCCAGGTCGTGGATGAAGTGCGGCAGCTCATGGCTGGCGTAGGAGCCGCGGTGGCGCTCCTTGCCGTTGAGGTGGAAGCCGATGCTGTTCATCCAGTGGGTGTCGGCGATCAGGAACGTGTCCACCCCCAGCTCGCGCGCCCGCCTGCCGACCTCGGTCAGGGCCAGCTCGGCGGGCCGGCGGATGCCGAAGTGCCTGCCCGGCTGGATCGACAGCCAGATCGACGGCACATGCGTGATCTTGGCTGCCAGGACGAGCTCTCCCATCACACCCTCCTCAGGTGCGTCCAGACGCCCTTGACCTCGGTGTAGGCGTCGATGGCGTACGGGCCCATCTCCCTGCCCCACCCGCTGGCCTTGTAGCCGCCCCACGTGGTGGCGGCGTCGGGCACGTGGATCATGTTGATGAACACGGCTCCCGCCCTGATCCGGGCGGCCAGGCGGTGGGCGGTGGACAGGTCGTCGGTCCAGACGGAGGCGGCCAGGCCGTACTCCAGTCCGTTGGCGCGGCCGACGATCTCCTCGGGGTCGTCGTAGGCCAGCACCGGGATGACGGGTCCGAACACCTCCTCGCGGGCCACGGCCATGGCGTCGGTCACCTCGGCGAACACGGTGGGCCGGTAGAAGTAGCCGGGGCCGTCGGCGCGCCTGCCACCGGTGACGAGTTGCGCGCCATCGTACAGCGCGCTGCGGACGTGGGCGTCCACGGCCATCAGGTGCTCCTCGCTGATCAGCGGGCCGAGGTCGGTGGCCGGGTCGAGGCCCGGTCCGACCTTGAGCGCGTCGGCCGCGGCGGCCATCTTCGAGGTGAACTCGTCGGCCCGCTTGCGGTCCACGTAGAAGCGCGAGTACGCGGCGCAGACCTGGCCGCTGTTGAACAGCGCGCCCTGGACGTTGCCCGCCACCGCGGCGTCGATGTCGGCGTCGGCGGCGATGATGCTCGGGGTCTTGCCGCCGAGCTCCAGCGTCAGGCGCTTGAGGTTGCCCGCACTGGCGTGCACGAGCGACCGGCCGACCGAGGTCGAGCCGGTGAAGGAGATCTTGTCCACGCCCGCGTGCCCGGCCAGGGCCGCCCCGGTCTCCGGGCCGCCGGTCAGCAGGTTCACCACGCCGGGCGGGAAGCCCGCGAGCGCCATCAGCTCCACCAGCCGGACGGTGGTCAGCGGGGTCTGCTCGGCGGGCTTGACGATCACCGTGTTGCCGCAGGCCAGGGCGGGGGCGAGCTTCCAGGCGGCGATCATCAGCGGGAAGTTCCACGGGGTGATGAGCGCGCACACGCCGACGGGCTCGCGCCGGGTGTAGTGCAGGGTGTCGGGGGACGAGACGGGCAGCACCGAGCCCTCGATCTTCGTACACCATCCTGCGAAATATCGGAAATGTTCGGCGGTGCCGGGCACGGTCACGTTCCGCGCCACCGCGAGCGGCTGGCCGTTGTCCCTGGTCTCCAGCTCGGCCAGCTCGTCGGCGTGCTCCTCCACCAGGTCGGCCACCTTCCACAGCAGCCGGGCTCGGGCGGCGGCGGGCATCTCGGCCCAGGCCGGGTCGTCCAGCGCGGCCCTGGCCGCCGCCACCGCGCGCTCCACGTCGGCCGGGCCCGCCTCGGCGCACTCGGTGATGACGGTGGCCTCGGCCGGGTCCAGCGTGGCGAACGTCGCGCCGTCCGCGGCCGGGCCCCAGGCGCCGCCGATGTACAGGCCGGTCATGAGCCGATCTCCTCTCGGACCATGTCCGCGCACCGCTCCCCGATCATTGTCACCACAGTCCTCTCTTTGTGCTCGGACAGTTCACGGTCACCGGGGTGGAGCTCCGGTCCCGCCCATTCCCGCAGCGCGCCGTCGTCGGCCGGCCGGCGGGCCACCGCGGCGCCCGCCGAGCCCGCACCGACCACGACGACGTCAAAGGTCTCCATCGCCCTCTCCCGGACAGGCCGAGCGCAGCCGGCCGCGCAGCTCGTCCGGCGCCGGCTGCGGCGAGCGCGGCCAGGGCGGGGACGAGCCTGGACACCACGGCGGGCTACCCGGTCAGGGGTCCTGCCCCGATGGACAAATCATGTACGACATCAGATATTTCTGTCCATAGGTTCCCCATGTATCATCGACGATGTCCTATACGATTTGACGGGTTCGAGGGGCCTCCCGCTGGGCCTTCCACCTGGGAGATCATCGTGGCGGGGTGGAGGAGTGCCAGGAGATGGCGGTCCGGCCGCACGTCCGAGAGGGGATCGATCGCACCCGTGGCCGGGGAGCCGCCGTCCCAGTGCAAGGAGATCACCCGTTGAACCTGGAGCACTACATCGACGGGGCCCACGTGCCCAGCGTGTCCGGCCAGACCTTCTCCTCGCTCGAACCCGCGACCAACCGCCCCGCGCTGACCGTCGCCTCGGGGGACGCCGAGGACGTCGGCCTCGCCGTGCGCGCCGCGCTCAAGGCGTTCACCGACGGGCCGTGGCCGCGGATGGCGGGCGAGCAGCGGGCGGCGGTGCTGCGCGGGATCGCGGCGGCCATCGAGGCGCGCGACGAGCGCATCGCCGAGCTGGAGTGCGGCGACACCGGGCTGCCCATCACCCAGGCCAGGGGCCAGGCCCGGCGCGCGGCGCACAACTTCCGCTTCTTCGCCGACGTCATCAGCAGCCTGGGCGAGGACGTCTACCGCGTCGGCTCGGCCCAGCTCAACTACGTCGTGCGCAAGCCGGGCGGCGTGGCCGGGCTGATCACGCGGCCGGGGCGGCGCTGGTGGCCCATCCCGACGTGCCGGTGATCTCCTTCACCGGCGAGACCGCCACCGGCCGGACGATCATGCGCGACGCCGCCACCGGCCTGAAGACGTTGTCGATGGAGCTGGGCGGCAAGTCGCCGCTGCTCGTCTTCGACGACGCCGACCTGGAACGGGCGCTCGACGCGGCCGTCTTCGGCGTCTTCTCGCTCAACGGCGAGCGCTGCACGGCCAGCTCGCGGGTGCTCGTCCAGGACACCGTCTACGAGGAGTTCGTGGACCGGCTCGCCTGGCGTGCGGCGCGGGTGCGCGTCGGCCCGCCGCACGACCTGGCGACCGAGCTGGGCGCGCTCATCCATCCCGAGCACTACGAGCGGGTCATGTCGTACGTGCGGGCCGGCGTCGAGGAGGGCGCCCGCCTGGTGACCGGCGGCGGCCGTCCGGACGGGCTGCCCGAGGGCAACTTCCTGGCCGCCACGGTCTTCGCCGACGTGACGCCCGAGATGCGGATCTTCCAGGAGGAGATCTTCGGCCCGGTCGTCCGCGTCACCCCCTTCTCCACCGAGAAGGAGGCCCTGAAGCTGGCCAACGCCACCCGGTACGGCCTGGCCGCCTACGTGTGGACCAGCGACCTGCGCCGCGCCCACCGCCTGGCCCAGTCCGTCGAGGCCGGCATGCTCTGGATCAACTCCCAGAACATCCGCGACCTGCGCACGCCCTTCGGCGGTGTGAAGGCCAGCGGGCTCGGCAGGGAGGGCGGCCGGTACAGCATCGACGTCTACACCGAGGCGCATATCGTGCACGTCGCCACCGAGGACCTGCCGATCCCCCGCTTCGGCCTCGGCTGAACCCCTCCGGCCGCCTGACCAGGGCGCGGACGCGCGTGAGCGGCGGGTCCCCGTCCGGGGCCCGCCGCTCAGGCGCGTGGCCGGGACGCCGTCAGGTGCGGCGCCAGCGGGACTCGCCGAAGCAGTAGCCCGCGAACAGCAGCAGCCCGAGCGCCACCACCGCGAGCAGCCACGGCCCCACCGGCGTGTCGGCGAAGCGCCGCAGGGTGGCGTCGATGCCGCCGGCCTTGTCGGGGTCGAAGGTGATCGCCGCGTAGCCGACGAAGACGCCGGCGCCGCCGGTGATCACGCCGCGGGCGATGTAGCCGGCCTGGCCGAGCCGTTCCATCACCTTGCGGGCCTTGGGCGACATGCGGCCGAGGTCGAGCTCGCGCTCGAACTTCTTGGTGGCGCCCTCGTAGATCCAGTAGATGCCGAGGGCGACGATGCCGAGGCCGACCAGGCCGACGATGACCTGGCCGCCGGGCAGGTCGAGCAGCTTGCCCGTCAGGTTCTGCGACTGCTTGTCGTCGGACTTGGCCTGGCCGGCCAGCAGCACGCTCAGCAAGGTCACGAAGATCAGGACGTACACGCCGGTGCGGAAGCCCGACTGGACCCGATCGGTGGCCTTGCGGTGGCTGAACAGCGCCTCCGACGCCTGCCACAGCGCCAGCCCGGCGAAGCCGACCGTCATGATCCACAGCAGCACCTGGCCGAAGGGCAGTCCGGCGATGGTGGTGATGGCTCCGGACTTGTCGGCCTGGCGCGAGCCGTCGCCGAAGGCGATCTGCAACGCCAGCACGCCGATCAGCGCGTACAGCACGCCGCGGCAGGCCAGCCCCACGCGGGCCAGCGTGGTCATCGCCGGGCTGTCGGCCGCTCTGCGGGCCGCGTCCTTGGCTTCACGGCCCGCGTCCATGGCTTCGCGGCCCGCGCTCTGTGCGGTGCTCACCGTTCCTCCTGGGGGTTTGCGGAAGAACTCCCCTTTGCCCCGGAAACGGCGTCCTAGGCGTCGATGATCAGTCGAAGGCGAGGGTGGGCAGGTCGACGGCGGTCGCGCCCCCGTCGGCCACGACCACGCTGCCGGTCATGACGGCGCTGTCGGGCGAGGCGAGAAACAGGCAGATCGCGGCGATCTCGTCGGCGGTGGCCGGGCGGCGCAGCGGCACGTGCTTGGTGACCAGCTCGTACGCCGCGTCGCGGGTGATGCCGTCCCGGCCGACCAGCACGTCCATCTCCTCGTCGGCCATCGGCGTGCGGACCCAGCCGGGGCACAGGCAGTTGGCCCGGACGCCCCGGGGCCCGTAGTCGCGGGCGATCGAGCGGGTCAGGCCGATGAGCGCGTGTTTCGTCGTGACGTATCCCGAGACGGCCGGGCCGGCGGCCAGGCCCGCGATCGACGACACGACGACGATCGCCCCCTTCGACCGCACCAGCGCCGGCAGCGCCTCCCGGCAGGTCACGAAGCAGGTGTTGAGGTTGGCGTCGAGGCTGAGCCGCCAGGAGGCGTCGTCGGTCTCGCCGACCGGCCCTCCCCCGTGGCCGCCCGCGTTGGCCACCACCACGTCGAGTCCGCCGAAGCGGCCCAGGCACGCCTCGACCGCCGCCCGCGCCTGGGCGGTGTCGGACATGTCCGCGCAGACCACGGCCGCCGCGTCGCCCAGGTCCGCGGCCACCTCGGCCAGCGGCCCGGGCCGGCGGCCGGTCAGCAGCACCGAGGCGCCCTCGGCGGCGAACCTGCGGGCGGTCGCCGCGCCGATGCCGGTGCCCGCCCCGGTGATCAGCGCGACCTTTCCCTTGAGCCTCATCGCCTACTCCTTCACAACGGGAAGCTATATGATTTCATAGACGAATTCGTGGAGGAAGGAGCGGCCATGACCGATCGCCCAGCCGGTTGGAAGAACATGGACGATTTCGCGCCCGGGATCGCCACGAACCGCCTTCCGGCCACGTACGCGCTCGCGGGCACCGAGGTGGACCTCACCTTCGACGACGGCAGCAAGACGTCCCTGGCCTTCGCGGGCCGTTACAAGGTGCACGCCGACGGCGGGCCCGCCGAGCCGTACGAGGCCGTGGCCATGCGCGAGGACCTGTTCTACGTCGGCCGCGCGCACACCGAGCGGCCCCGCGAGTACACGGTCACCGTGCTGCACACGGGCACGGGCCGGGCGCTGCGCGTCGTCTCGGTCATCGCGCCCGAGCCGGTCCCGGGGCAGCCGCGGGTCTCCCAGACGTTCACGCCCGGCGTGATCGAGGGCCGGGAGGTCACCGGCGAGCCGCCCGCGCCGACCCGCGAGCTGATCGGCCGGCGGGCCCTGTACCGCTACAGCCCCGAGCACCTCTACGAGCACGTCTACCTCAGTTCCGAGCGCTACGCCTGGCAGTGCCTGGCCGGCGCGCAGCGCGGCCACGGCGACGTCGACCTGGCCGCCGCCTGGAAGATCGCCGACGGCCTGTACGTGTTCACCTTCCGGGAGTTCCGCATCCCGGTGGCGGCCACCTGGCTCTACGACTGGACCGCCCTGCGCACCGTCGGCACCTTCTTCGGCCTGTCGGGCGAGGGCGAGATCCACCACTCCCCCGGCGGCGCGCACATCGAGCCGCTGGGTCAGGTCACCTATCCGGCCGGTGAGGAACCGGTCTGAGGAGAAACACAGATGAGCGACAATCTCGACGCCGTACGCGCCTCCTACGCGGCCTCGGCGGCCGGCGACGTGAACGGCATCGTGTCCCTGCTGGGCCCGCGGGCCCGGTGGACGGAGATGGCCGGCTTCCCGTACGCGGGCACGTACGTGGGGCCGGAGCAGGTGCTGTCGGAGGTGTTCGCCAAGCTGGGCAGCGAGTGGGACGGCTACCAGGCCGAGCCGGAGGAGTTCGTGGACGGCGGCGACGTGGTCGTGGTGATCGGCCACTACAGCGGCACCTACCGGGCCACCGGCAAGGCGATGAAGGTGCGCTTCACCCACGTCTGGCACCTGGAGGACGGCGTGGCCACCCGTTTCGAACAGTTCACCGACACGGCCCTGGTCCGGGAGGCGCTCGTCCCATGATCCCGTCGCGCGGCCGGATGAGGGCCGGCCGCGCGACGTCCTCACCCGGTCAGCTCGCCCACCCGCCGCATGACCTCGCGGCAGAACGCGCCCACGCCGTCCGGGTCGTCGATGAACTGCGACGGCTTGACGCAGAACGTGGTGTACCCCTCGGCCATCCGGGCCGGGATGTGCTCCAGGGCGGGGCCGAGCGGCGCGCAGGAGACGGCGTCGGGGAAGACCGCCCGCGTGCCGCCGGCCAGCTCCAGCTCGCCGATGTCACGACCGGCCGCCTTCATGCCGTCGGCCAGCGCCTTCATGTCCTCGGCGGGCGGGTAGCCGAGCGGGTTGAACCCGCTGCCCCAGCGGGCCATCCGGCGCAGCAGGTGGCCGCTCGTCCGCGCGCCGCCGAACCACAGCGCGGGCCCGCTCTCCCGGTACGCCTTCGGCTCGAAGTACACCTCGTCGAAGCGGTAGTGCCGCCCGTGGTAGGTGACCGGGGAGTCCCGCCAGAGCAGCTCCCAGATCTCCAGGTGCTCGTCGAGCAACTGCCCGCGCCGCTCGAAGGGCACGCCGAGCGCGGCGTACTCGTCGCGGCTCCAGCTCACGGTGGGCAGCACGATCAGCCGGCCCTCCGACAGCAGGTCCAGCGTGCCGAGCTCGCGGGCCAGCGCCAGCGGGTGGCGCAGCGGGGCGAGCACCGCGGCGGCGGCCAGGCGCAGCCGGGAGGTGACCGAGGCGACGGCCGCCAGCAGGCCCAGCGAGTACGGCCACGGCGTGAACGGGTCCTGGTTGCCGGGCAGCGCGTACTCGCGGGGGTTGGCCATGCGGCCCCGGGCGCCGGCGTCGGGGCCGAGCACCATGTGCTCGCTGATCATGACCGAGTCGAACCCGGCGTCCTCGGCCTCGCGTGCCCATCGGACCAGCACCGGCAGGTCGCGGGCCGAGGTCATCGTCCAGTTCTCGGACAGCACGAGTTGCATGCGCGGTTGCATCATCTTGCATTCATACCCGAACGATCTCCATCAAGATAGCTCTTGAACCAGTCGTTTGGCACCTTACGATCCCTCTAAAATCCGCAGAGAGGTCGCCCGTGATCCCCAAGAGGGCACTCGCCGTCCCGCTCGCCGTCCTGCTCCCGGCCGCCGGATGCGGCCTGTCCGACGAGCCGCCGACCGCCTCGTCCGGCGTCGACTGCGCCGTGAACGCCCCCTGCCCGCAGTCGCGGATCGTCTCCGTCCAGGGCACCGGCGTCGACCCGACCTGCTTCGAGTCCCCGGCGGTCTCCCCGGTGAACACCGGCCCGTACCTCAACATGGCGATCAACCTCTACTACGCCTCCGAGGTGCTCAAGCGGGACAAGGTCTGCATGTTCCCGGCGATCCTCGGCAACACCAACGACGCCTACGGCGGGGCCGTGAAGAGCTGGACCGCCCTGACCGGCAAGAAGCTCACCCCGGACGACCGCACGGTCGAGCCGGGCTCCGACCCGACGCCGTTCGTGCTGCGGGCCCGGCGGGAGGGCTGCCAGGCGGTCCTGTACAACGGCACCGAGCCGATGGCGATCGCCTGGATGAAGGTCGTCAGGCAGCAGGACGTCACCGGGATCGACTGGCTGATGACCACCGCGCCCTACACCGAGGCCGTCGCCGAGGCCCTCGGCCCCGACGGGGACGGCATGTACGCCAACGCCGAGTTCGAGCCGTTCACCGAGGCGGACTCGCCCGCGCTGAAGGACTGGCGGGCGCTGATGACCTCGAAGAACGTGCCGCTCACCTCCTTCAGGCAGGCCGCCCGGCACTTCTCCGACCGGGCCGGGAAGATCGTCCGGCTCAAGGACGGCGCCTGGCGCGTGGTCACGCCGGACTGGCGGGCGGGCGTGGCCGCGCTGGTCGACCGCGACGGCGAGGGCGTCTCGCTGGAGGAGGCCCTGGCCACCTATACGATCGCGGGAGCGCGGCAGGACTTCGCCGAAGGCTGGAAGGGCACGCTCACCCCGGGCAAGGTCGCCGACCTGTGCGTCAGCGCGGCGACGGCGGACGAGGACGTCGTGGCGGCCCCCGTGGACCTGACGGTGTTCGGCGGCCGGGTCGTTTGGTGCCGTTCGTGAGCCGTCATCGCGAAGATTGTTAGGTACCGAATATACTTGCCTGCCATGACGGGACACCACACGCTGCGCCAGACCGAGGAGGCCATCGGCCAGCGGCTGGGCGACCTCAACATCGACTTCGAGGCCATGTGGGCGGTCTCGAACGTCTACCGCGCCTCCTCGGCCATCCGCAACCACCTGGAGCAGACCGTTCTGCGCGACACGGGCCTGACCTGGACGGGGTTCGTGGTGATGTGGGTGGTGTGGATCTGGGGCGAGAGCGAGACCCGCCACGTCGCCGCCGAGGCGGGCATCTCCAAGGGCACGCTCACGGGCGTGGTCAAGACCCTGGAGTCCTACCGTCACCTGCGGCGCCACCCGCATCCCACGGACGGCCGCCGGGTCATGCTGGCGCTCACCGCGACCGGCGAGCGGCTGATGCGCGAGCTGTTCCCGGAGTTCAACCGGCAGGAGGCGTTCGTGGTCAAGGAGCTCGACAGCGATCAGCGGCGCGAGCTGGCCGGCTCGCTCAAGCGCGTCATGGAGCACCTGGAGAGCATCTGACCGGCAGCTCCTTGATGCCGTTGACGAAGTTCGAGCGGATCCTGCGCACCTGGCCGGCGAGCTCGATCGACGACAGGCGCGGCAGCAGCTCCTCGAACAGCAC
Source organism: Nonomuraea sp. NPDC052265 (assembly GCF_044547985.1). Taxonomy (NCBI): domain Bacteria; kingdom Bacillati; phylum Actinomycetota; class Actinomycetes; order Streptosporangiales; family Streptosporangiaceae; genus Nonomuraea; species Nonomuraea sp. NPDC052265. The sequence goes on from NZ_JBIUBJ010000004.1 coordinate 396,335, forward strand.
CCGGATCTCCAGCCTGGCCAGCGCGCCGCCGAGGCAGTAGTGCGGGCCTCCCCTGCCGAACGTCAGGTGCTCGTCGGCGTCCCTGCCCACGTCGAACCGGTACGGGGCGGGGAAGACCCGCTCGTCCCTGTTGCCCGAGGCGTACCACATGACGACCTTGTCGCCGGCGGCGACGCGGCGGCCGTGCAGGGTGACGTCGCGGGTGGCGGTACGGCGGAAGTGGTAGACGGGTGAGGCCCAGCGCAGGAACTCGTCCACGGCGCGCGGCATCAGCGCCGGGTCGGCGCGCAGCCGGTCGAGCTGGGCGGGGTGCTCCATGAGGGCGAGCATGGCGTGCGAGATGGCGTGCCGGGTGGTCTCGTTCCCGGCCACGACCAGCAGCAGGAAGTAGTTGTCGAAGTCGCGCCGCGACAGCGGCAGGCCGTCCGCGGGCGCCTGGTTGACGAGCCTGCTGACCAGGTCCGTGCCGTCGCCGCCGCGCCGGCGGGCGGCCAGCTCGCGGCCGTACTCGAAGACCTCCAGGGAGGCGGGGCTGCGGAAGGGCAGGTCCCTGAACGCCTCGCTCTCGCGCAGCCGGTCCGGGTCGGTGTTCTCGATGATCTGGTTGCCCCAGTCGATGAGCCGCTGGGTGTCGGGCACGTCGAGCATGCGGGCCAGCACGTTGATCGGGAAGTCGGCGGCGACCTCCTTGACGAAGTCGAACTCGCCCTTGGGCAGGGCGGCGTCCAGGGTCGTGGCGGTCAGGCCGCGCAGGAAGACCTCGTAGCCGGCCACCGCCCTGGCCGAGAAGTCGCGCAGCAGCAGCCGCCGCAGCGCGTGGTGGCGGGGGCCGTCGGTCTCCAGCATGGAGCGCCGGATCGCGGCCTGCCGCTCGTCCACCTCCTCCAGGTTGGTGAAGCCCTCGGAGGTGAACGTCTCCGGGTCGCGGCCGACGGCCACGATGTCGGCGTGCCTGGTGACCGCCCAGAAGCCCTTGCCGTGCCCGTGCTCGTCCTGCCAGTGGACGGGCGACCGCTCGCGCAGCACGTCGAACATCCGCCACGGGGTCACGCCGTCGGTGAACCTGCCGGGGTCGGCGAGGTCGACGTCGGCCAGGCGCATGGTCTCTCCTCATCAGCTCGTTCGGTGACAAACATTACGTATGCACGCTTTCGCCGACAAGTGTTCTCTTTATTCGTACGGTCCCTAACGAGCGCCCACGCGATGCGCGGCCGCCCTGACCGGGACCGGCGGCGCGGTTACAGTGATCGGGTGACCACCGACCAGCACGGCCTGGCCATGTCCGGCGCGAGCGCCGCCGCCGCCCGCCACTACGACCAGGCGATCCACGAGCTGCTGCACTTCCGGGCCGAGGTCGACGCCGAGGCGACCGCCGCGCTGGCCGACTCCCCCGCCTTCCCCATGGGCAACGTGCTGACCGCCTACCTCGACCTGCTGACCACCGAGGCGGCGGACGCCCGTACCGCGCGGGCCCGGTTCACCGCCTTCCGCCGCCAGGCCGACGAGCCGTCGCTGCTGCCGCGCGAGCGCGCGCACATGGCGGCCGTCCAGGCGCTGCTCGACGGCGACCTGACCGCCTGCGGCGCGCTGCTGGCCGAGATCACCCTCGCCCACCCGCGCGACGCGCTGGCCCTGGCCGCCGGGCACCAGATCGACTTCTTCACCGGCGACGCCCGCTCGCTGCGCGACAGGATCGGCGGCGCGCTCACCGCCTGGCACGACGACGACCGGCACTTCGGCAACCTGCTCGGCATGTACGCCTTCGGCCTGGAGGAGGCCGGCCACTACGACCGCTCCGAGGAGGTCGGCCTGCGGGCCGTCGAGCTGAACCGGCGCGACGTGTGGGGCATCCACGCGGTCGTGCACACCTACGAGATGCAGGGCCGCTTCGGCGACGGCGTGCGCTACCTCGACGCGCGCCTGGACGACTGGTCCACCGGCACGTTCTTCAACGTCCACACCTGGTGGCACTACGCCCTCTACGCCCTGGAGACCGGCGACGTGCGGCGGGCGCTCGGGGTGTACGACGCGGTGCTGGCCGGCGGGCGCACGTCCATGGAGCTGCTGGACGCCGCCGCGCTGCTCTGGCGGCTCCTGCTGGAGGGCTCCGACCAGCCCGAACGCTGGCAGGCCCTGGCCGACGCGTGGCCGCCGCTGGTGGCCGAGCCGTTCTACGCCTTCAACGACGTGCACGCGGTCATGTCGTACGTGGGGGCCGGGCGGATCGGGGAGGCGGAGAAGCTGGTCGCGTCGCGGCAGGCGTACGCGCTGGAGTCCCGTCCGGGGGTCACCAACGTCGCGATGACGTCGCGGGTGGGGTTGCCGGTGTGCCGGGCCCTGGTGGCGTACGGGCGGGGTGACTTCGGGGCGGTGGTGGACCTGCTGTACCCGATCCGGCACCGGGTCGACGAGTTCGGCGGCAGCCACGCCCAGCGGGACGCCGTGCAGAAGACGCTGCTGGAGGCGGCGCTGCGGGGCGGGCGGCACGAGGTGGCGCGGGTGCTGGTGAGCGAGCGGATCGGCGTACGGCCGTGCAGCCCGTTCAACTGGCTCAAGCAGGCCGCGCTGGCCGACGGCCTGGGCGACCGCGCCACGGCCGCCACCGCCCGTCGAAGGGCCACCACCTTGATCAGCACCGCCTGACGCCCCCGGTACCCCCTCACCTGCGTTTCCACTCCCCCGGCTTCCACTACCCACCTGCGTTTCCCCTCCCGGTGGCTCACCCGCCTGCCACTTTTTGAAGGAACGCGCCCGTCCCCCGGCGGCCGTCGTCGCGCAGGCGCGGGCCGAAGTGTCGGACGCGCCGAGTAGGGTTCCCTTCATGGATCGGGAACTCACCTTGATGGTCGTCCACGCCCACCCCGACGACGAGTGCCTGAGCACCGGCGGCGTCCTGGCCCGTTACACCGACGAGGGCATCCGCACCGTGCTGGTCACCTGCACCAACGGCGAGCAGGGTGACGACACGGGCGGCGTCAAACCCGGCGAGGAGGGGCACGACGCCGCCAGGGTGGCCGAGCGGCGCCTGGGCGAGCTGCGCGAGTCCGTCGCGCACCTGGGCATCGAACACCTGGAGCTGCTCGGCTACCGCGACTCCGGCATGGACGGCTGGGACACCAACCACCACCCCGACGCGTTCGCCAACGTCCCGGTCGAGGTGGCCGCCGCCAGGCTGGGCGAGCTGATGGAGCGCTACCGGCCGCAGGTGGTCATCACCTACGACGAGACCGGCGGCGGTGGTTACGGGCACCCCGACCACGTACAGGCCCACCGCGTCACGGTGGCCGCCGTCGAGTCGACCGGCATCCCCGACAAGTTCTACTACACGGCGATCCCCCGGGCCGCGATCAAGCGCATGTTCGAGCTGATGCGCGACAGCGGCGTCGACCTGGGCGGCTTCGAGCCGTCCGACGACTTCGGCACCCCCGACGAGCTGGTCACCGCCGTCGTCGACGTCACCCCCTACGTCGAACGCAAGCTCAAGGCCCTCAAGGCCCACGAGAGCCAGGGCGAGAACATCTTCCTCCTCCGCATGCCCGACGAGGCCCAGCACCAGGCGTTCTCCCACGAGGCGTTCGAGCGGAAGCTGAACAAGGTCGACGCCCCCGACCACGAGGAAGACCTCTTCACCGGCCTCCGCCCCTGACCATCCCCCTCCACCGACGTCACCGCCCCTGCCCTCCCCCATGGGCTACGACCCAACGGCGGTCATCCCACAGCCGGAGCACGTCAGGGCATTCGAGCGAGGTCCTGGCGGCGAGTCATGCACGACAGCCGCCGGACCTCCGCCCACTGCTCACGGCCTGACACCGGCAACAGGCACTCCCGGTTGGGGCCCCCAGGCCCTCGTCCCGTTTGCGCGCCCTGCTCCCGCCGCCTCCCCCGCCCCCTGCCCAGCCCTTTCCTTGGCTTCCGCCGGTGGCGGGTCTCTAGAGCCCCGCGACGTCGATCGCCGTGTCGAGGTACATCGCCGTACCTCCGGGCCAGAAGCGCTCACAGGCGAGGTATTCCAGCGGATCCCGCCGCTCGTCCGTCAGGAATTCGCGGGCCGCCCGGGGGTGGTTGGCCAGGGCGGCCATGACGGCCGCCATGGGGTCCCGTTCGTCCAGAGGAATGGCGCACATCGGCTGCGAGTCCGAACGAAGATTCCGCCAGTACGGAGACCCCGGAGGCTGGCTTCGTTCATAGTCGTAGATCTTGAAAGCGAGGTCACGCAGGAAAGTGTCGGCGAAACGCCCGTATCGCAACAACTGCCCGAGCGCGAAACCGGTTTCCGGGTCGTCGAGGTTTTCGAGCAGGCGGTGGGCGTAAGGGGTCGAGATCCGCGCCGCGCCGGGTGCGCGGGAGGCGGTGCCGAGGAGCGTGCTCAGCGCCCTGGCCAGCCTGTCGAGGCTGGTGGACTGGATCGCATGTGCCCGGCGCAGACCGGCCAGAAGGCTCTTGAGCTGGCGTGGCGGCATCACGGAGGCGAACGCCACGGCGAAGTCGGGATCGTTCCGGCGCTTTTCGAGTTCGGCCAGATCGTGGGAATCGATGGCGCCCCTCTTCCCCTCCGCTCCGCAGAACGACTGGACGAAGGAATCGTAACCACAAGGATGTTCGGGCAGCGCCTCCCCTAAATTTCCTGATAAAAACGATAATTCGGGCAGCAAATCTCCTCTGCACAACCCCTCTCCGTACAAATCGCCCGCCAACGACGCACATCACGAAGAGATAACATTAGCGAGCCCTCGGACGGACACGAAAAAAACACATGACCGACCGGAATCCCCCTCTCCCGCAACCGCCGAAGCGGGACCACCCGGAACGCCCCTCCGGCTCGTGACATGAACGGCGGCGGATGATCGAGCACAGGCGCACCGCGCAAGTAGCCGGCCATCGCGTCGTGTGACGCGGTGGCCGTTCACGGTGCAGCAGGACAAGTGTGGTCGAATCGGTCCTATGACGATCGAGTACATCCCCGTCTCCGGTGACGGCCGGTTGTGGGCCGAGAAGGCGGGCGGCGGAGCACCCGTGGTCCTGCTGCACGGCTCGGTGCATGACAGCCGCCTGTGGGACGGCGTTCTCCCTGAACTCGCGCGCCACCGCACCGTGATCCGGTACGACGCGCGAGGCCTGGGCCGTTCGACGCCGCCGACCGCGCCCTTCCGCTACGAGGACGACCTGCTCGCGGTCCTCGACCACTTCGGCATCGAGCGCGCCGCGCTGGTCGGGCTGAGCATGGGCGGCGAGGTCGCGCTCGACTTCACCTTGGAGCATCCGGAACGGGTGCGATCTCTGATCCTCGTCGCGGCGTCGGCCAGCGGCCACGACTGGCCGGATTCTCCCGAGATGGACGCCTACGCGGCTGCGGACCGCGAGAGCGACGCGGACCGTCTGGCCGAGATGGAGCTCGAACTATGGGCCTCGCTGGGCGACCGGGCGCCGGGATACGCGGCGATCGCGGGCATGGTGACCGAGAACGCCAAGGTGCGGGCGGCCGCCGAGAAGGGTCACGTTCGCTTCTCGGAGGTAGGCGCCGTTGAGGTCCTTGAGCGGGTCACGGTGCCCACCACCGTCGTCGTCGGCGATCACGATCATCCGGAGATCGGCGTGATCGCTCGCAGGCTCGCCGAGGGCATCCCCGGCGCGCGCCTGGAGATCGTTGCTGCGGCTGATCACTATCTGCCGCTGCGTGCGCCGGAACGGCTCATGGAGATCATCGTCCGCCACTGAAGCCGTCGCGCGAGTGCCTGTGGTGGCGGCGCTCCGTACGCGAGGCTTCATGGGACGGTGTTCCCCCTGGCCCGGCCACTGGTACTGGGTCCCCGGTAGGGGCGGCGGGCTCTGGGGTTTACCGGCAGGCGATGCCGACGATCCGCCGGTCTGCGGACGCTCCGAACCCGCGCGAGGCGATCGCCGCCGCCAAGAGGGCCCCGCATCAGCCCCTCGCGCTCACAGGCAGGCATCACGGACGGCCGGCTCCTCCACGAAAGCCGTGCCCCCCGATCGGACGCCGCACAAAGGTTGAGGCAGGTCACATTCCTTGACAGGTATATGTCCCGAGCGGAATATAGAGGCATGTCCGTCGACGCGTTCTCCGTGCTCTCCGAGCCGACCCGGCGTCGGATCCTCGATCGGCTCCGGGTGTCCGAGAGCAGCGTGAACGAGCTGGTCGAGGCGCTCGACGTCAGCCAGCCCACGGTGTCCAAGCAGCTGAAGGTGCTCAGGGAGGCCGGTTTCGTCACCTGCCGTACCGAGGCGCAGCGGCGGATCTACCGCATTCACGCCGGCCCCCTGCGGGCGCTGGACGACTGGCTTCAGCCGTACCGGGCCCTGTGGGACAAGCATCTCGACGCTCTTGAGCGCCATCTCGACAACCTGGAGTAGTCATGACCTCTGACGCATACCGCCCGAGCCCGCTGGCCCAGGTCGGCAGCGAGGCGACGGAAGATCGCTGGACCCTCGTCTTCGTCCGCGACCTGCGTCACCCGCCGGAGAAGGTGTGGCGGGCGCTGACCGAGCCGGGCCGGCTCTCCGCGTGGGCGCCGTACACCGCCGACCGGGATCTGTCCGAGGCGGGCGGCGTGACGCTCACGATGATCGACGACGAGAAGCCTCAGGACATGGTGGCCGAGGTCGTACGCGCCGATCCGCCGAGGTTGCTGGAGTACACGTTCGGCACCGACCTGCTGCGCTGGGAGCTGGCGGCGACCGGCGACGGCACCCGTCTCACGCTGCGGCACACCGTCCAGGACCGCGACATGCTGCCGAAGGTGGCGGCCGGCTGGCACATCTGCCTCGACGTGGCCGAGAAGCTGCTCGAAGGGCAGCCGATCCCGCCGATCCGGGGCGCCGCGGCGGTCGACTTCGGCTGGTCGGAACTCAACGACCAGTACGCGCAGAGGTTCGGCGTTCCGAACACCGGCCTGCCCGACCACCTGAAGGACGGAGACGAAACCTCCTGACCCAACCCCGTGAGACCCGCCACGTCACGAAGGTCCGCTCTCAACGGACGCAGCTTCCCAGGCGGCTGTCCCCCGGTGCACGTTCGGAAGGCGCCCCGGGCGAGTCCAACCCCAAGCGGGCGGGTCCAGAGGAGCGGCGGGCCCTGGAGGGTGGGGAGGGAAAGCGGGTGGGAGGGTGGGTGTGGGGGCAGGGGGCTGGGATGATGAGCTCCCGTTCGGAGACGTCGATGCCAGCCGGGGCGTACGGCATCGGCGGCGCGCGCCAGGGAGGCAGGCTCGATGATCGCTGTTCTGGGCGAGTGCGTCGCCGACGGTTTCACCGCCGCAGCGGAGGAAGCCGGGCAGGGCGAGCTCAGGTTGCGGGTGCTGCCGGGAGGCGGGCCGGCCAACACGGCGGTGGCGCTCGCCCGGCTCGGCACGCCGGCCCGTTTCCTCGGACGCATCTCCGGCGACGTGTTCGGGACGCTGTTCCGTGAGCATCTGGCGTCCTCGGGCGTGGACCTGTCGGCGGCCGTCGAGGCCGTCGAGCCGAGCACGCTCTCGGTCGCCGCGCTCGACGGCGGCGGCCAGGCCGCCTACACCTTCTACGCGGGCGGCACCGCCGACTGGCAGTGGAGCACGGACGAGCTGGCCCCGGCCAGGCTCGGCCCGGCCGCCTGCCTGCACACCGGGTCGCTCGCGCTGGTCAGGGAGCCGGGCCGGGCGGCCGTCGAGGAGTTCGCGCGCGAGGCCGCCGCGCGGGCCACGGTCTCGATCGACCCCAACGTACGCCCCACCCTCGCCGCTCGCGAGGACTACCAGGTCGAGCGCTGGTGCGGGTGGGCCGACCTGCTCAAGCTCAGCGACGACGACCTGCGCTTCCTGCTGCCCGGCGCGTCGGTGGACCGTGCCTGCGACACCTGGCACGCCGCCGGTGCCCGGCTCGTGGTGGTGACGCGGGGGGCGGCGGGCGCGCTGGTGTCCCTCGACGGGGAACGGGCGGAGGTGCGGGCGCCGGAGGCCGACGTCGTCGACACGGTCGGCGCCGGCGACTCCTTCACCGCCGGGCTCCTGCACGACCTGGGCGCGCGCGGCCTGCTCGGCGGGCGGCTCGACGGCCTCGACCTGGACACCGCCGTGGCCGCCGCGTCGTTCGCCGCCCGGGTGTCGGCGCTGACGTGCTCGGTGGCGGGCGCGAACCCACCCTGGGCGAGCGCGCTGGCCACCCCCTGATCGCAACCCCCGACCAGACGCGAGCGACCGCACCCTCCCTCAGGATCACGCGACCGTCGCCGCCGGGGGTTTTGAGGGCGGGCCCCGGCGGGCGGGCACAGGCGGTCAGATCAGTGGGGCCGTCGTGGTTGGGTTCGGTCAGGGGAGGGGGGTCGTGGTGGTGGGGACGTTGTAGCCGCGCACGCGGAGTGCTGGTGGATGGCCGTTCAGGTCGGCGGTGCGGTAGGTGGCGGTGATCGTCGTGGACTCCCCCGGCCACAGCGTGACGTAGTTGTCGGTGTAGGTGACCGGTACGACCTCGCGCCCGTCCGCGACCACCTCCGGGCGTACGAGGAAGGCCAGGCCGGAGGGGTTGGTCAGGGTGATCGTGACGGTCTCTGTCCCGGCGGAGACGGCGCGGACGGCGGTGGCGGCGACGTCGGCCGTGGGCAGGGCGTTCAGGCCGGTGAGGTCGGCGTACGTCTTCGGCGTGGTGCGGTACCAGTTGCTCTTGTTGCCGAGCGTGTCGGGCGAGGTGGAGTACCAGTAGACGTTGTCGCTGACCTTCGCGCCGGCGGCGTCCTTGAGCTGGAGCCTGATCAGGTACGTCCGCGACAGCCCGGTCAGCGCCGGGATGGTCAGAACCTGGACGCCGGCGTTGGCGGTCGCGGTGACCGGGGCCGAGGCGGTGTACTTCTGGGCCAGGTCCGGCAGGTTGTGCACGGAGACCGTGGCGGTCAGCCCGGACCGCGTGGTGAGGGTCGAGTTGACCACGTGGACGGCCCGGGTGAGGTAGTCGTAGGCGATGTGCACGGGTTCGGTGGCCTTCTTGGTCCCGAAGTAGCCGCCGCCGGGCTTGAGGTAGTAGTCGTAGAGGTTCCAGTGGACCGACGGCCAGGCGTTGTTCAGCATCCAGAAGATCGAGCCGAACGAGCGCACGTGCTGCCTGGCGCTCCACGCCTCGAAGAAGGCGCGGGCGTTCTCGTAGTTCTGCGCCTCGGACTTGCGTGACTGGTCGGCGGCGGAGGTCGGGGTGCCGTAACGCTTGGTCAGGCCGGTGGTGTAGGGGGCGATGGTGTCGAACACGCTGCCCGGCTTGCCGGCGTGGTAGTTGAACGCCGTGCCGATGGGCCAGATGTCGGCGGGGGCCAGGAACCGTTGCAGCGTCTCCAGCGGCGGCGGCGACTCGGTGCCCTCCTCCCCCGTGCTGCCGTACGCGCCGCCGCTCTTGCTCTCGTCCCACCACAGCACCGGCGGCTCCCACACGTACGGGCCGTCCATCTTCATGCCGGCGTCGGCGTTGGACCAGGTGGCGACGTTGTCCAGGGTCGGGTTCTGCCAGTGCAGGGCGGCGGCCACGCTCTTGTACGCGGCCAGGTGCGCGGCCGTCGGCGGCTGGTCGCTGCCGTAGGTCCACAGGAACGCCGAGGCGTGGTGGCGCAGCGAGCGGAGCTGGCTGTCCAGCGACGCGCGGGCGACCTGTTCCTGCTCGGCGGTCCAGGCGCTGTCGTCCTCCCAGGCGCTGCAGCAGACGAAGCCCGGCATGACCAGGATGCCCGCCTTGTCGGCCAGGTCGTACAGCTCCTCGTTGCCGAGGGTGCCCTCCAGCCTGATGGTGTTCAGGCCCATGTCCTTGACGTAGGCGACGTGGGCGGCGTTCGTCCTGGTGTCCCAGCGCTGCATCAGGTCCCACACGTACCCGCCGCCGCGCAGCAGGATCGGCCGGCCGTTGATCCTGTATCCGGCGAAGGAGGTGCCGTTGACGGTGGTGCGGTAGTCGGTGACCTGGCGGATGCCGAAGTCGATCGTCTTGCTGTCGGAGGCGCCCGCGCTGACCGTCAGCCGGTACAGCTCGGGGCTGCCGAACTGGTACGGCCACCACAGCACCGGATCGGTCACGTGCAGGGGCGCGAAGGCGACCTCCCTGCGCTCGCGGGCGCCCAGCGTGACGTTCTGGGAGAAGGTGAGGTCGGGCCGGCCCGCCTTGGTGATCGTGCCGCTGACCGTGGTGGTGACGGGGGCGTTCGTGGCGTTGACGGCGTCCACGTAGACGGTCAGGTCGGCGGCGGTGCCCGACAGGGTCGTCCGCACGTACGGGTCGCGCAGGGCCACCGGGCCCGTGGTGTCCAGCAGGGTCGTGTTCCAGATGCCCGCGTTCATGTCGGGGGCCTCGGGGTTCCAGTCGACCGTGCAGGTGGACAGGTCCTTGCAGTCGTGGCGCGGCGGGGTGACCCTGACGGCCAGCGCGTTGGCCGCGCCGGGCCTGATCGCGGCGGTCGCGTCGTACTCGTGGCCGACGAACGTGCCCACCGCCGCGGCGTCGAGCTGCACGCCGTTCAGCCAGATCTGGGCGCGGTAGCTGAGGCCCTTGAACCGCAGCCAGTACACCTGCCCGGGGGCCGTGGCGGGGGCGGTGAACTCGCCGCGGAACCACCAGTCCTGGGTGGTCAGGTCGGGCACGTTCTTGAGGTTCTGGCCGAAGTAGACGTCCTGGTAGACGCCGTTCGCGACCAGCCCGGCCAGGACGGTCGAGGGAAGGGTGACCGGGTTCCAGCCGGTGGTGGCGTACCCGGGCGTGGAGATCGCCGCGCCGGTGTCGGCGAGGCCGGTGGCCGGGCGCAGCGCCCAGCCCGAGGCCAGTTCGGTCGAACCGGCCGCCGCGACGGCGCTGCCGGTGCTCACCACCCCCGAGGCGAGCAGCAGGACGAGCACGGCGAGGACGCATCTGATCGATCGGGACATGCGCAGCTCCTGAGGGGGCTCCTAAGAACCGGAGGGCCAGGCGATCTGGGTGGAGCGGTAGTAGGCGATCCCCATGACGCGCCAGCGCGGGCCCTGCGCGCCCAGCCGCTGCCGGAACGCGGTCCAGTCGTGCGTGGCGTACGGGGACCAGGCCAGCTCGGCGAGCGCGGGCAGGCGGGGGAAGGCCATGTACTCGATGTCGGCGGACGTCCTGAGCGTCTCGGTCCACAGCGGCGCCTCGACGCCGAGCACCTGCTCGGGCGGCAGCCTCCTGAGGTAGGCGCCGGGGTTCCAGCCGTAGGCGTCCTTGACCTCGATCATGCCTGCCCAGGTCTGCCCGAGCGGGGTGCGCCGGTTGTACTTCATGTCCAGGTACGCACGGCTCGACGGGGACATGACGACCTTCCGGCCGGCCGTCGAGACCGCCGTCTCCGTGGGGTCGCTGCCCCAGTACTGGGCGACGGTGGAGGGCAGCGGGGTGGCGTTGACGACGTCGTGCCAGCCGATCACGGTCTTGCCGTGGGCGGCCACGATGTCCTGCGCCCGGTCGACGAACGCCTTGTAGTCGGCCGGCGTGGTGGAGGACGCCTCGTCCCCGCCGATGTGCAGGTACGGGCCGGGGGTGAGCGCGGCCAGCTCGCCGATCACCTGGTCGAGGAAGGTGTAGGTGATCTCCTTGGACGTGCACAGCGTGCTGAACCCGACGTCGGTGCCCGTGTAGAGCGGCGGGGCGACGCCGTCGCAGGTGAGTTCGCCGTAGGAGGCGAGGGCGGCGTTGGTGTGCCCCGGCATGTCGATTTCCGGAACGATGGTGATATTTCGGGCGGCGGCGTAGGCGACGATCTCCTGGTACTGGGCCTTGGAGTAGAAGCCGCCGGGATCGCCGCCGACCGCCGTGCTGCCGCCGTGGGAGGCCAGCCGGGGCCAGGAGTCGATCGCGATGCGCCAGCCCTGGTCGTCGGACAGGTGCAGGTGCAGATAGTTGATCTTGTAGAGCGCGATCTGGTCGAGGTACCGCTCGACCGCGTCCACCGGGAAGAAGTGCCTGGCCACGTCGAGCATCGCGCCCCGGTACGGGTAACGCGGCCGGTCCACGACCCGCCCGCCCGGCACCGGCCACGGCCCCGGCTGCACGGTATCGGCCTCGGCCGCGTACGGGAGCAGCTGCCGGAGCGTCTGCACCCCGTTGAACAGCCCGGCGGCCCGGTTGGCCTGCACGACGATCCCGGTGGCGGTCACGTCGAGCTGGTACGCCTCGTCCCCGCCGGCCACCGCGCCCAGCCGCAGCGTGATCCCGTCCGCCGGCGGGGCGGTCACGATCGGGACCGGGTAGCCGGTGGACCGGCGCAACCGCCGCGCGAGCTGCTCGCCGACCTCCGGCGCGTCGGAGTACAGGGCCGTCGCGGCGGTGATCGGGTACGTCACCCCCGCCGCCGGGACCGCGCTCACCGGAGCGGGCACGATCGCGCCGAAGGCGACGGCGGACGCCGCCATGGCGCCGGGCGAGACGGTCACCGACGCCGAGACCGACGTGGCGAGCAGGGTCGTCAGCACGACCGCAGCGGTGCGGATCTTCATGACCGCCTCCCGAGGGTTGCCCCCACCATACGGACGCGAACCCTGGTAGTAAAGAACCTTTCTAATCAAGGGGTCTAGGTGGGGACCGTCCGGTAGCCGTTCCACACGAAGCGGGCCGTGGTCACGGCGTCGTCGCCGTCGCCGGTGATGAGCTGGTGGATGGCGATGCCGTCCAGCTCGCGGTATTCGCACCACTCGTGGTCGGAGGTGAGCACGAGGTCGAGGCCGAGGTTCACCAGCAGGTCGAAGACCTGGCCGCGGTTGGTCCGGTCGACGCCCACGAACACCTCGTCCAGCAGGATGAACCGGGGGCAGCCGGGGTCGGTCCGGTAGTGGGCGGCCACGGCGGCGAACAGCGGCAGGTGCAGCGCGATGGCCTTCTCGCCGCCCGACAGGGCGCCGTGCAGCTTCCTGGTCAGGTCCTGCCAGCCCTGGCCGTCGCCGCGGTCGAGGCGCACCACGAACCGGTGCCAGGCCGTGTAGTCGAGCACCTTCATGAGCTGGTCCTCCCAGCCGGCCGAGGAGTCGTCGGCGCGGGCCTCCTCGACGCGGTCCCTGAAGAAGGCGTACAGGGCCTCGCGGTCGGCCTCGCTCAGCCCGGCCGGGTCGCGCAACAGCAGGTCGCGGGCCGCGCGGGTGGCCGGCGACTGCGTGGGATCGACCTGCCAGACCAGGCGCACCGCGACCCGCGAGGCCGTGCGGACGCGTTCGAGCCGCTGGTTCATGCCCTCCACCAGCGCGGCGGCCTGGCGGATGCGGTCGGCCAGGTGCCGCCGCGTGTCACCGGCCAGCGTGCGGTCGAACAGGTCGCGCTCGGCCTCGGTGATGTCGCTGCGCCGCTCGTCGCGCTCGTCGCGCAGCGCCCTGCCGAGCGCCGCCGCGCCCGCCCGCACGCCGCCCGCGGTGGCGGTCAGCACCTGCACGTCCTCGTCGGGGGCCAGGTCCAGCTCGGCCCGGCCGGCCAGGACCTCCCTGGCGCGGTGGAAGGCGTCCCGCAGGCGTGCCTCGGCCTCCCTGACGTTCCGCCGCCCGTACGGCACCGCGGCCAGCCGCCCGGCCACGTCGCCGGCCGCCTCCAGCACCGCCCGCACCCCGGCGTCGGGGGCGAGCCCGGCCGGCACCCCGGCGTCGGCGGGCAGGTGGCCGGCCATCAGGCGGCGGAGCCGCTCGCAGACCGCCTCGCGGACGCGTCCGGCCTCCGCGTGCTTCTCCTCCGCCTGGCCGAGCTCGCCCCTGAGCCGTCCGAGGCGGGCGTTGAGCCGGGCCGTGTCGTCGTGGACCGTCCGGATCAGGCGGCGGCAGCCCTGGTAGGCGGTCTGGACGTCCTGGAGCCGGCCGAGCACGTCGAGCTGCCCGTCGCCGACCGCGGACTCGACGACGGCCAGCTTCTCGGCCAGCACGACGGCCGCGTCGGCCGCCTCCTCGGCCCGTTCCATCGCGCGTACGGCGAGGTCCTGGTACTCGCGGGCGGTCTCGGCCGCCTGCCCGGCGCGTTCCCTGGCCGCGCGGGCGTCCCCGCGCCGGTCGTGCCAGACGCCGCCGGTGGCCTCGGATGCGCGCAGGGCGGTCTCCAACTGGTCGAGCGCGGGCCTGGCGGCGGGCAGGGCGTGCCGGGCGGCCAGCTCGGTCAGCCGGCGCAGCGACCTGCCCACCTCCTTCTCGCGCTCGTGCAGGCGCTGCTCGTGCGCGCGGAGCTGGTCCTCCAGCAGGGCGACCTTGCCCACGGCCTCGTCCAGCGCCCGCGCGGCCCCGGCGTACGGCCTGCGGTCCGGCCGCCGCCGCACCTCGGCCGTGAGCGTGTCGCGGTCGCCGGCCAGCACCCTGAACAGGTGGTCGCACTCGGCGATCGTGCCGGCCAGGTCGGAGAGCCGGTCGTCCAGCTCGGCGACGCGGCGGCGCAGGGCGCGCTCGCGGGCGGCGTCGCCGATGTAGGAGGGCTCCGGCTTGACCCAGCGCCCGGCGGCCGGGCCGAGCCGCCAGGTGCCGTCGGCGCCGACGGCAGCGGGGTGGTCGAGGCCGAGCGCCGTGGGGGCGAAGGCGACGCCCGCGAGCACCCGGTCGGCCGAGACGGGCGCGCCCGGCTCGGCCGTCAGCACGTCGGCCAGGCTCTGGCCGGACGCGGGCCGGGTCAGCGCGGAGGCGGCGAAGGCGTCGTGCTCGCCGGGGTCCATGCCGCCGTCGGGCAGCAGCCACACGTCGAGCAGGCCCGAGGCTTCGAGCGCCGCCTCGACGCCCGCCTGGGTGACGGGGTCGACGCCGGAGCGGAAGCCGAGCGCCCGCCACAGCGGCATGCCGGGCCGACCCGACCGGGAGGCGGGGCGGGCGGGCGAGGGGGCCGGCTCCAGCGCGGTCCGCTCGGCCAGGCGTTCGCGTTCGCGGGCCAGCTCGGCGCGTTCGGCGTGCAGCCGGTCGCGCAGGCCGGTCAGGTGGTGCTCGCGGGCGGCCAGCCGGACCGCGGCCGCCGTACGCGCCGCGCCGACCAGCTCGTCGGCCTGCTCCGACCGGTCGGCGAGGGCCGCCAGCTCCTCAGGGTCGAGCCGCAGGTGGACGCAGCCGCGGACCCACTCCTCCAGGGCGGCGGCCAGGTCGCGGGCGCGCTCGTCGCGGGCCGCGCCGGCCCGGTCGTGGGCGGCGCCCGCCGACGCCAGGTCGTCGCGGACGCGGTCGCGGTCGTGCTCGGCGGTGGTGCGGCGGCCGATCGCCTCCTCGTGCTCGACGGCCGCCGCCCTGACCTCGCGGATCTGGCCTGTACGGCTGGTGACGGCGGCGCGCAGCAGCTCACGGGCGCGGCGTACGGACTCCTCGCCGTCGTCGCCGCGTTCCCCCTCCTCCGGGACGCCGCCCGGCGCGCCCGCGGGCTCGGCGACCGGGCGCTCGCACTCCAGGTGGACCGCGAGCAGCCCGGCGCGTTCGGCGGCCCGGCGGGCCTCGGCGCGGGCGCGGTCGGCCAGGCCGGTGGCGGCGCGGGCGACGGCCGCCGCGCGCAGCGACAGCTCCTGCCTGCCCGAGGCGGCGCGCGCCGCCGCCCCGGCCTGGTCGCGCAGCCGGGCCGCCGACTCGTGCGCCTCCCGCGCCTGCGTGCGCAGCCGGTGCAGGTCGCGCCCCGACCGGTACGCCTCGCTCTCCTTGAGCCCGTCGATCTGCGCGGCCAGGGCCAGTTCCTGGGCCTCCTCCTCCGACAGCCGGACCGCCGCGGCGGCCAGCTCGTCGTCGGCCTGCTTCAGCGCCTCGCGTCCGGCCTTGACCTCGGCGGCGAGGGCGTCGACGGCCTGCCCGGCCGACAGGGCCGCGGCGGCGGCCGCGCGCAGCACCTTCTGGGCGTAACCGCGCTGGACGTCGGCGAGCCGGTCGGCCTCCGCCACGTCGCGGTCGAGCAGGCGCAGCTCCTCGCGGCGCCGGTCGAGCCGTTCGAACCCGTCGGCGATCTCGTGGATCTCGCCCTCGCCGAGCGGTGGCAGGGCGCTGGACAGCAGGTCGGACAGCAGGCCGGGGTCGAGGCGTTCGGAGAGCTTGGGGGTGCGGAGCTGGCGCAGCGCGGTGAGCAGGCAGTCGTAGCGCTGCTCGTTGAGCGCGGCGTACAGGGTGCGGCGCACGACGGCGCGGTAGGCGTCGGCGGACTCGTGGACCGTCCCCGCCTCGCCCAGCTCGTCGGCGAGCTGGGCCCTGGTCAGCGGCTGGCCTCCGTCGCCGGTGAGCCGGACGCCGCCGGGCGGTCCGACACGGGAGCCGGTGGTGAAGTAGGCGGCGGTGACGTTCTTGGTGTGGGCGGTGGCCTGGAGGCGCGCGCCGCAGGTGAACCAGCGGCCGTCGGCGTGCTGGAACTCCAGCCACACGTAGCCGACGCGGGTGACGCCGTTCGCGCCGTCGCCCATGAGGTTCCAGTGCATGGTCCGTTCGGTGCCGCCGAACGTGGACAGCCGGCTGGGCTTCAGGCTGGCGTCCAGCACGTACGGCAGCAGGAGTTCGAGCACCTTGGACTTGCCGCTGCCGTTGGGCCCGCGCAGCAGCAGCCTACCCCGGTGGAACTCGAACACCTCGTCGTAGTAGCGCCACACGTTGAGGATCCCGGCGCGTACGGGGATCCAGCGCCGGTCCAGGCCCGGGGCGGTGCGGGCGGGCGTGAGCTCGGTGAGGGTCATGCGTCCTCCGTGTCGGCCGGGCCGCGATCGACCCGGTAGCGGGCTCCGGCGGGCAGGGCGGCCACCCGGTCACCGGTACGGCGGGCCAGCCCGAACAGGGCGAGAACCTCCAGCGCGTCGGCCGCCAGCCGGGACGCGCCCCCGTCCGACTGGTACGCCTTGGCCCACTGGGGGAAGCGCCGCAGCAGCTCGGCGGCCTCCTCGTCGAGGCGGCCGGCGGCCAGCGGCCCGGCGGTGACCAGCAGGTCGAGCAGGAGCAGGGCGGCGACCTTGGCGTGGCTGCCGTCGTCGGGGAACCTGGTGTCGGTGGCGGTGGCCTCGGTGTCGACCAGCAGGAAACCCTCGGCGCGCTCCTCCAGCACGAACCCGGCCTCCTCGGCGGCCCTGCGGATCATCCGGCGTCCGGTGAGCGAGGCGGCGTAGGCGGCCTGGGCGGGGGTCAGCTCGTCGCGGTAGACGACGGGCTCGTCGAGCAGGCGGCGGACGAGGGAGTGGCGGGCCCACAGGGCGCGCTGGGTCTCCGTCGGCTCGTCGCCGCCGTAACGGGCCTCAACAGTGAGCGCCGTGGCCGGGTCCGCCGGGTCCGCCGGGTCCGCGGCGTCGGGCAGGCGGGAGGGCGGGACGGGGGCGGCCAGGAGCCTGATCACGCGGGTGGTGTCCACGCGGTAGAGGACCTTGGCCTCCTCGTCGCCGAGATAGGCGTCGGTGGCGCCGTCCGTGGGGGTGATCGCGCCGTGCTGTTCCAGCAGTTTGAGGGCGTCGACGAAGGCGGCCCGCTCGTCGGCGCCGACGGGGTCGAACGCCGGCACGCCCGCCTCGACCGCCGCCGCCCGCGCCACCCGCCGGGCCAGCATGCCGATCGTGGTCACCGGCGCGGCGAGCAGCTCGGCCGCGCACAGGCACAGCAGCGTGTAGCGGCGGCGGTCGAACGGCGCACCGCCGGCGCGGCGGCGGCGGGCCGGACGGGTGGCCGTCGGCCGCGACCCGACCTTGACCAGGCGGGCGTAGCCCTCGCGGGGCTCGACGACCAGCCGCCAGCCGCAGAAGTAGTCGAACCACCGCGTCAGCGGCTCCCGCCGTTTCCTGATCACGGCGAAGGCGGCGGGCTCGTCGTCGGCAGACAGGAACGGCCGGGCGAGGAGGGTCCTGATCGCACGGGCGATCTCCTCCTTCTCCGCCCTGACGAGCTGGTTGGCCAGGCGGCTCATGCCCCTTCCGCCCTCCCGGGGTCGGGCACGCCCGGGGAGCGCACGTCGAGCAGGTAGTCGGGGCCGCGGAACCAGCCCTCGGACGTGCGCAGCACCGCGACCGCGCCGTCGCCGGGGGCCCGCAGCACGACCTCGACCCGGCCGTCGGAGGTGACGGCCCGGCGCAGGCCGGTGGCGTCGGGGCGGGCGGCCAGGGCGCGGCCCAGCAGGTCGAGCAGCCTGCCCAGGGTGTCGTGGTCGAGCGCGCCGAGCTGGGACAGGCGTACCGGACCGGTGGTGGCCAGCGCCTGCCAGGCGGCCTCCAGGCCGGCGTGTTCCTTCTCGGCGCGGGCGCGGCGCTCGGCGCGCAGGGCGGCCACGTCCCGGACCCGCCCGGTACGGCCCATGCGCTCGGTCCTGCCCCGCGAGCGCAGCAGCGCCGAGACCGCGACCGGCCCGGCCTCGGCCCAGGGCGTGCCGGCCGGGACGAGCTCGGCGTCGGCGTGCCCGAGATGGGCGTGCCGGGCCGGGCCGAGACCGAAGGCGGCGTCCCAGAGGCGGTGGGCGTCGTCCTCGCCCGGCGCGGTGGCGAACCAGCGGGCCAGCGCGCGGAAGTCGGCGGCGGCGCCGGCGGAGGGGCGGCGGGCGGCGGTGACGCGGTCGAGCTGGCCGAGCAGGGTGAGGATGGCCTCGCGGGCCACCTCGTGCAGCCGCCGCAGCCGCGGCCCGACGCCACTCCCGTGGCCGCTCTCGATGCCGCTCCCGGTGCCGCTCCCGGTGCCGCTCCCGGTGCCGCTCCCGATGCCGCTCCCGATGCCGCTCCCGGCGTCGTTACCCGGGCCGCTGCCCGTGTTGCTCTCCGGGACGCCCGCGGCGCCCGGGTCGAACCACTGGCGCAGCTCGGCCCAGGCGGCGGCGCGGGCGGCCAGCCAGGGCGTGGCGAGGTCGGCGCCGGGGATCCGGGGCAGGTCGGCGCCGGCAAGGGCCCGGGTGTGCAGGACGCCGACGCCGCGCCCGGCCACGCCGCGCAGCGCCCGCGCCACGGTCTCGCCGCGCTGCTCCAGCCCGGTCACGAACTCCTGGAGGTAGGCCACCGTGGCCGCCTCGGCCTCGTGGAACGTGCCAACGTCGGCGCCGTCGGCGCGCAGCAGCCGGCGCAGCTCGCCGTTGAGCCGCACGGTGTCGCGGCGCAGCCCGTCGAGGTGGCACTCCAGCTCCCGCAGGCAGGTGAAGACCCGCCGGTCGCGGCCGGGGTCGGGGTCGGCCAGCAGCGCCTCCAGCTCCTCCAGCCGGTCGGCCACGGCGTCGAGGACGGCGGTGTGGAGCGCGCCGGCCGAGGCATGCGTCGCCGACGCCTGCCGCAGCCCGGCGTGGGCGGCCTCGCCCTGGGCGGTCAGCGCGTACCGCAGGTTGCGGCGTTCGTACTCCTCGGCGGTCGCGAAGCCGCCGGCGTGGTTGAAGATCACCTCGACCAGCCGCCAGCCGGCGAGCTGCCTGAGCGCGCCGGTGAGGTCGTGGTCGCCGACGGGGGCGTACCAGCCGGAGGAGCGCAGCCGGTCGCGGACCTCGTCGGCGGTCAGCGCGGGCTCCAGGCGCTCGGCGGCCGTGCCGAGGACGTCGAGCAGGGCCGTGTGCAGATCCGCCCGTTCCGTGGTGGCGAACCGGAACATCTCCGGCGGCACTCGTGGCAGCTCCGCCATCGCGCCGTTCTCCCCTCTCGCCGCGGTTTCACCCGAGCCACCGTAGCCGGAGAGACGGGCCCCGCGGGGGCCGGTTTGCGAGCAGGTGCCACGGGTATGGTCGCCGCGTTCGGCTGCCGGTGGCAGGCGGCGCGGTCCGCGCCCGGTACGGCGGCATTCGGGGGGAACGGGGGCCTGTGATGGCGGAGTTCGAGGCGACGCGCGGGATGCCTGCCGACAGCATGATCGTGTTCGGGGTGGCGTCCGACGTCGACCTGTTGGACCGGTGGCTGCCGCGGGGGTTGTGGGTCAACGACAGCGGGGCGGGCACCGTCGAGGCGGGCGGCGACCTGGTCCCCGGCAGCGGGCGGCACGAAGGGTTGTTCCGCGCCCGGGAGGAGCAGCTCCGGGTGGAGTGGGGCGGCCGTGACCACCCCGACTACGCGGGCTGGCTGCAGGTGTCCGATTCGGCGGGCGGCACGAGCGAGGTGACCGTCCATCTGTCGCTGCTCGACGAGCCCGGTTCGAGCGCGCGGTCCGACGAGGTGCGCGAGTTGCTCGTACGCTCGCTCGACCGGCTGGCCGACGAGGTGACCCGCCGCGTCTCCGAGGGCGGCTGACCAGCGGACTTCCTGAAGGCGGCCGAACAGCGGGCTTTCCCGACGGCGACGGGCGGGACGGGGGTGAGCCCGCCCGCCGGGGTCAGGCGTCCTCGCGGTCCGGGTTCTCCAGCCGGAAGAAGTTGCTCTGCTTGCCGTCCTTCTTGTGCTCCTGGTAGATGAAGTTCAGCTTCCGCTGGTCGAAGGTCTCGAACCACTCCTCCCAGGTGATCTCCGCCAGGTCGCCGCCGCCGTAGCCGGGGAAGTCGAAGCGCAGCACGCCCGCCCTCCCCTGGTGCTCGGTGCCGGGCACGGTCGCGGGCTTGGCGCCGCGCTCCTGCGCCCATTCGCGGATCACCTCGTGGTCGGCGGTGACGAGGCTGCGGCCGGGCCGCTCCTCGTGCTCGCCGGTCGAGGTGATGTGCTGCTCGTACTTGTGCTCGCCCTCGACGGGACGGTTCTGCTGCGACATGGCGGCCTGTTCCCCCTGGTAGTCGTGCGGATGACCTGCTCAATACCCAGCCCGGCGCGCTTCTTGCAAACGATCTGTGCCACCACGCTTAAAGGGGCTCGCAAGGTATCCCCTTCAACTTTTGATTATGCGATGTTTAATCACGATTCTCTCGCCCGTACTCGCAGGTCTGATCGCCGCCGCCGGCCTGGCCGGCACCGCGGACGCGGCCACGCCCGGCGGGGTCAACGCCTCTTACGGTCAGCGCCTGGCCTGGTCGGGGTGCGGCAGCGGGTTCCAGTGCGCGAAGTTAGCGGTCCCCCTGGACTACGCGAAGCCCGGCGGGAGGCAGATCAGGATCGCCATGGTCCGGCTGCCGGCGACCGGCCGGAGGATCGGCTCGATCGTGCTGAACTTCGGCGGGCCTGGCGGCGCCGGCACGACCATCTTGAAGGCCGACAAGACCGTCATGTCGGCCGCCGTCCGGCAACATTTCGACGTGGTCAGCTTCGACCCGCGCGGCGTGGGCGCCTCGTCCCCCGTGCGCTGCCTGTCCCCCCTCGGCCTGGACGCCTACTTCGCCGCCGACCCCACCCCCGACAACGCGGCCGAGGTCAAGCGGGCCAAGGCGTGGACGAAGATCTTCGCCCGGGGCTGCGCGGCCAACTCGGGCAAGCAGCTCCTCGCGCACGTCGGCACCGGCGAGGTCGCCCGCGACCTGGACGTGATGCGGGCCGCCCTCGGCGAGGCCCGCCTGACCTACTTCGGCTTCTCCTACGGCACCTACCTGGGCGCCCGCTACGCCGACCTGTTCCCCACCCGGATCCGCGCCATGGTGCTGGACGGCGCCGAGGACCCCGGCCAGACGCTCGCCGAGTTCGGCGCGGCGCAGGAGCACGGGTTCCAGGTGGCGCGCGATTCGTTCCTGCGCGACTGCTTCAGGGCCGCGGACTGCCCGTTCCCCCGGCACACCGTCGCCGCCGCGACCAAGCGGCTGGAGGCGCTCTACAAGCGGGCCGACCGGGCGCCGCTGCGCAACGACGGCGACAGCAGGCAGGTCAACGAGGCCATCCTGCGCGCCGGCGTCACCCAGGCCATGTACGCCAAGGACAGCTGGCCCTACCTGCGCCAGGCGCTCACCCTCGCCTTCAGGGGCGACGGCACGGCCATGCTCGCCCTGGCCGACGTCAACCACGGACGCCGTCCCGACGGCAGCTACGACAACAGCACCGAGGCGCTGGCGGCCGTCAACTGCCTGGACCATCCCGAGCAGCGCTGCGCGTACTGGCCGGTCAAGGGCACACGGTTCACCAGGAAGGTGCGCGCCCACGGGTCGCCGCCGATCGTGGTGGTGGGCACGACGCGTGACCCGGCCACGCCGTACGAGCTGGCCAGGCGGCTGGCCGGGCAGCTGGAGCACGGTGTGCTGCTGACCCACGACGGCGACGGGCACACGGCGTACAAGGGCGGCACGTCCTGCCTGGACCGGCAGATCGACCGGTACGTGATCACGGCTCGCGCGCCGCGTCCCGGCGCCTGCGCGAAGGTCTGACGGAGGAGCCCGGTCCCTCACCCGCTCATGGGCGGGTGAGGGACTGGTGACGTTCGGGTCAACCCTGGCCGCGCCTGTGCGGCGGGGCGCGGCCGGGCGGGAGAGATTGGGCGGACGTAGCCGGAAATTCCCGCCCGAGGAGCCCATGGAGTCGCTGCTGATCCTGCACGCGCTCGCGGCGGTCTGCGCTCCCTGGCTGGCCCGGCGCATGGGACGGGCCTCCTTCCTGCTGCTGGCCGCGGCGCCCGGCGCCGGATTCGCGTACACGGTGTGGCTGGGGGTGCGGGGGCTGCCGGCGCGGGAGGACACCCGCTGGGCGCCCGCGCTCGGGCTGGAGCTGTCCTTCCGGGCCGACACGCTGACCGTGCTGATGATGGCGCTGGTCACCGGGGTGGGCGTGCTGGTCCTGGTCTACAGCTCGCGCTACTTCCCGGCGGGCGAGGAGGGGCTGGGCCGCTACGGCGGCGCGATGACCGCCTTCGCCGGGTCGATGCTGGGGCTGGTCACGGCCGACAACCTGCTCCTGCTGTACGTGTTCTGGGAGCTGACCACCGTCTTCTCCTACCTGCTGATCGGCTACCACCCGGAGAGCCGGGCCGGCCGCCGGGCCGCGATGAAGGCCCTGACGGTGACCACGCTGGGCGGGCTGGCGATGCTGGCCGGGTTCGTGGTGGTCGGGCAGGCGGCGGGCACGTACGAGCTGTCGGGGGTGCTCGCCCGGCCGCCGCAGGCGGGCCCGCCGGCCGCCGGGCTGGTGCTGGTCCTGGCCGGGGCGCTGTCGAAGTCGGCGATCTTCCCGTTCAGCACGTGGCTGCCGGCCGCGATGGCGGCGCCGACGCCGGTGTCGGCATACCTGCACGCGGCGGCCATGGTCAAGGCCGGGGTGTACCTGGTGGCCAGGCTCGGGCCGGCGTTCGGGGACGTGCCGCTGTGGCGGGCGGTCGCGGTGCCGCTCGGGGTGCTGACCATGCTGCTGGGCGGCTGGCGGGCGCTGCGCGAGACGGACCTGAAGCGGCTGCTGGCCTTCGGCACGGTCAGCCAGCTCGGCTTCCTGATGACGCTGTTCGGCTCGGGCACCCGGGGCGCGGCGCTGGCCGGGGTGGGCATGCTCGCGGCGCACGCGCTGTTCAAGGCCGCGCTGTTCCTCGTCGTGGGCGTCGTGGACCATTCGACCGGCACCCGCGAGCTGCGGGAGCTGAGCGGCGTCGGCCGGTCGATGCCGTGGGTGCGCGCGGTCGCGGTGCTGGCGGGGGCGTCGATGGCGGGGCTGCCGCCGCTGGCGGGGTTCGCCGGCAAGGAGGCGGCGCTGGAGGCGCTGCTGGACCGGCCGCTCGTGCTGGCGGGGGTGGTGGCGGGGTCGGCGCTGACGGCGGCGTACACGCTGCGGTTCCTGTGGGGGGCCTTCGCCGCCAAGCCGGGCGTGCCGGCCACGCGGGTGCACCGGACGGCGGCGGCCATGTTCGGGCCCGCCGCGCTGCTGTCGGTGCTCGGCCTCGCGCTGGCGCCCTTCGCCCCCTGGTACGGCGGCGCGATGTCGGGCTACACCGGCACCTTCCGCGACCCCGGCCACGCCACGCACCTGGCGATGTGGGCCGGGTTCTCCCCGGCGCTGCTGCTGTCGGCCGTGGCGCTGGCGGGCGGCGTGCTGCTGTTCCTGGCCAGGGAGCCGGTGGCCAGGGCGGGGGCGGCGCTGCACGTGCTGGACTCGACGCAGATCTACTGGTCGATCGTGCGCCGCCTGGACCGCTTCGCCATCCAGGCCACCGGTTTCGTCCAGCGCGGCTCGCTGCCCGACTACCTGCTGCTCACGCTGGCCGCCACGACCGGCGTGGGCGTGTTCGCCATCGCGTACGGCGGCGTGCCGCACCTGGACGTGCCCGTCGTCGCCTGGGAACGCGTGGAGCAGCCGGTGCTCGCGGTCCTGATCACCGCGGCGGCGGCGCTGGCGCTGTTCGCCCGCGCCTACATCCTGCTGGCCGCGGTCGTCGGCGTCATCGGGTACGGCACCGCGCTGCTGTTCCTCGCGCACGGCTCGCCCGACCTGGCGCTCACCCAGTTCCTCGCCGAGACGCTGAGCCTGGTGGTGTTCGCCCTGGTGCTGCGGCGGCTGCCGGTGACCCCGGTCAGGGCCCGGCTGCCGCGCCTGTTCCGGTTCGGGCTCGGGCTGGCCGTGGGGGTGGTGGTGACCGGCGCGGGCCTGCTGGCCACGAGCGCCCGCGGCACCTGGGCCGTCGGGTCGCTGATGCCCGCCGCGGCGCGCGAGGCCGGGGCGCGCAACATCGTCAGCGCGATCATCCTGGACATCCGGGCCTGGGACACGCTGGGCGAGAGCACGGTGCTGGTCGTGCTGACGCTGGGCGTGACGAGCCTGGTGTTCCTGCGGCGCAGGACGTACGAGATCGAGCGGGACGACCGCGGCCGGGTGCCCGCCGAGCGCACGCGCTGGCTGTCCTCGACGCTGCCGCGCGGGCAGCGGGCCGTCGCCTTCGAGGTGGCGGCCCGGCTGACCTTCCACACGGTGCTCGTGCTCTCGGTGTTCCTGCTGTTCATCGGGCACAGCGGGGTCGGCGGCGGGTTCGCCGGCGGCATCGTGGCCGGGCTGGCGATCACCGTGCGCTACCTGGCGGGCGGCCGGTACGAACTGGCCGCGGCGGTCCCGGTGCACGCGGGCGTGCTGATGGGCGTCGGGCTGACCATGTCGACCGGCACGGCGCTGGCCGGGCTGCTGTTCGGACGGGCGGCGCTGGACATGCTGGCGACCGACGTGCACCTGCCGCTGGTCGGCAGCCTGCACGTGTCCACGGGCCTGCTGTTCGACCTCGGCGTGTACGTCTCGGTCACCGGCATGGTCCAGGACGTGCTGCGCGGCCTGGGCGCCGAGCTGGACCGGCAGATCGAGGCGGAGGAGAGCTCGTGACGATCTCCCTGGCGCCGCTCCTGTGCTGCTGCGTGCTGATCACGACGGGCGTGACGCTGCTGCTCGAACGGAGCCTGGTACGGGTGCTGGCCGGGGTCGTCGTGCTGGGCAACGGCGTGAACCTGCTGATCATCACCGCGGGCGGGAACGCGGGCGGGCCGCCCATCCTCGGCAGCACGCCGGTGGAGGCGATGGCCGACCCGCTGCCGCAGGCGATGGTGCTCACCGCCATCGTGATCACCCTGGGCGTGACGGCGTTCGTGCTGGCCATGGTGCACCGGTCGTGGCAGCTCACCGGCAGCGACGAGGTCCAGGACGACACCGAGGACCGGCGCGTACGGCTGCGGGCCAGGCGCGGCGAGCTGAGCCACGCCCTGCGCACCCGCCAGGACGACTACCGGCGGCTGGTCGTGGAGCAGCGGGCCGAGCTGGCCCGGCTGGAGGCCGAGCAGGCCGAGCGGGAGCGGTTGCAGGAGGCCGACCTGGAGCGGCGGATCGCCCGCGTGCACACCGAGCTGGAGGAGTGGATGCGCACCCGGATGGCCGAAGGGCTGTCGGAGGAGGAGCTTCAGCGCGGCTTCGAGGAGGCCGGGCTGCGCGAGGAGCCCTCGGACGAGGACAACGCCGAGCGCATCGAGGAGCTGCGCCGCGAGCACACCCGGCGGCGGGCCGAGCAGGCGGCCGGCGAGAAGGAGCTGCGGCAGCGGATCAAGGCCAGGCAGCGCGACGCCCGCAGGCAGATGCGCTCGGCGATGCGCGCGGAGCGGACCCGGCAGGCGCTCGCGAACGACCCCGAACTGGAGGGCGACGACTAGTGGCGGTCGGGGGCGGCGCCCATGGGTGACCTGGTCGAGCTGCGCGGGCTGGTGTGCGTGCCGGTGCTGCTGCCGCTGCTGGCGGCCGGGATCAAGCTGGCGATCGGCGGGCGGCTGCGGCGCCTGCAGTCGGCCATCAGCGTGACCACGCTGGGGATCTCGCTGGCGGTGTCGGTGTTGCTGCTGGCGCACGCCGACGCGCACGGCCCGCTGGTGACCCAGCTGGGCGGCTGGCCCTCGCCGGTCGGGATCTGCCTGGTGGCCGACCGGCTCTCGACGCTGGTGCTGGTGGTGTCGTCGGCGGTGACGCTCTGCGTGATGGTGTACTCGATCGCCAACGCCTACGACGAGGCCGAGCACGACGCGCCGATGGCGATCTTCCATCCGGCGTTCCTGGTGATGGTGGCGGGCGTGGCGGACGCGTTCCTGGCGGGTGACCTGTTCAACCTGTTCGTGGCGTTCGAGATGCTGCTGAGCGGCTCGTACGTGCTGCTGACCTTCGGCGGGACCGAGTCCAGGATGCGGGCGGGGGCCACGTACACGCTGATGGCGCTGGCCTCGTCGATGTTGTTCCTGATCGCGCTGGCGGTGGCCTACGGCGCGACGGGCACGCTGTCGCTGGCGCAGCTCGCCGAGCGTTTCGGCACGCTGCCCGAGCCGGTCAAGCTGCTGGTCGAGCTGACGCTGCTGCTGGCGTTCGCGATCAAGGCGGCGATCTTCCCGGTGTCGGCGTGGCTGCCGGACTCCTACCCGACCGCGCCCGCGCCGGCCACGGCCGTGTTCGCCGGGCTGCTCACGAAGGTCGGCGTGTACTCGATCATCCGGCTGGAGGCGCTGCTGTTCCCCGGCGGGCCGGTCTCCACGCTGCTGATGTGGGTGGCGCTGGCCACGATGCTGGCCGGGGTGCTGGGCGCGGTGGCGCAGACCGACATCAAGCGCATGTTGTCCTTCACGCTGGTCAGCCACATCGGGTACATGGTGTTCGGGGTGGCGCTGTCGACGGTGGCGGGCCTGGCGGGCGCGGTGTTCTACATCGTCCACCACATCACCGTGCAGACGAGCCTGTTCCTGGTGACCGGGCTGATCGAGCGGCGCACCGGCACCACCTCGGTCAACCGGCTGGGCGGGCTGATGAGGACGGCGCCGGTGCTGGGGGTGCTGTTCTTCGTGCCCGCGATGAACCTGTCGGGCATCCCGCCGATGTCGGGGTTCCTGGGCAAGCTGCTGCTGGTGCAGGCGGGCCTGGCCAAGGGCGGCCCGGCGGCGCTCGTGCTGGTGGCGGGCGGCCTGGTCACGAGCCTGCTGACGTTGTACGCGATCGCCAAGACGTGGGGCAAGGCGTTCTGGCGGGCGCCGCGCGAGGAGCGGCCGGGCCAGGTGATCGAGAGCGAGGAGGCGACGGGTGAGGAGCCGGTGGTGACGACGACCGCGCTGCCGCCGGTGCTGCTGGGCGCGACGGCGGCGCTGGTGGCGTTCGGGCTGTCGTTCACGGTGCTGGCCGGGCCGCTGGCGGCGCTGACGCAGCGGGTGGCCGCGGAGCTGAGCGAGCGGCAGACGTACATCGCCGCGGTGCTGGGGACGCAGCGGTGAGCGCGAACCCGCTCGCGCCGCGGCTGTTCGGCCGGCGGGTGCCGCTGCCGCTGGTGGCGTGGCTGACGCTGGTGTGGGTGACGTTGTGGGGCGAGCTGTCGGCGGGCAACGTGCTGGGCGGGCTGGCGACCGCGCTGGTGGTGACCTGGCTGCTGCCGCTGCCCGTCCTGGACCCGGGGATCAGGGTGCGCCCGGTGCCGCTGGTGCGGTTCCTGCTGTGGTTCGGGTGGGACATGTTGATCTCGACCGTGCGGGTGGTGCTGTGGGTGGTGCGTCCCGGCGATCCGCCCACGCGGCTGGTCCTGGTACGGCTGCGCACGTCGTCGGAGTCGATGACCGTGATGATCATGGTGGCGTTGTCCACGATGCCGGGGAGCCTGGTGGTGGAGGCGTACATGGACAGGAGAGAGCTGATGCTGCACGTGCTCGGGCTGGCCGGGGAGGGCGTCCCGGACGCGGTCCGCAGGGACGTGGCCGGGCTGGAGTCGCGCATCGTGGCCGCCTTCGGGACCCGCGCGGACCGGGAGGAGCTGCTGTGACGGCGGTGTACCTGGTGACGATGGCGTTGCTGGCCTGCGGGGCGGCGGCCGCGTTGTGGCGGGTGGGGCGCGGGCCGTCGATGCTGGACCGCGCGGTCGCCCTGGACGTGCTGACGTCGTTGTCGATGTGCGCGGTGGGGCTGTTCGCGGTGGTCAGGGACGACTATTCGGACCTGCCGGTGCTGCAGGTGTTGTCGTTGCTGGGGTTCGTGGGGTCGGTGTCGCTGGCCCGGTTCTTCCCGGGGCGCTCGCGGTGAGCGGGATGGACGTCGCGGCGGCGGTCTGCCTGGTGCTCGGGGCCGTGCTGGCGCTGTCGGCGGGCGCCGGGCTGGTGCGCTTCCGCACGACGCTCGACCGGATGCACGCCGGGACCAAGCCGCAGGTGCTCGGCGTGCTGCTGGTGCTGGCCGCGATGTGGCTGCACCGGCCCACCTGGTGGAACGCCGGGCCGCTGCTGATCGTGGGGGCCTCGCAGGTGATCACCGTGTCGGTGGCGGCGTACATGGTGGCGCGGGCGGCCTATTCGCGTCAGTCGTCGCGGGACGAGACCGAGATGCCGCCCTCGGAGGAGGACTGATCGCCCTTGCGGTCGAGGGCGGGCTGGCCGAACCAGGTCCAGGCGGCCAGCCCGGCCAGGATGCCGGCGGTGATCCAGGCCAGGGTGGAGTGGAACAGGTAGTCGATCACCAGCATGGTCGCCGTGGTCATCGACACGACCAGGGCGAGCGCCCCTAACAGGCCGTAGGTGTTGGACCGGCGTACCAGGGTCTCCTTGTGGCCCTGCCGGAACAGCACGCGGTGCTGGGCGGTCGGCGCGATGTAGCAGATCGACGCGATCGCGGCGCTGACCAGCGCGGCGAAGTAGAGCCAGCGGTCGGTCTGGTCCAGCTTGACGAAGCCGGGCGAGAAGGGAACGGTCAGCAGGAACGCGAACAGCACCTGGACGCCGGTCACCGCGACGCGGGCGCCCTGCAGCAGTTCGACGAAGTTGCGGTCGGCGCGCTCCTCGTGCGACTCGTTCTTCACTCGGCCTCCTCGTTGGATGTTCTCCTCTTCCTTGGCGGAGGCCGGTCGAAACATGGACGCCGGACCGAGCGCGCAGATCAGTCAGGCGAGGATCTTGGCGGGCGTGATGGGCAGGTCGCGCACCCGCCTGCCGGTGGCGTGGTGAACGGCGTTGCCGATCGCGGCGGCGGTGCCCACGATGCCGATCTCGCCGATGCCCTTGGAGCCCATCGGGTTGAGCAGGCCGTCCTGCTCGTCGATCCAGACCGCCTCGACGGCCGGCACGTCGGCGCAGGCCGGCACGTGGTACTGGGCCAGGTCGCGGCGCAGGAAGCCGCCGAACTCGTCGTCGGTCAGCGTCTCCTCCATCAGCGCCATCCCCATGCCCATGGTCATGCCGCCGACGAACTGCGACCGGGCCAGCTTGGCGTCCAGGATGCGCCCGGCGGCGAACACGCCGAGCAGCCGCGAGAGGCGGATCTCGCCGGTCACGGAGCTGACCCTGACCTCGGCGAACTGGGCGCCGAAGGCGTGCCGGGCCAGTTCCTCGTCGGCCTTGACCTCCTTGGCGGTGTCGGCGGAGCCCTCGCCGCCGTCGGCCCGCAGCGCCTCGCACGCCCGGACGACGGCCGAGCCCCACGACGCCGTGCCCATCGAGCCGCCCGCGACGGGGGCCTGGGGCAGGTCGCTGTCGCCCAGCTCGACGTGCACCCGGTCAGGGGCGACGCCGAGGCAGTCGGCCGCGATCCTGGTGAGCACGGTCCTGGCGCCGGTGCCGATGTCGGCGGCGGCCACGCGGATGACGAAGTCGCCGTCGCGCACGGTCGCGGTGGCCTGGGACGGCCCTCGCCTGGCCGGATAGGTGGAGGCGGCCACGCCGGTGCCGACCAGCCACTCCCCCTCGCGCCTGACGCCGGGCGCCGGGTCGCGGCGGTCCCAGCCGAAGCGGCGGGCGCCCTCGCGCAGGCAGGTCACCAGGCTGCGGGAGCTGAACGGCAGCCCGCTCTCCGGCTCGGCCGTGGGCTCGTTGACGATCCGCAGCTCGACGGGGTCGATCCCGGCCGCCTGCGCCAGCTCGTCCATCGCCGACTCCAGGGCGTACATGCCGGGGCACTCGCCGGGGGCGCGCATCCAGGACGGGGTGGCGACGTCGAGGCGGACGACCCGGTGGGCGGTGCGCAGCGCGGGCGTGGCGTACATGGCGCGGGCGGGGGCGGCGGCCTGCTCGGCGAACTCGACGAGCCTGCTGGTCTGCACGTACGCCGTGTGTTCGACCGCGGTGAGCCGGCCGCCGGCGTCCGCGCCGAGCCGCAGCCGCTGGACGGTGGGGGTGCGGTAGCCGGTGAGGTCGAACATCTGCTGCCGGGTGAAGGCGACCTTGACCGGGCGGCCGGCGGCCCTGGCGGCCAGGGCGGCGAGCACGGCGTTCGGCCGGGTGGTGCCCTTGGAGCCGAAGCCGCCGCCGACGTGCCTGGAGACCACGCGCACCTGGCCGGCGGGCAGGCCGAAGGTGGCGGCGATGGTGTCGCGGTCGCCGCTGGTGCCCTGGGTGGCGTCGTAGACCAGCAGCCGGCCGTCCTCGGCCCACAGGGCCACCGCGGCGTGCGGCTCCATCGGGTTGTTGTGCAGGGGCGGCGTCGTGTACGTCACGTCGACGGCGGCCGCGGCGGCGGCCAGCCCGGCGTCCACGTCGCCCTTCTCGGTGTCCGGCGGGAGGTTCGGGTTGACGACGTCCGGCCGGTACAGGTCCGGGTGGTCGGCGCGCAGCCGTACGTCGTGGGCCCGCGGCTCGTAGGCGACGCGTACGGCGTCGGCGGCGGCGCGGGCCTCGTCGTAGGTGCCGGCGACGACCGCGGCCACGAGCTGGCCCCGGTAGACGACGTCGCGCGCGCGAAACAGCGCCAGCTCGGGGTCGGCGTCCTCGGCCAGGTCGGGCGGGTCCTCGACGGACAGCACGGCGAGCACGCCCGGCATGGCCAGCGCCGCGTCCGCGTCCACCCGCGTCACCCGGCCCCTGGCGATCGTGGCCTGCACCGGGTAGCAGTGGGCGACGCCCTCGACCGGGTACTCGGCGGCGTACGTTGCCAGCCCCGTGACCTTGACGCGCCCCTCGATGCGGTTCACGGCGTCAGCTCCTCCAGCGTGCGGACGATCAGGTTGCGCGCCAGCGGCAGCTTGAACGCGTTGCGCGGCAGCGGGCGGGCCTGGTCGAGCTCGGCCTCGGCGGCCCGCAGGTACGCCTCGCCGGTGGCCGGGCCGCCGATGATCGCCCGTTCGGCGTGTTCGGCCCGCCAGGGAGCGTGGGCCACGCCGCCGAGCGCGATGCGGCACCCGGTGACCACGCCGTCCCAGCGCACGTCGAGCACGGCGGCGATGGACACCAGCGCGAACGCGAACGAGGCCCGCTCGCGGACCTTGCGGTAGAGGGAGGCGCCCGGCGGCGGCGCGGGCAGCTCGACGGCGGTGATCAGCATGCCGGGGTCGAGCACGGTGTCGCGCTCGGGCGCGTCGCCGGGCAGGCGGTGCAGGCCGGGCATGGGGATGATCCGGTCGCCTGCCGGGCCGGTGACGTGCACCTCGGCGTCGAGCGCGGCCAGCGCCACGGCCATGTCGGAGGGGTGGGTGGCCACGCAGGCGTCGGAGGCGCCGAGGACGGCCAGGTTGCTGTGGTCGCCCTCGATCGCGGGGCAGCCGGTGCCGGGCTCGCGCTTGTTGCACGGCCTGGTCACGTCCTGGAAGTAGGGGCAGCGGGTGCGTTGCAGCAGGTTGCCGGCCACCGTGGCCATGTTCCTGACCTGGCCGGACGCGCCGGTCAGCACGGCCCGGGAGAGCATCGGGTAGCGGGTGCGGACGAGCGGGTCGGCCGCCAGGTCGCTGTTGCGCACGGCCGCGCCGATCCGCAGCCGGTCGCGTACGGGCTCGATGGCGTCCAGCGGCAGGCGGCTGACGTCCACGAGGTGGTCGGGCGTGGCCACGCCGAGGCGCATGAGGTCGACCAGGTTGGTGCCGCCGCCCAGGTACATCGTGCCGGGGCCGTACCTGCTCACCGCGTCCGACGGGCTCTGGGCGCGGGCGTAGTCGAACGGCTTCACGGGGCCACCTCGCCGATCGCGGCCACGATGCCGGGGTAGGCGCCGCACCTGCACAGGTTGCCGCTCATGCGTTCCCTGATCTCCTCGGGTGTCAGGCCGGGATCGACGAGGAGGTCGGCGGTGACGGCGCTCGGCCCCGGCTCGCCCAGCATGCCGACCGCCGAGCAGAGCTGGCCCGGCGTGCAGTAGCCGCACTGGAAGGCGTCGTGCTCGATGAACGCGGCCTGCAGCGGGTGCAGCTCCTCGCCCGAGGCCAGCCCCTCGACGGTGGTGATCTCGCAGCCGTCCACCGCCACGGCCAGCGCCAGGCAGGAGTTGGCCCGGCGGCCGTCGATCAGCACCGTGCACGCGCCGCACTGGCCGTGGTCGCAGCCCTTCTTGGAGCCGGTCAGGCCGAGCCGCTCGCGCAGCAGGTCGAGCAGGGAGATCCTGGGGTCGACGGCCACGGTGTGCGGCACGCCGTTGACCTGCACGTCGACCTGCGCGGTGTTGTCCATAGGCGCTCGCCTACCCGGCCGCCTCCGGGGGCAATCCCGAGCTCGGACATCTGGGGGTAAAGGTGACGATGTCCAGGTGTCGGCCCGCGGGCGGCGGGTAGCCGGGAAGAGAATCGGGCCGCGGAGGGGTGCATGGGGCGAGCGTTCGACGAGCAGGTGGCGGAGTCCGAGGCGGTGCTCACCGTCAACGCGGGGTCGTCGAGCCTGCGTCTCGACCTGGTTCAGGGAGGCTGCGTGCTGGACAGCGCGCACGCCGAGCGGGCCGCCGACCCGGGCTCGGCGCGCGAGGAGCTGGCGGCGTTCCTGGGCGGCCACTTCGACCGCGACATCCGGGCGGTGGCGCACCGGCTGGTGCACGGCGGCGACGTCGTACGCACGCCGGCGCTGGCCGACGACGAGACCGTCGAGGCGCTGCGCGGTGTCGTGAGCCTGGCGCCGCTGCACCTGCCGCCCGCGCTGGCGCTGCTGGAGGCGGCCCGCGAGCAGCTTCCCGCCGTGCCGCACGTGCTCTGCCCCGACACCGCCTTCCACGCCGGCCTGCCCGACGCCGCCGCGGTCTACGCCCTGCCGCGCGAGTGGCGCGACCGGTACGGCCTGCGCCGCTACGGCTTCCACGGCCTGTCCTACGCCTGGACCGCCGACCGGGTCGCCGAGCTGCTCGGCCGGCCGCTCGCCGAGCTGGAGCTGGTGCTGGCCCACCTGGGCGGCGGCTCCTCGGTGTGCGCGGTGTCGGGCGGGCGCAGCCTGGACACCTCGATGGGGTTCACCCCGCTGGACGGCGTCCCCATGAGCAGGCGCTCGGGCGGCGTCGATCCCGGCATGCTGCTGTGGCTGCTGTCGCAGGGCCACCTGACGGCCGACGAGCTGAGCGAGGGCCTGCAACGCCGTTCCGGGCTGCTCGGGCTGTCCGGCGGACGCTCCGGCGACACCCGCGAGCTGGTCGAGGCCGAACGCGCCGGCGACGCCGACGCCGCCCTGGCCCTGGCGGTGTTCTGCCACCGGGTGAGCCGGGAGATCGCCGCCGCCGCCACGTCGCTGCCCAGGATCGACGCGCTGGTGTTCACCGGCGAGATCGGGTGGGACCAGCCCGAGGTGCGCGAGGCGGTCTGCCGCCGTCTCGGGCTGCTCGGCGTGCAGCCTCCCGAGCTCGGCAACCGGCACGACGACGGCCCGGTCAGCGGGCCGGGTGCCGCCGTGCCCGTTCTGGTCGTCCAGGTGCGCGAGGAGCTCCAGCTCGCCCGCGAATGCCTGGGCGTCTTCCGGCCGGCAGAGGAGGACGGCTATGGATGACGTCACCCGCTCGGCGCTGCGGCTGTCGGGCGAACAGGACCTCGACCCGCTGCTCGACCGCGTCGGCGAGGCCGGTCTCGTGCTGATCGGCGAGGCCAGTCACGGCACGCACGACTTCTACACCTGGCGGGCCGCGCTCACCCGCCGCCTGATCACCGAGAAGGGCTTCGGGTTCGTCGCCGTCGAGGGCGACTGGCCCGACTGCGAGCGCGTCCACCGCGCGGTCACCCACGACGGCGAGGACCCCTTCGACGCCCTGTACGCCTACCAGCGCTGGCCCGCGTTCATGTGGGCCAACGAGGAGGTCGCCGAGTTCTGCCGCTGGCTGCGCCGCTGGAACGCGGCCCTGCCGCCCGGGGAGCGCGTCGGCTTCCACGGCCTCGACGTCTACAGCCTGTGGGAGTCCCTGCGCGCCGTGCGCCGCTACGCCGCCGACCACCTGCCCGACCAGCTGGACACGGTGATGGAGGCGCTGTACTGCTTCGAGTCCTACGGCCACGACCCGCAGCGGTACGGCCTGGAGGCCCGCCTGGTCCCCGACTCCTGCGAGAACGAGGTCGTGGAGCTGCTCAGAGCGGTCGTGGAGGCCGCGCCCGCCGACGAGGACGGCTTCGAGGCCCGGCAGAACGCCGAGGTCGTGGCCGGGGCCGAGAGCTACTACCGCGCCATGGTCGGCGGCGGCCCCGACTCGTGGAACATCAGGGACGTGCACATGGCCGACACCCTGGACCGGCTGACCGCCTTCTACGGGGCCAAGGGCGTGGTGTGGGCGCACAACACGCACGTCGGCGACGCCCGGGCCACCGACATGGCCGCCGCGGGCATGACCAACCTCGGGCAGCTGGCCCGCGAGCGGCACGGCGAGGACGTCGTCCTGGTCGGCTTCGGCGGCTACCGGGGGACGGTCGTGGCCGGGGCGAGCTGGGGCACGCGGGCGCACGTCATGCCCGTCCCGCCGGCCAGGTCCGGGTCGCTGGAGGCGCTGCTGCACGACGCCCTGGGGGGCGAGCGCGCCCTGTTCGTGACACCCCGGCGGCCCCGCCCGCGCTGGTTCGACCAGCCGCTGGACCATCGCGCGATCGGCGTGGTCTACCGGCCCGAGCGCGAGAAGTGGGGCAACTACGTGCCCACCTCGCTCGGCGACCGCTACGACGCCTTCATCTGGCTGGACGTCACCGAGGCCCTGCACCCGCTGCACTCCGAGCCGTGGGACGACGTCGAGCCGGAGACCTATCCCAGCACCATGTGACGGACTGTCGGTGGCAGGTGGTTTGATCGCTGCTGTGGAGGCCTCGGTCGAGCAGCTCGTCTACGTCAGGGACGACGAATACACCGTCGCGCGCATGAGCGCCGAGGGCGTGCCCGACTTCGTGGCCACGGGCCGGGCGCTGTCGGGCGCGCAGCCGGGCGAGACGCTCCGGCTGACCGGCGACTGGAGCCACCACGCGCGCCACGGCCGGCGCTTCGCGGTGGCCGGGTGCGAGCGGGTGGTGCCGGCGACGGTCCGGGCGATCCGCGTCTACCTGGGGTCGGGGCTGATCCGGGGCATCGGGCCGCGGCTGGCGTACGCCATCGTCGACCACTTCGGCGAGGAGACGCTCAAGGTCATCGACGCCGAGCCCGGGCGGCTGACCGAGGTCGTCAACATCGGGCCGCTGCGGCAGGCGCAGATCGTCCAGGCGTGGCAGGAGCAGAAGGCCGTCGCCGCGCTCATGGTGACGTTGCAGGGGCTGGGCGTCAGCCCGCTGCTCGCGGCCAAGATCCACCAGGTGTTCGGCGGCGAGGCCGAGGAGGTCCTGGCCACCGATCCCTACCGGCTGATCGGCCGGGTCAGGGGCATCGCCTTCCGGGTCGCCGACCGCATCGCGCTCCAGCGGGGGGTGCCCGAGCGCAGCCCGCAGCGGATCAAGGCGGCGCTGCTCGACCGGCTGGAGTCGGCGGCGGTCCGCGACGGCCACTGCTTCGTGCCGGTGCCCCTTCTGGTGGCGCGGGCGGCCGAGCTGATCGAGCTCGATCCCGAGGCGGTCGGGCCGATGATCGACGCCCTGGTGGCCGAGCGGCGGGTGGTGGTCGAGGCCGACGAGGAGCAGCCGGGGCGGGCGGTGGCGTACGCCAAACACGTCCACGCCCGCGAGCGGCAGCTCACCGAGCAGCTCACCAGGCTCATGCGGGCCCCCTCCACGCTGCCGCTGCGCCCCTTCCGTGAGGACGAAAGCCTCCACGACGACCAGCGCGCGGCCGTCAACATGGCCCTGACCTGCACTGTCTCGATCATCACGGGCGGCCCCGGCTGCGGCAAGAGCCACACGGTCAAGGCCGTGGCCACCACGGTCAAGGCGTCGGGCGGCACGGTCACGCTCACGGCCCCCACCGGCAAGGCGGCCAAACGCCTGTCGGAGCTGACCGGCATGCCCGCGATGACCATCCACCGGATGCTCGCCCACCAGCCCGACCCCGACCCCTCCACGCTGTTCGAGGAGGCGCCCGCCCAGGCCGACCTGATCGTGGTCGACGAGGCGTCGATGCTCGACCTCCACCTGGCCACGCGGCTCACGGCGGCCGTCCCGCCGGGCAGCCACCTGCTGCTCATCGGCGACAGCGACCAGCTCCCCAGCATCGGCGCCGGCGACGTGCTGGCCGACCTGCTGCGCGTGGAGGCGATCCCCCGCGTGCGCCTCACCCACGTCTTCCGCCAGGCGGGCGGCAGCGGCATCGTCGAGGCCGCCCACCTGATCCGGGCCGGCCGGATGCCGGCGACGCCGGGGCGCGGCGGGTTCTGGTTCGAGGAGCTCGACGATCCGGCGCGGGTCGCCGAGCGGGTGGCCCACCTGGCCATGGAGGCGATCCCGCGCAAGCAGGGCGTCTCGCCCGACCAGGTGCAGGTGTTGTGCCCGATGCGCAAGGGCGAGACGGGCGCGGTGACGCTGGGCCGGCTGCTCCAGGACCGCCTCAACCCGGCGGCCGACGACAAACCGGAGCACTGGTCGGGGGCGTCGGTGTTCCGGGTGGGCGACCGGGTCATGCCCATCCGCAACAACTACGACAAGGGCGTCTTCAACGGGGAGACCGCCACGGTCACCGCCGTGCTGCCTCAGGACCGCGTGGTCGAGGTCCGCACCGACGACGGCGAGACCGTCCAGTACGGGTTCGGCGAGCTCGACGACCTCACCCACGCCTACGCGATCAGCGTGCACCGCTCGCAGGGCAGCGAGTACCCGTTCGTGGTGGCGCCGATCGTGGCCGAGGCCGGCGGGATCATGTTGCGGCGCAAGCTGCTGTACACGCTGGTGACCCGGGCCAAGGCGTGGGTGGTGCTGGTGGGGCAGCGCGAGGCGCTGGAGCTGGCCGTCCACCGCGTGGGCCGCCCCCGCGACACCGGCCTGCCCCGCCGCCTGGCCCGAAGCCTCGCGGATTGACGCCGTGTCAGTCCTGGCGGACGAGCGCCGTGGCCAGGAGTTCGGCCAGGTGGCGGCCCTGGCGTCCGGTGCCGGCGGCGGCGATCTGGGTGCGGCAGGAGAAGCCGTCGGCGAGCAGCTCGTCGCCCGGCCCCGCCGACCGTACGGCCGGCCAGAGCCCCTGCTCGGCGCACGCCTGCGACACCTCGTGATGCCCCCGCTCGAACCCGAAGTTCCCGGCCTGCCCGCAGCAGCCGGAGTCGAGCACGCTGGTCCGGATGCCGAAGCGGTCGAGCACGGCCCGGTCGGCGTCGTACCCGATGACGGCGCTCTGGTGGCAGTGCACCTGCGCGATCGCCTGCCCGCCGGCCGTGGCGGGCCGCCAGTCGGCCGCGCGCGTCTCCAGCAGCTCGGCCAGGGTGAGGAACCGCTCCGACAGCAGCCGGGTCTCGGCCGTGTTGAGCAGTTCGGGCCCGTCGGAGCGGAACACGGCGGCGCAGCTCGGCTCCAGGCCGACCACCGGCACCCCGGCCTCGGCCCACGGCGCGAGCGCCCCCACCGTACGCGCCAGCACCCGCCGGGCCACCCCGAGCTGCCCGGTGCTGATCCACGTCAGCCCGCAGCACAGCGTCACGGGCGGAACCACCACCTCGAACCCGGCCGCCTCCAGCACGTCCACGGCGGCCCGCCCGATGTGCGGGTCGAAGTGGTCGGTGAACGTGTCGGCCCACAACACCACCCGCCCCCGCGTGCCGGGCCCGCCCCGGGGACGCCGCCTGAACCAGTCGGTGAACCGCTGACGGGCGAACCTCGGCAGCTCGCGCTCCGGCGTGATCCCCGCGACGGCCTTGACCAGCCGCGACAGTCCGGGCGCGGAGCCGGCGGCGTTGACCAGGCCGGGCGCGGCCGAGGCGAGCGCGGCCCACACCGGCAGCCAGCCCATCGAGTAGTGGGCGCGCGGCCGGACGCGGTGCCGGTAGTGGTGAGCGAGGAACTCGGCCTTGTAGGTGGCCATGTCCACGTTCACCGGGCATTCGGAGCGGCAGCCCTTGCAGGACAGGCACAGGTCGAGCGCGTCGCGCACGGCGGTCGAGCGCCAGCCGTCGGTGATGACGTCGCCGCGCACCATCTCCTCCAGCAGGCGGGCGCGCCCGCGCGTGGAGTGCTCCTCCTCGCGGGTCACCCGGTAGCTGGGGCACATCACGCCGCCCTCGAAGGTGTGCTTGCGGCAGGTGCCGGTGCCGACGCAGCGGGTGGCGGCGTGCCCGAAACGTCCGTGGTCGTGGGGGTACTGGAAGAACGTCTGCCGTGGTTCCAGCGGGTAGAAACGGTGCTGGGCCAGGTTCTGGTCCAGGTGGCGGGGGTGGACGACCTTGCCCGGGTTCATCCGGTCGCGCGGGTCGAAGATGGCCTTGAAGCGGCCGAACACCTCCACGACCTCCTCGCCGAACATGACGGGCAGCAGCTCGGCCAGCGCCTGGCCGTCGCCGTGCTCGCCGGACAGCGAGCCGCCGTAGGAGGCGACCAGCTCGGCGGCCTCCCGGGCGAAGGCGCGGTACCTGGCGATGCCGTCGTCGGTGTGCAGGTCGAGCGGGAGCCTGCCGTGCACGCAGCCCTGGCCGAAGTGGCCGTACAGTGCGGAGTCCTGGTAGTCGTGCGCGCGCAGCAGCCGCTCGTAGTCGCGCAGGTAGGCGCCCAGCCGCTCGGGCGGCACGGCCGCGTCCGACCAGCCCTCGTACGTCTGCCGCCCGGTCGGCGGGTACGCCTCCACGCCGAGCCCCGACTCGCGCCACCGCCACAGCCGGTCCTCCCTGGCCGGGTCGCCGAGGAAGGCGTGCGTGGGCGTGGGCCCCTCGGCCCGCTCCCCCACGTCCCGCATCATCGTCTCGGCCCGCTCGCGCGCCTGCTCGGGCGTGTCCCCGCCGAACTGCACCAGCAGCCAGCCGCCGCCCTCGGGCAGCTCCTGGAGCGCCGGGTCGCCGGGGTGCTCCCGCTTGGCCAGCCGGTACATGGTCTCGTCCATGGCCTCCAGCGCGATCGGCGCGTGCCGGGCCACGGCGGGGACGGCGTCGGCGGCGGTGAAGACGTCCTCGAACCCGAGCACGGCCAGCGCCCTGGCGGGCGGGGACGGCACGACGCTCAGCTCGGCGCGCAGCACGGTCACCAGCGTGCCCTCGCTGCCGACCAGGGCGCGGGCCAGGTCGAACCCGTTCTCGGGCAGCAGCCGGTCGAGGTTGTAGCCGGAGATGCGGCGTTCCAGCCTGGGGTAGCGGGTGCGGACCAGTTCCATGGTCTCGTCGCGCAGGTCGCGCACCTGGCGGTAGATCTCGGCCAGGCGGCCGCCCTGGGCCTGGATCCGGTCGTACTCGGCGTCGCTGGTCGGCCCCACCCAGGCGCGTACCCCGTCGTAGGTGAGGATCTCCAGCCGGAGCACCGACTGCGACATCTTCCCGTACGCCTGCGCGGAGGCCCCGCACGAGTTGTTGCCGATCATGCCGCCGATCGTGCAGGCCCGATGGCTGGACGGCCTGGGCCCGACCATCAGCCCGTACGGCGCCAGCTCGTGGTCCACCTGGTCGAGCACGGCCCCCGCCTGGACGACGACCCGGCGGGCCGCCACGTCGACGGACTCGACCGCGCCGCAGTGCTTGGACCAGTCGATCACCACCGCCGCGTTGCAGCACTGCCCGGCCAGGCTGGTGCCGCCGCCGCGCGAGAGCACGGGGACGTCCCTGGACCGGCACACGGCCACCGCCGCCACCCCGGCGTCCAGGTGGCGCGGCACGACGACGCCGATCGGGACCTGCCGGTAGTTGGAGGCGTCACGCGCGTAGGCGGCGCGGCTGCCCGTGTCGAAGCGCACCTCGCCGTCCACGGCCTCGGCGAGGCGGCGGCTCAGGGTCTCGACGTCGATCTCGCGGGACGGCGGCGCGTGCGTGACGGGCGCGTTGACCAGGCTCTTCATGCCCGGCCCTTACCCTGGCCGGCTCACGGTCCGCCCAACGGCGGGCCAAGCCCGGTTCTAGACCCCGAGCAGGTCGGTGAGGTCGTCGGCGTGCTCCTCCTCCTCTTCCAGGATCGACTCCATGAGCCGGCGGGTGGTCGGGTCGCCCTCGCCGAGCCAGCGGATGATTTCCTGGTAGGTGGAGATGACGATGCGCTCGGCCCAGAGGTTGGCCTCCAGCAGCGCCTTCAGGTCGGTGTCGGCGGGCACCTGGTAGTCGGTGTGCGAGCGCTGGACGAGCTTGGCCGGGTCGAAGTCCGGCTCGCCGCCGAGCTGGCTGACGCGTTCGGCGGCGCGCAGCGCGTGGTCGAGCTCCTCCTTGGCGTGCTCGGTGAACTCCGCCGCCACCTGCGCGCGGTCGATGCCCTTGGCCGAGATGGCGTGCCTGGTGTACCTGAGCCAGCACACGACCTCGGTGGCGATCACGTCGTTGAGGACCTCGACGACCTTCTCCGGATCGCGGCCGAAGGTCTGCGTGATCGGCCCTTCGTCCATCTTCTGCCGCACCTGCTCGCGGATTCTGGTGACGTCGAGCACGAAGTCGTCCGTCTGCGTCATGATGTGTCCTTCCCCCGGCGATTTCCCCTGGTCAACGGTAACTTCGCCGGAGCTTCCGCAGAGGTTGCGACACGGGCGGACCGCAGCCGGGGCGCCAGCGCGAGGGTGACCGCCGCCGACGCCGCCGCCAGCACGGCCATGGCCGCGCCGGGCGAGGTGCGCTCGGCCAGGGCTCCGGCGAGCGCGGCGGCCAGCCCCTGCGTGGCGATCATGCCGGAGGAGTGCAGCCCGAGCGCGTGCCCGCTCAGCTCCGGGGGCGTGAGCGCCATGAGCCGGTCCTGGAGCAGCAGGGTGGCGGCGAACCCGGCCGAGGCGAGCGCGACCAGCACCGGCGACGGGTAGGCCACGAACACCAGGTACGGCAGCGCGAGCAGCAGGTACAGCGGCGTGACCAGCCGCGCCCGCCAGTGCCGCGGCACGTACCGGCCCGCCAGCACGTCACCGGCGAGCATCCCGGCGGCGGCGCAGGCGAACAGCAGCCCGGCCCGGTCGGGCGCGAGCGGGACGAACAGCGACTCGCAGCCGACGATCAGGCCGTTCGGCAGCCAGAGGGCGAGGTAGACGTTCCTGCGCGGGCGGGAGGACCACAGGCGGGCGTTGTCGCGCCAGGTCTCGGCGGGCGAGGGCCGTCCGGCCGCGCGTGGGCGCCGCCTGCCGAGCCCGAGCCCGGCCAGCGCGGCGGCCAGGTGGAGGGCCGCCGCGACGAGCAGCGTCCCGCGCGGCGACAGGACGGTCACCAGGATGCCGCCCGCGCCGAACCCGGCGATCTGCACGATCCCGGAGGACATGTTGAGCATCGACCGGCCGAGCAGGTATCCGTCCTCGTCGAGCAGCTCGTTGAGCAGCCCGTACCGGACGCCGCCGCCGAGCGCGGAGAGCGCGCCGAGTGCCAGGACGACGGCGAGCATCCCCCACACGGGCAGGCCGGGGAGGGCCGGCACGGCGGCGCCGAGCGCGGACACCAGCGCCAGCCCGGTCAGGGCGGCGCGCGGCGGCAGCCGGTCGGCCGCCGACAGCAGCGTCGCGGCCCCCGCCACCTGGGCCAGCGCCGGGCCGAACATGGCCAGCCCGGACAGCAGCGGCGATCCGGTGTCGGCGTAGACGAGGGTGCCGAGGGCGAGCCCGCTCACCGTCTGTCCCGCCACCTGTCCGGACGAGACCAGGAAGAGCGGGGTGAATCCGGACCTGCCGAACAGATCCCGGTACGTACGCATGGAACGGCAGTCTCCGCGACCGGCGGCGACGGGCGATACTGTTTCGCGCACCCGCGAAACAAACGCCAGGGCGGGCGGCGGGACGAGGGAGATCGCGTGGATTTCTGGCAGGTGGACGCCGACACCCTCGCGGGCGGCCGGTTCGTCCTGTCACCGCTGGCCGAGACGATCGCCGCGCTGAAGACGCTGGACCGCGGCGCCGCCGCCCATCCCGGCGAGGACGTCTGGCTGGCCGCCCACCTGCCCGCCTACCGCGCGGAGCAGGCCGCCGACCCGGTCACGGCGCTGCTCGTCCGCGCCGCGCTGGGCCGTACGTGGAACGCGACGTTCCTCACGCCCACGCCCGAAGGAGAGGGTGCCACCGACTTCGAGGAGGAGGTGGCGAGCGTCCGCGAGACGCCGCCCGAGCAGGCGCGCGAGGACCTCACCGAGTCGCTGGGCGGGCCCGTGCCCGCCGCGTTGCACCGCGACGACCTGCCCGAGCGCATGGCCGCCCGGCTGGAGTGGGTGTGGCGGGAGACGGTGCTGCCCACCTGGGCGCGGCGCCGCCGGATCATCGAGGCCGACGTCACGGCCCGCACCGCGCGGCTGGGCCGGGGCGGCTGGGCGGCGGCCCTGGACGGCATGCGTCCCGGCCTGCGCTGGCTCGGCGACGGCCGGTTGCGGATCAGCGTCCACGACAACCCGCCGCGGGACCTGCCGGGCGCCCGGCTGATGTTCGTGCCGGTCACGCCGCGCCAGGGCTGGGTGAGCTGGCACGGCTCCCGCCGCTGCGCGATCGTCTACCCGTGCTCGGGGCCGCTGGCCGACGTCGGGCCACCGCCCGCGCCGGAGGCATTGGGCAGGCTGCTGGGCGGGGCGCGGGCGGGCGTGCTGGTGCTGCTGGACGCCCCGAAGAGCACCACGCAGCTCGTCGCGCTCACCGGCCAGGGCCTGGGCTCGGTCGGCCGCCATCTCAAGGTGCTGCTCGACGCGGGGCTCGTCGGCCGCGTCCGGGCCGGCCGTTCGGTCCTGTACGGCCGTACGGAGGTCGGCGACGCGCTCGTACGGGCGCGGACCGGCTGACCCCGCGCGCCCGCCGCGACGAGCTGCGCCTTCGTTCCTGACCGGCGCCGCGCCTCTCGTGAGGGGCGGCTCGGGGCGAGCGGCGCCCTCGGGCGGGAGGAGGGTTGGCTAGGCTGTGGGCCGGAGGAATGATCACCTATGCGCGCACGCGATCTCGTCACGGACTTCCCGACGGTCACCCTCGACACGTCGGCCCTGGACGCCGCCCGGCTGCTGGCCGAGCGCGACCTGCCCGGCCTCATCGTGATCGACGACGACGGCCGCCCCCACAGCATCCTCCCCGGCACCCAGGTGCTCCGGCTGGCCGTGCCGCCCTACTGCCAGGACGACCCGGCGCTGGCCCGGGTGGTGGACGAGGCCCACGCCGACCGGTTCCTGCACCGGCTCGGGACGCGGACCGTCCGCGAGTGCCTTCCGGAGCGGCCGCGCGAGCTGCCGGTGGCCGACATGAAGGCGACGGTGCTCGAACTGTCGGCGCTCATGGCCCGCACCCGCAGCCCCCTGGTGGCGATCGTCGAGGGCGGCCGCGTGGCGGGAGCCGTCACCCTCCAGTCACTCCTGGACCACGCCCTCACGCTCTGACCACCTGGTCCGGGCCGGTGCCGCGCCGAGGGCCCCGGCGATCTCCGGCCACGGGCGTCGTAGGCTGGGGTCCATGGGGAAGACCGCCGCCCGACAGCCCGTCCCTGCCCGGCGCGCCGACGCCGAACGCAACATCGCCGCCATCCTGGAAGCCGGGACGCGGCTGCTCAGCGACGACCCGGGCGCGAGCGTGGCCGAGATCGCCAAGGCCGCCGGCGTCGGCCGGGTCACCCTGTACGGCCACTTCCCCTCCCGCGAGGCCCTGGTGGACGCCGTCCTCGATCACACCGTCGGGCTGGCGGACGCCGTCCTGGAGGACGAGTCCCTCGACACCGCCCCCGCCCCCGAGGCGATGGCCGGGCTGCTGCATTCGTCGTGGGAGATCCTCGACCGCCACCGCCGCCTCTTCGTGGCCGCCGACCGGGTGCTGCCCACCGAACGCATCCGCGAGCACCACGACCGCCCCCTGCGCCGGGTGGAGCGGCTGATCGCCCGCGGCCAGGACGACGGCGACTTCCGTACGGACCTGCCGCTGGAGTGGCTGGTGACGACGTTCTTCGCGATCATCCACAGCGCGGCCCAGGAGCGGGAGGCCGGCCGGCTGACCGCCGAGGAGGTCGAGCCGGTCCTGACCCGCACGATGCTCTCCCTCCTCGCCGCGCCCTCCCCGGCGTAACCTCCGCCTTCCAGACTCCCCCGCACGACCCCGGCCGCCGGGACACCCTACCGGCGTACCGTTTTGTTGTGCTTAACTTGAACATCAGTGTTCGAGTTAAGGAGTCACAGGATGAGTCATCACGTCGGGACGCGAGCTGCCGCGCCCGTGGGGAGCAAGGGCTGGGCGGTGCTGGCGCTGTTGTGCCTGGCGCAGTTCATGCTGATCGTCGACATCACCGTCGTC
Organism: Nonomuraea sp. NPDC052265; assembly: GCF_044547985.1. NCBI lineage: Bacteria > Bacillati > Actinomycetota > Actinomycetes > Streptosporangiales > Streptosporangiaceae > Nonomuraea > Nonomuraea sp. NPDC052265. The sequence continues at coordinate 440,864 of NZ_JBIUBJ010000004.1, forward strand.
CAGGTGGCCCTGCCCGCCATCGGCGGCGATCTCGCGCTCGGACGCGAGGCGCTCACCTGGGTGGTGACCACGTACACGCTGTGCTTCGGCGGCCTGATGGTGCTCGGCGGGCGGCTCGCCGACGCGGTCGGACCCCGCCGCACGCTGCTGGCCGGGCTGGCGTTGTTCACCGCGGCCTCGCTCGTCTGCGGCCTGGCCGACGACGGCGGCACGCTCATCGCGGGGCGGGCCCTGCAGGGGGTCGGCGCGGCGCTGCTGTCCCCCGCGGCCCTGGCCGTCATCACCACCGTCTTCCAGGGCGAGCGCCGGGCCCGCGCACTCGCCGTCTGGGCGGCCATCGGCGGCTCCGGCGCTGCCGTCGGCGTGCTCCTCGGCGGCGTCCTCACCGACGGGCCCGGCTGGATGTGGGTGTTCTTCGTGAACGTGCCCATCGGCCTGCTGGTCCTGGCCGCCGTACCGGCCGTCGTACCGGCCGCCCCGGGGGCTCACGGCGGGGGCGGGCGCGTCGACGTCGTGGGCGCCCTGCTCGTCACCCTGGCGACCGCCCTGCTGATCTACGGCCTCGTCTCGGCCGGCGACGGCGGCTGGGGGGCCGTGGGAACCGTGCTGCCGCTGGCCGGGGCCGCCCTGTCCTATGTGGCGTTCGTGCTGGTCGAGCGGTCCGTACGGGCGCCGCTCATGCGGGTCGAGACCCTGGCCAGGCGCCCCGTCGTCTCGGGCGCGTTCGTCATGCTGGTCGCCACCGGCCTGATGCTGGGCCTGTTCTTCCTCAGCTCCCTCTACCTCCAGCACGTCCTGGGCTTCAGCCCGCTGCGGACGGGGCTCACATTCCTGCCCGTCGCCGTCGCCATCACGGTCGGCGCGCATCTCGGCGGGCGCCTCATCGGCAGGGTCGGCGGCCGGCCGGTGGCCGTGGCGTCGTTCGCGCTGACCGCCGTGGGGGCGGCGCTGATGACGCGGGTCTCCCCCGAGGCGGGGGCGTTCACCACTCTGGTGCCGGGGTTCGTGCTGGCCGCCGTGGGGATCGGGCCGGCGTTCGTGACCGCCACCACGACGACGATGGCCAACGTCCCGCCCGGCGAGAACGGCGTCGCCTCCGGGGTGATCAACACCTTCCACGAGCTGGGCGGCTCCATCGGGGTGGCGGTGGTGTCCACGGTCGCCGCCTCCAGCCTGGGGCGGGGCGCGGGCATCGGCGGGTTCACCTCGGGGCTCGTGCTGTGCGCGGTCGTGGCGGGGGTGGCGGCCGTGATCTCGCTCGGCCTCGTGCCGCCCGGCAGGCCAGCGGGCGCGTTCGTCGGCCACGGCCACGGTCACTGAGGGGGCCGTGGGAGCAGCCGCTGAAGGGTCCGCCGACGGGATGTCCCCGGCGACCCCGGGAGGCTATCCTGCTTGCGTGACTGCTCCGCCCCCCGCGGGACGCGGCTTCTCGACACCTCCGGCCCCCGCCGGGGCCGGTCATGGCCGGCCGCCGGGCGGCGTCCCTCCTCAGGTCGTGTCCCGTCCGGAGAGCGGTGGGCGACGGCGATGCCACCACTGACGCTCCTGCGCCGGGAGCGGCCGGGCGTGACCGTGATCGTGGTGTCCGGGGAGCTCGACGCCACCAACCGCGGCCAGTTCGAGAACTTCCTCAGGGAAAGTCGCGAGCCCGGCCACGTCGTGTTCGACCTGGCACGGGTGCCGTTCGTGGACAGCTCGGGCCTGCACGTCCTGCTGGCCTTCGCCACCGACCGGCTCAGGAGGTCCGGCGCGGTGCGCCTGGCCGCCGTGCAGCCCCTGCCCGCCCGGTTGCTGGACATCACCGGGGTGCTCGCGCACGTCCCGGTGCACGACACCGTCGAGGAGGCGGTGGCCGCCGCCAGGGCCGCCGCGGAACGTTCCGTGTGACCGGCGGGCGCGCGGGGGCGGAGGAGGCGGCGAGCCTGGCCAGGCTGGCCGCGACCGTCGAACGCCTGCGCGCCGAGCTGCACGAGGTCCGCCGCGCGGCCGACGACCGCGCGCTGGTCGAGCTGGCCAAGGGCATCCTGGTCGAACGCCTGCGCTGCGCCCCGGCGCAGGCCGCCGACCAGCTCGCCACGCTCGCGGCCCGGACCGGGCGGTCGCAGGCCGAGCTGGCGGCCGACATCGTGAACCGGGCCGCCGGCGACCCCATCGCCGACCTTTCCCTGACCGGCGCCGCCGAGCTCGACGGCGGTCCGGAGCCGCCCGCCGGGCACGCGGAGGCGGCGGTGCGGCTGCGGACGGCCGAGAGCGCCGCGCTCGGCGCCACGGACGTGCAGGCGGCGGCGCACGCCGTGCTGGAGACGGCCCTGCTGCCCATCGGCGCGACGGCGGTCGCGGTGTGGGCGGCCGGGCCGGACACCTCGCTCACGCTGGCCGGGCACGCCGGTTTCAGCGCCGAGGAGGCCGGGCTCTGGCGGCAGGTCCCGCCGGGCCTGATCACGCCGGCCACCAGCACGCTGATCGAGCGCCGCACGCTGTGGCACCCCGCGCCGGGTCCGGCGTCGATCGGCCGCCACCAGCTCACCGGAGGTCGCGTCACCGCCGTGGCCCGGCTGGGCGGACGGGTGCTCGGCGTCCTGGAGATCTGCTGGCCGGACGACCCTCCCCGGCCCACGCCCAGGATGGAACGCCAGATCGAGGCGCTGGCCGGCCTGTGCGCCCTCACCCTCAACTCCCCCGGCCCGCCGGTGCGCGCCGGCGCCGCCCTGGCCGAGCTGGCCGCCCTGGCCGACTCCATGCCCGACCCGGCGCTCGTCCTGCTGCCGCACCTCGACCCGCAGGGCCACGTCGCCGACTTCCGCGTCCATCACGCCAACGCGCGGTCGGCGGTGCGGGCGGGCGGGCTGCTGCTGGAGGCGTACCCGTTCGCGGCCGGGGAGCTGCTGGGCAGGATCGAGCACGTGCACGCCACCGGCGAGCCGTTCCGCGCCGCCGACATGCGCTTCACCGCGACCTGCACGGCCGAGGTGAGCATCACCCGCCACGGCGGGAGCGTGCTGCTCGTCCGGCGCGACCACGACCAGGCCCGCCTGCTGGAGCACGCCCAGCGCCTGGGCCGCATCGGCGGCTTCGAGGAGAACGCCCTCACCGGCGAGATCATGTGGAACGCCCAGATGTTCTCCCTGTACGGCCTGCCGCCGGACGCCCGGCCGGTCCCGCTGGAACGCCTGCGCGATCACGTGCACCGCGACGACGAGGTGGCCGTGGGCCTCTTCCTGCGCACGGTGCTGCATCACCGGCGTCCGGCCGCGACGGCGTTCCGGCTCGAACGCCCCGGCGGGGCGGCCCGGCATCTGCGCGTGGTGGCCGAGCCGGTGTTCGCCCCGGACGGCCGGTTGACGGCGCTGCGGGGGGCGTACCAGGACGTCTCGCCGCAACACTGGACGGAGGTCGCGCTGGCCGTCACCCGCGACCGGCTGGCCCGCACCGAACGGCAGTCCGCCGCCCGCAACCGCCTGGCCCTGCAGCTCCAGCACGCCATCATGCCGCCCTCGCACGGCCGCATGGACTCCTTCGGGCTGCGCATCGCGGTCCGCTACCGTCCGGCGCAGAAGGAGGACCTGGTCGGCGGCGACTGGTACGACGCGGTCGTCCTGCCGTCGGAGCGCGTCCTGCTGTCGGTGGGCGACGTGGCCGGGCACGGCGTCGAGGCCGCCACGGGCATGGTGGTGCTGCGCAACGCCCTGCGCGGCCTGGCCACCACCGGCGCGGGCCCGGCCCAGCTGCTGAGCTGGCTCAACCTGGTCGCCCGCCACCTCACCGACCGCATGACCGCGACCGCGATCTGCGGCGTGTACGACCCCGCCACCCGCGTCCTGCGCTGGGCCAGGGCCGGGCACCTGCCGCCGATCCTGCTGCGCGATTCGCGGGGCACCGAGTTGCCGATGGTCAAGGGCCCGCTGCTCGGCGCGTTCGCCGACGCCGGCTACGAGGAGGGTCGGATCCAGCTGGAGGCCGACGACACGCTGCTGCTCTACACCGACGGCCTGATCGAGCGTCGCGACCACAACCTGCGCCATGCCCAGGACCGGCTGCTGGCCGTCGCCTCGCGGACGGCCTCGACGCTCGAGCACCGGCTGGACGACCTGCTCACCCACTGCAACTCCGACACCGACGACGACACCTGCCTGATCGGCGTGCACGTGCGCTGAGCGGGGCTCTGAGGGAGATCAGGGGGCGGGCGCGAGGAGGCCGAGGCGGTCGAAGGCCGCGGCCACGCTCGGGGCCAGCGCCGCCGGGTCGTCGCCGGCGACCGCGCGGCCGGGGTCGGGGGTGGCCCTGGCGCACAGGGCGAAGGTGAGCCCGCGCACCTGGGCGAGCGCCTCGGGCAGGCCGGGCGGGCCGTCACCGCGCAGGTCGCAGTGGTGGGCGGCCAGGTCGTCGAGCGCCTTCACGGTGCCCGAGGACCTCGACGACGTCGCGGCGGTGGCCCTGCCGGCCCAGGGGCTGACCGTGTGGTGGCTGGTCCGCCGCACCGGCCGGGTCCAGGCCGGGGGGGGTGCGGCAGGTGCACGCGGAGCTGCGGGAGCGGCGTACGACCGGCAAGCTCGTCCTCGACCCGCGCCGGTAGCGGCCCCTACGAGGCGGTCAGGCGGCGGCCGAGCCGCTGCATCGGGCGTTCGAGGAAGCGGTAGGTCAGCCGGCTGCCCGGCAGCACGAGGGCCAGGAAGAGCACGCTGACGCCGATCTGCAGGGGAAGCGGTGACCAGCGCATCTCCCCCGCCACCTCCATCACCACGATGAGCACCGGCAGGTGCACCAGGTAGAGGGAGTAGCTCATGAGCCCGAGCCAGGTGAGCACGGCGGGCACCCGGCGGCCCCGCCAGGCCAGACCGGCCGCGAACGTGAGCCCCGCCAGGACGACGGTCGTGCCCCAGACGTCCGGCTGCACCCACCACCATCCGGCGCTGAGCGCCCAGACGGGGGCGACCGTCACCAGCGACGCGGCCAGGGCCACCGGCCACAGGGAGCCCTGGCCGCGTTCCCAGCGGCGGAGGGCCGTGCCGGTGAACATGACCGCCAGGATCGCCGCCCCGAACCAGGGGACGCGGCTGCTCAGCAGCAGCAGGGCCAGGGCCATGACGCCGAGCGCGCACGCCGCCGTGTTGCGCAGCCGTCCGGAGATGACGCAGGCCAGCCCGGCGGCGAACACCGCGAACGACACCCAGGCCAGCCAGCCGCCGGCCAGCGGCGCCGCGCTCAGCGCCAGGCCCGCCACGACCGCGGTCACGCCGAAGGCGACGGCGACCAGGCCGCGCCGGTCGCGTACGCCGGTCACGAACAGGGCGGTGACCATCAGGTAGAAGACCATCTCGTAGGAGAGGGTCCACATCGTGTTCATGACCCCGGCGACGCCGACGACGTCCAGCAGCATCGTGGCGTGCGCCGCGGCCGAGGAGGCGTCCCTGGGCACTTCCGGGCGTACCGGGATCCACCAGGACAGGGCCAGGACCACGGCGATCACGGCGAGGTAGAGCGGGTAGAGGCGGAACGCGCGGCCGACCCAGAAGGCGCGCACGTCGCCGTGCCGTTCCAGTGACGACGGGATGATGTAGCCGCTGACCAGGAAGAACACCAGGACGCCGTACACGCCCAGGTTGAAGAAGGTCGGGCGCAGCCAGGGCATGGCCCAGGTGGTCAGGTGCTCGCCGACGACGGCGAGGGCGCCGATGCCGCGGAGGGCGTCCAGCCAGGCGAGCCTGGACGTCTCCGAACGAACGACCTGGGGGGTGCCAAACGGAACAGTCGTCACGCACCCCAACGTATCGGCCCGACGAACACGACCCGGGCACCTCACCCTTGTTCGGACCGTCGCCGAGGGCGTGCGCCGGGTCAGGGACGGCGGGCGGCCCAGGCGGTCCGGGTGCCGCGTACGACGAGGTCGCGGTGGCGCAGGGCCTCCGGGGAGTCGCCGGAGAGCAGCCGGTCGAGGGCGGCGAGGTCGGCGGCGGCCAGCTGCCCGTCGAGCCGGGACCGGTAGCCGCTCAGCACGGCGTGCGCGTAGCGGACGCCGTCCGGCGACGCCGGGCGCACCTCGATCGGGAAGTCACGCCGCGCGGCCGTCTCGAACCCTGCCGCCTCCAGGAACGGCCCCCAGTCGGGGTACGGGTCCGGGCCCGTGGCCGCCACCGCCTCCCGGCAGCGCGCCTCCAGCGCCGCCCCGGCCTCGTCGGTCAGGAAACGCGGCATGCCGTCCATCTCGACGACCGCCAGCAGCCCGCCGGGGGGCAGCGCGGCGTGGACCTCGCCGAGCAGCCGTGCCGGGTCCTTGACGTGGTGCAGCGACAGGGCCGCCCACACGAGGTCGGCCCCGCCGGTCGGGGGCAGGGCCTCGTCCAGGTCGGCCTGGACGAGGCGCACCCGCTCCCCCAGCCCCTGGGCGAGCGCCGCCGAGCGCAGCCGGTCGAGCATCACCGGCGACTGGTCGACGGCGACGATCTCGGCGGCGGGGAACCGCCGGGCGAGGGCCAGCGTGCCGGTGCCGGTGCCGGCGCCCAGGTCGGCGACCGTCCGCGGGGGCCGTACGGCCTGCTCGCCGATCCAGGCTGTCAGCTCGTCCAGGTACGTCCCGAGCACGTCGGCGTCCAGGTCGAGCAGGTCCGCCAGCCGTGACTCGCCGCCGTGGTGGTGTCCGTGGTGAGAGTGTCCTTCCATGTCTTCACCGTAGGGCTCTCCTGCGCATGAGGCATACACTCTTGCCTATGACGCAAGAAGTCGACCTGGACGCGGTGGTCCGCCGGCGCATCCGCGGCCTGCGGCTGGCCCGCGGCTGGTCCCTCGACGCCCTGGCCGCGCGGTGCCGGCTGAGCCCGTCCAACCTGAGCCGCATCGAGACCGGCCACCGCCGGATCGCCCTCGACCAGCTCGTCCCCATCGCGCGGGCCCTCGGCACGACGCTCGACCAGCTCGTCGAGTCCACCGAGGACGAGGACGTGGTGATCCGGCCGCTCCCCTGCGACCATCCGGGGATGACCGTGTGGCTGCTGTCCCGGGAGCGTTCGCTGCACGGCGTCACGGTCGCCAAGATGCGCATCACCCCCGACCGGCCGCTCGAACCGCGGGTGCATCCGGGGCGCGAATGGTTCACCGTCCTGTCCGGGACGGCCCGCCTGCTGCTGGGCGAGCGAAACGTCCTGGTGCCGGCGGGCGAGGCGGCCGAGTTCTCGACCATGACCCCGCACGCCGTCGGCGCCCACGAAGGGCCGGTGGAGCTCCTCACCATCCTCGACCACGACGGCGAGCGCTCCCACCTGCACGCGGGCCAGGCGATCGCCGAGACCGCCCGCCGAACCGCGGCCGGGCCGGGCTGACCCGCCCGGGTGGGACGCGGGTCAGCCGCCGCCGGTTCTGGCCGGGCCCATGCGGCCCCCTGACCACGGGGTCTCCGGATGGGCCTGGCGCCAGGTCAGCAATTGGCGGTCCAGCCGCTCCCGGTCGGTGAGGCGCGGCCTGGCGGGGCGCACGCCCGTACGTTCGAGCAGCTCGTACGCGGCCTCCGCCAGCCGCAGCCGGGCGGGCGCGAACCGGCGCCGCAGCAGGTCGGCGGTCACCGCCGCGGTCAGCACCGAGGCCGGCCACAGCGCGGCCCTGCCCAGGCCGCCCCCGCTTCCCGTGATCTGCCCGTTCCCCTTGCGATGGTCGATGCCCGTGCTCTGGTCGCCGTCGCCATGCCGCATTCGTCAGCCTCCGGGTTCGTCTCGGGACCGTGGGCGTGCCGGAAGTTTCTGCACTTATGGCGCTACCCTGTCCTGCGTCCGTCATGCCGCCGATTGGCGAACGGCGGCGGTACACGTTTGAGTGGCCGCCGGCGGGAAAGCTGGAGACAGGCCCACCGCCCCACCCGACCCCGCACGCGAGACGATCATGACCCTTCAGTTCGAGCTACAGTGCCCCATCAGCACTGACCTTGCCCTCATCAGGGACCTGATCCGCGTGCACGGCCGCCACTGCGGACTGCCCGGCGACCGGCTGGAGGACCTGGTCGTGGCGGTCAACGAGGCGGTCACCAACGTGCTGGACCACGGCGGCAGGACGGGCATGGTGACCTCCCGCGGCGGCGCCGACGGCGTGGTCGTCGAGATCCTCGACGTCGCCGGCCGGCTCACCCACGAGCACCTGGCCGCGGCCCACCTCGACCCGACCGCCTCCCACGGGTACGGCCTGTGGGTCATCCAGCAGCTCTGCGACGAGGTCGTCCTGGAGCAGACCGGGCTCGGCTCGCTGCTGACCCTGGACCTGCGCAGCCGCCGCCGGACCGCCCGCCCGGACGCGCGCCGCGTCCTGTCGGCCTGACCCTCCTGCCGCCGCCCGGAAAGAAATTCCCGGGGCGTCGTCCGGTTCCGTCGGTCCCGTTCGTCACCATGGTGAGACGCCGTCCGACCGAGGAGCACGAGATGAAGTACATGATGTTCGTCTGCACCGACGCCGAGCCCGACACCGACCAGGACAACCTGCCCGACGTCGAGGCGTGGGTGGCCGAGAACGACGCCCGCGGGCGGCGGGTGCGCGGCGCGGTGCTGGCGCCGGAGTCGGCCGCGACCACCGTGCGCGTGCGGCGCGGCGAGCTGGTCCTGTCCGACGGGCCGTTCGCCGAGACCAAGGAGGTGATCGTGGGCTTCGACCTGCTCGAATGCGCCGACCTGGACGAGGCCGTCGAGGTCGCCCGCACCCACCCGATGGCCAGGCACGGACGGCTGGAGCTGCGGCCGTTCGCCGATTTCGAGCAGTGAGGCGACACCTGGAGGAGGCGGCGGCGGAGGCGTACCCGCGGATCGTCGCCGCCCTGATCCGGGTCACCGGTGACTGGACGCTGGCCGAGGACTGCGCCCAGGAGGCGCTGGCGCTGGCCGTGCGGCGGTGGCCGGAGGAGGGCGTGCCGTCCAACCCGGGCGGCTGGCTGATGACGGTGGCGCGCAACCGCGCGATCGACGCGCTGCGCCGCGTCACGGTGGAGCGCCGCAAGCTGGCCGAGCTGGCGGCGCTCGCCCTGACCGTCCAGGACGGGCCCGGCGACGGGCGGGAGGAGGAGGTCGTGGACGACCGGCTGCGGCTCGTCTTCACGTGCTGCCATCCGGCGCTGGCCCTGGAGTCGCGGGTGGCGCTGACCCTGCGGACCATCTGCGGGGTGCCGGCCGCCGACCTCGCCCGCGCCTTCCTGGTCACCGAGTCGGCGATGACCCGGCGGCTGACCAGGGCCAAGCGGAAGATCGCCGAGGCGGGCATCCCGTACCGGGTACCGCAGGGGCCGGCGCTGGCCGAGCGGCTGCCGGGGGTGCTGGCCGTGCTCTATGTGCTGTTCACGCAGGGATACGACGCCGGGGGCGAGCCCGCGTTCGCCGAGGAGGCGATCCGGCTGGCACGCCTGCTCCGGCGGCTCATGCCGGAGCAGGAGGAGGTGACGGCGCTGCTGGCGCTGTTCCTCCTGCAGCACTCCCGCCGGGACGCCCGCCGCGACGCCGCCGGCGACCTGGTCCCCCTCGACCGGCAGGACCGCTCCCGCTGGGACCGGGCCGCGATCGGCGAGGGGCTCGCCCTGCTGACCGCGATCGGGGGTGACGGCCCGTACGGGCTCCAGGCCCGCATCGCCGCCTGCCACGCCACCGCGTCCTCGCTGCCCGGCACGGACTGGTCACGGATCGCCCGCTGCTACGACGACCTGGCCCGGCTCCACCCCACGCCGGTGGTGGAGCTGAACCGGGCCGTCGCGCACGGGTACGCCCACGGGCCGCGGGCCGGGCTCGCGCTGCTGGAGCGCTCGCGCGCCGAGCTCGACGGCCACCCGCTGGCCATCGCCGCCGAGGCCGACCTCACCGCGCGCGACGGCGACCGGGTGCGGGCGGCGGCGCTGTTCCGCCAAGCCGCCGCCGTCGCCCACAGCGCCCCGGAACGCCGCGCCCTCCTCACCCGCGCCACCGAAACCGCTCTCGGAACCCCTGCCGGGGCCGCGGGCGGCGAACCCGACGGCGCCTGAGCGGGGTTCAGCCGGCGGAGTGGCGGGGCCCGCGGCGCCCGCCGTGGCAGGCCGCCCGCACCGCCGGCGGGTCCGCCGCATCCAGGTAGCGCATCAGTTCATTGTCACGCGCCCCGGCCCGTCCCGCCGCCGATAAATCGGCCGGAAATAAAGGGACAGAAGGCGGGCCCGGCCCGTCCCATTCGCGCGTGCACTTCTGCGGCTTGCCCGGAGTTGACGCCATAGGGCCCACCCGCCGCACGGCTCGCGTGGCGCCGGAAAACCGTGTGCCGATGCCGGGAAGCGCCGGTGGCGCGCACACGCGAGCCGCGCGCACACATTGCCGCACACCTTTGAATTCATCTTCGATAAGGTGCGCGCCGCCACAGCTCCCGCCTTCCCGCCCCTCCCCCGTCCGCGTGCGCGCGCCGGGCGACCCGGCGTCCGCGGCGACCGCCCGCCCGGCCCGCGACCAGGAACGTGACGTGGGCATTCCCAGGTGAGATACGCAAGGCGACCCCCGTGACACCGCCGGGCGCACGCGGTGCGGGCCGCGTTTGAAATGCCTTTGACAGTCGGTGCGCCCGGCGCGTTCTCCTCGTTCACCGGCGCCGGGCCGAGGTAGGTTGCCCGCACGCTACTGAAGAGCGCTACAGTACGCAACAACCGTATCGAGCATGGAGTGCCGCCATGGCTAAGCAGATTCAAGAGATTCTCATCGACGATGTAGACGGTGGGGAGGCTCATGAGACCGTCGTCTTTGCACTCGATGGCAGCAGCTACGAGATTGACCTTCATGAGGAGAAGGCGGACGCGCTGCGGAAAGCACTGGCGCCCTTCATCGTGAAGGCCCGTCCTGTTCGCGTGGATCGCGGTGGGCGTGGCCGCCGGGCGGCCGTCAGCGGCAGCCGCGCGTTGAGCCGGGAGAAGTCTTCGGAGATCCGGCAGTGGGCCAAGTCCAACGGCCTGCCCGTCAGCGAGCGCGGCCGGATCGCGGCCTCCGTGGTCGAGAAGTACGAGGCGGCCCACTAGGAGGTACGCGCGGCGCGCGCGGGCCGGCGGAGCAGTCCGGCGAGCCTGAGCGCCGCCATGACGGCCACCGCAAGGTGCGCCGATACCAGGGCGATCTGGTAGATCCGCTGCCCGGCCGTGAGCTCGGCGGCGTAACCGCCGTCGTAGAACCCCGACACGAAGGCCAGCACCCCCGCGACCGCCAGCAGGACGGCGGCCGGGACCGCGACGCCACGGCGGCTCCGGGTCGCCCCCACGACCAGCACGACCTGCGCGACCATCATCGGGATCGGCGCGGACAGCCGCGCCTGGGGGCCGAGGGCGTCCAGGAACGTCGGGTTCAGCCCGGCGGCGACCGCGATGAGAGCGCCGATCACGTCCATGGTGAGCAGGACGCCGACCCCGCCGAGCAGCGCCGAGCTGAGCGCCCGGCCGGCGGGGACCGCGGTGGTGGATGGCGACATGTCCGTCTCCTGTCTGAGTCGTCCGGGATCGGGTGACAGTTCCGATGCTCGGCGACCGCCCTTGGCGACGACATGAGAACGACTTGGCGCCGACCTGGACCAGCCGTCCCGCGGTGGCCGCGGGGGCGTACGCCACCCGCGGCCACCGGTGGATCACTGGACGGTGATCTTGTCCACTTCGACGGTGATGCCCTTCACCTGCGGGGTCGAGGTGGCGGTCGTGATCTTGCCGGCCCCCGCGCTGACCCCCTTGACCTTCATCGAGTACGTCAGGCTGCCGCCGGGCGCGCCCGGCGTGCTGCTGACGACCAGGTCCTGGGTGGGCGGCCCGGAGATCTGGGCGCCCGCGGTGCCCTCGGCGTTCTCGGCGCCGACCGTCAGGCCGTAGGCGGCGGGCGGCGAGCCGGGCAGGTTGCCCGGGTCGTAGGCGTAGCTGATGTCCTCCACGCCGTTGAGCCCGATCCACTGCTGGAACACCTTCAGGTCGGTGGTGCCGTAGAGGTTCAGCCGCCACTCCACCACCAGCCAGTCGCTGACCCCGTCGGTGAGGATCGTGGCCAGGACGCCCGGCGCGGCGGTGCCGTCGAGGTCGGTCCAGTAGGGGGCGAGCACGCCGTTGGGGCGCGCCGGGTCGGGCAGCGTCTGCGGCGTCGGTGAGACGTCGTCGCCGACGGCGCCGCCCGCGACGCTGTAGCCGTCGGAGGTCACGCCGAGCCTGGTGTAGGCGCGTCCGGCGAACTGGAAGGCGGGCACGGTGAAGTTGAGCGCCTGCTCGTCGCCGATCGGGGTGGGCGTGACGCCGAAGGCGTCCAGCGGGATGTAGCCGGCGGGCCCGGCGCCGGGCGCGATCCCCGGCTTGGCGGGCTGGGTGGCGGCCAGCGTCGCCTTGGTGGTGGCGATCTGGGTGCCGACCTTGGTCGCGCCCGTGACACTGTTCAGGCGCAGGCGGGCGTCGAGGGTGCTGAGCGCGGTGACCTCGGCGTCCTCGAACGTGGTGTTGCGTACGGTGACCGTGCAGGTGGACTCGCCGGTGTTCCTGGCGATCGTGTCCGGGGCGCAGGTCTGGTCGACCGGCACCGCGCCCTGCTTGCGGTAGAACGCCACCGGCAGGTGCAGCGCGCGCGAGCCGCCGGCCTGCTTGAGGTCGACCTGGCCGAAGTACTGGCCGTCGGGCAGTTCCGGCGCGGTGATGACGATGCTCAGCTTGACGCTCTTGCCGGGCGCGACGGTGAACACGGGCGGCAGCACGGTGACGGCGGCCCCGCTCACGGTCGTGCCGGAGGCGGTGAAGGTGAGCGACGAGCCGGTGGTGTTGGTGACGGTGCGCCTGACGGTGATGACGCCGGGCATGGTGGGCGCGTTCACCGAGGGCAGGTTGAGGTCGATCCGGTTGAGCGGGTCGGTGGCCGAGGCGACGAAGCCGGCGGCGTCCTGGTCCAGGGTCAGGCCGGGGTCACCGGCCTTGGTCAGGTCGATGCGCCCGCCGCCCATGTCGAACGGGTCGGCCTGGGTGGTCCTGTCCTGCTTGGTGACCGCGGTCTTGGCCGTGGTCTCCAGGGCCGACTTGACCTGGCCGGGCGTCCACGTGGGGTGCAGGGCGAAGACCAGCGCCGCCGAGCCCGTCACGTGCGGCGCCGACATCGAGGTGCCGGAGATGACCTGGTAGAGGTTGCCGGGAGGGCCTTCCAGCGGCGACTCGGGGGTCGGCGTCATGCCCGCCATGATGTGCTGGCCGGGCGCGGTGACGTCCGGCTTGAGGAAGTCGCCGCCGGGGCCGCGCGAGGAGAAGTGCGCCATCGCGTCGCCCTGCCAGGTGGACTTGGCGCCCTGCGTGAAGGAGGCGGTGGCGCCGGGGTGGGCGGCGAGGAAGGTCAGCAGGGTGTCGGCCCCGGGCTTGTCGACGTGCACGGACGGCAGCCAGTGGGCGTCGGTGAAGACGTCGAACGGGAAGGTGTTGTAGAGGATCATCCCGGCCGCGCCGCCCTGCCGGACGTTGAAGCTCTTCAGCACGCGGTTGGGGGTGCGCTCACAGGCGACGATCTTCCCGCTGAACAGTCCCGGAGGCGCCGGGACGTCGCACGCGGCGCGGGAGTACGGCGGCGCCGAGGCCAGGACGACGGGCAGCGGCGAGGCCAGGCCCGCGGTGATGGAGGCGCCCTTGATCGTCGCCGTGGCGCCGCCGCCGGACAGCGTGACCGTGGACTGGAAGGTCCGGGACTGCGAGGAGGCGGCCACCGTGGTCACCCAGGGCCCGCGGTGGTCGGTGGTGCCGGCGTCGGGCCCGGAGTTGCCCGCCGAGGCCGAGACCAGCACGCCGGCGGCGTAGGCGTCGAGGAAGGCCAGCTCGACCGGGTCGCTGTAGGGGTCGCTGCCGCCGGAGACCGAGAAGTTGATCACGCGTACGCCGTCCAGGACGGCCCGCGCCACGGCCTGCGCCGAGTCGGAGGGGAAGCAGCCCTGCGCGCCGCACACCTTGTAGACCGAGACCTCGGCGGCCGGGGCGATGCCGTGGATGGGGCCGCGGCTGATGCCCAGCGGGTTGGCGTCGGCGACCGGGCCGCCCGCCGAGGTGCTGGCGGTGTGGGTGCCGTGGCCGTTGGAGTCGCGGGCGCTGTCGGCGTAGACCTCGCCGCCGTAGACGGCGTTGTAGGTCTCCATGAACGGCTGTCCGCCGATCAGCTTGTTGTTGCAGGTGAACGGGTCGCTGGCCGGGGTCAGCGGGTTGTCGCCGAAGTTGCACACGCGGGGCGTGCCGTCCTTGGTGGGCCCGGGGGCGGGCAGGCCGGGAGCGGCGGCGAAGGAGGGGTGCTCGGGCCAGGCGCCGGAGTCCAGGACGCCGACGATCACCCCCTTGCCCGCGGAGGAGCTGCCGCCGAGCTTGCCGTAGATGGTGTCGGCGCCGATGAACTCGGGGCTGGAGTCGGTCAGCAACTGCTGGGGTCTGTCCTCCTGGACGGCGACCGCGCCGGGCAGCCGCAGCACGTCGGCCACCTTGCTGCCCGGGACGCGCAGGGCGATGCCGCCGTAGACGGTCCTGACGCGCTGGCCGGCGACGGCTCCGGGGATCTTCTTGGCCAGCTCGCCCAGGAAGGCGTCCTCGACGTCCTGGATGTGGGTGCCGTACTTCCTGGCCTCGGCGCTCCTGGTGTCGAGGGCCTTGCCGGTGACGGCGGGGCTGGTGGCCGGGAGCCCGGCCAGCCCGCCCTGGTAGGCGGCCAGCGAGTCGTAGTCCAGTTTGACCATGACGTTGACGGGCGCGGGCGAGGTGACCTTCAGCAGCGCCGCGTCGCTCTTGGCGAGCTTGCCGGTGGGGGACTTGGCGCCCTCGACCACCTCGGCGCCGGTGAGCGGCACGGACCGCCATTTCGCGGGCGGGGTGGGCGTGGCCCGCGCCACGGCCGGGCTCATGGCCATCACGACACCGAGCCCGACGGCTACCGATGTCAACCGGCGTAAACGGGATGAGAACGAACGGGACAACACAAAGACCTCCTGGCCGAGGAGCTGCACGAACCCGCCAGACCGGCCCAGGACGTCATGTCACCCCCACGCGCGCATGCCGGAGAGATCGATGACCCTCCCCGGTGGGTGACGAGCTGGACGCCTCCCCTCCCCGGTGGCGGGGTGGCTTGGCATCCGAACCGGAGTGTAGACAGCGATCAACTGACCGAGAACCCCGCCGCTTTGTCACAATCCGGCCAACTGCCCCCGCCGTACGGCCGCCCGCCCGGGCCACCACAAAGCTCATATTCCTCCCACCACTTCGCCAGAATCCGGCAACGGTCACCATCACCCCCAATACGGATATCTACAGTTGTCCTATGGGCGATCAACGGGACGCGGCGCCGACGTCAGCGCAGGACGGAACGAGGTAGTCCGTGGGGGGCCACGCCGACGAGGGGACCCTGCCGTACACCTCGGCGCTGGACGAGGCGCTCGCCCAGGCCGCCCGCGAGACCGGCGCGCACATCGGCGCGGTGTACCTCCTGACCGGCTCCCCGCAGGTCCTGGTGATGGAGGCGGAGATCGGGCTGCCCACGCAGCTCGTCGGGCCGTGGACCACCGTCAGGCTGGACGCCGGGGCGCCCGTGGCCGCCGCCGTGCGCCAGGGACGGCTGGTCTGGGTGCCGACCGCGCAGGAGATGGCCTGCCGCTTCCCGGGCACGGCCCTGGCCTTCCCGTACGCCTTCGCCTCGGTCTCCGTGCCCCTGCACAGCGACTCCCGCATGTGGGGCTCGTGGATCCTGCTCTGGCCGGACGGGCGGCCCGCCGAGCTGAGCGGGCCGGAGCTGGAGGTCATCGGCGGCACGAGCGAGCGCCTGGCCGCCGTCCTGGAGCAGGCCGCCGACAGCGGGTACCCGGTGTGCCCGGTGGGCGAGCCGCGCGTGCTGACCCCGGTGCCGCCGCCGATGCCCGACCCGTACGAGGCGGTGGCCGCGGCCGGCTACCTGGAACGGCTGCGTGACGGCTCGGTCGCGCTCGACCTGGACGGCGTCGTCACCTTCGCCAGCCCCGCCGCCGCCGACCTGCTCGGCACCGCCGTCTCCGAGCTGCTCGGCACGCCGCTGTGGGAGACGGCGACGTGGCTGAAGGACCCGGCGTTCCAGGACCGCTGCCGCGCGGCGGTGGTCGGCCAGCAGGTCGCCGCCTGCTCGGCGCGCCGGCCGGACGGCCACGAGCTGGAGTTCGTCCTGCATCCGGACCCGACCGGCCTGAGCCTGCGCATCACGCCCTCGGCGACCGACCTGCCCGCGCGACTGCCCGCGCGGTCCAGACCGGCGGGCAACTCGGAGCTGCCGCGGGCCGACGTCTTCTACAACTTCCTGCACATGGCCTCGGCGATGACCCGGGCGCTGAACGTCCGGGAGGTCGTCGATCTCATCGCCGACCATGTCATGCCGGTGTTCAAGGCGCGGGCGATGGCGATCATGCGGGCCGAGAGCGGCCGGATGAGGATCGTCGGCTCCTTCGGCTACGTCCCCGAGATCCTGGACCGGTTCGACGGCCAGACCCTGGCCGTGCCGAGCCCCGCCGAGCAGGTCGTCCGCACGGGCGAGCCGGCCTTCTTCGCCGACCGGGCCGAGCTGCGCCAGTCCTTCCCCGACACCGCCCAGGAGGACGGGATGGCCGCCTGGGCCTTCCTGCCGCTGACCGTCTCCGACGACACCTTCGGCGTCTGCCTGCTGGCCTTCGACCATCCGCGGCCGTTCACCGCCGAGCAGTGCTCCACCCTGACCACGCTGGCCGGGCTGATGGGCCAGGCCCTGGACCGCGCGCTCCTCTACGACACCAAGGACCGGCTGGCCCACAGCCTGCAGACCTCGTTGCTGCCCGGCAGCCTGCCCGACATGCCGGGCCTTGAGGTGGCCGCCCGGTACGTGCCCGCCACCCGCGGCGTCGGCATCGGCGGCGACTTCTACGACCTGATCCGCCTCAACGAGACCACCGCCGCCGCCGTCATCGGGGACGTCCAGGGCCACAACATGACGGCCGCCGCGCTCATGGGCCAGGTGCGCACCGCCATCCACGCCCACGCCGCCGTCGGCGCCAGCCCCGGGGACGTCCTCCAGCACACCAACCGGCTGCTCATGGACCTGGACACCGACCTGTTCACGAGCTGCCTGCTCATCTACTTCGACCTGCGCCTGCGCACGCTGCGCGCGGCCAACGCCGGTCATCCCCTGCCGCTGCTGCGCCCGCCCAACATGCCGGCCGAGATCATCGACATCCCCGCGGGCCTGCTGCTCGGCATCGACGCCGACGCCGATTACGCCACGGTGGAGGTGCCGTTCCCGCCGGGCGCCGTCCTGGCCCTCTACACCGACGGGCTGGTCGAGGCGCCGGGCGTGGACCTGGACGAGGCCATCGGGACGCTGGCGGCGTACCTGACCAGCGCCCCGCGCGAGCAGCTCCAGCAGATCGCCGGGACCCTGCTCGACCACGCCCCGCACACCGACGACATCGCGCTGCTCCTCCTGCGGCACCGCGAGAACTCGGGCTGACGGCCCCTCAGTGCGAGACGAACGTCGGGTGGTCGGCCAGGGCGAGCATCCGGACGAAGTCGAGGAGCTTCAGCAGCCCCCGCCCCGCGAGCCGGACCGGGGCGGGACGGCGGGAGCAATAGGCGGCCGACCACAAGACGGGTACGTGTTGTTCCATGCGGACCAGGATGTCCCCGCGCATACCGATCGATCCAACACATCATCTCGCTGGCTGCCATCGCTAATGTAGATGGATGGAATTGCGCCAGCTCCGCCACTTCGTCGCCGTCACCACGCACGGCAGCTTCACCGCCGCCGCCAGGGCCGAGCTGATCGTGCAGTCGGCGCTCAGCACGTCCATCCGCAAGCTCGAACGCGAGCTCGGCGCCGACCTGTTCGAGCGCACCGGACGGCGGCCGATCCTCACCCCGGCCGGCCACGCCTTCCTTCCGGCCGCGCGGGCGCTGCTGGCCGACGCCGCGGCGGCCGGCGACGCCGTGTCCGCCGTGTCCGGGCTGGCCACCGGCCGGGTGGCGATCGGCACCATCCAGACGCTCACCAGCGTCGACCTGCCGGCCGAGCTGGCCGCCTTCCACCGCCTGCGGCCCGGCATCCAGATCTCGGTCCGCGACGCCCCGGTGGCCGGGCTGCTCGACGCGCTGCTCGGCCGCGAGCTCGACCTGGCCTACCTGGCGCTCGACGGCGCCGACCTGCCGGCGGGCCTGGCCGTGTTCGACTCCTGGGAGGAGGAGCTGGTGCTGATGACCTCTCCCGACCACCGGCTGGCCGGCGCGGAGCGGGCGCTGCTGTCGGAGCTGACGGAGGAGCCGTTCGTGGACTTCAAGGCCGGCACCGGGCTGGAGACCGCGGTGCGCCGGCTGGCCGCCGGGTGCGGGCTGCACCGGCAGATCACCTGCGAGGTCACCCAGATCCGGCTGCTGGTCGATCTGGTGCGGGCCGGGATCGGCGTGGCGATCGTCCCCCGGCGGGTGGCCGAGCAGGAGGGGCTGCCCACCGTGCGGATCCGCCAGCCCGACCCGGCCAGGACGGTCGTGCTGGCCGGGCGCGCCCCCGTCCCCGCCAATCCGGCCGCCAACGCCCTGCTGTCGCACCTCACCAGGTGAGGGTCGCGGGGCGCCCGGCATGACCCGCGAGGTCCGCGACCTCGGGCACATCCCCGCCCACATCAAGGCCCTGGTCGGCTGGGAGGCGATCGCCTGGCACACGGCCGAGTGGTGGCGCTTCCCGTGGGAGATCACCGAGCTGGTCACGCTGACGTCCGCGCGCCTCCAGGACGGCGGATGGCACGACTGGCTGCTGTGGGCGCGCGCCAGGCGGGAGACGGCGACGATCGCCATGCTGGAGGCCGATCAGGGCGAGTACCTGTCCTTCGCTATGATCACCCCGCGCCGGGATCCGCCCGCGCCGTGACCGCGCGCCCGCGCCCGGGGGCGGCCTGGATCCTGGCGTATGGGCGGGAGAGTCTCGGCCATGGCCGCGCTCCCCCGCTCTCGCGTTGACTTGTCCTCGCGCGTCCGGGAGGCCGGGCGCGGGACGAGTAGGGGGAAACACTGATGTCGGTTCTGCGCACCGTCGTGCTCATCGCGGCGACCATGGCGACGGGGCTCGCGGCGGGCGTCTTCGGGCTCTACACGCACACCATCATGCGTGGGCTCGGCGCGACGGACGACCGCACGTTCGTCGGGGCGTTCCAGGCCATCGACCGGGCGATCCTCAATCCCTGGTTCATGCTCAGCTTCATCGGCGCGCTGTTCTTCACGGGCCTGGCGGCGGCCCTGCACCTCGGCCAGAACGTGCGCGCGGTGCTGCCCTGGATCCTCGTCGCGCTGGTGCTCTACCTGGTCGCCTTCGTGCTCACGGTGGCCGTGAACGTGCCGCTCAACGACGCCATCAAGGCGGCCGGCGACCCGGACCGGATCGCCGACCTGGCCGCCGTGCGCCGCGCGTTCGACGAGGCCCGGTGGTCGGCCTACAACCTGGTCCGCACGATCACCACCACCGGCGCGTTCGCCTCGCTGTGCTGGGCGCTGGTCAAGAGCGGCCGGGTGGGCTGACCCCCGCCCCGCGCTCGATCAGCGCGACCCGGTCGGCCAGCGGCGCGGCGGGGATCTCGACGAGGTCGAACCCGAGGTCGCGGTAGGTCCGCTCGTGCAGGCGCTCGAAGTCGAGCGAGTCCTCGTAGCTGATCCGCCTGGCGGAGGTGGCCCGGACGAATCCCTGGTTGCGGACGAAGAAGACCTTCCCGTCGTACGTCCCCCGCGCCACCACCCGCTCGACCTCGCCGGCGAGCAGGCGCGACGTGCGGAACCCGAGATAGCGGCTGAGCGCCAGCGTGCAGACCGGCGAGCGGTCGAAGAAGACGGTCGTACCGCCTGCGGGCACGGCCTCCTGGCGCCGCCGCTGGAGCGTGACGACCTCGTCGACGAAGGCGGGCTCGCGCCAGGGCTCCTCGCGGCCGAGCGCCTCGCCGAGGGCGATGACGTCCGTGGCCGCCTCCTCGACGACGGTGTGCCCGTTGACCTCCAGCAGGCGCAGGACGGCCGTCTTCCCGGCGCCGGGAGCGCCGGTGAGAACGTGTCGTGGCACGACTTCTCTCCGATTTCGTGGGGGTTGATGTCAGCCTACGGGCGTTGATACATGGCCCATACATGGCCGATACACGGCCGAGTGCCCGGTGATACCCGGCCAAGGCCGGGCGGCCGGATGAGCGCGGCGGTCGAGCGGTGGCTGCTCGACCGGCCCGCGACCGGCGGACAGGCGCGGGTCACGGACGGTCGAGGCTCGACAGGCCGTTGACGGCGACCTCGATCCCGCGCCGCCCGGCGGCCAGGACGTCGTCCTCGGAGCCGCCCTGCTGCTGGGCGACCAGCCCGGCCACGGCCAGCGCGCCCATGAAGCCGCCGACCGCCGCCCCGGCCGACACCGGATCCAGCTCGGGAAAGACCTCGCACAGCGCGCTCGCCAGCCGGGGCTGGGTCTCCATCATGAGCGTCAGCCCGCGGGCGCGCAGCGCGGGCTCGGCGACCACCAGCCGCGCCCGCAGCGGCGACAGCGCGAAGTCCAGCTCGTCGTCCGCGGCCAGGCCGCCCACCAGGGACTCGAACATCCGGCTCAGCAGCTCCCCCAGCGGCTCCCCCGGCCGGCGATCGGCGATCACCTCCAGCATGGCCCGCTCGCGGTCCGCGGCCTGGAGGAAGAGCACGTCCTCCTTGCTCGCGAAGTACGCGAAGAAGGTGCGGGGCGCCACGTCGGCCGCGGCGGCGATGTCGGCGACGGTGGTCCGCTCGTACCCCCGCTCGGCGAACAGCCGGACGGCGGCCTCCAGCAGCGCGCGGCGGGTGCGGGCCTTCTTGCGTTCGCGATGACCTTCCACGGCGCCACCCTACTGCATGGCCTGCTTTTATGCATAGGTTGCAATTTCGCAGTCTCTGCGGTTTTCTGGGGGCATGGACATCCTCCAGAACCTGCCGCTCGAACGCGAGGACCCGTTCGAGCCGCCCGCCGAAATGGCCCGGCTGCACGGACCGCTGCACCGCATGATCTACGCCGACGGCCGTCCCGGCTGGCTGGTCACCGGCCACGCCGAGGCCCGCGCGGTGCTCGACGACCCCCGCTTCAGCAACACCTCCCAGGGCGCCGCGCCGCCCATCAAGGAGCTGACGCCGCCCGAGGGCCTGGCCGACCTGGTGATCCCGCCGGGCTTCTTCATCGCCATGGACGACCCCGAGCACTCCCGCTACCGCAGGCTGCTCACCGGCCGCTTCAGCATGCGGAAGATGCGGCTCCTGGAGCCCAGGATCCAGGAGATCATCGACGGCCGGCTCGACGAGATGGAACGCGCGGGAGCCCCGGCGGACCTGGTGAGCGCCTTCGCGCTGCCGATCCCGTCGCTGGTGATCTGCGAGCTGCTCGGCGTGCCGTACGAGGAGCGCACGCGCTTCCAGGACACCACCGCGCGGGCGGTGAACCTGGACAACTCCCCCGAGGAGCGCGGCGCGGCGGGCGCCGAGCTGATGGGCTACCTGTCGGAGCTGGTCACCCGCAAGCGGGCCGAGCCCGGCCAGGACCTGCTCAGCGAGCTGGTCTCCGGCGGCGAGCTGAACCACGAGGAGCTGACCGGGGTGGCCACCCTGCTGCTGACCGCCGGCCACGAGACCACCGCGAACATGCTGGGCCTCGGCACGTTCCTGCTCCTGTGCCGCCCCGAGCAGGCGGAGCTGGTGCGCTCCGACCCCGGCGTCGCGGCGACCGCCGTCGAGGAGCTGATGCGCTACCTCAGCATCGTGCACCTCGGCCCGATCCGGGTCGCCAGGGCCGACGTGCCGCTCGCGGGGCAGACGATCAAGGACGGGGAGACCGTGACGCTCTCCCTGCCGGTCGTCAACCGCGACCCGGCCCGCTTCCCCGACCCCCACCGCTTCGACGTCACCCGCGAGGCCGACCGGCAGCTCGGCTTCGGCCACGGCATCCACCAGTGCCTGGGCCAGCAGCTCGCCCGGCTGGAGATGCGGCTGGCCTACCCGGCGCTGCTGCGCCGCTTCCCCGGTCTGCGGCTGGCCGTGCCCGCCGAGGAGGTGCCGATGCGGCCGCGCGCCACCATCTACGGCGTGGCCTCCCTGCCGGTCACCTGGTGAACCCGCCGCGTTTGAGCTGCCGCCCTCCCTCGCAGAGAGCATGACGGACGGGACGATCACGGGAGGCGCGCGTATGGCCGGTCAGGACGGCGAGGAGCCCCTGCGGGTCTACGCCGACCCCGCCGGTCATCCGTTCTGCGTGTTCGTCTCCCGGCGGGGATGACCGTCCGGCGGACGCGGTCAGCTCGCGGGTGAGAGGACCAGCGTGGCGTTGTGGCCGCCGAAGCCGAACGAGTTCGACATCACCGGCCCCCTCGCGATCGGGCGGGGCACGGGCGCCGCGTCGATGTCGCAGCGCGGGTCGAGCCGGTCCAGGTTGGCGGTCGGCGGGGCGGTGCACTCGGCGATCGCCAGCACGCACGCCACGGCCTCGATCGCCCCGGACGCGCCGAGCGCGTGGCCGGTCACCCCCTTGGTCGAGCTCACCGGCACGGCGGCGGGCCCGAAGACGCGGCCGATCGCCTGTGCCTCGGCCAGGTCGTTGAGCTCGGTCCCGGTGCCGTGGGCGTTGACGTGCACGATGTCCTCGGGTGCGAGGCCGGCGTCGGCGAGCGCGGCGTCCATGCACCTGCGGGCGCCCTCGCCGCCGGGCGCGGGGGCCGTCAGGTCGTGGGCGTCGCTGGTACGGCCGTAGCCGGACAGCTCGGCGTGGATCCTGGCCCCGCGGCGCACGGCGTCGTCGAGGCGTTCCAGGACGAGGAAGGCGGCCCCCTCGGCCAGCACGAACCCGTCGCGGTCGGCCTCGAAGGGGCGGCAGGCGGCCTCGGGGTCGTCGTTGCGGCCGGACAGGGCGCGGCACCGGCTGAAGCCGTGCAGCATGCCCGGGGTGACGTTGGCGTCCCCTGCGCCGGCCACGACCAGGTCGGCCGAGCCGTCGCGGATCAGCCGCACGCCCTCGCCGACGGCGTGCGCGCCGGAGGCGCAGGCGGTGACCACGGACATGCTCGGCCCGCGGATGTCGTACCGCATGCCGATGGCGGCGGCGCCGGCGTTGGGCATGATCTTCGGGATGAAGATCGGCGACAGGCGCAGCGCGCCGGGACCGGGCGTGTCCAGCAGCGCCGACTCGTACGTCTCGGTGCCGCAGAAGGAGCTGCCCGCCACCACCGCGCGCCGCTCGGGCGGGATCGGCGGATGGCCGGCGTCGGCCAGCGCGTCGCCCGCCGCGCACACCGCCAGCAGCGACGCCCGGTCCAGCCGCCGGGCCTGCCGGTCCGTCAGGTACGCCGAGACGTCCAGGTCCGGGACCTGGCAGGCGAAGCGCACCGCCAGCGTGGACGCGTCGAACGACGTGATGGCGCGTGCCGTGGAGCGCCCGGCGAGCAGCGCGTTCCACAGCTCCTTGGGACCGGCTCCGGCGGGCGTGCGCAGGCCGAGCCCGGTCACCGCGACCCGGGGTCGCATCAGCCGCCCACCGCTGTCAGGTGGCGCCGGATGACGGCGGCCATGTCGGCGACGGTCCGCACCCGCTGAAGGGTCTCGTCGGCGAAGGTGCCCCATTCGTCCTCGACGGCGGCGTACAGCTCGGCGAAGTCCAGGCTGTCGGCGTCCAGTTCCTCGCGCAGGTCGGTGTACGGGCTGATCTGGGTCGTGCTGACGCCCAGGACCCGGGCGCAGTGGCCGCGGAGCACGTCTGTTATCTGGTCGTCGGTCATGGTGCCGTCCGTTCTCTCGGCGGATGGGTGGCGTGTCCGAGTGTGCTGCAGGAGGGCGGGCAGGTCCGGCTATGACACCTCAAATGTCGATCAAGCCGGGTCGAGGGCGTCCCTGACCAGCGACTCGGTCACCGCGGCGAGCGTGGCCCGGTCCTCGCGCGGGCGTCCGGTGAGCTCGGGGCGTACGGGGGGCAGGAACGTCACCTCGGCCACCAGGTTCCGGGTCGCGACCACCCGCAGCAGCGAGACCGGCAGGGTGTCCTCCCCGATCCAGGCGGCGCGGGTGGAGGGCGCGCCGCCTTCGCGGTAGCGCAGCGCCACCGGCCGCACGGTCGCGCCCGCCTCGACGGCGGCCTGGAACAGGGCCGGGTGGAAGGCTCCCATGGCCCGCCCGCACCAGGTGGTGCCCTCGGGGTAGGCCAGCACGGCGTCCCCGTCGCGCAGGGCGCCGGCGACCGCCGTGATCGCGGCGGGCAGCGCGGCCGGCCGGTCCTTGTCGATGAACAGGGTGCGGTGGGCCGCGGCCAACGACCGCACGAGCGGCCACCGCCCGATGTCCCGCTTGGCGAGCTGACGGGCCGGCGTGACGGCCGCCATGATCAGCGGGTCGGCCCACGAGATGTGGTTGCTCACCAGCAGCGTGCCCTGGCCGGTCAGGACGGGGACGCCGTCCGGGATCCGTACCGTGATGCCGAGCGCGCGCACGATCAGTCTCATGGCTCCCCGCGCCAGGCGCCCGCGCAGGGGTCCGGGGCGGCGGCGGAGCATCGGCGACAGGGTCAGGGCCGCGCCCAGGGCCAGCGCGCAGCCCAGGAGGCGGGCGGCCCGGCGGACCGGCCCGGCGGCGGTGACCGGCGGCTCGACGCAGGTCTCCGGCGTGCACGGCGACAACCCCGGCCGGGACGGCGGCCGCCCGTGGCGGTGGTCCTGGGCGCGGGTGGTCATCATGGTGTGCCCGCCGGCGGTCCTGAGGGCTCGGTCCCGTCCGGGCCGCCCGCGCCCGCGCCGACGGGGACGCGCCGCCGGTCCCCCGCAGAGCCGTCGCCGCTCCCCCGCCTGCCGCGCGGGAGCCGGGGAGCCCACCAGTTGACGGGCCCCGCCAGGCGCATCACGGCGGGCACGAGGAGCGTGCGGATCAGCGTGCAGTCGACCAGGACGGCCACCGCGATCCCCACCCCGATCATCTTCAGCACCGCCAGGCCGGAGGTCGCCACGGCGGCCATGACGACGGCGAAGATGACGGCGGCGGAGGTGAACAGCCGCCCGGTGTGCTGGAGCCCGATGGCGACCGCGGTGACGGTGTCGCCGCGGCTCCGGTACTCCTCGGTGATGCGGGACAGCAGGAAGATCTCGTAGTCCATGGACAGGCCGAACGCGACGCAGAAGATCAGCGTGGGCATGAGGGCGTCGATGCTGCCGGTGGCGGTGAAGTCGCCGACCAGCCAGCGCAGGTGCCCGTCCTGGAAGACGTGGACCAGGGCGCCGAAGGTGGCGGTGAGGCTGAGCACGTTCATCACCAGGGCCTTGGCGGCCAGCACGACGCTGCGGGTCAGCAGCGTCACCATGGCCAGCGTGGTCAGCGCGATCAGCGCCAGGGCCAGGGGCAGCGTGCCGGCGATGCTCTGCCTGAGGTCGTCGAGCTCGGCGCCCGGCCCGGCGAAGAGCGCCTGGCCCGGGGCCGGGATCGCGCGCAGGGACCGGACGAGCTCGCTGTTGGCCACCGAGTACGGCTCGTGCGCGGTGGTGACGAGCAACCAGGTGCCCGCCTCGCCGGTGAACCGCCGGCCCGGCCCGGGGACGACGGCGGCCCCGCTGTAGGAGCCGCCGGCCGTGTCCACGCGGAGCACGCCGTCGGTGGCGGCCAGGCGCCTGGCGTAACCGTCCAGCGGGCCGGTGGTGTTCTGGCCGGTCAGGCGCAGGTCCGGCAGCAGGATCATGGTGCCGCCGACGACCTGCTGCCCGCCGAAGTCCGCGCGCAGCGACTGGGCCGCCAGCGCGGCGGGCGCCCCCGGAGGCAGGATGCGGTCGTCCAGGGTGCCGAAGCGGGCGCCCAGGAACGGCGCGCCCATGGCCAGCAGCAGCGCGGTGGTGGGCACGGCCACCGCCAGCGGTCGGCGCATGACGGCGATCGCCAGGCGGTACCAGGGCCCGCGCTCCACCGGCGGCGCGGAGCGGCGCGCGGCGTTCCACGGGCCGGGCACGGGGAGCCGGTTGATCCGGTCGCCGAGCAGGGTGAGCACGGCCGGGAGCACCACGAGGCTGGCCGCCGCCGCCATCAGGCTGATCGTCATCCCGCCCACGGCCAGCGAGCGCAGGATGGTGAACGGGAACAGCAGCAGCGCCGACATGGACAGCGCCACGGTGGCCGCCGAGCAGGCCATGGCCCGGCCGGTGGTGCGCATGGTGACGGCGATGGCCTGGGAGGCGTCCTGGCCCTGGGCGAGCTGCTCGCGGAAGCGGGTGACGACGAACAGGCTGAAGTCGACGGCCAGGGCGAAGCCCAGCGCGCTGGAGATGCTCAGGGCGAACACCGAGATCTCCATGACCTCGGTCAGCAGCCGCAGCACGGCCATCGTGACGACCACCGCCAGCGCGCCGATCAGCACCGGCAGCAGGGCGGCGACGAGGCTGCCGAACACCACGCACAGGATGGCCAGGGTCAGCGGCGCGGCGATCAGCTCGGCGGTGCGCAGGTCGGTCTCGCTGCGGTCCTGCGCCTCGACGCGTACCTGGGCCTCGCCCGTGGCGGTCAGCGTCAGGGGGCCGTAGCGGCCGTGCAGGGATTCCATGATCCGGCGGGCGGCGTTGTTGCGGGCGGCGTTGTCGCCGCTCAGGTGCGCCAGGACGACCGCCGCGCGCCCGTCGCCGCTGCGCAGCCTGGACTCGTGGCCGCGCCAGTACGAGGTGACCCGCCACACCCCGGGGTCGGCCGAGATGCGTTCGGTGAGCCGCGTCCCGGCGGTGTCGATCCCGGGGTCGTCGACCGGGCGGGCGGCGCGGGCGATCACGACCAGGTCGGCGTTGCCCGCGTGGAAGGCGTCCTGGAGGATGTCGTCCGCCCGCAGGGACTGTGACCCGAGCGGCACGATGTCGCCCAGCACGAGCCGATCGTGCACGTCCAGGCCGGCCAGGAGCGACACGGCGAACGTCACGGCCGCGCCCCAGAGCACAACCCGTCGCGGCCACCTCCGCCCACGGCCGGACGGCGGCGAATTGCCCCACATCGGTGATTCCTTACGTCGAGTAACGGTCAGTCGAGGCCGCCGCGCACACGCTCCTCCGCGGCGCGGGCCGGGATGGTCAGTCGAGGCCGGTGCGCACGCGTTCCTCCGCGGCGCGGGCCAGGGCGGCCCGTCCGCACGGCCCGCGGTCGGGCGCGGCCGGCCGCAGGAGCGCGGTGAGCCGGACCTCGGCCCGCAGCCGCCGCGTCCCGGCCACCCGGGCGACGGACCCGGTCACCGAGTCCTCACCCACCCAGCTCCCGCGGCTCGACGGGCTCTCGCCCTCGTAGTAGCGCAGGACGGCCGGGCACACCGCCGCCCCGGCGTCGATCGCCGCCTGGAAGACCGCGGGCCGGAACGTGCCGACCTCGCGCCCGCAGGACGTGGTGCCCTCGGGAAAGGCGGTCACCACCTCCCCGGCCAGCAGGGCGTCGCGGATCAGGCCCACCGCGGCGGGCAGCGTGGACAGGCGTTCCCGGTCGATGAACAGCGCCCCGCAGGCCGCGCCGAGCGCCCCGATGAGCGGCCACCGGCGCACCTCCCGCTTGGCCAGCAGGCGGCAGGGCAGCGCGGCGAGCATGACCACCGGGTCGAGCAGCGAGACGTGGTTGGCCACGACGAGCACCCCGGCCGCCTCCCGTACGGCCTCCACCGGGCCGACGACCTCGACCCGGACGCCCAGCGCGCGCAGCAGCAACCTGGCCGCCGCCTGGACGGTCCTGGCCCGCCAGAGGCGCGGCGCGGCGCCCATGACGAGGAAGGCCGGCAGGGCGGCCAGCAGGACCAGCAGGGTGGCGCACAGCCGGGCCGCGCGGCGGGCCCGCCCGGCGGCGACGGCCTCCTCCGGCAGGCACGCGCGCACCGAGCACGGCGCCCGCGGCAACCACGGGTTGATCTCCACGCGCCGGCCCGCGCCGGTGACGTGCCGCCACGGCGCGGACGACCGCGCAGGCATGACGGGCGACGCGACGGGCGGTATGCCGGACGACGTCACGGGCGGTACGGCGGGAGGCGTTGCGGGCGGAGTCGGATAGGACACGCGGGACTCCCAGACGGTGATCGGCGGGCCGGCCCGGGCAGCGCTAGCGGCAGCGCAGGACGACGGCGGGCGGCGGGTAGCGCCGGATCGGCCCCAGAACGTGGACCGTTCCCAACGTCTCGCGCATCCGGCGCGGCAAGGCCCGGCCCAGGGACGTGGGCCGGGCGGTGGGCGTGGTGGCACCGGTCACGTCCGGCCACGGACGGGTGCGCGTCAGGCGCCGCGTCGCGCGGAGCGGCGTACGGGCCTCCCGGTGCCGGGACGGGCGCGTATGGGGCGGATGTGAGCTTTCCGAGATTTCCTGCGATAGCACGATCATGAGCGTCCCGACTTCGGAGCGGGCTCGGCACCGGTGGGCCTGGCGGCGGGGTGACAAGCGGATGATGATCCTGTTAGTGCAGGTTAAGCGCTATGCGGCCGAGAGCGCCGAATTTGCGGCACGTGTCGCCCGACCTTGGCCGAACGCTCGACAACCCGTCCGAGCCCATAGTGTGGCGAGGTGATCTACGCCAAGACGCCCCTCACCCCCGAGATCCGTGCGGCCGCCTCCCGGGCCTGGGGCGCCGAGGGAGAGGGCGAGCGGTTGCACGGCGGGGAGGAGTCGGCCGCCTACCGCCTCGGCGGCCACGTCATCCGGGTCGGCCCGGCCGCGCGCGGGATGGCGGAGTCGGAGTGGTGCCACGCCGTCGCGCGGCACGCCGCGACCACGCTTCCCGAGGCCGTCGCGCCGCTGGCGACCGATGGCGGGGCGACCGTCGTCGTCGTGGACGGGCGGCCGATCTCCTGCTGGCCCTACGTCGAGGGCTCCTGGCCGGACTCCGACGTCCCGGCGCAGCGCGAGGCGGGCGCCCGGCTGCTGGCCCGGCTCCACCGCGCGCTGGCCGGGCTGCGTCCCGGCCCGCGTCCCGTGCCCGCCTTCCAGGAGTCCGGCCTGTACGGCGACCCGCCCCCGGACGCCGCCGGCCTGGACGACCCCGTCCTGGACCGCTGGCTGGCCGACTTCCACGCCGGCCATCCCGTACGCCACCCGCTGCACGGCGACTACTACACCGGCAACACCCTGGCCGGCGACGGCCGGATCGTCGCGGTGCTCGACTGGGACGAGACCTTCGTCGGCGCCCCCGAGCTGGAGCTGGCCGCCGCCGCGCTGGAGTGGGGCGACGACCTGACCGGGCCGAGCAAGGAGTTCGTGGCCGCCTACCACGAGGAGGGCGGCACGGCGGCCCCCCTCGACGAGGAGTCGCTCGCCCAGCTCGTCCGGCACAAGCTGCGCAGGGAGTACGCCTACTTCCACAAGGCCGCCGCCTCGGGCGTGCGGCACGACGAGGAGGACCTCGACTACCACCGGGCGCGGGTCGAGCTGTTCCACCGGCTGCGGCCCTGACGCCGGCGTCCCGGGGGTGGGACCGGCCCACCCCCGCAGCCGCGGGTCAGAAGTAGCGCAGCCACACGTACACCCAGGCCAGGGCCGTGCTGCCCAGGGCGACGACGATGCCGTACCGGGTGAACTGCCAGAACGAGATCGGGTTGCCCGTGCGGGCGGCGATCCCGAGGGCCACCACGTTGGCGCTGGCGGCGACCGCGGTGCCGTTGCCGCCGAAGTCGGCGCCGAAGGCGAAGGCCCACCACAGCGCCTGCCCGGTGGTCGCGTCCGGTGCGGCGGCGGCCAGTTCCTCCACCACCGGCGCCATCGTGGCCACGTACGGGATGTTGTCGAAGAACGCCCCCAGCACGCTGGAGCCGAACAGCAGCGAGGTGGCCGCGGCGAAGTAGTTGTCGCCGAACAGGTCGATGGTGGCCCGCCCGATGGTCTCCATGGTCCCGGTGTGCACCAGGCCCGCGACCATCACGAACAGCCCGGCGAAGAACACCAGCGTGGGCCATTCGACCTCGCGCAGCACGTCCCCGAGCTCGACCCGGCACACCAGCAGCATGACCCCCGCGCCGACCAGGGCGATGATCGAGGGCGCCAGGTGCAGGACGGAGTGCAGCGCGAACGCCGTCACCACCCCGGCCAGCACCGTCATCGACCGCGCCAGCAGCGCGGGGTCGGTGATGGCCCGCCGCTCCTGCAACGCCATGACCTTGGTCACGTGCTCGGCGTTGTAGTGGAACGACCGGCGGAACAGCGGGTAGGTGAGCAGCACGAACACCCCGAAGATCACCACGACCGCCGGGGCCATGTGGACGAGGAAGTCGTTGAACGTCAGCCCCGCCCGGCTGCCGATGATGATGTTCGGCGGGTCGCCGATCAGCGTCGCGGCCCCGCCGATGTTGGAGGCCAGCACCTCGGCGATCAGGTACGGCTGCGCCGGGATCCGCAGCCGCCCGCACACCATCACCGTCACCGGCGCGACCAGCATGATCGTCGTGACGTTGTCCAGGAAGGGCGAGGCCACGGCGGTGATGGCCATCAGCATCGCCATCAGCCGGTACGGCCGCCCCCGCGAGCGTTTGGCCGCCCAGATCGCCAGGTAGTCGAACAACCCGGTCTGCTTGATCACGCCCACGATGATCATCATGCCGAGCAGCAGGAAGATGACGTTCCAGTCGATGCCCGCGTGCCCCGAGGAGAACACCTCCTCCCCCGGCGTCAGCCCCAGCACGGTCATCAGCCCGGCCGCCACCAGGACGACCTTGACCTTGTCGGCCTTCTCGGTGGCGATGAAGAAGAACGCCACCACGAAGATGGCCATGGCCAGGATCGCGCTCATCCGGATCAGTCCGGAAGGCTCGTGATGGCCAGGCTGGTCAGCAGGCGTTCCAGTGTGATCGCCCCGGTGAGGGTGGCGTCCGGGCCGAGGACGGCGACGAGCGGGCTGCGCGTGCGGGCCATCAGCGCCGCCACCTCCAGCAGCGTCGCCTCCGGTGGCACGGTGACGGGCCGGGCCGGCGGCTTGGGCAGGCAGTCGCCGACCGTCAGGTGGGCGAGCTCCTGCCAGAACACCTCGGCGTCGCTCTCGTCGAGGGTGCGGGCCAGGGCCTGGTCCTCCTGGTACGTGCCGGGGATGGCCAGCCGCAACACCTGCGTGCCCGGCAGCACGGTCGCCGGCCTGCCCCGCTCGTCCACCACGATCAGTCCGGGAAGCCGGTTGACGACCATCAGGCGCACCGCGCGCACCACGGAGTCGCGGGCCGTCACGGTCGGCAGGGTGACGGCGATATCGTGTGCTCGCATGGCACCGTCCACGGTGGTCGGAGTGGTCTGGGAACGGCGGTCCGCGCCGGTTCGGGGCACGGCCGCATGGCGGATCTTGATGGGATACCTCCAGCGGGGGCGAAGGTCGGAGGGGCGGCCAGGGGAGCTCAGGCGCCCTGCCCCGGCCACGGGACGGCGGCCGGCCCCCGGTGCGGCCCGCTCGTCAGATGGCCCCGGGGGACGGACCGCGACCCGCGGGCGGGCAGGAGGAGAAGCGGTCCTGCCGCCGCGGCCCGGAGAAGGTCCGTGCCACGCATCGCCCACCTCCTTACGGTCCGTCCCTGTTTTCCGGGGAGACCCATGCCATCACCGGGCGGGGGCCCGCGCCCATCGGGTCCGGCCCCCATATCGGGTGGGGGCCGAGCCGTATCCGGGCGAGGTCAGTGGACAGCGCGGGCGGCGAACGCCCAGGCTGGAGGCATGACAGACGCCGTCGCCACCGCGCCGGAGCCGCCTGGCCGCACCCCGGCCCAGGCGTTGTTCCGCCGCCTGTTCGTCATCAACGCGCTGGTCTTCGCCGCGGGCACGTTCGTGCTGGCGCTGTCGCCGGCGACGGTCTCCTCACCGGTGCTGCTGACCGAGGTCCCGGTGCTGCTGATCGGCCTGGCGCTGATCCTGGCGGCGAACGCGTTCCTGGTGCGGGCCAGCCTCGCCCCGCTGACCTCGCTGACCGCCCTCATGCGGCGGGTGGACCTGCTGCACACCCACGACCGGCTGCCCGCCGGCGGCAACCGCGACCTCAGGAGCGTCACCGACACCTTCAACCAGATGCTCGACCGCCTGGAGCAGGAGCGCGGCGTGGCCAGCGCCCAGGCCCTGGCCGCCCAGGAGGCCGAACGCGGCCGCATCGCCCGCGAGCTGCACGACGAGATCGGCCAGAGCCTGACCGTCGCCCTGCTGGCCCTCAAGCGGGTGCGCGACCGGGCGCCCGCGGAGCTGGCGGAGGAGCTGGGACACGCCCAGGAGGCGATCAGGACCAGCCTGGACGAGGTGCGCCAGGTCGCCCACCGGCTGCGTCCCGGCGTCCTGGAGGACCTCGGGCTGACCAGCGCCCTCACCGCGCTGGCCACCGACCTGTCGCAGACCGGCACGGTCGAGGTCATCCGCGGGCTGGCTCCGGGGCTGCCGCCGCTCACCTCCGAGGTCGAGCTCGTCCTCTACCGCATCGCCCAGGAGAGCCTGACCAACGTCGCCCGCCACGCCCAGGCCAGCCGGGCGACGCTCACGCTGACGCCCGACGGCGGCGACCTGGTCCTGCGCGTCGCCGACAACGGCCGGGGCGGCATCGGCGAGCCCGGCGCCGGCATCCGCGGCATGCACGAGCGCGCCCTGCTCATCGGGGCCCGCCTGAGCGTGCACTCGCCGCCCGGCGGCGGCACCGAGATCGTCCTCACCGTCCCGGGTGCGGCCAAGGAGAACGCCCGATGACCCGCATCCTGCTCGCCGACGACCACGCGCTCGTGCGCCAGGGCGTCCGCCTCATCCTCGACGCCGAGCCCGACCTGACCGTGGTGGCCGAGGCCGCCGACGGGGCCGAGGCGGTCGAGGCGGTCCGCACCCATGACATCGACCTGGTCATCCTGGACATCGCCATGCCGCGCATGACCGGGTTGCAGGCCGCGCGCGAGATCGCCCGCCGCCGGCCGGGCGTACGCATGCTGATGTTGTCCATGTACGACAACGAGCAGTACTTCTTCGCCGCGCTGAAGGCCGGGGCCTGCGGCTACGTGCTGAAGTCGGTGGCCGACCGCGACCTCATCGAGGCGTGCCGGGCGGCGATGCGCGGCGAGCCGTTCCTCTACCCCGGGGCGGTCACCGCGCTGATCCGCGACTACCTCCACCGCCACCGGCACGGCGACCCGCTGCCCGACAGCCTGCTGACCGCCCGCGAGGAGGAGATCGTCAAGCTCATCGCCGAGGGCCATTCCACCAAGGCCATCGCCGACACCCTGGTCATCAGCCCCAAGACCGTCGACCGCCACCGCAGCAACATCCTGGCCAAGCTGGGCCTCAACGACCGCCTCGACCTGACCCGCTACGCCATCCGCGCCGGCCTGATCGAACCCTGACCTCGGCGGACGCCCCCGTCCCCGGGTCCGGCGAGCCCGGCGGCCCGTCCGGATGGAGCCCGCGGGCGCAGTTCCATGAGACGATCGAGATCATGATGGGTCCGTTGGGCGCGAGCAGTCACGTCCTCCCCGCCTCCCTTTCGTCCTGCCATGCCCCGGCACGGGCCGCCGACGGTCCCGTCGCCACGCCGGTCGCGTGCTGAGCATGTCCGAAGACACCGTCGCGTCCTGGGACGCGTTCACCGGTCAGGGGGCCCGCGGCCTCGTCGCCCGCATCGAGGGGTTGCGCCCGCGGCGCGGTCCCGGCGACGGGGGCGAGGTCGCCGCGGCCGACGTCGACATCGTCGAAGGGCTCGGTCCGGCGGCGGCCGGCGTGGCGGCGGCCTGGCTGCGCGAGAGGCCGTCCCCGGCCCTTCGGCGTACGCGGCTGCGGGTCCTGGCCTCCTACCTGCGATGGCTGCGGGGGCAGGATCTGGCCGCCGACGTGCTGGGGGGCGGGTCGCAGGTCGACGCCTACTGCCTGGCCGCCCTCACCACCGGGCTGGCGCCGTCCGGCCGGCCGCTGGCCAGGGCCACGGTGGTCCGCAGGCGGGCCGTCCTGGCCTCGTTCTACGCCTTCGCCGGCCGGCACGGGCGGGCCCTTGCCACGCCGGCCGTTCACCCGCCCACCCCGGCCGAGCGGCGGCTGCTGCGCAACGGGATCGCCCGGCTGGCCGAGGAGGGCCGCTTAGCCGAGGCCGTGGCGGTCGGGCTGCTGGAGTCCACCGGCGCGTCCGTCGACGCGCTGGCCCGGCTGACCCCGTGCGACGTGCACCTGGTCGGCGGCGGCGACCCCGTGCTGATCACCCTGCACGACGGCCGGGGCGACATCGTCGCCTTCCCGCTCGCCCCCTACCTGCGCCGCCCGCTGCGCCGCCTGTGCGGCGACCGGCCCGCCGACCACCCGCTGCTCACCGGTGACACGGGCCGGCGCGTCGACCTGGCGTGGACGCGGGCCGCGCTCACCGACGCCGCGCTCGCCGCCGGTCTGCCCCGCCCCCGGGCCGAGGGCCTGCACCCGCACCTGATGCGCGCCCTGACCGTGACCGAGCTCGGCGGGTCGCCCGTGGACGCCTGGGCGCGATGAGCTCCGGGTCCGCGGCGGGTCCGGGCCGGTTCAGGCGGCGCCGGTGAGGCGGCGGCGGAACACCCAGTACGTCCACGCCTGGTAGGCCAGCACCAGCGGCGTGAAGACGGCCGCGACCCAGGTCATCACCGTCAGCGTGTACGGGCTGGAGGCCGCGTTGGTCACGGTGAGGCTGTTGGCCGGGTCCAGGGCGGGCATGACGTTCGGCCACAGGCCGCTGAAGATCGCGCATACCAGCGCGACCACGGCGACCGCGCTGGCGGTGAAGGCCCACCCGTCACGGCCGCGCACGGTCGCGGCCACCGCGCCGATCAGGCCGAGCGCGACCAGCGCCACGGCGGCCCACCGCAGAGCCCCGCCGCCGCCGTCCGAGAGCAGCAGGAAGGCCATCACCACCAGGAACGCCGCCGGGGAGATGCTCTTGGCCATCCGGGCGGCGGCCAGGCGCAGGTCGCCGGTGGTGCGCAGGGCCAGGAAGACCGCGCCGTGCAGGGTGAACAGCAGCAGCGTGGCCAGCCCTCCGAGCAGCGCGAACGGGTTGAGCAGGGTCAGCAGCGTGCCGGTGTACTCGTGCTCGGCGTTCAGCGGGACACCGCGCACGATGTTGGCGAACGCGACCCCCCAAAGGAAGGCAGGAAGGAGGGAACCCCAGAACAGCGCCCGGTCCCAGCCGCGGGTGTTGTCGCTCTTGCCGCGGTACTCCAGGGCCACGCCGCGGGCGATGAGCGCCAGCAGGATGAGGAACAGCGGCAGGTAGAAGCCGCTGAACAGGGTGGCGTACCACTCGGGGAAGGCGGCGAACGTCGCGCCGCCGGCCACCAGGAGCCACACCTCGTTGCCGTCCCACACCGGGCCGATCGTCCTGAGGACGGCGCGCCGGTCGGCCTCCTCGCGGCTCAGGACGGGCATCAGGATGCCGACGCCGAAGTCGAAGCCCTCCAGCAGGAAGTAGCCGGTCCACAGCACGGCGATCAGTACGAACCAGACGTTTTCCATGATGTCCTCAGTAGCTCAGCGCGGGGACGGCGGTCTCGGGCTCGTCCTGCTCGTGCGGCCCGATCCGGATGAACTTGACCAGCAGCCGGATCTCGATGATCGCGAGCACGGCGTAGGCCAGGGTGAAGCCGACCAGCGTGATGGCCACCGAGGGGACGTCCGCCGTCGGCGAGACGGCGTAGGCGGTGCGCATCAGCCCGAAGACGGTCCACGGCTGGCGGCCCATCTCGGTGAAGATCCAGCCCATGCTGTTGGCCAGGAACGGCAGGCCGATCCCGGCGATGGCCAGCCGGTAGGCCCAGCGGCCCGCGGGCAGCCGGCCGCGCCTGGTCAGCCAGAGCCCGGCCAGGGCGAGCAGCGCCGACACCATGCCGAACCCGATCATCAGCCGGAAGGACCAGTAGGCCAGGCCGACGATCGGCCGGTAGTCGCCGGGGCCGTACAGGGCCTGGTAGCGGGCCTGGATGTCGTTGATGCCCTCGACCTCGCCGTCCAGGGTGTTGGTGGACAGCAGGCTCAGGCCGTACGGGATCTGCAGGTTGACGTGGTTGCGGCCGTTCTCGACGTCGCCGATGGCGAACAGGGAGAAGCCGGCGGAGGTCTCGTCCTCCCACAGGGCCTCGGCGGCGGCCATCTTCATCGGCTGCTGCTCGGTCATGATCTGGGCCTGCCAGTGGCCGGAGAACGACACCCCGACCGCCGAGACAAGGCTGACGGCCAGCGCCAGCCGGGCCGAGGTGCGGAAGAGGGAGACGTCCCGCTTGCGCAGCAGGAACCAGGCGCTGACGCCCAGCACGAACGCGGCCGCGGTCAGGAACGCCCCGAACAGGACGTGCGGGAAGGTGACCAGCGTCGTGGAGTTGGTCAGGACGGCCCAGATGTCGGTCAGCTCGGCGCGGCCGTTGTTGATCCGGTAGCCGACGGGGTGCTGCATCCAGGAGTTGGCCGCCAGGATGAAGTAGGCCGAGATGTTGGTGCCGATGGCGGCCACCCAGATCGTGGCCAGGTGCAGCCGGGGCGACAGCCGGTCCCAGCCGAAGATCCACAGGCCGAGGAACGTGGACTCCAGGAAGAAGGCCATCAGCCCTTCCATGGCCAGGGGCGCCCCGAACACGTCGCCGACGAAGCGGGAGTAGTCACTCCAGTTCATCCCGAACTGGAACTCCTGCACGATGCCCGTCACCACGCCCATGGCGAAGTTGATCAGGAACAGCCGGCCCCAGAACCGGGTCAGCCGCAGGTACTCCGGCTTCTTCGTCCGGTGCCACGCCGTCTGCAGGCCGGCCACGATGATCGACAGGCCGATCGTGAGCGGCACGAAGAGGAAGTGGTAGACGGTCGTGATGCCGAACTGCCACCGGGAGAGATCCAGGACATCCATGCAGGCCAGGCTCCTCCTCCCGGCAGCCGCGCCGTAGGGCCGTGCGTCCCCGGGGCGAGGGACGTTGGTCCCATGAAGGGGGCGAAAGACCCTGTCCGGGGTACGGGGTGCGTGGATACCTTCATCAGGCACGGCCAGGCACGGGCAGGAGGAGACAGTGACACGGACCGGCGACTTCGGCCACCGCATCCAGTACCACCGGCAGCGGCTGGGGCTCACCGTCGAGCAGGTGGCGAAACGGGCGGACATGTCCGCCGGCTACCTCCGGTACATGGAGGAGCACGTGGACATCCCGGACAGGGGCACCCTGAACCGCCTGGCCGACGCGCTGGGGACCACCGGCCAGGACCTGCTGGGCGGCGGGCGCGACCGTCCGCCGGGGGTTGGGCCCGCGATGGCCGAGCCCGTCCTCGAGGTCCTCGAACGCGAGGAATGCCTGCGCCTGATCGCGCCCGGCGGCATCGGCCGCATCGCGTTCAACGGCTCGCACGGGCCGACGGTGCTGCCCGTCAACTTCCGCGTGCGCGACGGCGCCATCGTCTTCCGCACCGCCGCGGGCGGCCCCATGGACCAGGACCTGCGGACCGGGCTGGAGGGCGTCGAGGTCATGGTGGGCTTCGAGGTGGACCGCATCGACGAGGCCCGGCGGCAGGGGTGGAGCGTGCTCGTCCAGGGGCCCGCCCACCACGTGACGCCGGACGAGCAGGCCGGGGACGACGTCACCCCGTGGGCGGGCGGCGACCGGCCGCTCCACATCCGGATCGTCCCGCACCACGTCACCGGCCGCCGCATCCACTCGATGTAGCAGGACCCGCCGGTCAGCGCGAGCGGACGGGCACCCGCCGCCGGTAGACGACGTAGGGCCGCCACAGGTACGCCACCGGCGCCGACCACACGTGCACCAGCCGGGTGAACGGCCAGATCGCGGCCAGCAGCCAGGCCGACATCGCGTGCAGCTGGAACAGCGGCGGCACGCCGTCCATCAGACGCGGGTCGGGACGGAAGGTCAGGACGCCCCGGAACCAGACCGCGATCGTGGCGCGGTAGTCGTAGCCGCCGCCGAGCAGGTTGCTGCCCACGGTCGCGGCCATGCCGAGCACGACCACCACGGCCAGCACGGTGAACAGCACCTTGTCCGCGCGGGTGGTGGTACGCCGCACCCGGGGGCTGGTGAGGCGGCGGGCCAGCAGCAGCGACAGGCCCGCGACGACCATGACCCCGGCCACGGTCCCGGCGCTCACCGACACCAGGTGGTAGAGGTGCTCGTCCACGCCCACCGCCTCGGGCCAGCTCTTGGGGACGAGCAGGCCCAGCACGTGACCGCCGATGGCCGCGAAGGCGCCGAGGTGGAACAGCGGCGAGCCGAGCCGCAGCAGCCGGCTCTCCAGCACCTGCGTGGTACGGGTGGTCCAGCCGAACTGGTCCACCCGCCAGCGCCACACGTGCCCGGCGACGAAGATCGTCAAAGCGACATAGGGGACGATCGCCCACAGCACGACGCTCACGGCCGTACCTCACTCTCGTTCAGCGGCGGGCCGTACGGGGCCAGGCCGACCTCCTCGGCGGGCGGGCCGGCCAGGGCGAGGTCGGCCACCGCGGCCCGTTCGGCCTCCGACATGCCGGGCAGCACCGCGCACAGGGCGTCCAGCACCAGCGCGTACGGCGAGCCGGTCTCGTGCAGGGCGGTGCGGATGAGCTCCAGCCCCTTGCGGTGCTGGCGCAGCGGCGCCTCCCCCACGTCCGGCCCGGCCAGGGCGGCGAACTCGCACACCACCGGCAGGAAGTCGGGCAGCTCCCCCTCGGGCGGGGTGAGCCCGGCCACGCGGTAGCGCTGCTTGAGCGTCAGCAGGGCCATGCCGCGGCGGCGGGTGTCGCCGTGCAGGTAGTAGGTGAGGTAGAGGCTGGACCGGCGGCGCAGGTCGAACGTCTCGACGTAGTGGCGGGCCAGCGGCATCGGCTGCCGGTCGCCGAACCACCACAGGAACTGCTCAAGCGCCTGACGCGGATGCCCGTCGGGCAGCGCGGCGACGGCACCGCGCAGCTCGGGGCGAGCGGCCAGCAGCCCGGCGTCCGGGTACTGCAGCAACAACGAGACCAGCCGGAGCAGCGCGGCGCGGTCCTGCGGCCGTTCGACGACGGTGTCGGGGGCGGGGGACAGTCTCATGACGCCGGTCCCTTCCCGGTGAACAGCTTCAGGCCCAGGCGTCCGTCGCCGCGGCGGCCGGTCACGCCGGTCGGGTGGAACTCGCTCATCCCGGGACCGCCGTCGCCGTCCAGGCTGCATCCGGCGGCCTGGGCCGACAGCGCGGCGGCGTCCTCGCGGTGGGCGGCGGGCACGACGTAGCGGTCGTCGTACTTGGCGACGGCCAGCAGGCGATACATCTCCTCCATGTCCCGTGCCGTCATCCCGGCCGACTCCAGCAGGTCCTCGGCCACGGTGCCGTCGAGGGTGCGGGCCCGCATGTAGCCGCGCATCGCCGACAACTTCATCAGCACCCCGGCCACCACCTCGGTGTCCCCGGCGCTGAACAGCCCGGCCAGGTACTCCAGCGGGATGCGCAGGTCGGTGATGGCGTGGAAGACGTTGTCGGGGTCGTCGGCGTCCGCGCCGGCCCCGGTCACGGCGTCGAGCACCGGCGACAGCGGCGGGATGTAGCAGACCATCGGCAGCGTGCGGTACTCCGGATGCAGCGGCAGCGCCACCCGGTAGCGCATGGCCAGCCGGTAGATCGGCGAGCGCCGCGCGGCCTCGATCCAGTCCTCGCTGATCCCGGACGCGCGCGCGGCGGCGGCCACCTCGGGGTCGTCGGGGTCGAGGAACACCTTGCGCTGGGCCTCCAGCAGGTCACGCGGGTCGGGTACGCGGGCGGCGGCCAGCACGGCGTCGGCGTCGTACAGGACGAGGCCGATGTAGCGCAGCCGGCCCACGCAGGTCTCGGCGCACACGGTCGGCTGTCCCGCCTCGATCCGGGGGAAGCAGAACGTGCACTTCTCGGCCTTGCCGGTCTTGTGGTTGACGTACACCTTCTTGTACGGGCACGACGAGACGCACATGCGCCAGCCCCGGCAGCGGTCCTGGTCCACCAGGACGATGCCGTCCTCCTCCCGCTTGTACATCGCGCCGGAGGGGCAGGCGGCCACGCACGCCGGGTTGAGGCAGTGCTCGCAGATGCGCGGCAGGTGGAACATGAAGGTCTGGTCGAACTCCATGCGCACCTTCTCGGCCATGGCCGCGAGGTTGGGGTCGCCGTGGGCGTGCTCGGGGGCGCCGCCGAGGTCGTCCTCCCAGTTCGCGCCCCACGTGATGGCCATGTCCTTGCCGGTGATGGCCGACTTGGGACGGATGACCGGCACGTGCGGCCCGGCGGGGGCGTTGAGCAGGGTGTCGTAGTCGTAGGTGGCCGGCTCGTAGTAGTCGTCCAGGTCCGGCAGGTCGGGGTTGGAGAACAGGTTGAGCAGCCGTCTGACCCGGCCGCCCGCGCGCAGCTTGAGCCGGCCGCGCCCGTCGAGCTGCCAGCCGCCGTGCCAGCGTTCCTGGTCCTCGTAGCGCTTGGGGTAGCCGACGCCGGGCTTGGTCTCGACGTTGTTGAACCAGACGTACTCGACGCCGTCCCGGTTGGTCCAGGTCTGCTTGCAGGTGACGGAGCAGGTGTGGCAGCCGATGCACTTGTCCAGGTTCATCACCATGGCGACCTGTGCCATGACGCGCATCAGTAGATCACCTCCTGGCCGCGGCGGCGGATCACCGTGATCTCGTCACGCTGGTTGCCGGTCGGCCCGTAGTAGTTGAAGGCGTAGGTGAACTGCGCGTACCCGCCGATGAGGTGGCTGGGCTTGAGCAGCAGCCGGGTGAGGGAGTTGTGCACGCCGCCGCGCCGGCCCGACCGCTCGGTGAGCGGGACGTTCACGTTGCGGTCCTTGGCGTGGTACATGTACACGGT
This sequence comes from Nonomuraea sp. NPDC052265, assembly GCF_044547985.1. NCBI lineage: Bacteria > Bacillati > Actinomycetota > Actinomycetes > Streptosporangiales > Streptosporangiaceae > Nonomuraea > Nonomuraea sp. NPDC052265. The sequence continues at coordinate 481,554 of NZ_JBIUBJ010000004.1, forward strand.
CCCGGCCGGCATGCGGTGGGAGACCACCGCCCTGGCCACGACCACGCCGTTGCGGTTGTACGCCTCGATCCAGTCGTTGTCGGCGGCCCCGATCGAGGCGGCGTCCTCGACGCTCATCCAGATCGTGGGCCCGCCCCGCGACAGGGCCAGCATGTACGCGTTGTCCTGGTACTCGGAGTGGATCGACCACTTCGAGTGCGGCGTCAGGTACCGCACGGTGACCTCGGCCCCCTCCCCGTCGCCCTGGTCGCCGTGGTGGCGGCGCAGGTCGAGCGGCGGCCGGTAGGCGGGAAGCTGCTCGCCCAGCTCGATGATCCAGTCGTGGTCGAGGAAGAACTGCTGCCGCCCGGTCAGGGTGTGCCACGGTTTGTCGCGTTCGACGTTGATGACGAAGGCGGAGTAGCGCCGCCCGCCGGTCTCCGAGCCGGACCACTCGGGCGAGGTGATCACCGGTTGCGGCCTGGACCGCGTGTCGGCGAACGTGATGCGCTTGCCCTCGTGCTCGGCGGCCAGGTCGGCGAGCCTGGTCCCGGTGCGCTTCTCCATGGTCTCGAAGCCCTGGGTGGCCAGGCGGCCGTTGGTGGTGCCGGACAGCGTGAGGATGGCCTCGCACATCCGGTCGGCGGTGCTGAGGGAGATGTGGCCCTCGGGGGTCCGGCCGTTCTGCTCGCGCAGGTACTCCAGCTCGGGGCCCACCTGGTACGTGATCCCCTTGGTGGTCAGGCCCAGATCGGCGAACAGCGGCCCGATCCCGCGGACGCGCTCGGCGACCGCGCCGTAGTCGCGCTCGACCGTGACGATCCTGGGCATCGTCCGGCCCGGGACGGGCTCGCACTCGCCGTGCTTCCAGTCGCGCACCCGGCCGCCCGGCTGGGCCAGCTCGTCCGGGGTGTCGTGGGTGAGCGGGACGGCCAGCACGTCGGTGCGCCTGCCCAGGTGGCGGGCGGCCAGCTCGGAGAAGGCGTCGGCCAGCCCGAGGAAGGCGTCGTGGTCGGACCGGGTCTGCCAGGGCGGGGCGATGGCCGGGTTGAAGGCGTGCACGAACGGATGCATGTCGGTGCTGGACAGGTCGTGCTTCTCGTACCAGGTGGCGGCGGGCAGGACCACGTCGGAGAACAACGCCGTGGACGTCATCCTGAAGTCGATCGTCGTCAGCAGGTCGAGCTTGCCCTCGGCGGCGTTCTCCCGCCAGGTCACCTCGGCCGGGCGCAGCCCCTCGGGCGTCTCCTCGTTGCGGGCCTCGGCGTCGGCGCCGAGCAGGTGGCGCAGGAAGTACTCGTTGCCCTTGCCGGAGGAGCCCAGCAGGTTGGCCCGCCACACGGTCAGCACCCGCGGGAAGTTGGCCGGGTCGCCCGGGTCCTCGGCGGCGAAGCGCAGCCGGCCCGCCTCCAGCTCCTCCACCACGTGCTCGGCCACCGGAACGCCGCGCTCGGCGGCCTCGTCGGCGAGCTTGAGCGGGTTGCGGTCGAACGTCGGGTGCGAGGGCAGCCAGCCCAGCCGGGCCGCCTGGGCGTTGCAGTCGGCGAACGACCGGCCCGCGAACCTGCCCTCGCCCAGCGGGCTGGCCAGCTCGCCGGCCCCGAAGCTTTCGTAACGCCACTGGTCGGTGGCCAGGTACCAGAACGCGGTACCGGCCATGTGCCGGGTCGGGCGCTGCCAGTCGAAGCCGAAGGCCAGGTGCTGGAAGCCGGTGACCGGGCGGACCTTCTCCTGGCCCACGTAGTGCGCCCAGCCGCCGCCGTTGACGCCCTGGCAGCCGGTCAGCAGCACCAGTGTCAGGAACGAGCGGTAGATCTGGTCGGAGTGGAACCAGTGGTTGGTGCCGGCGCCCATCGCGATCATCGACCGGCCCTCGGTGCGCTCGGCGTTGCGGGCGAACTCGCGGGCGATCCTGGCGATCGTGGCGGCCGGGACCGAGGTGATCTCCTCCGCCCAGGCCGGGGTGTAGGGCCGGGAGGCGTCCTCGTAGCTCGCCGGCCACTCGCCGGGCAGGTCGCGGGCCACGCCGTACTGGGCCATGAGCAGGTCGAACACCGTCGTCACGAGCTTGCCGGCCATCTCGGTCACCGGGACGCCGCGGCGCATGACCGAGCCGCCCTCGGTGGCGCCCTCGTCGAAGCGCGGCAGGTCCACCTCGACCGCGCGTCCGGACCGGCCGAGCAGGGTCAGCGCGGGGACGGCGCCGTCCAGGTCGAGGTTCCAGCGGCCCTCTCCCTCCGCGCCCCAGCGGTGGCCGAGCGAGCCGTTCGGCACCTGCGCCGCGCCGGTCGTCTCGTCCAGGAAGACGGTCTTGAACTCGGCGTTCTCGCTGTCCTGGCCCAGGTCGGCGGCGGTCAGGAAGCGGCGCGGCACGTACGCGTCGCCGCGCGGCTCCAGCGTCACCAGGAACGGCAGGTCGGTGTACTTGCGCACGTAGTCGGTGAAGTACGGGACCTGGCGGTCGCGGAAGAACTCGGTCAGCGTCACGTGGCCCATCGCCATGGCCAGGGCGCCGTCGGTGCCCGGGTGCGGCGCGAGCCAGTCGTCGGCGAACTTGACGTTGTCGGCGTAGTCCGGGCTGACCGCGACGACCTTGGTGCCCTGGTAGCGGGCCTCGGTCATGAAGTGGGCGTCCGGGGTGCGGGTGACCGGGATGTTGGAGCCCCACATGATCAGGTAGCGGGAGTTCCACCAGTCGGCCGCCTCGGGCACGTCGGTCTGGTCGCCCCACACCTGCGGCGAGGCGATCGGCAGGTCGGCGTACCAGTCGTAGAACGACAGCAGCGTGCCGCCGATCATCGACAGGAAGCGGGTGCCGGCCGCGAAGGAGGCCATCGACATCGCCGGGATCGGCGAGAAACCCACCACCCGGTCCGGGCCGTGGTCCTTGATGGTGTGCACGTGGGCGGCGGCCATGAGCTCAAGGACCTCCTCCCAGCTCGACCGGACGAACCCGCCCTTGCCGCGGGCCCGCTTGTAGGCCCGCGCGCGCTCCGGGTCGCCGGTCAGCTCCGCCCACGCCAGCACGGGGTCGCCCAGCCTGGCCTTGGCCTCGCGCCACATCTCCAGCAGCACCCCGCGCACGTACGGGTAGCGCACCCGCGAGGGAGAGTAGGTGTACCAGGAGAAGGAGGCGCCACGGGGACAGCCGCGCGGCTCGTACTCGGGCGACTCCGGGCCGACCGACGGGTAGTCGGTGGCCTGGTGCTCCCAGGTGATCAGGCCGTCCTTGACGAACACCTGCCAGGAGCACGAGCCCGTGCAGTTCACGCCGTGCGTCGAGCGCACCACCTTGTCGTGCGCCCACCGGTCCCGGTAGAAGCGGTCCCAGGCGCCGGGATCGACCTGGTGCAAGGTGCGGCCGTCGGCCGACACCTCCGCCCTGGTGAAGAACTTCCTGGCGGCCAGCAACGGCCCCATGCCCGGGATCGCGTCTATGTCGCTCACAACTTTTCCCCTGCCACAACGGTCATGGCTCCAGGCTGGTGGGTGGGCGCCCGCTCCCGTCAGGGACCAAAGTCCCTCCGTAGGGGCCCGATGGGCCCACGACCGGCGCCTGGGACTTTGGTCCCTACTTCCGGGTGACGGCAGGCGGTAGCGTCGGAGGCATGATTCGTGTGTTCCTTCTCGACGATCACGAGGTCGTGCGGCGCGGCGTGGCCGCCCTGCTCGACTCCGAGGACGACATCGAGGTGATCGGCGAGGCCGGGACCGCCGAGTCGGCGATCGCCCGCATCCAGGCCCTGAAGCCGGACGTCGCGGTGCTCGACGTGCGCCTGCCCGACGGCAACGGCGTCGACGTGTGCCGCGAGGTGCGCTCGAAGCTGCCGGGGCTGGCCTGCCTCATGCTGACCTCGTTCGCCGACGACGACGCCCTGTTCGACGCGGTGATGGCCGGCGCCTCGGGCTACGTGCTCAAGCAGATCCACGGCTCGGACCTGGTCGGCGCGGTGCGCACGGTGGCCTCCGGGCAGTCGCTGCTCGACCCCCAGACCACCGCCGCCATGTTGCAGCGGCTGCGCGACCAGGCGGTCCGGCAGGACCCGCTGGCGGCGCTGTCGGAGCAGGAGCGGCACATCCTCGACCTGATCGGCGAGGGCCTGACCAACCGGCAGATCGGCGAGCGCATGTTCCTGGCCGAGAAGACGGTCAAGAACTACGTGTCCAACCTGCTGGCCAAGCTCAACATGCAGCGCCGCACGCAGGTGGCCGCGTTGTCGGCGCGGTTGCGGGCCGACCGGCGCGACTGAGCGGCCCCCTGTGATGGGACTTTCGCCTCTGACACCGGGAATGGTCCTGGTGGGAGGCTGAGAAGCATGCAACTCGATTCGTCCGGGCTCCAGGTGCTCTCCCGTGAGGAGTGCCTGCGCCTGTTGTCGTCCACGCCGATCGGGCGGATCGTCTTCACCGATCGCGCCCTGCCGGCCGTGCAGCCGGTCAACTTCTGCCTCGACGGCGAGAGCGTCGTCATCCGCACCTCGATCGGGTCGAAGCTGGCCGCGGCCACCCGGCACGCCGTGGTGGCGTTCGAGGCCGACGAGTTCGACCCGGCGATGCGCACCGGCTGGTCGGTGACGGCGGTCGGGCACGCGCGGGCGGTGACCGATCCCGCCGAGACGGCCCGGCTGGCCGCGCTGCCCCTGTTCCCATGGGCTCCGGGCAGCCGCGACCACTACATCGTGGTGGACGCCGAGCAGGTGTCCGGCCGCCGCATCGCGGAGGAACGTACCGTTTAGTCGCCTTCGTGCGGGGCCCGGCCGGTGGCCGGGCCCCGCCTTTTCCGCGGGTGGGGTCAGCGCGAGCCGACCGGCCCGGCCACCCGGCGGGCGGCCAGCGCGCGGACCGCGGTCACCGTCAGGGCCAGGGTGAGCACGGCGGTGGCCGCCAGCAGGGCCAGGCCGAGGCCGTACGAGCCGAGCCGGCCGTACAGGAACCCCATCACCAGCGGCGGGACGAACCCGCCGAGCCCGCCGGCGGCGCCGACCAGTCCGGTGACCGTGCCGACCTTGTCGGCAGGGGCGACCTGCGCGACGAGGGCGAAGGTGGCGCCGCTGCCGGCGCCGAGCGCGGCGGCCATGGTCAGGAACGCGACCGTGCCGACCGGCATGAGGCCGGGGGTGAGCGCCTGCACGCCCGCCGTGACGGCGGTGACGACGAACACGCCGGTCAGGACGGGCACCGGGCCGACGCGGTCCGACAACCAGCCGCCGATCGGCCGCGCCAGCACGGCCAGGACGACGAACCCGGCCATCCGGTTGGCGGCGTCGGCCTGCTCCAGCCTATAGCCGGTCTGCAGGTAGGCGGGCAGGTAGACCGAGAAGGCGACGTAACCGCCGAAGGCGACCGCGTACAGCACGCACGCCTGCCAGGTGATCGGCAGCCGGAGCGCGGCGGCCATGCGCGCCCGGACCGGCTGGGTGGCGACGGTGCGGCCGGGCGCGTCCCGCAGCACCAGCCACGCCACGACCGCGTACGCGGCCAGCACGACGGCGGTGATGAGGAACGGCACGGCGGCCCCTCCGGCGCGGACCAGGGGGACGGTGGTCAGCGCGCTGATCGCGGTGCCGCCCATCCCGGCGCCGAAGATCCCGACCGCCAGGCCACGCCGGTGCGGCGGGAACCAGGCGTTGACGAACGGCACCCCGACGGCGAACACGGTGCCGCCGATGCCCAGGAAGAACCCGCCGATCAGCAGCGAGACCATCGACGTCTGCCCGAACAGGCCGATGAACAGGACGGGCACGATGGTCGCCGCCGAGACCAGCGGGAACATCACCCGCCCGCCGAACCTGTCGGTGAGCGCGCCGACCGGGATGCGACCCAGCGACCCCACGATCACCGGGACGGCCACCAGCAGCGCCTGCTGCCCGGCCGACAGCCCGAGCAGTTCCTTGAAACGCGGACCGAGCGGGCTGAGCAGGGCCCAGGCCCAGAAGTTCACCGCGAAGCCCAGGGTCGCCAGGGTGAGCATCAACGCTGGGCTGCGGCCAGGGGTGGTGGCCGGTGCGTTCGTCATGTCTTCCTCACGTGGTTCATGCGGAGGTGGGGCGGCCGGAGGCGGCCGCGATCACCTGGCTGTGCCGTCCCATCACAGCTCAGCGGGCATGACGTGAGGTATGGACGAAGGTCCCGACCTGGCGGGACTTAGGACGCGCGAGGGGCTGGGGTGGCCGTCACAGCGGGACGTGCCAGCGCAGGCGGGTGCCGCCGTCCTGCGGCGTCTCCAGCTCGGCGGCCCCGCCGAGGTCGGCGGCCCGTTCCTCGATGTTGCGCAGGCCGCTGCGGCGCCCGCCCTCGCCCACGCCGACGCCGTTGTCGCCGACGACGAGGGTGAGCCGGCCGCCGGCCACCTCGACGGAGACCTCGGCCCGGGTGGCGTGGGAGTGGCGTACCACGTTGGACAGCGCCTCGCGCAGGACGGCCAGCAGGTGCCCGGCCACCGGGTCGGGGACCAGGGTGTCGATCTGGCCCTCCATGCGCAGGCCCGGCATGAACCCCAGGTGCGCGCCGGCCCCCTCCACCAGGTCGACGATCCGCGTGCGCAGGCTCGGCGCGGTGTCCTCGCGCGGCGCCTGGAGGGCGAAGATGGACGAGCGGATCTGCCGGATCGTCTCGTCCAGCTCGTCGATGGCGTGCTGGAGCCGCTTGCCCGCCTCCGGCCGCTCGACCAGCCGTACGGTGCTCATCAGCGTCATCGCCGTCGCGAACAGCCGCTGGATGACCACGTCGTGCAGGTCCTTGGCGATGCGGTCGCGGTCCTCCAGCAGGCCGAGCCGTTCGGCGTCGCGGCGGGCCTCGGCCAGCTCCAGCGCGATCGCGGCCTGCCCCGCGAACGACTCCAGCATCTGCTGGTCGGCCCCGCTGAACGGCAGCCGCCCGCCGCACTTGGCCAGCATGAGCACCCCCCGTACGCGGGGCGCGGCGCCCAGCGGGACCATCAGGCCCGGCCCGTAGCCCAGCCGCCGCAGCGGCGAGCCGGGGTAGGGCGCGCCCGGCAGGTCCCGCTCGGACCTGGGCTCGGCGTGCGTGAACACCTCCCCCGCCAGGGTGGCCGAGACGTCGAACGCCATCCCCAGCAGCTCGGCGGCGCCGTCGCCCTCGGCCACGTCGACGGTCAGCGTGTGGCCCGACGGGTCGGGCAGCAGCACCTGGACCAGGTCGGCGTCGCACATCTCGCGGGCCCGCGCCGCCATGGTGGTGAGCACCTCGCGGGAGCCGGCACCGGACAGCAGGCTGGTGGTGATCTCCGAGGACGCCTTCAGCCAGGTCTCGCGCCTGCGCGACTCCTCGTACAGCCGGGCGTTCTCCACGGCGACGCCGGCGGCGGTGGCCAGCGCGACGACGATGGCCTCGTCCTCCTCGTCGAAGTCGCCGCCGCCGCGTTTCTCGGTCAGGTAGAGATTGCCGAAGACCTCGTCGCGCACGCGTACCGGGACGCCGAGGAAGGTGCCCATGGGCGGGTGGCCGGGCGGGAAGCCGTACGACTCGGGGTGGTCGGAGATGCGGCCCAGCCGGAGCGGGCGGGCGTCCTTGATCAGCAGGCCGAGCAGGCCGAGCCCGTGGGGCCAGTGCTCGATCGCGGCGATCTCCTCCTCGCTCAGCCCCACCGGGATGAACTGGACGAGCGTCTGCTCCTCGCCGACCACGCCGAGCGCGCCGTAGCCAGCGTCCACCAGCTTGGTCGCCGTCTCCACGATCCGCCGCAGGACGGTCTCCAGGTCGAGGTCGCTGCCCACGGACACGACGGCTTCCAGCAGCGCGTGCACCCGGTCGCGGGTGGCGAGGACGGCGTTGAGCCTCGTCTGCAGTTCGGCCAGCAGCTCGTCGAGCCGCATCTGGGGCATCAGGCTACGCTGCTCACTTTCCGACATACCGTTCAGTGTCCCAGCATGTGCCCTCGCCGCCGGAATCAGCCCGCCGGGCCGCGGAACGCCGCCTCTACAGCAGCGGCGGGACGGTGAACAGGTCGTCCTGCTCGCAGTCGAGCTCGGTGACGACGTCGACGACGCCCTCCACCGCCCGGACCGCCTCCGCCAGCGCGGCCGCCCGCGACCTGGACGCCACCCGGCCGGCGATCGTGACCACGCCGGCGTCGATCCCGACCGAGAACGTCCCGTCCTGCGGGAGCACGGCCCAGACGTCCGCCTCCAGCTCGGTGGCCGGGCGCGTGAAGACGCGCAGCACGTCGCGCTGGTGCAGGGTGCCGACGACGCGGCCGGTGACCGGGTCGATCACCGGGAGCTGCCTGACCCGGCGGGCGTGCATGATCCTGGCCGCCTCGCGCACCGGCATGCCGGGGGTGACCGTGACCGCCGGCGACGTCATCAGCTCCGCGGCGATGACGGCGGCGGCCTTGCGGTGCTCCTGCCGCCGCGCGCGCGAGTCGAGGACGGAGACGGCGTGCCGGGCGTGGCCGGTCTCCTTGAGCAGCAGATCGTCCTCCGACACCACGCCCACCGGCCGCCGGTCGGCGTCGATCACGGTGACCGCGCCCACCGCGTACCGCTTCATCGCCGCCACGATGTCGGCGAACGACGCGTGCTCCAGCACCGCGATCGCCACGCGTCCCATGACGTCCTTGACCTCGATCGACATGATCGCCACCTCGCTTTCCCTGCCTCCACGGTCCCTTCCGCGGGGCCCGCGGCGGCAGCGGCGAACGTCCCGGAGGCGCAGGGGCTAAGGTCCTGGCCCGGTGGGGACGGTGGGGCGGGGGTCAGTGCAGCGGACCGGCGAAGACCACGATCTCGTCGATGTCGCCGGCGGCGGTGAGGTGGACCATGTCGGTGCCCGACAGGACGGTGGCGCCGTCGGGCCCCTCGAAGCGCCAGCCGAACCGGGCCCACTCGTGCGGCGCGTCGACGGACGTCGTGCGGACCATGCGGCACCCGCCGTCCCGGTAGCCCTGCACCACCTCGGTGACGAAGTCGGCCACCGCGCCCCGGCCGGACCCGCGGCCGAGCGGACCCCAGAACACCACGTCGGCGGTGAGGGCCCGGCTGAGCAGCGCCGAACGGTGGTCGGGGTCGTCGGAGTTGGCCGCGGCGATGAAGGCGTCGACCGCGTCGGCGTGGGCCCGGTGATGCTGCCGGGATGCCGCCGGTTCGCGCACCGTCATGTCGTCCTCCAGCCGTCGCCAGGGGCGTGCGGGGACGGGGGTCCCGGCGCACGCCGATCGCCATGAGCCAGTACATCACGAGCGGCCGCCCCACGAGCGGGTCACCACATGACCGGCCGCCCCGGCTTCCGGCTCACCCCACCGTACCCCGCGGCCCCGGCTCACCGCCGCCTCGCTCGGCACCGCCCGGCGGACCCCGCCGTCCTGATCTACGACTCCTCCGGCTGGTTCCCCACGAGCAGGTTGAACGCGCCGGTCAGCAGGTTGAGCGAGACCAGGCCGACGACCTCGGCGATCACCCGGTCGCTCCAGCCGAGGGCCCGCAACTCCGCCACCTCCTCGTCGGTGATGGACGACGGCTCCACCAGCACGCGTACCGCCACCGCGATCAGGGCGGCCTCACGCGCGTCGGCCGAGGTGCCCTGGCGGGCCAGCGCGACGTCGGCCTCGCTCAGCCCCGCGGCCAGCGCCCCCTCGGTGTGCGCGGCCAGGCACGTGCCGCAGCCGATCCACTCCTGCACGGCCAGGGAGATCTTCTCGCTGAGCGAGCGCGGGAGCTTCACCCGCTTCATCGCCCGGGAGAAGTCCAGGTAACCCTGGAGCAACGCGGGCGAGTGGGCCATCGTGGACACCATGTCCCCCACCCCGCCGTGCCTGGCGGCGAGGTCGTCCAGGATCTGACGGGACTTCTCAGGGGCCTTCTCCGGAGCAAGCGGCGCAAGACGTCTCATGAGTCGGCACTCTATACCCAGAGGGGGTATGTCGGAAATCCCGTCGATCGCTCTCCGATTCGTTGAACCGGACCCGGCGCCCCCGCGTACCTTCCAGCATGCAGAGGCTCTTGCGCGGTGAGATGTTCATGCTCGGCGGCTTCGTCGCGGCGGCCGCGGCGACGATCCTGCTGATCCTGCCCCCCTCGATCGACCCCGCGGACGCCCAACGGACCCGCACACCCTCGGGCCCCCTCTCGGCCGCCGACATCGACCTGCTGATCAAGGTGCGGCAGGCGGGCCTGTGGGAGATGCCCGCGGGCGAGTACGCCGCCACCCGCGCCCAGTCGCAGCGCGTCAAGCAGGTCGGCAAGCAGATCATGGGCGAGCACCAGAAGCTGGACCAGCTGACCCGCGACACCGCCGCCGAACTCGGCGTCGCCCTGCCCGACGAGCCCAACCCCGACCAGCAGCGCTGGCTGGCCCAGCTCGCGGCCGAGAGCGGCCCCGCCTTCGACCAGGACTACGCGAACCTGCTGCGCGCCGCCCACGGCAAGGTCTTCAGCACTCTGGCCCTCGTACGCGCCGGGACCCGGAACGACAAGATCCGCAAGTTCGCCCAGGAAGGCATCAACTTCGTCATGCGCCACATGACGTACCTGGAATCGACCGGCCTGGTCGACCACAACCAACTCCCCGAACCCCCGCCCCCCTCCCCCGTCCCCACCCCCTGACCCTCCGCGATCGACGCTCCGGAGACACACTGACCTCATGTCCACGCCCCCCGAAGCACCCGCCCATCCCTCGCGGCTGACGATCGTCGCGGCCCTGGGCCTGGCCCTGCTGGCAGGGTGCGCGACCGCACCCGTCCCCTTACGACAGGCGGCCCACCACCACGGCGCCGCTCCCGCCCCCGCCCCCGCCGTCGCGCCGAAGCTGTCCGGCGCCGGCATGGAACAGCTCACCACCCTGCTCGGCTGCCCCGGAGGCAAGCTGCAGACGGACGCCGACGAACTACGTCAGGCAGCCTGCGACACTCCCCAGGGCCGCCTGACGATCGTGACCTTCAGCACAGACAAGGGCAAACGAGACTGGCTCGACATCGCCCAGGCGTACGGCGGCGCCTACCTGGTCGGCGACCGCTGGGTGGTCGTGGCCGCGGCCGGCGTACTGGAACAGCTGCGCGGCCGTCTGGGCGGCGAGCTGGAAACCCCGCAGCACCACTGACAGTGACCGCATGTTGCGCAAGGACGCGGATGACGCCCCTGCCCGGCTCTGGCACGATGGCCGGATGCAGGTCGCCCGTCCCGTGGTCCGCGCGCTTCGCGCCGCGGTGTTCACGGCCGTGTGCGTCCTGGCCTCGGCGGCCCTGCACACGCTGGTCGGCGGCACGGCGATCGCGCCCGGCCCGCTCACCCTGGCCGTCGCGGCGACCTTCGCGGCCGCCTACGCCGCCGGTTCCCGCCCCCGGGGATGGCCGCCCCTGCTGGCCATGTGCGTGGCCGCCCAGTACGGCCTCCACGAGCTCTTCGACGCCTCCGAGTCCGCCCGGTACGGCCCGAGCCACCTGCTCGACGCCTCCTTGCCCCCGTCCGCCGGATCGTCCGCCGGATCGTCCGCCGGGGCCCTCGCCCACGGGCACGGCTCCTCGGGGATGGTGGTGATCCACCTGGCGGTGGCGGTCTCGTCGAGCTGGTGGCTGGCCCGCGGGGACGCGGCGCTGGCGGCGTTGCTGCGCTTGAGCACGGTCCGGCTGGCCCGGCTCTGGACCGCGCTGTGCGCCTGGTTGTCCGTCCCGGCTCCGCCGCCGGCCGGGCCCGCCCGCGCGTGCCCGCTCTGGCCCCCCGTGGCGGGGCATGGGGCGCTGCTGCTGGCTCCGGTGCTCTCCCGGCGCGGGCCACCCCGCGAGGCCCCGCACGCCTGACCTCCCAGCCGCCGACGTTCCCGTCGTGCGGCGGGTCCCGCGTGCCTTCCGGCAGGTAGACGACCCAGCCGGCGCCGTCGCGGTACGTCCTCCGTCCCGTCGCGCGCCGGACCGCATGTCCATCCGGCGGTCGAGCCGGATCCAGGATCCTCGGAGTTCGCAGTGACCCATTCCCTTCCTTCCGTACGCCGTCCGTTCCGGGCGGCCTGTCGTGCCGGTGTCGCCGTCGGCGGCGCCGTCCTGCTGCTGTTGGCCACCGCGCCCGCCGCGCTGGCCCATGACCGGCTGAAGAGCAGTTCCCCCGCCGACGGCGCCAAGGTCGCGCGGGTGGAGAGCATCGAGCTGGAGTTCACCTCCCGCATGACCATGCCGACCCTCGTGCTCGACGGCCCGGCGGGCGAGAACCTGCCTCTGGGCAAGCCGCGCGCCCAGGGGGTCACGGTGAAGGCCGAGCCTGACGCGCCGCTGGAGCCCGGCCGGTACCGGCTGGCCTGGCGGGTGGTCTCCTCCGACGGCCACCCGATCGCGGGCGAGCTGCGCTTCACCGTCACCGCCCCGGCCACCCCGGCCGAGGCACCGGCGGAAGCCACCCCGGCCCCGTCGGACAGCCCGTCCGAGACCCCGTCCGAGACCCCGTCCGAGACCCCGTCCGAGACCCCGTCCGAGAACCCGTCCGCGGCCACCACGCAGGCGGCCTCGTCGTCGCCGGTCGCCCAGGCCGAGGCCGGAACGGGTTCGGGCGGCGTGCCCGGCTGGTTGTGGGTGGCCGCGGCGGCGCTGGTGGCGGGCGGAGCCGCGACCGTCGTGGCCGGCCGCCGCAGGCGCGGCTCCGGGGACACCGGCCCCACGTCCTGACCGGGCTGAGGGCGCGTCTAGGTGGCCAGGGCCGCAGACACGCGCGGCCGGAGGGCCTGGCGGTGTTCCAGGCGTGCCACCGCCAGGGCCGAGGCCAGCCCCGCGAACGTCAGCGACAACCAGGGCAGGCCCGCCCAGCCCGCGTCGGCGGCGACGTCCAGCAGGGCGCCCGACAGCAGGTTCCCGGCGAGGATCCCGGCGCCTGAGGCCAGGTTGTACAGGCCGTAGTAGGTGCCGACCAGCTCCTCGCCCGCCATGTCTGCGATGGTGGCCATCTCGAACGGGAAGGCCACCAGCGTCCCCGCGCCGAGCAGCAGCGCGCACAGCACCGCGGCCGCCAGCGTCGCCGCCGGCGGCAGGCGGAGCTGCGCCGTCGCGACCATGGGCAGGAAGGCCGCCCCCATGAGGGCCAGCCCGCGGGTGATCGCCTGGCCGCGGCTCCACCGTTCGCCGCACCAGGCGGTCAGGCGTACCTGTCCGGCGATGCCGAGCAGCGCCGACACCGCGTACAGGGCGGTCACCGCCCACTGGCCGCCGCCGGCCCGCTGCACCGCCAGCGGCAGTGCGAGGTACAGCTGGTACGACAGCGCGTACGAAGCGATCATCGACACCGAGAACGAGACGAACGCCCGGTCCCCGAACGCCTGCCGCCAGGCCCGCAGCACCGGCTGCCGCACCTGACCCGGCTCCCGGGGCCGCGACGGCAGGTAGAACCCCTGCAGAACGGTCAGGACGGCGAAGATCCCCGCCGCCCCCAGGCACACCGCGGTGAACCCGCCCGCCAGCAGGAGCACCCCGAGCAGCGGCCCGAGCAGGATGCCGCCCTGGTAGAACACGTTGAACACGGCGAAGGCGGCCACCTTGCGCGGCCCGGCCGCGGCGGCCAGGTACGCGCGGGCTGCCGGGTTGAACAGCGCCCCCGCCAGCCCCGTGATCACCGCGGCCGCCACCAGCAGCGGCAGGGACGTGGTGAGCCCGAACAGCGCGAACCCCACGGTACGCAGGGCGCACCCCGCCATGATCATGGGTTTGTGCCCCAGCCGGTCGGCCAGCGTGCCGCCGATCAGGAACATGCCCTGCTGGCTGGCGTTGCGCAGGCCGAGGATGAGCCCGATCGTCCAGGCCGCGAGCCCCGCGCCGGCCGACAGGTGCTGGGCGAGGTAGGGCATCAGCATGTAGAAGCCGATGTTGATGCCCGCCTGGTTGATCTGCAGCAGCCGGATCGGCCGGTCGAAGGAGCGGAACTGCGCCAGCGTGGCCTTCACCGTGCGCCTGCCAGCGGGTCGCTGACGGCCGCGCAGCGGGTCCAGCGGCGCACCTCGCGCTCGGAGGGGCGCTCCAGCTCGTCGGGCTCGTCGGCCGGGGTCACGCCGAGCAGGTCGTGGGCGCGGCAGTAGCCGTCGTCGAAGACGGTGTTCCAGTAGCGCCAGGGCCCGTCGGGGAAGACGGCGACGACGCAGCCGCCCGGCCCGGCGCGTCCGGCCAGCCAGCGGGCCACCAGGCTGACGGCTCCCGTGCTCCAGCCGCCGGAGACGTAGTGCTGGGCGGCCAGGGTGCGGCAGGCCCACACCGCCTCGGCGGCGCTCACCCAGTGGACCTCGTCGAAGGCGTCGTAGGCGACGTTGCCGGGATGGATGCTGGAGCCCAGGCCGCGCATCAGGCGACGGCGGTCGGGCTGGCCGAAGATGGTCGAGCCGACGGTGTCCACGCCGACCAGCCGCAGCCGGGGCAGGTGGCGGCGGAGCTCGCGGCTGATGCCCGCGCTGTGCCCGCCGGTGCCGACGGAGCAGACCAGCGTGTCGATGTGCGGGAGCTGGGACAACAGCTCGCCGGCCAGCCCGGCGTAGGCGGCCACGTTGTCGGGGTTGTTGTACTGGTCGGGGCAGTAGGAGCCGGGCAGCTCGGCCAGCAGCTCCTCGACCCGGTCGCGGCGGGCCCGCTGCCAGCCGCCGGCGGGATGCGGCTCGGGCACGATCTCCAGCCGTACGCCGTAGGAGACCAGCAGCCGCTGCATGAGCGGTTCCATGCCGGGGTCGGCGACCAGGACGACCGGGTGGCCGAAGGTGATCCCGGCCAGGGCCAGCCCGAGGCCGAGGGTGCCGCTGGTGGACTCGACGATCGTCGCGCCGGGGGCCAGCTCGCCCCGGGCGCGGGCCTGGCGGACCATGTGCAGGGCGGGGCGGTCCTTGATGCCGCCCGGGTTGAAGCCCTCCAGCTTGGCCCAGAAGCCGCCGCCGTCCGCGACGAACGGCGCGGCGACGAACGCCAGTGGTGTGTTTCCGACGGTGACACAAATACCCGAATTTCCAATGGCGGGCAGAATGTCAGGGCGCGACAAAGTGTCGTACGACATTGGTTGATATCCCCGAGACGAACGGCGCACGCGCGGCACGAAAACCGCGTCGACGGCGCGATGGAAATGGACGGCGACGAAAGGCGCGCGTCCTATATGCGCATCACGCGGAGATATGCCGGACCCGACGCGGACTCCCGCGGAGCGGCCCGCGGCACCGCCCGTACGGGCACCGCCACGACGGCCGCGGGCACGGCGGCGAGCGAGGGGACGGCCGCCACGGCCGGCCCCGAGGCTGCGGTCGCCGAGCACTCCCGCTCGGTGCCGTGCAGGTGGCCCAGGGGCAGCTCGCCGTGGAGGCACCCGGCGTCCTGCACCGGCATCCGCCCGGACAGCCGTCTGACGTGCCGGTGCACGTCGAGGTGTGCGCCCTGGAGGGCCGGCGCGGGGCCGCCCTGGGCCCGCTCGGACAGCTCGACGGCCGCGCACGCGCCGCCGTGCGCGAACACGACGGTGATCAGCATGGCCAGGGCCAGCACCGCGGACGTCAGCCACCGGCCGGCCCCCGGGGCGGGCGGGCGGCGTGCGTGAGCTGACCTGATCGTGAGCATCACCGCAGATCATGCCCGCCACGCGGCGCGGCTCGCCGGGAAAAGGCCAAGGTTGACGTAAAGAAATCCCCGGCGCACGGGAATCGGCGCCGCGAATTACCTCCGGCACCCACGATCTTCCTTATCGGCATTTCCTTCGGATGACGGGCACAACGGCGAGCCGTCCCCGCCGCACGGCGACATCTCCGCGACACTGGCATTCGCCGGCGCGGCCCCGATTCCGCGCCGCCCGACCTTGGAGGGTGTGTCATGGCCCTGTCCAGACGCGCGGTCATCGCCGGGGTCGGCGCGCTGGCCGCGCTCCCGGCCGCCGCCGCCGACGCCTCGGGGCCGGCCCGCGACGAACGCTTCTGGGCGGGGGTGGCCGGGCAGTTCCGGGTCAGCGGCGACTTCGTCAACCTGGAGAACGGCTACTACGGGGTCATGCCCGAGCCGGTCCGGCGCGCCTACCACCGCAACGTCGACGAGCTCAACGCCCGCAACTCCCACCTGCTGCGCACGGCGTACAAGGCCAGGTCGGACGAGGTGCGCGACCGGATCGCCGAGCTGCTGGACGTCACCCGTGAGGAGATCGCGCTCACCCGGGGCGGCACCGAGGCGCTGCAGAACCTCATCTCCGGCTACCGGCGGCTGCGGCCGGGCGACGCCGTGCTCTACGCCGACCTGGACTATCCCGCCGCCCAGCACACCATGAACTGGCTGGCCGGGCGGCGTGAGGCCACGGTCGCCCGGTTCGTGCTGCCCGAGCCCGCCACCCGGCAGGCGGCGCTGGAGGCGTACGAGCGGGCGCTGCGCGCCAACCCCAGGGCCCGGCTGCTCCTGCTGTCGCACATGAACAACCGCACGGGCCTGGTCCTGCCGGTACGCGAGATCGTCGCCATGGCCCGCGAGCGCGGCGTGGACGTCGTCGTGGACGCCGCCCACTCCTGGGGGCAGCTCGACTTCACCCTGCCCGGCCTCGGCGCCGACTTCGCCGCGTTCTCGCTGCACAAGTGGATCGGCGCGCCGCTCGGCACCGGGTTCCTCTACATCCGCCGGGAACGGCTGGCCGACATCGAGCCCGTCTTCGCCGACGAGAGCTACCCGGCCGGCGACATCCGCTCGCGGGTGCACTCGGGCACCATGGACGTCGCGGCGCCGCTCACCGTCCCCGACGCCCTGGACTTCCACCAGCGGCTCGGCGCCCCCGCCAAGCAGGCCCGGCTGCGGCATCTGCGCGACCGCTGGGTGAGCCAGGTCCGCGACCTGCCCGGCATGCAGATCCTCACCCCGGACGAACCCGGCATGTACGGCGCGATCACCGCCTTCCGCATCGCCGGCCGCACCTCCACCGCCGACAACGAGGCCATCGCCGCCACCCTGCTGGACACCTACGGCCTCTACACGGTCGCCCGGACGGGCATGGCCGGCGGCGACGCCGTCCGCGTCACCCCGGCCCTGTACACCTCGTCGGCGCAGGTGGACCGGCTGGCGGCGGCGCTGAAGAAGCTGACCCCGCGACTGCGGGCCTGAGCCCGCTTGACAGATCACCGACATGTCCGGCTAAGTTTAGACATATGAACAGTTCTTCAGATGGCCACGTGTCGGCCGTGGACGGATGCGCGGTCAAGGTGGTCGACGCCGACCGCGTCGCGGCCGTGCACGAGCGCATGCCCGCCGCCGAGGACCTGGCCGACACCGCCGACGTCTTCGGGCTGCTGTCGGATCCGAACCGGCTGAAGCTGCTGGTCGCCCTGCTGGACGGCGAGTTGTGCGTGTGCGACCTGGCGGCGGTGACCGGGCAGAGCGAGTCGGCGGTCTCCCACGCGCTGCGCCTGCTGCGCGCGCACCGCATCGTGGCCGCCCGCCGTTCGGGCCGGATGGCGTACTACAGGCTGGAGGATCCGCACGTACGGATGCTGCTGGACCTGGCGCTGGCCCACACCGAGCACACCGAGGCCATCCACCCCGAACGCGACGGGACCTCGTGATGGGCGCCGGACAGGGGCACGGGCACGGGCACGGGCGGACCCAGGGGCACGCCGGGGCCCGGCACCGCTGGCGGCTGGCGGTCTCCTTCGTCCTGATCGGCGCGTTCTTCCTGGTCGAGCTGGGCTACGGCGTGTTCTCCGGGTCGCTGGCGCTGCTGTCGGACGCCGGCCACATGGCGGCCGACGTCGTCACCCTGGGCGCGGCGCTGGTCGCCACCCGGATCGCCGGCCGCCCCGACACCACCGGCCGGCGCAGCTACGGCTCCTACCGGGCCGAGGTGTTCGCCTCACTGCTGGCCGTCGTGCTGATGCTCGGCGTCGCCCTGTACGTCGTGATCGAGGCCGTCGGCCGCATCGGCGGGAGCGCCGAGGTCTCCTCCGGCCCGATGCTCGTCGTCGGCTCCGTCGGCCTCGTGGTGAACCTCGTCGCCCTGCTCCTGCTGCGCTCGGGCGCGAGCGAGAGCCTCAACGTCAAGGGCGCCTACCTGAAGGTCGTGGCCGACACCGCCGGCTCGGTGGGCGTCATCGTGGCCGGCTGGCTGGTGGCCACCACCGGGCAGGCGTTCTGGGACACCGTCGTCGCGCTGGCCATCGGCGTGTTCGTGGCCGTCCGCGCCGTCTCGCTGGGGCGCCAGGTCTTCGCCGTCCTGGGGCAGCACGTGCCCGAGGGCGTCGACGCCGCCGCCGTGGCCGCCGACCTGGCCGCCATCGAGGGCGTGCACAACGTGCACGACCTGCACCTGTGGACGCTCACCTCCGGCATGAACGTGGCCACCGCGCACCTGGTCACCGCCGAGCCCGGCGACAACCACGCCGTCCTGGACCGGGCCCGCGACGTGCTGCGGCAGCGCCACCACATCGCGCACGCCACGCTGCAGGTGGAGCCGGTCGACCACCAGGGCTGCGACGAGCTGGGCTGGTAGCGGGCGGCACCCCCGCCCGTTCCCACGACTCACCTGTCCAACATTGGACGACCCAGATTCTTCCCACGGGTGGATTTGTCGGCTTATGTATTCTCCTGGGCCGCTGAATCGGGGAAGACACCTGTTCATCTGAGTTCGAGGAGCTTGTATGCGCATCACCCTGCGCAGAGGCACCTTCCGCGTCCTCGCGACGGCCGCGGCACTGTCCCTGCCTCTGGCTCTCCTTCCGGCCGCGGCCCGGGCGGAACCCGCGCCTGGTCCGGCCGAGAAGAAGCTGATCGAATCGGTCACCGCTCCCGCGGTGAAGAAACACCTGCAAGCCTTACAGAACATCGCCGACGCCAACAACGGCAACCGCGCCGCCGGCACCAGCGGCCACCTCGCCTCGCGCGACTACGTCGCCGGCAAGCTCAAGAAGGCCGGTTACAACGTCACGCTCCAGCCGTTCGACATCGCGTACTTCGAGGAGAAGTCCACGGCGCTCATGGAGCGCGTCTCCCCCAGCCCGCGCGTCTTCACGCCGACCCCGCCCGACGGCTCCACCGTCGGCGAGTTCGCCACCATGACGTACTCCGGGACCGGCGAGGTCACGGCGCCCCTGCAGAACGTCGACCTCGTCCTTCCGCCCGGCCCGGCGCCCAGCACCTCCAACTCCGGGTGCGAGGCCGCCGACTTCGCCGGGTTCACGCCGGGCAACATCGCGCTGCTGCAGCGCGGCACCTGCGACTTCGTGGTCAAGGCGACCAACGCCCAGGCCGCCGGGGCGGTGGCGGTGATCGTCTTCAACGAGGGCCAGCCGGGCCGTACCGCGACCCTGCGCGGGAACCTCGGCTCGCCCGTCACCATCCCCGTGGTGGGCACCAGCTTCGACGTGGGCCAGGAACTGGCCTCGGCCGCCACCGTGGTGCACCTCAAGACCGACACGGTCAGCGAGCTGCGCACCACCTACAACGTCATCGCCGACTCCAAGTGGGGCGACCCGAACAAGGTCGTCATGTCCGGCGCCCACCTCGACTCCGTCCCGGCCGGGCCCGGCATCAACGACGACGGCTCCGGCACCGCCGCCACGCTCGCCGTCGCCGAGGCCCTGGGCAGGATCCCGACCCGCAACCGGCTGCGTTTCGCCTGGTGGAGCGCCGAGGAGCTGGGCCTGCTCGGCTCGATCCACTACGTGGAGACCCTGCCCGCGGCCGAACTGTCCAAGGTCAAGCTCTTCCTCGACTACGACATGCTCGGCTCCACCAACTACGCCTTCAAGATCTACGACGGCGACGACTCCGACGGCGTCGGCGCCCCCGCGGGCCCGCCCGGGTCGGACGAGATCGAGAAGCTCTACGAGAAGTACTTCGACCTCCTGCACCAGGGACACAACGGCACCGACTTCGACGGCCGCTCCGACTACGGCCCGTTCATCGAGGCCGGCATCCCCTCCGGCGGCGTGTTCACCGGCGCCGAGGGCATCAAGACGCCCGAGGAGGCCGCGATCTTCGGCGGCACTGCCGGACAGCCCTACGACCCCTGCTACCACCAGGCCTGCGACACCACCGCCAACATCAACGACAAGGCGCTCGCGCTGAACACGGGCGCGGTCGCCACGGCGGCCGTCGTCTACGCCTACAGCCGCGACCTGCCCGGCCCCGACACCGCCCGGCCGGCCGCCGGGGCCCGCACCGCGACGACCGCGCCCAAGGCGACCGTCGAGGGCAGGGAGACCCGCTGACCGCCCTTTCCGTGCGCCCGCGACGGGCGCACGGAAAGACCCTTAACCATTTAGATCCATTTGTCCAGCACCTTGATCAACGATCATTCTGCGAAGAAATTAGAGAAACGCCATATTTTCTTTCTCGCGTCCACCCGCTGAAATACCAGCAGAAGCAGGGATTCCCGGCTTCATCGGACGCCAGAAAGGCGGCGCAATGGAAGTACTCGCTCAAGTCTCCGGCAACATCACCGCCATCGGTTACGGTCTCGCCGCGATAGGCCCCGGCGTCGGGGTCGGCATCATCTTCGGCCAGGGCGTGCAGGCCATCGCCCGCCAGCCCGAGGCGTATCCGCTGATCCGCCAGAACATTCTTCTCGGTTTCGTCCTCACCGAGGCTCTGGCCCTGATCGGCCTGGTCGCGCCGTTCATCTTCCAGTTCCTCAAGTAGTCGCCGCGTTCAGCACGCGAATGGCGAACTCAGGCTGAAGATGGGTGGCGATGACCATTCCGGAGTCACGCCACCCCCCACGACACACGATCGTCCTCAGCGGACGGGCAGGCCGGTGACCGCGCGGCCGATGATGAGCCGCTGAATCTCGCTCGTCCCCTCGAAAATGGTGTAGATCTTGGCATCGCGGTGGAACCGTTCCACCGGGTGTTCCCGGGTGTAGCCGGCGCCGCCGAGGATCTGGATCGCCTGTTCGGTCACCCACACCGCGGTCTCCCCCGCCACCAGCTTCGACATCGACCCCTCGGCCTGCTCGAACGGCCTGCCGTTGCGGGCCATCCAGGCGGCTCGCCAGGTCAGCAGGCGGGCCACGTCGACGCGGGTCGCCATGTCGGCGAGCAGGAACGCGATCGCCTGGTTGTCGCCGATCCGGCGGCCGAACTGCTCGCGTTCGCGGGCGTAGTCCCTGGCGTACTCGAAGCCCGCGCGGGCGATGCCGACGGCCATCGCGGCCACCGACGGGCGGGTGGTCTCGAACGTGCGCATCGCGGCCTGCCCGCCGGCGCGCTCGCCGTTGCGGACCTTGACCAGGCGGGCGTCCAGCTTCTCCTTGCCGCCCAGCAGGCACGATCCCGGCACGCGTACGTCCTCCAGGATCACCTCGGCGGTGTGCGAGGCACGGATGCCGTGCTTGCGGAACTTCTGCCCCATCGACAGGCCGGGCGTGCCGGGCGGGATGACGAAGCTCGCCTGCCCCCGGGTGCCCAGGGACGGGTCCACCGAGGCGACGACCACGTGGACGTCGGCGATGCCGCCGTTCGTGGCCCAGGTCTTGACGCCGTTCAGCACCCAGTCGCCGTTGTCGTGGACGGCCCGGGTGCGGATGGCGCCGATGTCGGAGCCGGCGTCGGGCTCGGAGGCGCAGAAGGCCCCGAGCTTCACGTCGTTCTCCGTGCCGAACATCTGGGGCAGCCACTCCCCCATCTGCTCCGGGGTGCCGTTCGCGGACAGCGCGGCGGCGGCCAGGCCGGTGCCGACGATGGACAGGCCGATGCCGGCGTCCCCCCAGAAGATCTCCTCGAACGCCACCGGCAGCGCCAGGCCGCTCTGCTCGAACCATTGGGTGGCGAAGAAGTCCAGCGAGTACAGGCCGATCTTGGCGGCCTCCTGGATCACGGGCCAGGGGGTCTCCTCGCGTTCGTCCCATTCGGCGCCCGCGGGGCGGATCACGTCGCGGGCGAACGCGTGAACCCAGTCGCGCACCTCGATCACGTCGTCACTGAGCTCCGGACAGAACCCGGTCATCACGTCCACTCCCTGGCCGTTCCGTTGTTACCGTGGGTAACAACCTACCGGCCGGTAGGGCCCGGCCGGAAGGTGCGAGGGTTCGGCAACGCACGGTAATGTTTCAGTCACCGACCGCCCATCTCGATCGAGGAAGGCCGATGGATCGCCGGCTCGCCGCACTTGTCGCCGCCCTCGCGCTGGCGGCGGGGTATCTGCTGCTCAGGCCGGTCTCCGACGTCCGGGTCATCGCCTATTTCGACGCCGCCGTGGGGCTGTATCCGGGCTCCGACGTACGGGTGCTCGGGGTGCGGGTCGGCCGGGTCGGCTCGGTCACCCCGGCGGGCGCCAAGGTCCGGGTCGAGCTGGCCCTCGACGCCGGGCGCGAGGTCCCCGCCGACGCGCAGGCGGTCATCGTCGCGCGGTCGCTGATCGCCGACCGGTTCGTGCAGCTCACGCCGCCGTACCGGGGAGGTCCCGCGCTCCACGACGGCGGCACGCTGCGCGAGACCCGCTCACCGGTCGAGATCGACGAGGCGTTACGCGGCTACGACCAGCTCGCCGCGGCCCTCGCCCCGCCGGGTTCGCCGGGGCCCGGCGTGGCGGGCGGGCCCAGGGCGGGCGAACGCGGCGCGCTGGCGCGGTTGTTGCGGGTCTCGGCGGGCACGTTCGGCGGGCAGGGCGAGACGGTGGGGGCCACCGTGCGCGGCCTGTCCGACGCGGCCTCCGTGCTGGCTGGAGACGGTGACGACCTGGCCCGTACGGTGCGCGATCTCGCCACGATCACCGGCGCGATGGCCCGCGACGACGCGCGGATCCGGGCGTTCATGAAGGACCTGGCGGGCGTGTCGGCACAGCTCGACGGCGAGCGCGAGGAGCTGCGCGCGGTGCTGCGCGAGTTGTCCTCCACGCTCACGCAGGTCGCGGACTTCGTCGAGGACAACAGGGGTGAGATCGCCGCCAACACCCGCGATCTCGCCCACCTCACCACTCTGCTGGTACGCCAGCGCGCCTCCATCGGGACGTTCCTCGACACCGCGCCACTCGCCCTCAACAACGCGAACAACGCCTACGACCCCGTGAGCGCGACGTTCCGGGCCCGGTTCAACCTCAACGGCCAGACCGACGACGTCGCGATGTGGCTGTGCTCGCTGGCCCGCTCGATGGACGGCGGCTGCGAGTCGCTGCTCGGCGCGCTCAACCCCTTGGCGCGGGCGCTCGACGACGCGGTGGCGATCGACACGTCGTGGCTGCTGCCCGATGTGCATGTCGATCGCCCCGATCTGTCTCTCGGCGGGCTGGTCACGATCCCCTGACCGTGCCTGACCGTGCCTGACCGTGCCCGGCCGTGCCCGGCCGTGCCCGGCCGGAGCCGGGCGGCGGAGGCGGGTCAGCGTCGGGCCGGGGCCGGGCGGCGAGGGTCGGTCAGTGTCCGGCGGGGGCCGGGCGGCGGGCGGAGGCGAGGACGGCCAGGGCCGCGACGCCCATGCCGATCGCCAGGCCGTACACCAGCGGGGTGAACCCGCCGAAGGCGGCGGCGAGCTGCGGGCCGACGCTGCCGCCGACGGCGAGGGCGAAGGAGAACAGGGCGAGCGCCGTGCCGCGGGCCGGTCCGGCCTGGGCGGAGATGGCCTCGTTCATGCTGGGCAGGCCGCCGGTGATGGCAGCGACGTAGACGGCGAGCAGGAGCACCAGCCCGAGCGCGCCGGCTCCGGTGAACGCGACGGCCGCCAGAGCGAGCGCGCCCACGGCCAGGAACGCGCCGGCCCTGGCCGTGGCGGGGATCCGGGCCAGCCACGGCATGAGCACCGGCATCAACACGATCGAGGGCAGTCCGGAGGCGCGCAGCGTGAGCAGGTCGGCGGGTGACGTGCCGCCGTAGATCTGCAACCCGGTGTAGACGGCGACGAACCCGGCCATCAGCATCACCGTGGCCACGTACCGCAGCCCGAGCACCCGGTCGAACAGCAGGCCGGGCACCGCCCGGTAGGCCGACAGCAGCGAGCCGGCCGCCCCGCGCGGCAGGTCGGGCAGCATGACGGCGCGCAGGCCGAGCCCGGCGAGGGCGAACCCGGCGGCCGACAGCAGGAACAGCCCCCGCCAGCCGATCGTCTCGACCAGGACCTGCGCGGCGACCTGCAACGCCACGGCCGAGGCGAGGAAGGCGCCGGTCACCGCGGCGATGGCGATCACCCGGCGGCCCGGCTCAAGGCGTTCTGCCAGGTAGGCCATGCCCGCGGGCGGGAACATCGCCACGGCCACCCCCTGCAGGGCGCGCAACACGAGGGCCACCTCGGGGTTCGGGCTCAACGCCACCAGCGCGCTGGTCAGGGCGGCAAGGGGAAGGCCGGCCATCAGCAGGCGGCGGCGGCCGTACCGGTCGGACAGCGGGCCGAACACCAGGAAGCCGACGCCGTAGCCGGCGCCGAACGCCGTGACCAGCCAGGTCAGGCCGCCGGGTGAGGTGTGCCAGCCGGTCGCCATGTCGTGCAGCAGGGGGATCACGAGGTACAACTGCCCGCTGCACAGGACCGCGGTGAGGGTGAACGCCAACAGGGTGCGGCCGAAGCGGGCGTAATCGGTACGGACGGCCGGGGCGGCCTTCGTACGAGGGAGAGTCAGTGCCATGGCAGAGGACGGTAGCCAACCAACCAGTTGGACGTCAACTAGTTAGTTGGTTTTCAACCAACTAGTTGTTCGTGGCAGAATGGAGGCATGTCACCCAAGGTCTCGACCGCCGCCACCCGGGCCGCCCTGCTGGAGGCCGCCCGCGAGGAGTTCGCCGCGTACGGCGTGGCGGGGGCGCGCGTGGATCGCATCGCGGAGCGCGCCGGCGTCAACAAAGAGCGCATCTACGGGCATTTCGGCAACAAGGAGAAGTTGTTCGACGCCGTCATCAACGAGGCGCTCGACGACCTGACGTCGCAGATCGCCCTGCCCGGCGCCGACCCCGTCGACTACGTGGCCCGGCTGACCGACTACTACCGGCGCCACCCCGACCTGGTGCGGCTGCTGATGTGGGAGGCGCTCAACTACCGCGGCCAGGAGCTGCTGCCCGGCCAGGAGGCCAGGGTCGAGCGGTGCGCGCGCAAGGCGGCGTCGCTGGCCGAGGGGCGTGGCGAGGAGCCCTCGAAGGCGACGGCGCGCACGCTGTTCACGCTGACCGGGCTCGCCCTGTTCCCGGCGATGATGCCGCAGCTCGGGCGGATCATCCTGGGCGACGCCGCCGAGGACCACGACGCCATGCGCGACCAGATCAGCGCCTTCGTGACCGCGGCCCTCAAGTAGGACCTGCCGCCCGAACGCCCCCTCACGAACGAGGACCGATCACGGGCGGGGTGGGCGCGGCGGGTCGGGGACGGCGGGCAGGGTGAGCATCGGGGGGCGTTCGCCGATGCCGACCTGGCGGGTCAGCACGTCGTGCCCGCCCTCGCACCGGCGGAACTGGGCCAGCTCCACCGCCGGCACATGACGGCCCTCGATCTTCCCCTGGCGCCGCAGCCGCGACCAGGCGGCCAGCATGATCTGGGCCGCCATCCCGCCGAGCGCCTCCGTCGACTGCGGCGCGTGCTCGCGCGAGCCCAGGTCCACCTGGGCCAGGCCGTCGAGCCCGGCCAGATCCAGCAGGTCGATGAGCAGGCCCAGCTCCACCCCGTACCCGGTGAGGAACGGCACGCGTTCCAGGGCCGAGCGGCGGCCGGCGTACTCGCCGGCGAGCGGCTGCACGAACCCGGCCAGTTCGGGCCAGTGCAGGTTGATCAGCGGACGGGCGACCAGCTCGGTGACGCGGCCCCCGCCGGTGGGGGCGCCGTTCAGCGGACGGTCGTAGCAGCCCTTGGCGTAGGCGACCGTGGGATCGGTGAGCAGCGGGCCGAGCAGCCCGGCGACGAGCGAGGCGCGGAAGTTCCTGATGTCGGCGTCGGCGAAGGCCACCACGTCGCCGGAGGTGACCGCCAGCGACTTCCACAACGCCTCGCCCTTGCCCTCCAGCGGCGCGAGCTCGGGCAGGATGTCCCGTTGGGCGTGCACGGCGGCCCCGGCCCGCGCCGCGACGCGCGCGGTGTCGTCGACCGAGCACGAGTCGATGACGACGATCTCGTCCACGAGGCCGTCCAGCTCGCGCCGGATCACCTGGACGATCTCGCCCACGGTCTCCCGTTCGTCGCGGGCCGGGAGGACCACGCTCACCGTGGTGCCCCGCTTGGCCGCCACGAGGTCGGGCAGCGGCCAATCCGCTGCGCACGACGTTCGGCGATGCCACCATTTCCGCACATCAGGCAGCATGTGCGACACCTCCCCCCGTTCCCCCGCATGTCAGCTTATGCGAGGGTCGCGTGGCGCTCCAGGAAGGTATAGACGTCCGCCTCGTCCACGCCCGGGAACGACCCGGGCGGCAGGGCGGCCAGGATGTGGGAATTGGCCCGCGCGGAGGGCCAGGCGTACCCCTCCCAGCGTTCGGCCAGCTCAGTGGGCGGACGGCGGCAGCAGTCGCCGTTGGGACACCCGGACTTGGTGCGGTTGGTGGTCTCGCGGCCCCGGAACCACCGCGACTCCCGGTACGGCACCCCCAGCGTGATGGCGAAGTCCCGTTCCCGCGAGGGATCGACGTGGGCGACGCAGAAATAGGTACCGGTGGGCGAGTCGGAATACTGGTAGAACACCGAGAACCGGTCGGGGGAGGCGAACACCTGCCGCCCCGACCATTGCAGGCACATCCGCTGCCCCTCGATGGCCCCCTGCTCGTCGGCGGGGAAGACGATGCCGTCGTTCTCGTACGCCTTGTAGATGGTGCCGCCGGCGTCGTTGCGCACGAAGTGGCAGACGAGGCCCAGGTGGTGGGTGGCCAGGTTGGTGAAGCGGTGGGCGGCCATCTCGTACGACACCGCGAACACGTCGCGCAGGTCCTCCACCGACAGCGCCCGCGCCGCCTTGGCCTCCTGGAGGTAGAGGGCAGCGGCCCGCTCGGGCACGAGCACGGCGGCGGCGAAGTAGTTGGCCTCGGTGCGCTGGCGCAGGAAGTCGGCGAAGTCGCGCGGCTTGCCGTGGCCGAGCGCGAGGTGGCCGAGCGTCTGGAGCAGGATCGTACGCGGGGTGTGCATGCCGAGCTGCTCGTGCTTGACGTAGATGCGCCGGTTGCGTAGGTCGGTGATGGAACGCACCGAGCGCGGCAGGTCCTGGGCGGTGTGCACGGTGTAGCCGAAGTGCGTGACCAGGCCCTGGATCGTGCTCTGGGACAGGGCGCCGGTGCGGTAGCCGACGGCGTCGAGCGCCTCGGCGGCGGCCTTCTCGATGTCGGGGAAGTAGTTGCCCACCTCCCGCTGCCTGCGCCGCAGCTCGGCGTTGGCTGCCCTGGCCTCCTCGGGCGTGGCGGTGCCGCGGGCCTGCCGGGCGCGCAGCTCGCCATACAGGCCGAGCAGGTGTTCGAGCACGTCGTTGGGCACGCGCGCGGAGACCTTGAGCCGGGGCAGGCCGAGACCGGCGTAGATGGGGTCGCGCTGCGCCTCCTCCAGCGCTATTTCGAGCTGGGCACGCCGGTTGGGCGGCTGGCGGCGCAGCAGCTCCTCGACGGGGACGCCCAGCGCGGTCGCCAGGGACTTGAGCAGCGAGAGCTTGGGCTCGCGCTTGCCGTTCTCGAGCAGCGACAGCTGGCTGGGCGCCCTGCTGACGCGCGAGCCCAGGTCCGACAGGGTGAGGCCGCGCTGTTTGCGCAGGTGGCGCAGACGCTGGCCGAACGCGATCAGATCGAGCTCCTGCGTCAAAGACAGCGGTTCTTCGCCTAGCAGGGACGCCATACAGGCATCTTAGACAGAAATTCGGCCCATTTTCTAGCCTTTGGGCACTCAGGGCGTGCCGCAGGGGCACGCGAGAGCCGCGTGCGGTTCGGGAGAGCGATTGGTCTAGTCCAACAGGAAAACTTGCGATTTCTTCTCATCTGAATACCCACGAGTAATGCACATGCTGGAAACTTTGGACGTTCTTCTCTCTGGTGGGGCCTATTGACATCAGGTCTCAGGGCAGATGATCGACGTGAGCCCCAGGGGACGACAAAGGAGCGAACGATGAACGATCGCCTCAAGGGAGCTGCGGAGCAGCTGCAGGACAAGTGGGAGAACGACCCTCGCTGGGCGGGCGTCGAGCGCACCTACAGCGCGCAGGACGTGGTCCGGTTGCGGGGAAGCGTCCAGGAGGAGCACACGCTGGCCCGGCTCGGCGCCGAGCGGCTCTGGGACCTGCTGCACACCGAGGACTACGTCAACGCCCTCGGCGCGCTGACCGGCAACCAGGCCGTCCAGCAGGTGAAGGCCGGGCTGAAGGCGATCTACCTGTCCGGCTGGCAGGTGGCCGCGGACGCCAACCTCGGCGGCCAGACGTACCCGGACCAGAGCCTCTACCCGGCCAACTCCGTGCCCGCCGTCGTGCGCCGGATCAACAACGCGCTGCTGCGCGCCGACCAGATCACCTGGTCGGAGGGCGTGCCGGACGCGCCGCACTGGCTGGCGCCGATCGTGGCCGACGCCGAGGCCGGGTTCGGCGGCGTGCTGAACGCGTTCGAGCTGATGAAGGGCATGATCGCGGCCGGCGCCGCGGGCGTGCACTGGGAGGACCAGCTCGCCTCCGAAAAGAAGTGCGGCCACCTGGGCGGCAAGGTGCTGGTCCCGACCGGCCAGCACATCAAGACGCTCAACGCCGCGCGGCTGGCCGCCGACGTGTGCGGCGTCCCCTCACTGATCGTCGCGCGGACCGACGCACAGGCCGCGACGCTCCTGACCAGTGACGTGGACGCGCGCGACCAGGCGTTCACCACCGGCGAGCGCACCGCCGAGGGCTTCTACCGGGTGCGCAACGGCGTGGCCGCCTGCATCGCCCGCGGCCTGGCCTACGCGCCGTACTCCGACCTGCTGTGGATGGAGACCGGCACGCCGGACCTGGACGTGGCCCGCGAGTTCGCCGAGGCGATCAAGGCCCGCCACCCGGACCAGATGCTGGCCTACAACTGCTCGCCGTCGTTCAACTGGAAGAAGCACCTGGACGACTCCACGATCGCCAAGTTCCAGCGCGAGCTGGGGCACATGGGGTACAAGTTCCAGTTCATCACGCTGGCCGGGTTCCACTCGCTGAACTACTCGATGTTCGACCTCGCCCAGGGGTACGCCACCGACGGCATGACGTCGTACGTCGAGCTCCAGGAGGCCGAGTTCGCCGCCGAGGCCCGCGGCTACACCGCGACCAGGCACCAGCGCGAGGTCGGCACCGGCTACTTCGACCTGGTCAGCACGGCCGTCGCGCCCGACTCCTCGACGACCGCGCTCAAGGGCTCCACCGAGGAGGAGCAGTTCCACCACTGATCCCACGATCTCGCCGGCCACCTCCAGGGCATGGGATGGTTCCCCCGGCGAAGGGCCGCGCCGGCTCCCCCAGCCCGGCGCGGCCCCTTTTCATGCCCGCCGCTCCCACCCCGGCCCCGCCGCGCGGTCAGCCGCCCTCCCGGGCCCAGGACGGCAGGTCCTGCCGCTCGGTGATGTCGCGGACGAGCTGGGCGTGCGCGTCCTCGGCCTGCTGCCTGGTGGACCAGTGCAGGCTCAGCACCTCCTCGCCGCCCGTCCCCGGATCGGCGCCGGGCGGCGACAGGCGTACGGTCGACTCGAACAGCAGCGGCACCGTCCCGCCGTCGGCCTGGTCGAGCACCAGGTGCAGGGTGCGGACGCGGAACGTTCCCGCCGCGGTGCCGACGCGGTCGTCGCCGATCGTCCGCCCGGCGCGGTCGGCCAGCAGCTCCTGCGCCCGCGCCGGGCTGATGAGATTGCCCTCTATGTCGTAGTAGCTCATGTACGGCCTCGCTCTCGGGTGCGGGCGAGGGACCACACCTCACCCACTCACCTCGATCATGAGGCATGCGCGCTCAGGACGCTCCGGTGGCCGTCGGGGTGGCCGGGTCCGAGACGGTGGGGTCGGGCGACTCGCCGGGGCCGTCCTGGGGGATCGTGCTGATCGAGCCCGACGGGTGCGGGCAGTCGCGGTGGGCCCCGGCCCCGCGGCGGCGACCGGCCGGGGCGGCGCAGGGACCGGACTCCTCCCCGCCCGGATCGCCCGGTCCGGACGTGCCGGAGGGGCGGGAGTCCTCGCGCCGCCGGTGGGGCTCCGGGGTGAGGATCGTGAAGTGCCCGCCCGGCGTACGGGCACGCGTGACGGACACCACGGGCGTGGGCGCGCTCGCCGGAGGCGCCACGTGGACGGGCGGCCGGGCGGCCGCGGGGGTCGTCGTGGGCCGCTCGGTGGAGTGGGCGCTGACGTCCGGCTGCACGACCGCGGGATCGGGCAGCAGCGAGCCGCCGCCGAGGCTCTGGGCGTCCCCGCCCGAGGCGGCGATCACGGTGACCGCCGCGATGGAGACGGTGGCCAGCGCCGCGAAGCCGGCGTGCGACAGGTGCGCCCCGGCCTTCGCCCTGCTCCTGCGCCCGGCCTGCTCCCCCGCCGGGGTGGCGGGACGGTCCGCGCCGCCGCCCACCGGGTACGGCACCTCGGCCCAGCTTCCGTCCAGCACGTCGCGCACCGCCTGGCGCAGGTCCCACGGATCGCCCACGCCGCCGGCCGCCAGCAGCGCCCGCAGCAGGTCGGCCGACCGGGGACGGGAGCCGGGGGCCTTGGCCAGCGCCGCCTGCACGGCCGGGCGTAGCAGGGCGGGCACGCCGTCCAGGCGCGGCGGGTCGAACAGGATGCGCCGGGTGAGCACGTCCGTCTCGCCGCCGCCGAACGGGTGGTGGCCGCCGGCGGCGAAGGCCACCAGGCAGCCCCACGCGAACACGTCGGAGGCCGGCAGGGCCGGGCCGCCGGTCAGCCGCTCGGGCGCCACCCAGCCGGGGCTGCCCATGACCTGGCCGGCCTGGGTGTGGGCGGCGAGGGTGTCCACGTCGCGGGCGATGCCGAGGTCGATGACCCGCGGCCCCCTGGGCGACAGCAGCACGTTGCCGGGCTTGAGGTCGCGGTGCACCAGACCGGCCTCGTGCACCGCGACGAGCGCGGCGGCCACCCCGAGGGCCACGCCGTAGGCGAGGTCGGGTGTGAGCGCTCCGGCGGCCTTGACCACCTGCGACAGCGCGGGCCCCGGGATGTACTCGGTGACCAGGTACGGGCGCCCATTGCCGGTGCCGTTGCCGGTGCCGGTGCCGGTGCCGTTGCCGGTGCCGGTGCCGGTGCCGGTGCCGTTGCCGGTGCCGGTGCCGTTGCCGGTGCCGGTGCCGGTGCCGGTGCCGGTGCCGTCGTCGGTGCCGTCCTCGATGACGGCGGCGGTGCAGAAGGGCACCAGTCTCCGCGAGAAAGCCACTTCCTCGGCGAAACGCGCCCGCAACGTGGCATCGTGGAGATGTACCGGGTGCGGCGTCTTGAGCGCGACCAGGCCCCCTCGCGGGTGTTCGGCCAGGTACACCACTCCCATCCCGCCCGCCCCCAGGCGGCCGAGGAGAAGGTACCGGCCGATGACGACCGGGTCGCCCACCGTGAGCGGTCGTACGCCGGGAGGCATGTCGCTCGCACCACGCGCCATCCGGGTCTCGCCTCTCCTGTGTGGGACACGGCAAGGCACACTGTGGCGGGATCCGGGGGCCCTTTCCGCACGTCTTGCATAAGGGGTATCGGAGGTAAGACGTTCGTGCCCAGAGGGTGAGTAAGAGCTGGGATGGAACGTTCTGTAGTGGCTTTTTGTGGTGGGCGAGCTTTCGCCGGTGGAGGGGTCAGGAGGCCAGGGCGCGGGCCTCGTCGGCCTCGACCTCGCGGTTCCAGTCGTTCTTGACCGCCCGCCATGCCTCGTCGTCCACGCCGATGCGCCAGTAGCCGGAGATGGACAGCCGCTCCATCGGGACGCCCCGCTCCAGCCGCAGGTGACGGCGCAGCTCCTTGACGAAACCGGCCTCGCCGTGCACGAACGCGTGCACGTCCCCCTCGGGGAACTCCAGCGCGCGCACCGCCTCCACCAGCGCCCGGCCGACGGGCCGCTCGCCCCGGTACACCCAGGTGATCCGCGCGTCGGCCGCCGTGCCGAGCTTCAATTCGTCCTCCGGGCCGTCCACCTCCAGCAGGACGTGGGCCAGGGCGCCGTCGGGCAACGCCTCCAGGGAGGCGGCGATGGCCGGCAGCGCGCTCTCGTCGCCCGCCAGCAGGTGCCAGCCGGCCTCGGGGTCGGGCGCGTAGCCGCCGCCGGGGCCCAGCATGAGGACGACGTCGCCGGGCTGGGCCGCGGCGGCCCACGGCCCCGCCAGGCCCTTGGCGCCGTGATGGACGAAGTCGAGGGTCAGCTCAAGGGCGTCGGGGTCCCAGGCGCGCACGGTGTAGGTGCGCAGGCGCGGCCAGAACTCGCGCGGCATGGTCTCGCGCACGTGCTTGACGCTGAAGGGCTCGGGATAGTCCACGCCCTCGTGCGGGAAGACGAGCTTGACGTAATGGTCGGTGAGGCCGCGGCAGGCGAAGTCGCGCAGGCCGTCGCCGCCGACGACGACGCGGATCATGTGCGGGGAGAGCCGCTCGGTCCGCAGGACGACGCCCCGATGGTGGTCCGTGGGCTTGTCAGCCATCACTTCAGCCCCCATATGCTAGTTAGGTATACCTAACCTTACAGCGGGATTGGCGGGCAAGGCCACCGCAACGCCTGGACGCCTTCCTGAGCGCGCAACCCCAAGCTGCGACATATCAGGCCAAGCTACCCTGACGCGCCCGGCCCAGTCAGGCCGCCGCCGAATTCCCCCGGGCCGCCGCACGGGCCGCCACGGCCTCCAGGAACGCCGACATGTGCCGGAAGGCCAGCCGCGCCTCCGGCAGGACGTCGGCCAGGATCGGGAACGCGTGCGGCATCCGCCGCCACTCCTCGTACCTCACCGGCACCCCCGCCAGGCGCGCCCGCTCGGCCACCCGCCGCGCCTCGTCCCGCAGCACCTCCGTGGAGCCGGTGACGATCATCAGCGGCGGCAGGCCGGTGAAGTCGCCGTGCACCGGCGAGACGAGCGGGTCCCACGGATCGAGCCCGCAGGTCCAGTGGCGGGCCAGCCAGCGCACCCGGCCGGCCGGCAACATGGGGTCATGCCAGCGGTTGGCCCGGCGCGGGATGTCGGTCAGGTCCGCCCACGGCGACAGGCAGATCGCGGCGGCGGGCGACGGCAGGCCGCGATCGCGCAGCGCCAGCAGGGTGGCCAGCGTCAGGTGGCCGCCCGCCGAGTCCCCGGCGATGATGATGTCCTCAGGGGCGTGCCCGTTCCGCATCAGGCACTCGTAGGCGTCCAGGGCGTCGGCCAGGGAGTCGGCCAGGGGGTGGACCGGCCCCTGCCGGTAGTCCAGCGCGAGCACCGGCCGCCGGGCCACGACCGACAGCCGCCAGGTGATGGGCCGGTGGGTACGCGGCGAGCACGAGAAGTAGCCGCCGCCGTGGAAGTAGAGCAGCGCCTTGCGCTCGTCCACCCCCCGGCCCGCGCGGACCCACTCGCCGCCGCACTCGGGCCCGTCGGCGGGCACGACGACGGCGTGCTCGGGAAGGCGCAGCGGCATCAGCCGCGTCAGCTCGCCCAGGCGGGCCGCGCCGATCAGGGCCAGCGGATGGCGCATCAGGACCGTGGAGGCCGGCTTCAGGGTGCCCCACATGACCGAGGTCAGGGCCCGGGCCTGCCAGCTCAAGGGGTAGTCGGGTGCCACGTCCTTGTTGATGCGCATCACGGTCCTCCACCCCTTATGTTCCCGGAACGCCATCGGTCTACCGGCCAGTAGGGATCTCATCCTTTCTCCAGATATTCCGGCTTTGTACGACGTTGGGAGATATAGCGGGATATTCGGGGACGCCGCTCCCCCGCGAGCCCGGCATCAAGCCCGGACACCAGGTCCTGGCCCTCGGCGCCCCCACCGACCTCGACCTCGGCGAACCCGCCGCCGACGTGCACCGCGAGCAGCGCACGCCCGCCGCCGACGCCCGCTCCGAGCCCGGCGGCGGCCCGTACGACGTCATCTTGTTCTTCTGCCCCGACGTCGCCACCCTTCACCGCACGTTCCCCCCGGCCAAGGCCGCGCTGGCCAGGAACGGCGGCCTGTGGATCTGCCGGCTCGAACCCGCCTCGGGGATCCCCACCGACCTGTCGGAGCACGCCGTCCGCGCCTTTGGCCTGGCCGCCGGGCTGGTCGACAACAAGGTCGCGGCGATCGACGAGACGTGGTCCGGCCCGCGGTTCGTTTATCGCGTTGCGGACCGCTGACCCTCCGGCGGATAATTCCAGACTTCCGTCAGGCAGACCCGCGCGCGGGTCCGGACACGACTGGTCACCGTGTCCTCACTCTCCGGAGGTGCGCCACCATTCCCCTCTACGCCCGGCTCGTCCGGTACGGCTTTCGCAAACACGCCGTCTACGTCTGGTCCGCGCTCGCCGGCGCGTTCACCAACAGCGTGTTCGGCATCCTGCGCGCCTACATCCTCATCGCCCTGTGGCAGGCCCGCCCCGGCCTGGCCGGCTACGACGTCACCGACGCCGTCACCTACTGCTTCGTCACCCAGGCCCTCATCGGCCCGATGATGCTGTTCGGCGGCGGCCTGACCATCCCCGAACGCATCCGCAGCGGCGACATCGCGCTCGACCTCGTCCGTCCCGCCTCGCTCCTGCTCTGGTCGCTCGCCGAGGACCTGGGGCGGGCCGCGTACCTGCTTCTGGTGCGCGGCATCCCGCCGCTGCTGCTCGGCGCGGCCCTGTTCGGCGTCACCGCGCCCACCTCCCCCGCCCAGTGGGCGGGGGTCCTGACCGGCCTCCTCATCGGCGTGCTGATCAGCTTCGGCTGGCGCTACCTCGTCGCCCTGTCGGTCTGCTGGCTCGCCGACGACCGCGGCGTGGCCGTCGTGTCCCTGGTGCTGACCACGTTCTTCAGCGGCATGATGCTCCCCCTCCACCTGTTCCCCGGCCGGCTGGGCGAGCTGGCCAGGGCCCTGCCGTGGGCCTCCATGGTCCAGGCGCCCACCGACCTCTACCTCGGCAAGGCCCCCGTGGGGCAGACGCTCGCGCTCCAGGCGTTCTGGGCGGCGACGCTGTTCGCGCTCGGCCTGCTGGCCACCCGGCTCGTCCGCCACAAGGTGGTGATCCAGGGTGGTTAGGACGTACTTCCTGCTGGCCTGGACGTGGACCCGCGCCGCGGCCGCCTACCGCGCCTCCTTCGCCCTGATGGTCGTGTTCGGCCTGGTCACCGGCGCGATCGACGTCGCGGCCATCCTCGTCGTCTTCGCCAACACCACCACCCTGGCCGGCTTCACCCGCGAGGAGGTCCTGTTCCTGTACGGCGCCTCCAGCGTCTCCTTCACCGTCTGCGACATGTTCATCAGCAACCTCGATCGCATCAGCCAGCACATCAGGGCCGGCACGCTCGACACGTTCCTCATCCGCCCGGCCGCCGCCTGGATCCAGATCGCCGCCGACCGTTTCGTCCCCACCAGGATCGGCCGCGTCGTCCAGGCCGTGGCCGTGCTCGCCTACGCCCTGGCCGCGCTCGGCCTCGACTGGCGGCGGGCCTGGATGATCCCCGTCATGATCGTCACCGGCGTCGTCATCTTCGCCGCGCTCTGGACGCTCGCCGGCGCGCTGCAGTTCGTGCTGACCGACGCGCCGGAGGTGGCCAACGCCTTCACCTACGGCACCCACCAGCTCAGCCAGTACCCCCTCAGCATCTACGCCCGCGACCTGGTCCGCGGCGTCACGTACGCGCTGCCCCTGGCCTTCGTCAACTGGCAGCCCGGACTCTACGTCCTGGGCCGGGACGACCCGTTCGGCACGCCCGGGTTCATGCGGTTCCTCGGACCGGCCGCCGCGCTGGTCCTCGCCCTGGCCGCCGGGGCGGCCTGGCGGCAGGGCATCAGGCACTACCGATCCACGGGGAGTTAGGGATGATCGAGCTGCTACGGGCCGGACGCTCGTTCAAGGTCAAGCGTACTGTCGTGCACGCCGTACGCGACCTGTCCTTCAGCGTGCCGGCCGGCGAGTTCGTCGGCTACCTCGGGCCCAACGGCGCGGGCAAGTCCACCACGATCAAGATGTTGTGCGGCATCCTCACCCCCACCTCGGGCTCGGTGCGGGTGGCCGGGCTCGACCCCTCGCGGCGGCGCACCACGCTCGCCCGGCGGATCGGCGTGGTGTTCGGGCAGCGGACGACCCTGTGGTGGGACCTGCCGCTCCAGGACAGCTTCGAACTGATCCGGCACCTTTACAAAGTAGATCGCGGAACGTTCAGGGTCCGGCTGGCCGAGCTGACCGAGACCCTCGACCTCGGCGCCTTCCTGCGCACCCCGGTGCGTCAGCTCAGCCTGGGGCAGCGCATGCGCGGCGACCTGGCCGCCGCGCTGCTGCACGCCCCCGACGTGCTGGTGCTGGACGAGCCGACCATCGGCCTCGACGTGGTCAGCAAGGCCGCCATCCGCGACTTCCTCCGCCGGCAGAACACCGAGCGCGGCACGACCGTGCTCCTGACCACGCACGACCTCGGCGACATCGAGCGCCTGTGCCGCCGGATCATGCTGATCGACCACGGCCGGCTGACCTTCGACGGGACCCTGGCCGAACTCATGGCCACGGCCCCGGAGCAGGCCACCATCGAGGACGTGGTCACCAGGCTCTACACCGGCGGTCAGTAGTAGCTGCCCTCCGGCGTGGTCTCGTAGTCGTCGTCGTCGAGGTCGTCGTGCGGGCGTGACCAGCGCGAGGGCATCAGCACGGGGATGAACAGGACCACGCCGAGCAGGGCCAGCACGCCCGTGGTGAGCAGGATCTTGTCGCCCGCGCCGGCGTCCCTGACGATCTGGTCGACCGACGACTCGGCGGGGATGAGGGACAGCGCCCTGCCGGCGTCGAGGGCGTAGACGACCGTCCAGGCCAGCAGCACCATCGAGGGCACGAACGTGGCCAGCGGCGAGATCCGGCCGGCCACGACGAGGCCGACGACCAGCCCGACCGCGGCCATGGCCCCGAGGGCGATCCACATCTTCTGGTTGTCGGGCGGCGGCGGTGTCGTCGCCGCGGCGGCGAGGGCCTGCTGCACAGCCCATCCGCCACCCCCGAGGACGGCCGCCGTGACCACGACGCCGATGAGCAAACCTGCTAAGTGCCGCAACGTTCTCACCTCAAATGTCAACGCGAAGGTCAACGCGCTCGGCACGACCCTAGCGACAAATGCCATTTTTGGACCAGGCATTGGCCGGCTCGAAACTAGGGGTCTCATGCGACCGTGCCTCGTGAGACCATGTGGCACACATGCGTGCGCGACTTCCCCTCCGGCTCGCGCGGACGGCCGCCTTCGCCGCCGTCTGCGTGACCCTCGCTGCCCTGGCCCACGTGGTGGGCGGCGGCGGGCGTCCGGGGCCGTGGGCGGCGGTGCTGGGCCTGTTGGCGGTGTCCGGCCTGGGGCTGGCGCTGTCGGGCAGGGAACGCTCGGCCCCGACGATCAACATCGTGCTCGGGGTGGCGCAGTTCGGCCTGCACGAGCTGTTCGCGGGCGGCAGCCCGTCCTCCTACGTCTTCGAGCACGGGCACGGCCAGGGCCTGGCCGTCAACGCGGGCATGCTGCTCGCGCACCTCACGGCGACCCTGATGACCGGCTGGTGGCTGTCGCGCGGCGAGATCGCGCTGTGGTCCCTGCTGCGCCGTCTGGGGCTGCGGCTCGTGCCGCCGCTGCTCACGGTCGTGCCCGCCGTGCGGCCGGGCGTGCCGGTCGTGCACACCAGGGTGGTCCCCCCGCAGCCGGGGTTCCGGCACCGGGTGGCCAGGCGTGGTCCTCCACTTCCCGCCTGACCTGCTGACACCCCCAGACCCCCGTCATCCGAAGTGGAGTTCCGTCATGTCCTTCGTCCGTCGTGCGGCGACCGTGCTCGCCGCCGCCACCGCCCTCACCGCCGCTCTGGCCGTTCCCGCCCTGGCCCACGTGTCCATCAACCCGGGCACCGCCGAGCAGGGCGGGTTCACCAAGGTCGCCTTCCGGGTGCCCAACGAGCGCGACAACGCCTCGACGACCAAGGTCCAGGTCAGCTTCCCCACCGACCATCCGCTGGCGTTCGTGTCGGTCAAGCCCGTGCCCGGCTGGGACGTCAAGGTCACCGAGGGCAAGCTGCCCAAGCCGGTCAAGACCGAGTACGGCGACCTGGAGGAGGCCGTCACCACGGTCGTGTGGTCCGGCGGCAAGATCAACCCGGGCGAGTTCCAGGAGTTCGAGGTGTCCATGGGCCAGTTGCCCACGGACGTCGACTCGCTGACGTTCCCGACGAAGCAGACGTACTCGGGCGGTGAGGTGGTCGACTGGGCCGACGCGCCCAAGGCCGACGGCACCGAGGCCGAGCACCCCGCCCCCACGCTGAAGCTCGTCCCGGCCTCCGGCGACGACGACCACCACTCCGCCGCGAGCGCGTCGGCCTCGGCCACGCCGGCCGCCGCCGCCGCGGGCCCGTCGGTGGCGCCGGTGGCGGCCGCGTCCACGTCCGACGGCACGGCCCGCCTGCTGGGCGGCGCCGGGCTGGTCGTCGGGGTCATCGGCGTCGTCGTGGGCGCCCTGGGTCTGCGCCGCCGCGCGGCCTGACCCCGCGACGCGGCATCCCCGGCCGGGCGAGGAGCCCGGCCGGGGATGCGCCTCCCGGTCAGGACGTGATGTCCTTGCCGGAGAAGCGCGCCCACGCGATCGAGCAG
The DNA here is from genome assembly GCF_044547985.1 of Nonomuraea sp. NPDC052265. Lineage (NCBI taxonomy): Bacteria > Bacillati > Actinomycetota > Actinomycetes > Streptosporangiales > Streptosporangiaceae > Nonomuraea > Nonomuraea sp. NPDC052265. The sequence goes on from NZ_JBIUBJ010000004.1 coordinate 520,044, forward strand.
AACAGCACGATGTAGGCGCCGAAGGTCAGCAGCCCGTCGCGCAGCGCCGACAGGTCCATCGGGCTGCGCAGCACCGCGTCGAAGGTCGTGAACCTGGTCGGCAGCAGGTACGGCGTCACCGCGCTCAGCTCGGGGAAGGCCCGCAGCACCTGGCAGACGATCACCAGCACGAGCGTGGCGGCCACGGCCCCGATGGACACCTCGGTGAACGTCGACAGCGCCAGCGCGACGGCCGCCAGGGCCGCCATGCCCGCCCCGACGTAACCGGCGGCGACCAGGATGCGCAGCAGCCCCTCGCCCATCGAGATCGTGGTGCCCGACAGCAGCGTCACCGGCCCGGCCGGGAACAGGATCAGCCCGGTGACCAGCGCCGACAGCGCCACCACCGCCGTGACGGCGTAGGCGAAGACGACCGCGTTGAGGTATTTGACGGCCAGCAGGCGGGTGCGTCCGGCGGGCGCGGCCAGCAGGTAGCGCAGGGTGCCGCCGCCCGCCTCCCCGGCCACCGAGTCGCCCGCGACCACGCTGACGGCGACCGGCATCAGCAGCAGCACGAGGAACGAGAACGCGACGAACGTCAGCATGAGGCTGTTGCCCGCGACGTTCTGGATGAACCCGCCCATCCCATCGCGATCGCCGCCGCCGAACGCGCGCAGGGCCAGGCCGAGGACGGCCGGCACGGAGGCGAGCACGGCCAGCATCATCAGGTTGCGCGGCCGGCGGAAGGTCAGGCCCAGCTCCGAGCCGAGCAGCCGCCAGAACGCCCACCTCGCCCGCCGCGGCCCGTCGCCGTCGTCCGGCCCGGAGCTTGGTTCCGTGCCCGCCACGGCCGCGGAAGCGGGGCTCGGGGTCAGGTGCGGGGCCAGGTCGGGGTCCGGGGTGCGCCGCTCGGCGGTGCGCAGCGTCTCGGTGACGGGCACCAGCCCCGGCATGCGCCCTCCGGCCCGGCCGTCCCGCGTATCGGTGGCCCGCGTCTCGGTGGCCCGCGTCTCGGTGGCTCGCGTATCAGCCGTCGACATCGAAGCCCTCCCCCGTCAGTCCGACGAACACGTCCTCCAGGCTCGGCCGCAGCACGGCCAGCCCCCGTACGGCGACCCCCTCGCCGACCAGCGCGGCGTTGATCCGCTCCGGCGCGTTGCCGCCCAGCTCGGCCGTCACGTCGGCGTCGCCGCGCCGCACGTCGGCCAGCCCCAGCCGGCCCAGCACCCGGGCGGCGTCGGCCACGTCGGGCGTCTCGATCCGGATGCGCGTGGCCAGGCCGCCGTTCAGCGAGGCGATCGTGCCCTGGGCGACCAGCTTGCCGGTCCGCATGATGGCGGCGTGCGTGCACATCTGCTCGACCTCGGCCAGCAGGTGCGAGGAGACGAAGACGGTGGTGCCGCCGGCGGCGATGTCCTTGACCAGCGCGCGCACCTCGCGGGTGCCCTGGGGGTCGAGGCCGTTGGTCGGCTCGTCCAGGACCAGCAGCTCGCGCGGGCCGAGCAGGGCGGCGGCGATGGCCAGCCGCTGGCGCATGCCGAGGGAGTAGTTGCGGTAGCGCTTGCCGGCCGCGGCCGACAGGCCCACCCGGTCGAGCGCGACGGCGATGCGCGCCCTGGCGGTACGGCGCACGGCGGTGGGGTCGGCGGCGTCGAAGCGCATCAGGTTGGCCTCGCCCGACAGGTACGGGTAGAACGCCGGCCCCTCCACCACCGCCCCCACCCGGGGCAGCGCCCGCGGCAGCGGCAGCCCGAGCAGGGAGTGCTCTCCCTCGGTGGGCGCGATCAGGCCCAGCAGCATGCGGATGGTCGTGGTCTTGCCCGAGCCGTTGGGCCCGAGGAAGCCGAAGACCGAGCCGCGCGGCACGGCCAGGTCGAGCGCGTCGACGGCCACCTGGCCGCCGCGGAAGCGCTTGGTCAGGCCGCGCGTGACGATGGCGTGCTCCCCGGAGGGCGGGGCCGCCCCGAAGGGCGCCCCCGCTTCCTGCGTGACGGCGGTGGTCACCTGACGCCCGCCGCCTGGGTGATCTCCTCCGGGGTGACCGCGCCGACCAGCAGGCGGCCGTCGTCGGTCAGCAGGACGGTGACGAGCTTGGTCCTGATCAACCGGCCCGAGCCCCACGTGCCGCTCACCGGGGTGGCCGACTTCAGGACGGTGTCGGCCAGCGCGGCCGGATCGGCCTGCGAGCCGTCGCCGGCCTTGAGGTCCTCCGGCTTGAACGGCAGGACGGCCACGGTCGTCCAGCCGCCGCCGACGACCCTGACCTCGCCCGCGACCTTCTCGGCCCGCTCGGCGTGCTGCTCGGCGCGCTTGACGTCGCCCAGCTCGCTGAGGTCCTTCTCCTCCACCTTGGCGCCCGCGGGCGGGGTGAAGACGAAGTTCTCCGGCGCCGGGGGCGTGAACGTCACCTGGGTGAAGCCGACCTGGAAGGCCGGTTCGGCCGAGCCCTTGGCGTAGACCTGGACCTGCAGCGGGACGTAGGTCTCGCCGTCGAGCGCCAGGCGCACCTCCTGCACCAGCGACCCCTGGTCCTTGGGGGCCAGGACGAGCTGGTAGACCGGGCGGCCGGCCACCTCCGCGGTGTTGATGACGCGGACCGCGGTGTGCTCGTCGGCCTTGGCCAGCAGCTGCTCGGCCATCTGCGGCGGCGTGAGCTGGGTCGGCGGCGGGCCGGGCCGCTTGTGCTCCTGGCCGGTGCCTGGCTTGACGGTCAACTTGGTGGCGGTGTTGGTGGCGCTCTCCCAGTACCAGCTCTGGTCGCCGTTGACGATCAGGTTGGTCTCGTTCAGCTGGGTCGGCATGGCCACGCGGAACCGGTCGGCGCCGCCGTACCAGACCTTGATCTCGTGCGAGCCGGACAGCAGGCTCAGCGGCGACTCGCCACCGGTCTGCGGCAGCGACGGCAGGCCGAGCGAGGCCGTCTGCTGCACGGTGCCGGACATCGGCGGCAGGCCGCCTCCCTTGCTCGTCGCCGCCACGGCGTCGGCCAGCAGTTGCTGGGCCGAACGCTCGGGCAGGACGGGCTCGCCGCTGACGGCCGCGATGACCGGGCCGGCTCCGATCGCGCCACCGATCAACGCCGCCGCCGCGATCGGGACTCCCCACCTCACGAACGTGCCTCTGCGCATCTCACTCCTTAACGGTATGTCGATGACCAGAGCCTGCGGCATGCATCCTGTGGCGGGCCTGAGACTGTCTGAGACGCCTCTCAGCCTTCTCAGCGGCGTCTCAGGTCAGGGACGGGAGAATCAGCACATGAGAGTACTGGTCGTCGAGGACGAACGGCGGATGGCGGCGGCCCTCCAGCGTGGGCTGCAGGCCGAGGGGTTCGCCGTGGACCTCGCCCACGACGGCGAGGAGGGCCTGCACGCGGCCCGGCAGGGCGACTACGACATCGTGGTGCTGGACATCATGCTGCCGAGGCTGTCGGGCTACAACGTGTGCAAGCAGTTGCGCGCGGAGGAGAACTGGGTGCCGATCCTCATGTTGTCGGCCAAGGACGGCGAGTACGACATGGCCGACGGCCTCGACCTCGGCGCCGACGACTACCTGACCAAGCCCTTCTCGTACGTGGTGCTGGTGGCCAGGCTCCGGGCACTGCTGCGGCGCGACGCCGGGCGGCGGCCGTCTGTGCTGGGGGCAGGCGACCTGACCCTCGACCCGGCCCGCCGGAAGGTGCAGCGGGGCGAGACGCCGGTGGAGCTGACGCCGCGGGAGTTCGCGCTGCTGGAGTTCCTGATGCGCCGCCGTGACGAGGTGGTGTCGAAGTCGGAGATCCTGGAACACGTGTGGGACACCTTCGACACCGACCCCAACGTGGTCGAGGTCTACGTCGGCTACCTGCGGCGCAAGGTCGACGCCCCGTTCGGCAGGAACGCGCTGCAGACCGTGCGCGGCGCGGGCTACCGGCTGGCGGGCGACGGTGGCTGACTCCCCCATGGCCTGGTGGCGGCGTCAGGGGCTGCGGTTCAGGCTGACGGTCGCGGCGGCCGCCGTGCTGGGGCTGGCGCTGGCGTTGTCGGCCTCGGTACTGCTGTCGGTGCTCGACCGGGCGCTGATCGACACCGTCGACGAGTCCACCAGGCAGCAGGCCCAGAGCGTGCGCGTGGCGGCCGACGGCGGCACGCTGACCAGCCCGATCACCACGCACGACGGCACGATCGTCCAGGTGCTCGACCGGAGCGGGCGGATCACGCACGTCACGTACGGCACCGACAGGCTGGTGCCGCTGCTGGACGCGGCGGCCAGGGCCAGGGTGCTGCGGGAGGGGCGGGCGACGTTCCTGGACGGGCGGCCGTACGCGATCCCGGGGCCGCTGCGGGTGGTCGTGCTCAGCGCCGACCACGGGCAGACGGTGCTGGCGGCCCGTCCGATCGGCGAGATCCAGACGAGCCTGGGCGTGGCCGGGCGGGTGTTGCTGGTCGGCACGCCCGCGCTGGTCGTGCTGCTGGCGGTGGCGAGCTGGCTGATGATCGGCAGGACGCTGCGTCCGATCTCGTCGCTGCGCCGGGTCGCGGCCGAGATCACGCACACGGCCCGGTCCCGGCGGCTGCCGGTGCCGCAGTCGCGCGACGAGGTCTACGCCCTGGCCACCACGCTCAACGGCATGCTGGCCCGGCTGGAGGAGGCCGAGCAGCGCCAGCGCGCGCTGGTCTCCGACGCCGCCCACGAGCTGCGCAGCCCGCTGGCCAGCATCCGGCTCCAGCTGGAGGTGGCGCTCGGCCATCCGGAGGGCCAGGACTGGCGGGAGACCGCCGAGGGCGTGCTGGAGGACGCCCTGAGGCTGTCCAGGCTGGCGGAGGACCTGCTCGCGCTGGCCCGCCTGGACGAGCGCGGCGGCCTGCCGGCCCGCGACGAGCCGGTCAACCTCGACGAGGTGGTGCGCCAGGTCGCCGAGCGGTACGGCGAGGCCCGGCTGACCGCCTGCGACCCCGTGGTGGTGCGCGGGGACGCACTGGACCTGAGCCGGGTGCTGACGAACCTGATGGACAACGCCGTCCGGCACACCTCCTCGAAGGTCGAGGTGGCGCTGACCGCCGACGGCGTGCTGACGGTGACCGACGACGGGCCCGGCATCCCGGAGCAGGACCGGGAGCGGGTGTTCAACCGGTTCACCCGGCTCGACTCCGGGCGGAGCAGGGACGAGGGCGGGGCCGGGCTGGGGCTGGCGATCGTCCGGGAGACCGTGCGCGCCCACGGGGGGACGGTGGTCCTGCAGGACGCGGCGCCGGGCCTGCGCGCCGTGGTCCGCCTTCCGGTGTCCCGCTAGGCGGGCCGCCGGGGGTGCTCGGCCCGCGCGACGCGTTGGGGGCGCCGGCGGGCTGCGGTCAGGGCGGGGGACGGTGTCAGGGACGGCGTCAGGGACGGTGGGGGATCATGGAACGTTCCTGGTCAGGCGGCTGTGCCCTTCTCCGCGGTGGACAGGAAGTCCTGGGCGATGAGGGGCAGGCGGCGGCGTGCGTGCACCACGGCGATGACGCGTCGCACGGCCGGTTCGAGTGAGCGCACCACCAGGCCCGCCCTGGCGGCCTGGTCGGCCATGCCGCGGTACCACAGCAGGGAGGCCTGGCCGGCGCGGACCGCGTTCAGCCAGCCGTTGCGCTCGTCGGTCTCCAGGACGACCACGGGGGTGACGGCGTACTTGCCGAACATGGCGTCGAGCTCTCTGCGCCGTGCGCTGCCCCGGGCGGGCAGCGCCAGGCGCATCCCGTGGAGCTTGCCCATGGGGACCGGATCGGGCAGGTCGAGCCCGGGCGGGGAGATCAGCACGATCTCCTGGCGTTCGAGCGGGTGGGTGATGAGGTCGGTGGGCACGGGCAGATCGGTGAGCCCGAGGTCGGCCCGCTGATCCCGGATGGCGCTGACGACGCCGTCACGGCCGTCGCAGCGCACGATGTGCACGCGCACCCCTGGGTGCTCGGCAACGTAGGCAGGGAGCAACCGCCCCGCGAGGCCGGGTTCGAGACTCGGGGTGGAGGCGATGCGCAGTTCGGCCTCCGTCACGCCGGCGTGGTTGGCCAGGCCCTCGATCTCGTGCACGGCGTCGAGCGCCTCCCTCGCCAGCTTGACCACGCGACGGCCCTGCGCGGTGACCACCACGCCGCGGCCGGAGCGGGCGAAGAGCGTCATGCCGAGCTCTCGCTCAAGATCGCGGATCGCGCGGGACAGCGCAGGCTGCGCGATGTAGAGCGACCTGGCCGCGTCGGTCATGGTGCGGTGCTCCGCAGTCGCGACCACATAGCGGAGCTGCTGGAGATTCATGCAAAGAAGCTAGGACACCGCCCTGCTCCGGGACCGGGAGATAGCGGAGATCACCTCGATTGATTTCGGAGCGTGACCGACTACTGCTACATCCGTGACGGGTGATAAATCAGTATGCTTTTGCCCCAAATTTGGCAAAGATCCTTTGGGGTCTGCTGCAAAGCCGTGCATTGCAGACAAGCGGGTTAACGGGGAGACACGGTGACAGCAAACGGGCAATTTCCACCTCCGCCACAAGGGCCCGGACAGCCCCAGCGGCCTCCTTCGCGGCCCTGGCCGCCGCCGGGCTACGGGCAGCCGCAGCCGCAGGGCGGTCACCCCTACCCGCAGGCTCCCCCGCGACCGCAGCAGCAGGGCCCGCCGCCCGGCTCCCATCCCTATCCGCAGCCGCCGCCCCCGCAGGGGCATCCGCAGCAGCCACCGTCCCCGCAGGGCTACCCGCAGCAGCAGCCGCCCCCGCAGGGGTATCAGCAGCAGCCACCGGCCCCGCAGGGGTATCCGCCGCGCGGCCCGCAGTATCCGCCGCCGCCGTACGGGCAGCAGTACCAGCCGCCGCCCCCGCCGCCCCCGCCGCCCCCGCCCATGCCCACGCGGCAGTGGCCGCAGCAGCCGCGGAAGAAGTCCGGCATGGGGGTCGCCGGCGTCCTCGGGGCCGTGTTCGGGTCGCTGGCCGCGCTGTTCGTGCTGATCGTCATCGGGGCGGCGATGCTGAAGTCGTCCTCGCGCACGGAGACGACCACGCCGGTGGCGATCCCGTCGTACGAGTCGTCGCACACCGACGAGCCCTTCCCCACACGGGAGCCGACGAGCGACGCCCCGACGCGGGAGCCGTCCGAGGAGCCGACGCGGCGGCCCACGGAGCAACCCACAGAGCAGCCCACCGAGCAACCCACGGAGCAGCCCACCGAGGACACGGTCGCGCCGCCCAAGCAGATCACGCTCAACACCAGCCTGAAGAACAACACCCTGTACAAGGCGGGCACCCTGCCCCGGGTGAACTGCCGGGCCGGCAACGCGAACGCCTTCAGCCACAGCCAGCTCAAGGCGCTGATCCTGAAGACCGGCCGGTGCATGGACCAGGCGTGGGGGCCGATCCTGAAGCGGCAGGGCATCGCGTTCAGCCCGCCGAGCTACGCCATCGCGGCCAAGCGCGGGCGGGGCGCGTGCGGCGACTATCCGTCGGCCGGGAGCATGGTGCCGTACTACTGCCCGCGCAACAACACGATCTACGCCTCCACCTCGGCGATGTCCAGGGGCAACAGCACCTCACGCGGCTACGGCCAGATCATCTCCTGGCACGGCGGCATCATCAGCATGATGGCCCACGAGTACGGCCACCACGTCCAGAACATCAGCGGCGTGATGGACTCCTGGTGGCAGACCACCCTGCAGTCCTCCAGCCAGAGCGGCAAGCTGGCGCTGAGCAGGAAGCTGGAGCTGCAGGCCACCTGCCTGGGCGGCATGTGGATGCGCTCGGTCGCCTCCTCCTACCCGGTCCCGTCCTCGATGCGCTCGCGGCTGTTCTGGTTCTACGCGCAGGTGGGCGACTACCCCGACTACCCGCGCGACCACGGCACGCCCGCCAACAACAACCGCTGGTTCCGGCAGGGGTGGGAGCGGGACAAGACGTACCAGTGCAACACGTGGATGGCGCCGTCCTCGACGACCTCCTGAGAGACACGTGGCGTTCATCTCATGTTGAAGAGTTGTCTCTGATGTCCAGGTATGGGGGCTAGAATCCTGGCAATCTTGTGCCCGACATGGGGCGAACGTCATTTTTTTGCCTGGTAGGCGTGTGAAGGAGCCGGTGTGAGCAAGCGCGATGGGGTGGACCCCGTGCCCGGAGGCGCCAAACGGCGCGCTTCCCGCCCGCGCAAGGGCTCCTCCCCCGCGCCGCGCTTCGCGAAACCCCTGACGACCGCCTCCATCATCGGCTGGACCGCTCTGTCCGCCCTCGTGCCCGGCGCCGCGCATCTGCGGGCCGGGCGCCGTCGTACCGGGCTGGTCATGGTCGGCGTGTACGCGGTGCTGCTGCTCGCGGCCCTGGCCTTCGGCCTGACGCGGGACCTGAGCAACCTGACGGGCCTGGCCCAGGACGGCGCCATGCTCACGGTGATCGTCATCGCGGCGGCGTGCGCGCTGGCCTGGTTCGCCGTGATCGCCGTCTCGTACGTGGCGCTGGGCCCCAACAAGCTGAACCAGCAGGGCCAGGTGGTCACCGGGATCGTCGTGGGCGTGCTGTGCGTGGCCGTCATGTCGCCGTTCGCGCTGACGGCCAACTACGTGCTGGCCGGGCGGGAGGCCGTCAACGCGATCTTCCCGTCCCACCCGGACCCGGAGAACCCCGTCCAGATCAAGAACCCCGAGGACCCCTGGGACGGCAAGACCCGGGTGAACTTCCTGCTGGTCGGCGGCGACGCCGCGGGCAACCGGATCGGCGTGCGCACCGACAGCATGACGGTGGCCAGCGTGGACACCAGGACCGGCAACACCGTCCTGTTCAGCCTGCCGCGCAACCTGCAGCACGTGCGCTTCCCGCCGTCCTCGCCGCTGCACAAGCACTTCCCCAACGGCTACATGGCCGAGCTGCCCAACGGCGGCCTGCTCAACGAGGTCTGGCAGTACGCCAACGACAACCCCCAGCTCATGGGCGGCAAGAACCGCGGCCCGCGAGCCCTCATGGACGCCATCGGCTACACCCTGAACCTCAAGATCGACTACTACGCCCTGATCAACATGTACGGCTTCGCCGCCCTCGTGGACGCCATCGGCGGCCTGAAGATCCGGGTCGAGGAGGACGTCAAGTGGGGCGGCCACTTCGGCACCGCGGGCACGATCAAGGCGGGCTACCGCAAGCTGTCGGGTGAGCAGGCCCTGTGGTACGGCCGCTCCCGCGTCAACAGCGACGACTTCTCCCGCATGGGCCGCCAGCGCTGCGTCATCGGCGCCTTCGCCCAGCAGGCCACGCCCGGCGTGATCCTGACGAACTTCACCAAGATCGCCGGGGCGGCCAAGCGGCTGGCCCAGACGAACATCCCGCGTCCCCTCGTCGCGCCGCTGGCGGACCTGGCGCTCAAGGTCAAGGACGCCAAGATCACCAGCCTCCAGTTCGTGCCGCCGGACTTCTACTCCGGCAGGCCCGACTGGGTCAAGATCCGGGCGGCCACGCGCAAGGCGATCGCCGACTCCGACCGTTCGGCCCACCAGGCCCAGACCGCCGGCGTGACCGCCTCCCCCGGCTCCCCGGGCACCCCGACGGCCTCGCCGTCGCGCACGCAGGCGCAGACGGGCACGCAGGCCGGGACGCCGACGGAGACCCCGACCCGCAACAGCCAGAAGAGCGGCGCGAAGTCCCTGGCGGAGTTGTGCGGCCTGTGACCGCCACGCCCTGCCGGATCCGCATCCCGGCGTTCCGGGGGTGCCCGGAAGACCGCCGGTACGCCACTTCCCGGTGTCACACGAGCGCGGTCTTTCGCGGCATCACCGCGAGGGCGCCCAGGTAGAGCAGGGCGGCCACGATGAGCAGGCCCTTGTAGCCGATCACCAGCGCCAGGTATTCCAGGCAGCCGCCGACCATCGCGCCGAGCAGGTTCGCGCCGAAGGACGTGGTCGCGTCGGCGGTGTCGGAGAAACGTTTGGCGAAGACCACGTTCGCGGCGAAGATCGGCAGGAACGCCACCGTCACGGCCGCCACGGCGCGCAGCGGCACCGGCAGCGACAGCAGCCACGTGTTCGGCACGAGCCAGGCCAGCAGCAGGCCGGCCAGCAGCACGGCGTACATGACGGGCAGCGGCGGGGTGCGGAAGCGGCGGGTCACCTCGACGGCGGCGAGCACGGCGACCAGGACCCCGGCGAAGACGATCGCGTTGACCACCCAGGTGGTGCCGAACAGCAGCGCGAAGCCCGTCACGCTCTTGGTCTCCAGCAGCAGGAACGCCACCCCGAGCAGGAACAGGTCGGCGTAGGGCTTCATGCGCCCGTACGGGCCCGCCACGACGCGGACGGCCAGCAGGCTGACGATGAGGATCAGGCCGAGGGTGATGATGTAGATCGGCGGGATCGTCCGGTCCTTGAGGTAGAGGAAGGGGCGGTCGTCGTTGGCCGGGGCCGGGGTGCCGGCGGCGGCGCCGGGCCACTCGCTCGCGCAGCGCTGGTCGGAGGCGGTCAGGCCGGCGGTGATGACGGCCTGCTGGCCGGCCGTGCTGACCACGTCGACGCAGGGCTTGTGGCCGAAGGCGGTCTGCATGGTCGAGGCCAGGCGGTCGACCAGCCAGCTCTCGCGGTAGTAGTTGTACATCGAGAAGGTGCCGCCGGGCCGCAGGTGGTCGCGGGCCGCCTGCATGGCCTCCTCGGTGAACAGGTAGCTCTCCAGTCGCAGCGAGCTGGCCCCCGACACGAGCGTGAGCGAGTCGGGCAGGGCGAACAGGATCAGGTCGTAGCGGTCGCCGCTGCGTTCCAGGAAGGCGCGGCCGTCGGTGATGTGGGTGGTGACGCGCGGGTCGTCGTAGGGCTTGTCGGGGTGCACGCTGCCGCCCAGCTCGCGCAGCTTGGGGTCGATCTCGACGGCGTCGACGTGCTGGGCGCCCTTGGACAGCGCGATGGCCACGTCGGTGCCGCTGCCCGCGCCGACGATCAGCACGTCCTTGGGCGGCCTGGTGGTGCGCTCGTAGGGCAGCCCGTACTGGCGCTCCCACTGCAGGCGGGCGTAGGCGGGCACGGCCTGCTGGTGGGGGATGCCGTTGACGGCGATGTCGGTGACCGGCACGCCGAGCACCTGCATCGCCTTGTAGGTCACCTTGTAGTACGGCGACCACAGCGCCCCGGCCGTCAGCGTCTCCGACAGCAGCAGGCCGACGACCACGAGCGAGGGCAGGACCACCAGGCCCAGGTAGAGCGAGCGGGGCCGGGGCACCAGCAGCAGGCCGTAGCACAGGGCGGCGACCGCCCCCCAGAACACCGGCGGCGCCGACAGGAACGACAGCGCCGTGAACGCGGCGATCCCGCTGAGGCTGCCGATCAGGTCGTAGCGGTAGGCCTCCAGGCGCGGCAGCTCGGGGAAGCAGCGCCCGACCAGCTCGGCGGGCCCCATGAGCACCGCCGCGGCGGCGACGAAGATCACCGGCAGGATCAGCCAGGCGGGCGGCCCGACGGTGCCGAGGCTGGTCCAGTACAGGACGCCCTCGGTGTTGCGGTCGACGGTCACCGGGAAGGCCAGCACGACGGCCACCAGGACGAGCAGGACGACCGGTGAGTAATAGGGCTGGCGGCGCGAACGCCCCACGCGCAGGAATCCGAGCCCGATTCCAAGAAAGGAACCCAGCAGGACAAAATTGGTGAAATAGCTCAGATGAACGATATTCGAGCCGGTCCACCGGATGAGCGCCAGTTCGAGGAAAAGCATGAAGGCACTGGCGAGAACGAGCCTCGGCCGGACCGGCAGCCAGTGGTGTCTTTCCCCGTCGGAAACCGGCGTCTGCGCCTGGAGCGTCATGATGCATCACCGTAGTGAACAGACCGACGACAAGGAAGTCTGACGCCCCGGAAACAATATCGGTCCGCTTCGCCACTTATGTAATGTTTTCGCAGGTCACAACCACCGTAAGGGGCTGGACGAGCCTTGACGGATGCAGGAATGTTGGGTCGTTCGTTTTCCCCCATACGTTCGGTGGTGACTCATGCGGGTCCTGATCCAGCTCCGCCCCTCCCCCGATCTGGTCGCGGCCGTCGCCGACCCCGGCCAGGCCGCCACCACGGCCGACGTCGCCGACGGTCTGCCCGGCGTCGAACTCGACACGGCCTTCACACCGGTCGCCGTGCCGAGGCCGGTCCCCGCGGCCGGCGGCGATCCCCTGTCCCTCCACCAGCCCCTCGACTTCTCGCTGGCCGCCGAGGACGCCTCCGTGCTCGTCCGCGGCACGATCTCCGACGACGAGCTGACCTCGCGGGTCACGCTGCTGCCCACGCTGCGTCCCGACGTCGTCGGCGTGTTCGCCGATCCGGTGATCGAGTCCAGCCTGACCTGCGGCGGCAATCCGCCGGTGGGCGACTGGCACGACGTCGAGCGCCTGCTCAACGTCGCGGGCCTGCACGCCGAGGGGCTCGACGGCGCCGGGGTGGCGCTGGCCGTGCTCGACACCGGCGTCAACGCCGCCCACGTCGCCAGACAGCTCGGCCGCGGCGTCACGCTCGACGCCGAACGCAGCTGGAACCCCTCCGGCGTCACCGGACGGGCCGGCCAGTTCGAGGTCGACCACGGCACGATGTGCGCCTTCGACGCGCTCATCGCCGCCCCGCAGGCGTCCGTGATCGACATCCCCGTGCTGCGGTCGGCCCGTCCGGGCGGCTCGGCGCTGGACGGGCTGCTGTCGGACGCGGTGGCCGCCTTCACGCATCTGCGCACGGTGCTGGAGGCCCAGCCCGCGGCGTCCAGGTCGCTGGTGGTGAGCAACTCGTGGGGGTCGTTCTCCCCCGAGTGGGACTTCCCCGTCGGGCATCCGGGCAACTACTCCGACAACGCGGCCCACCCGTTCAACCTGGTGGTGGCCAGTCTCGACCGGGCGGGCGCGGACGTGCTGTTCGCGGCGGGCAACTGCGGCAGGGAGTGCCCCGACGGCCGGTGCGCCTTCCCCAACCGGCCCATCGGGGGCGCCAACTCCCACCCCAAGGCCCTGTCGATCGGCGGGGTCGACGTCAACGGCGGGCGGGTGGGCTACTCCTCGCAGGGGCCGGGGCGGCTGACCGCGCGCAAGCCCGACGTGTGCGCGTACACGCACTTCTCGGGGTCGCGGGCCTTCGGCGACGGCGAGCCGGACACGGGCACCTCGGCGGCGACGCCGGTGGCCGCCGGGCTGGTGGCCGCGGTGCGCACCCGGTGGCCGGCCGCCAAGCTGTCGCCGGCGCAGCTGCGGGCGCTGCTGCGGCGTACCGCCGAGGACCGCAGCGAGGTGGGCTTCGACTACGACTACGGCTACGGGACGGTCGATCCGGCGGGCATCCTGGCCGCGCTGCACCGGCGGGCCAGGGCCGCGGCCTGATCGCGGGCGGGCGGGCCGTCCCGGAGCGGCCCGCTCACGCGGCCTCCCGGTTGAACACGCGGGTCCCGACGGTCAGGCCGACCCCGGCCAGGGCGACCGTGACGGCCACGCCGATCGCGACCGTGCCGGTGGCGTAGTGGCCGGCGAACAGGTCGCGCAGCGCCTCCAGCACGTACCTGAAGGGGCTGAGTCGGGACAGGGCGTCCAGCCAGCCGGGCGCCATCGACATCGGCAGGAAGGCGCCCGACAGCAGCACCAGCGGGATGACCGCGGTCGACATCACGGGCGCGAAGAGCTGCTCGCCGATGGTCAGCGCGACGGCGTACGACAGCGCGGCCAGGCTCGCCCCCAGCACCACGACCAGCACGAACCCGGCCACGAGCCCGGCGATCGGCACCCGCATCCCGAAAGCGAACCCGACGGCCAGCAGCATCAGCGTCTGGACGACCATCGTCACGGCGTTGTTGAGCACCCGCCCGAGCAGCAGGGCCGTCCGGCTGGCCGGGGTGACGCGCAGGCGCTCCAGCACGCCGAAGCGCTTGTCGAAGACCACCCCGAACCCGGCCAGCCCCATGCTCATCAGGCCGAGTTGCACGATCAGCCCCGGCACCAGCACCTCCCAGGTGCCGAACGTGGCGAAGATCGGCCCGAACAGCACCAGGAACAGCAGCGGCTGGACGGCGCCGAAGACGATGCCGAGCTTCTGGCTCAAGGTGGCGCGCAGGGAGTGGCGGAACAGCACCCAGGTCTCGCGCAGCATCAGACCCCCGCCTCCTCGCGCAGCGACCTGCCGGTGATGTCGAGGAACGCGTCGTCGAGCGTGCGGCCCGCCTTGAGCTCGGCCGGGGTGCCCTCGGCGGCGATCCGGCCGTCGTCGATGATCAGGAGGCGGTCGCAGAGCGCGTCGGCCTCGTCCAGGTAGTGGGTGGTCAGGAAGATCGTCACGCCGCGCTCCTCGCGCAGGGAGCGGACGTGCTCCCACAGGTTGGCGCGGCTCTGCGGGTCGAGGCCGGTGGTGGGCTCGTCCAGGAAGAGCAGCCGGGGGTCGTGCAGCAGGGCGAAGGCGATGTCGAAGCGGCGGCGCTGCCCGCCCGACAGCGCGCCGCCCACGCGCTCCTCCATGCCGGCCAGGTCGAGCCGGGCCAGGACCTCGCGGTACCTGGACCTGGCCTCGGCCCTGGTCAGGCCGTACAGCATGCCTTGGAGTTCCAGCTCGCCGGCGAGCGGGGCCATGAGGTTGACGCCGCCGCCCTGCGAGACGTAGCCGATGCGGCGGCGCACCTCGCGCGGGTCGCCCAGCAGGTCGTGGCCCGCCACCGTGGCGGTGCCCGAGGTCGGGCGGAGCAGGGTCGTCAGCATGCGCATGGTCGTGGTCTTGCCGGCGCCGTTGGGCCCGAGGAACCCGACGATCTCGCCGGCCTCCACCGAGATGTCGACGCCTTTGACTGCCTCCACGCCGCCTTCGAAGGTCTTGGTCAGACCTGTGGTTCTCAACATGTAGGATCGCCTCCAAAATTAGAGTAACCACAATTTTGGAGTCACTGCAAACTTGGTATCATGGCGGCATGGAAGAGGGGCTGCGGGAGCGCAAGAAGCGCGAGACCAGGCAGCGCATCGCGGACGTGGCGATGGGGCTGTTCATGACGCGCGGGTTCGACAACGTGACCGTGGCCGAGATCGCGCGGGCCGCGGACGTGTCGGTCAACACGGTCTTCAACTACTTCCCGACCAAGGAAGACCTGTTCGCCGACCGGCAGGACCTGGTGACCGAACTTCCGCAGCAGGTGGTGCGCGGGCGGCGGCCGGGCGAGAGCGTGGCGCGGGCCTTCCGCCGCGACTTCCTGGAGGCCCTCGACGCACGCCACTGGCGCTACGGGCTCAACGCGGGCGGCGACGTGTTCGCCCGGATCGTGAACGGGAGCCCGTCACTGGTGGCCAAGCTGCGCGAGCTGCACGTCGCGCGGGAACGGGCCTTGGCCGCGGCCCTGGCCGACGAGCTCGACGCCGATCCCGACGACCTGACCCCGGAGATGGTGGCCACGCAGATCCTCGGCACGACCAGGATCCTCACCGCCCACGCGGTGACCCGGATGCTGGCGGGCGAGAGCTGGGAGACGATCGCGCCCGACCTGCGGGCTCAGGCCGCGGCGGCCTTCGACCTGCTGGAGTCGGGCATCGGAGGCTACTGCGTGCGGCCCCTAGTGGTTGGAGAAGATGGCCGACAGGATGCCGGCCCCGAGCCCGAGGACCATGAACGCGGCCCCGAGGATTAGCAGGATCGTGGCGATCATGCCGCAGATGCGGCCGGCCTGCACCGCGCCCCGGTTGTCATAGGGGTAGCCGCTGCCGTCGATCTCCTTGAGCGCCTTGTTGCCCATCGACCAGGCGAAGGGGCCGAGGATGCCGCAGACCACCAGGCTCAGGATGCCGAGCACGAGGATGGTGGTGCCGTTGGGATGGCTCTGGGGCGGCGGCCCGTAGTAGGACGGACCGTAGTTCGGATATGACATGCCCCTTGCGCCCCCTTGCCCCTGTGACTTTCAGGTGCGATTTATACCACAGGCACCTCCTTGATCATGTTGCTGCATCATGGAACGGCACATGACCGATCTTTAGGAGCCTGCCCCCGTGCGTGAACGCGTCCATGTCCTCCTCGCCGACCGGCGTTTCCAGCGCTTCATCGTCGGCGTCATCCTGGTCAACGCGGCCACCCTCGGTCTGGAGACCGTTCCCGCCGTCGCCGGGGAGTTCGGCCACGTGCTGGTCGCGATCGACCACGTCGCCCTCTACATCTTCGTGGCCGAGCTGCTGGCCAAGATCTACGTCGAGCGGTCGGCGTTCGTGCGCGACCCGTGGAACCTGTTCGACACCGTGATCGTCGGCATCGCCCTGGTCCCGGCGTCCGGCGGGCTGTCGGTGCTGCGCTCGCTGCGCATCCTGCGGGCCCTGCGACTGCTGTCGGTGGTGCCGAGCCTGCGCCGGGTGGTCTCGGCGCTGCTGCGCGCCCTGCCCGGGATGAGCTCGATCGTGGTGCTGCTCTCCCTGGTCCTGTACGTGGCCGCCGTCATGGCCACCAAGCTGTACGGAGGCGACTCCCCCGAGCGCTTCGGCAGCCTGCCGACCTCGCTGTTCACCCTCTACCAGACGATGACCGGGGACGACTGGGGCAACATCGCCCGCGAGGTGATGGGCGCCCACCCCACGGCCTGGATCTTCTTCACCATCTTCATCCTGGTGTGCACGTTCGTCGTGCTGAACCTGTTCATGGCGGTCGTCGTCAGCGCCATGGACGAGGAGTCGGCCGAGGAGCGGGCCGCGCTGGAGCAGGACAACAGCGTGCACACCCAGCGCATCCTGGAGGAGCTGAGCGCCCTGCGCCGCGAGGTCGCCGAGCTACGCCGGCAGGACGTCGCCGGCTGAGTCCACCCGACCGGAGCCCACCTGGTCGGAGCCCGCCCGGCCGGGCCGGTCGACCAGCCGCCACAGGGCCACGGCCAGCAGCAGCGTCACCGAGACGTACCCCGGGACGGCCCCCGACAGCGCGGCGACCCCCAGCGGCGCGAGGGCGGTGGGCACCGCCCACCCCCAGATCCAGCGCCACCCGGCGCGCAGGGCCACGCCGAGCACGGCCGAGGCGGCGACGGCGAGCTCCGGCTCCCACGAGTGGCCCGAGGCCGAGACGACGACCTGCATGACCGCGTAGTAGAGCACCCCGAACAGGGCGACGTTCTCCCAGGTCGGGTGCTGGAGCCGATGGACGAGCTGGGCGACCGCCACGACGACGACGAGGTCGAAGAACAACTCCAGCCGGCTCGCGTGGCGCTCTCCCGCTTCAGTCAGGGCTAACGAGAATAGAACTCCACCACGAGCTGCTCGTCCACGGGGACCGCGATCTGCTCGCGCTCGGGCCGGTGGGTGAGGGTGAAGCGCAGGTCGGCGTGGTCGACCGACAGGTAGGGCGCGGTGCGCTCGTCGGCGTGCACGCCCTCGGCGGCGGCCACGAAGGGCTGCATGCGCCGCGAGCGCTCCCGTACGGTGATCACCTGGCCCGGCTTGACCAGGTAGCTGGGGATGTCCACCTTGCGGCCGTCCACGGCGATGTGGCCGTGGGTGACGTACTGGCGGGCGGCGTAGATCGACGGGGCCAGGCCGGCCCGCAGCACCAGGGAGGCCAGGCGGGTCTCCAGGATCGTGACCAGTTCGGCGCCCGAGGCCCCCGGCTTGCGGACCGCCAGGTCCCAGTAGCGGCGCAACTGCCGTTCGGACACGTCGTAGTACCAGCGCAGCTTCTGCTTCTCCAGCAGCCGCAGCCCGTAGTCGCCGGTGGTGCGGCGGTTGGTCTTGCGGCCGTGCTCGCCCGGCGGGTAGGGGCGCTGCTCGAAGTAGCGGACGGCTTTCCTGGTCAGCGGGACGCCCGCGCGACGCGACAGTCGCACCTTCGGGCCGGTGTAGCGCACGTTCACCTCGGTGTGATTAGGTAATCCTTACTTAGGTAAGGCTAACCTACCAGTGGATGTGATCTCAATGCTGCCCCTCGCCGAGCGGATCCGTACCCTCGCCTCGACCTCGACGCCGGCCAAGCTCACGGTGGACGGCGTCCACTCCCCCGCCCGGGGCGGCGTGGACGGGCGCGGGCGCCCGGTGCTGCTGGTCCGGCCCGGCGAGCCCCTGCACGGCCTGCGCGAGGACGCCGTGGTCGCGGTGCACCTGACGGCCATGCGGCAGCTCGGCGAGGTGACGCATCCGCGGGCGATGATCGAGGTGCACGGGTGGGCGGAGGCCGTGGTGGAGTCGCAGGCCCGCGACGCTGCGGTGGCGGTGGCCGCGCACAGCGCCGACGAGGGACTGTTCGACGCCCTGGAGCGGTACGGCCGCCCCGACGCCCCGCGCCTGCTGCGCCTGGACGTGGCCCAGGTCGTCTACCTGACCGGCCAGGAGTCCGGCCTGCTCGACGCCGACGACTACCTCGGCGCGGCGCCCGACCCGCTGACCGAGGCGGCCGAACGGATGATCGCGCACGTCAACGCGTCCCATCGGCCGCAGCTCACCGCGGGCGTGGCCAGGCAGCTCGGCGAGGAGCCCGGCGAGGTGTGGTTGTGGGAGCTCGACCGGTACGGCGCGACCGTGCGCGTGGACGAGTCGCTGGTGCGCTTCCCGTGGCCGGTCCCCGCCCGCTCCGGGCTGTGCCTGGAGACGGCGTTGCGCGGGCTGCTGTGCGCGTGTTGATCACGATTGACGCCGCATTTCGCGGGCGGACGTCCCCTCCTGGCCGACCCATGCCCGCACGTCACTACCATCGGGGTACGTGAGCGGAACCCATCGATCAGCGGCGCGAGCCGCCTCCTCCTCGCCCGAGGGGGGTGCGCGGCGCGGGCGGGCGCTGATGGCCGCCGGGGTGCTGCTGGGCACGCTCATGCTGGCCACCGCGGGGGCGCTCATGGGGGACGCGTTCAGCTCGCCGGGCCTCGACCCGGTGCACTGGCCGCACGACGCGAGCCGGACCTCCGGGAAGCCGGGGCCCGTCGCCGTCGACTCCTCTCGTCCCGTCGCGGTGCGGTCGGAACGCGCCGCCATCGCCTCCGGTCCCGTCGCCTCCGGTCCCGTCGCCACCCGGCCCGCCAAGGCCGCCACGGGGCCCACCGTGGCCGGCGCCGCGCCCACCGCGGGCCGTTCCGCCACCCCCGGTTCCCCGCCGCCGGCCGCCTATCCGGAGGGCGGTCGAGGGACGCGCCGCCCGCACTCGGCCACGCCCCGTCCCGTCGCGACCTCACCCACCCGGACCCCGGCCCCCTCGCACGGCTCCCGGCCCGGCCCCGCGCCGACGCCGTCCCGGAGCACGGACCCGGCGGCGAGCACCTCGCCGTCCCACCCGCACGGCACCCCGCCTGGCCACCACCCGTCCAGGACCCACGGCCCCAGGCGCTGACCCGGCGGGACTCCCCGGGCATGCGCCGCGGACCGCGGCCGGTTCACCCGTCGCCGGTCCCGGGCGTCATGCCGCGCAGGAGGTAGCCGAGGCCGGTGGTGAAGGTGGCGTCCCAGTCGTGGCCGAGGCCGTGCTCGGCCAGCGCCGGGTAGCTGGCGGCCCGCTCGCGCAGGAACGCGTCGGTGTCGAGCAGGTCGCGGCGCTGCCAGGTGACCTGCATGATGACCGAGCCCATGACGTAGTTGGACAGGCTGTAGGCGGCCTGCGGGCCGTCGAGGCCCGCCCCGGACAGCGTCCGGTAGAGGAAGTCGGTGCGCTCCAGGGCGTTGGGGCCCATGAGCGGGCGGTCGAGGATGGTGGCCGACCAGGGGTGGCGCAGCAGGGCGGCGCGCCAGCCGTCCATCAGGTCCCGCGCCGCCGTCCGCCAGTCGTCGCGGTCGCCGGGGAGGGGCACCTCGCCGAAGACGGCGTCGAGCGCCAGGTCCAGGACGTCCTCCTTGGTACGGACGTGCCAGTAGAGGGTGGTCGAGCCGGTGTCGAGGCGTTCGGCCAGCCGGCGCATGGTCAACCCGCCCACGCCCTCCTCGTCGAGCAGCGCGACGGCCTCGGCGACGATCCGGTCAAGCGTCAGCCTGGGCTTGGCGTCCTTGCGGGGGCGCACCCATACGTTGTCCACCCGACGGATAATACGTTGTACGCGAACCGGATCGATGGTCTAGTACTGGAACATGGGGCATATCGAGGTGAGCGGCGTGACGTACCTGCTTCCGGACGGGCGGCCGTTGCTGCTGGAGGCGTCGTTCAAGGTGGGCGAGGGCGCCAAGGCGGCGCTGGTCGGCCCCAACGGCGCCGGTAAGACGACGCTGCTCCGGCTGATCGCGGGCGACCTGCGGCCCGACTACGGGCGCGTCACCACCGGGGGCGGCGTCGGGGTGATGCGGCAGTTCCTGGGCACGGGCAGCGTGCGCGACCTGCTGCTGGGCGTCGCGCCCGCACGGGTGCGGGAGGCCGCGGCCGAGCTGGCGCGCGCCGAGTCGGCGATCGGGCGGTGCGACGACGAGCCCCGTCAGCTCGCCTACGCCCAGGCGGTCGCCGACTTCGCCGACGCGGGCGGCTACGAGCTGGAGGTGGTGTGGGACGCGTGCGCGACCGAGGCACTCGGGCTGCCGTACGAGCGGGTCGCCGGCCGGGGGCTGGCCACGCTGTCCGGCGGTGAGCAGAAACGGCTGATGCTGGAGGCGCTGCTGCGCGGCCCCGACGAGATCCTGCTGCTCGACGAGCCGGACAACTACCTGGACGTGCCGGCCAAGCAGTGGCTGGAGCGGGCGGTCAGGAGCTCGGCCAAGACCGTGCTGCTGGTCTCGCACGACCGGCGGCTGCTGGCCGAGGCGGCCGACCGCGTCGTCACGGTGGAGGGGCGCGAGGTGTGGGTGCACGGCGGCGGCCTCGCCGGTTACGCCGAGGCCCGCAGGCGGCGCGGCCAGCGCCTGGAGGAGCGGCGGCGGCGCTGGGAGGACGAGCGGGCCCGGCTGCGCCGGCTGGCGCACGTCCTGCGGCAGCGCTCGGCCAACAATGACGCGCTCGCGGGGGCCTACCGGTCGGCGGTCTCCCGGCTGGAGCGTTTCGAGCGGGCCGGGCCGCCGAGCCGGCCGCCCAAGGAGCAGAACGTACGGATGCGGCTGCGCGGCGGGCGTACCGGGAAACGGGCCGTGACGTGCGAGGACCTGGAGCTGACCGGGCTGGTGCGGCCCTTCTCCACCGAGGTCGCCTACGGCGAGCGGGTCGGCGTGCTCGGCCTGAACGGCACCGGCAAGAGCCACTTCCTGCGCCTGCTGGCGGGCGAGCCCGTCGCGCACACCGGCGTGACCCGTCTGGGCGCCCGCGTCGTCCCCGGCCACTTCGCCCAGACCCACCTGCGTCCCGACCTGCACGGACGGCCGGTCGCCGAGCTGGTCATGGAGACGTTCGCGCTGACCAGGAACGAGGCCATGACGGCGCTGGCCCGCTACGAGCTGGCACCGGCCGGCGGGCAGCGGTTCGAGACGCTGTCGGGCGGCCAGCAGGCGCGGCTGCAGATCCTGCTGCTGGAGCTGTCGGGGGCGACGCTGCTGCTGCTCGACGAGCCGACCGACAACCTCGACCTGGCAAGCGCGCAGGCGTTGCAGGAGGGCTTGGGCGGCTTCGAGGGAACGGTGCTGGCGGTCACGCACGACCGCTGGTTCGCCGACGACCTGGACCGCCACCTGATCTTCGGCGCGGACGGCGTGGTGCGGGAGAGCCCCGAACCTCGCTGGGACCTCTAGCTGGAGGCGGCCAGGCCGCGCTCGCGGCGCAGCGTGGAGACCGTCATCGTCTCGTCGACCGCCTCGGGCGAGAGCACGTGGTCGAGCACCATCACCGCGCATCCGCTGATGCCCGCCCCCGCGCCGAGCCGGCTCGGCTCGATGCGCAGCCGCCGGGTCGCCAGGGCGGTGGAGCGGCGGTAGACGACCTCGCGGATGCTCGACACCAGCGGGCCGAACGCCTCGGCCATGTCGCCACCGAGCACCACGACCGACGGGTTGAGGATGTTGACCGCCCCGGCCAGCACCTCGCCGATGCGGCGACCGGCCGTGCGGACGATGGCCATGGTCTCCGCGTCGCCCGCGCGCACCAGCGCGGTCACGTCGGCGATGGAGCCGACGTCCTTGCCCGCCTCGCGCAGGTCGCGCAGCAGCGCGGTGCCACTGGCGACCGAGTCGACGCAGTCGGTGTTGCCGCAGCGGCACAGCACGCCGCCGCCGTCGAGCACGGGGATGTGCCCGATCTCGCCGGCCGCGCCGAGCGCGCCGCGCAGGATCTCGCCGCCGGCGATCACGCCCGCGCCGATGCGGGTGGAGACCTTCACGAACATCAGGTCGTCGAGGTCGGGGTAGGCGCCGCGGTGCTCGCCGATGGCCAGCACGTTGACGTCGTTGTCCACGAGCACCGGGACGCGGAAGCGCTCGCGGATGATCGGCGGGATGACCACGCCGGTCCACGAGGCCATCACCCGGGCGCTCTCCGTACGGCCCTGGGCGAACTCGACGGTGGCGGGCACGCCCATGCCGACGCCCCTGACGCATGAGCGGGGGCGGTCGCCGAGCAGTTCGTCCCAGGTGTCCATGAGCAGCGGGAGCACGACGTCGGGGCCCTGCTCGACGTCGATGAAGAAGTCACGGCCGGCCAGCTCACGCCCGGCCAGGTCGCAGACCGCGACCCGGGTGCGGCTCGCGCCCAGCGCGGCGACCAGGACGACGCCGCCTCCGGAGTTGAACTCCAGCCGGACCGGCGGCCGCCCGCCCGTGGAGGGGGCGTCGGTGCGCTCGACGACCAGGCCGCGTTCGAGCAGCTCGCCGACGCGCAGTTGCACCGCCGGGCGCGACAGACCGGTCACCCGGCCGAGGTCGGCGCGCGTGACGGCCTCACCCGTGCGGATGAGGCGGAGCACCTCGCCACTCGTGGCGAGGGTCGCGGCGGTACGTCGAGGCATCGGCCCAGTGAATCACATGGGCTTCGGTAATGAAAGGTGAAGACTTTTTCATCTCAAATAGCAAAACCCTGCTTGTGTACGACCCGAACTCTCGTTAGTGTCCGTTCTGTCCTTCCTTGGTAGATCAACGGAGCTTCGCCTTGTCCCCCCTCTCGACCGCCAGCCCTGCCCATACCGCCGATCTCGTCGTCTTCGGCGGGACCGGCGACCTGTCCATGCGCAAGCTGATCCCGGCGCTCTACCACAGCGACAGGGACGGCCGGCTGTCCCCCGAGACCCGCGTCATCGCCATGTCCCGGGGCGGGCTGACCGACGCCGACTTCCGCGGCAAGGTGGACGCCGAGGTACGCGACCAGGTCCCCGTGGACGACCCGGCCGTCTGGCAGCGCTTCCTCGGCCGCCTGCACCACGTCTCGGTGGACGTCGGCGGCGATGACAAGTCGGGCTGGGGCGCGCTGACCAGGCTGCTGGCCGGTCACGAGCAGCGCGACCGGGTGTTCTACCTGGCCAGCCCGCCGATGACGTTCGGCCCCTTCTGCCGCGAGCTGGACGAGGCCGGCCTGGTCACCCCGCTCTCGCGGGTGGTGCTGGAGAAGCCGCTGGGCCGCGACCTGCCGAGCGCGCAGCGGATCAACGACGAGGTCGGCGCCATCTTCGACGAGCGCCAGATCTTCCGCATCGACCACTACCTGGGCAAGGAGACGGTGCAGAACCTGCTGGTCCTGCGCTTCGCCAACGCCTTCCTCGAACCGATCTGGAACTCGCTGTGGATCGACCACGTCCAGATCACCGCCGCCGAGACCGTCGGCACGCCGGGCCGGCGCGGCTACTACGACCAGGCGGGCGCGCTGCGCGACATGGTGCAGAACCACCTGCTCCAGCTGCTCACGCTGACCGCGATGGAGCCGCCGTCCCGCAACGACCGCGAGTCCATCCGCGACGAGAAGGTCAAGGTGCTGCAGTCGCTGCGGCCGATCGTCGGGAGCGAGGTGGACCGGTTCACCGTGCGCGGCCAGTACACCGAGGCCGGCGGCATGCCGTCCTACCTGGACGAACCCGCCTCCACGCCGACGACCGAGGCTTCTCGGCGGGTGGAGACGTTCACCGCGATCCGGGCCGAGATCAAGAACTGGCGATGGGCGGGCGTGCCCTTCTACCTGCGGACCGGCAAGCGCATGCCGTACCGGCGGTCGGAGATCGTGGTGCAGTTCAAGGACGTGCCGCACTCCATCTTCCCCGGCGGCACGCCGAACCGCCTGGTGCTGCGGCTGCAGCCCGAGGAGGGCATCGAGCTGCACATCATGGCCAAGGAGCCGGGCGCGGGCGAGGTGACGCTGAAGCCGGTGCCGCTGTCGCTCAGCTTCGGCAAGACGTTCACGGCCCGGGTGCCGGAGGCGTACGAGCGGCTGCTGACCGACGTGCTGGCGGGCAACCCGACGCTGTTCATGCGGCGTGACGAGGTGGAGGCGGCCTGGCGCTGGATCGATCCGATCCTGGTGGCCTGGGAGTCCTCAGCCGACCTGCCCGAACCCTACCCCGCAGGAACCACCGGCCCCGCCGGGGCCCACGAACTGCTCGGCCGCAGCGGTCGCGCCTGGCACGAGGAGGAAGACCTGTGAATTCCGTCATCCAGGAGATCACCGATCGCATCGCCGAGCGCAGCGCGGCCAGCCGTACCGCCTACCTGGCGCGCATCAGGCGCGACGGCGAGGCGGCGCGGGCCAAGGGACCGGCGCGCGCCCACCTGGGCTGCGCGAACCTGGCCCACGGCTTCGCCGCCGCGTCCGAGGAGGACAAGCCGTCGTTGCGCGGCACGGCCAAGCCCGGCGTGGCGATCGTGACCAGCTACAACGACATGCTCTCGGCCCACCAGCCGTACGAGACCTACCCGCCCGAGCTGAAGGCCGCGGTGCGCGGGGCGGGCGGCGTGGCGCAGGTCGCCGGCGGCGTGCCCGCCATGTGCGACGGCATCACGCAGGGCCGCGCGGGCATGGAGCTGTCCCTCTACAGCCGCGACGTGATCGCCATGGCGACCGCCATCGCGCTGTCGCACGACATGTTCGACGCGTCGCTGCTGCTGGGCGTCTGCGACAAGATCGTGCCGGGCCTGTTCATCGGGGCGCTGCACTTCGGGCACCTGCCGGCGATCTTCGTGCCGGCCGGGCCGATGACCTCCGGGCTGCCGAACAAGGTCAAGGCGCGCGCCCGCCAGCTCTTCGCCGAGGGCAAGGTCGGCCGCGCCGAGCTGCTGGACGCCGAGGCCAAGTCCTACCACTCCCCCGGCACGTGCACCTTCTACGGCACCGCCAACTCCAACCAGGCGCTGATGGAGGTCATGGGCCTGCACCTGCCCGGCTCGACGTTCGTCAACCCGCACACCGAGCTGCGCCACGCCCTCACCGAGGCGGCCGGCCGCCGCGCGGTGGAGATCACCGCGCACGGTCCGGAGTACACGCCGATCGGCGAGCTGGTGGACGAGAAGTCCCTCGTGAACGCCTGCGTGGCGCTGCTGGCCACCGGCGGCTCCACCAACCACACGCTGCACCTGGTCGCCATGGCCGCCGCCGCTGGCATCGTGCTGACCTGGGACGACCTGGCCTGCCTGTCGCGCGTCGTGCCGTCGCTGACCAAGATCTACCCCAACGGCCAGGCGGACGTGAACCACTTCCGCGACGCCGGCGGCATGCAGGTGCTCATCGGCGACCTGCTGGACGAGGGCCTGCTCCACGGCGACGTGCTGACCGTCGCCGGCCCCGGCCTCGACCGCTACCGCGAGGCGCCCTCGCTGGTGGACGGCGAGCTGGTCTGGGAGCCGGTCACGGGCGGCAGCAAGGACCGCGACGTGCTGCGTCCGGTCGCCGAGCCGTTCTCGGCCGACGGCGGGATCCACATGGTCGAGGGCAATCTCGGCCGGGCCGTCAGCAAGGTGTCGGCGGTCAAGCCCGAGCACCTGGTGATCGAGGCCCCGGCCAAGGTGTTCGACGACCAGCTCGACCTGCTGCGCGCCTTCGAGGCCGGCGAGCTGGACGGGCAGGACTTCGTGGCCGTCATCCGCTACCAGGGCCCCAGCGCCAACGGCATGCCCGAGCTGCACAAGCTCACGCCGCCGCTGGCCGTGCTGCTCGACCGCGGGCAGCGGGTGGCGATCGTCACCGACGGCCGCATGTCGGGCGCGTCGGGCAAGGTGCCCGCGGCCATCCACCTGTCGCCCGAGGCCGCCGACGGCGGGCCGATCGCGCTCGTCCGCGACGGCGACGTGGTCAGGCTCGACTCGGCCGCCGGAACCCTGGAGCTGCTGGTGCCCGCCGAGGAGCTGGCCCGGCGCACGCCCGAGGGCCGGCCGCTGAGCGACGCCGAGTGGGTCGGCACGGGCCGGGAGCTGTTCGCCACGTTCCGCCGCATGGCCGGGCACGCCGAGCAGGGCGCCGGGATCTTCGGGGTGAGCGGCGCCGAGTCCCCCCACCACGGCCCCGGGCTGGGCTTCCCCGCCGAGGCGGGCTCCTCCCACCTGGAGACGGGCGCGCCGGCGGGCACGCGGGCCGCCGGGCTGCAGCGGTGAGCGTTCGTGGCACCCTGCCGGTGACGGCGTGCGATCTTGGTCGCGCCCTGAGCATCGGAGGTGTGAGATGAGTGCCTTTGACCTTCCCTGGCTGGTCGCCGACATCGGGGGGACCAACGCCCGGTTCGGGCTGGTCACCTCGCCGCAGGCCCGGCCGTCGAACGTCGCGGTGCTGGCCGGCTCCGCCTACGCCACCCTGCCCGACGCCGTGGACGCCTACCTCGCCGAGCACGCGGGCGGGGCGCGGCCGGGCGCGGCGTGCCTGGCGCTGGCCGGGCCGATCGACGGCGACCGCTACCGGCTGACGAACTCGGCCTGGGCCGGGTCCGTACGCGACCTGGGCATCCCGTACGCGGTGCTGCTCAACGACTTCGAGGCGCTGGCCGTGTCGCTGCCCCACCTGGAGGGCCCCGACCTGGTGTCCCTGGGCGGGCCCGAGCCCTGCGACGGTGTCAAGGCCGTGCTGGGGCCGGGGACCGGGCTCGGCGTCGGCGGGCTCGTGCCCACCGACCGGGGCTGGACACCCGTCCCGGGCGAGGGCGGGCACGTCACGGTGCCGGTGATCGACCGGCGGGAGCTGGAGATCGTCCGGGTGCTGCAGGCCGAGGGGCTGCCGCACGTCGTGGCCGAGCACCTGCTGTCCGGCCCCGGCCTGGTACGCCTGCACCGGGCGCTGGCCAAGGTCAACGGCGTGACCGCGCCCGACCTGAACGCCTCCGACATCGTGGCCCGGCTCGACGACTCGCTCTGCGCGGAGACCGTCGAGGTGTTCTGCGAGATGCTGGGCAGCTTCGCCGGGAACGTGGCGCTCACCCTGGGCGCCAGGGGTGGGGTGTACCTGGGCGGCGGGGTGCTGCCCCGTATCGTGGAACGGGTGCGGGCCAGCGGCTTCCGTGCCCGGTTCGTCGGCAACCCTGACATGCCCGGATACCTGGAGGCGATCGCCACCACGCTGATCGTCGCGCCCCAGCCGGCGCTCACCGGCGCGGCCGCCCGGCTGCGCCAGCGGGCCAGCACCGAACTCGTGGGCTGAGGCCCATCCTGATCATCACTAGACGGCCGCGACCCCGGCCGATGAGGAGAAGACTCTCATGAGCTTGCTCGACCTCGCCCCCGTGATCCCCGTCGTGGTGATCGACGACGTGGCGACCGCCGTGCCGATGGCCGAGGCGCTCGTGGCGGGCGGGCTGCCCGTCATCGAGGTGACGCTGCGCACGCCGGCCGCGCTCGGAGCGATCGAGCGGATCGCCGAGGAGGTGCCGGGGGCCACGGTCGGCGCGGGCACGATCCGCACCACCGCCGACATCTCGGCGGCCGTGGCGGCCGGGTCCCGGTTCCTGGTCTCGCCGGGCACGACGTTGTCGCTGGTCGAGGCGCTGGAGGCGAGCGGTGTGCCGTACCTGCCGGGCGCGGCCACCGTCTCGGAGGTGATGGCGCTGGCCGAGCGCGGCATCAAGGAGCTGAAGTTCTTCCCGGCCGAGGCGGCGGGCGGCGTGCCGTACCTGAAGTCGCTGGCCGGCCCGCTGCCTGACGTGCGCTTCTGCCCGACCGGCGGGATCCGGGCCGAGAGCGCCGCCGACTACCTGCGGCTGCCGAACGTCGGCTGCGTGGGCGGGAGCTGGCTGACCCCGGCCGACGTGCTGGCCGCGGGCGACTGGGCCCGGGTGGAGAAGCTGGCCGCCGACGCGGCGGCCCTGCGCCGGTAGGTTCCCCGGCCTGCGTCAGGGGTTGTGGGCCTTGGCGTCCTCGTGCCGCGCCTTCTCGCACGCGGCGACGGGGGCGCGGGTGCGGCAGTCCTCGTAGACGGCCGTCGCGTGCCGGCAGATGTCGCCCTCGGCGGTGAGGCTCCAGCCGTACCGGCAGTAGGCGTACTCCTCGACGCCTTCGACGCAGATGTGGCGGGCGATCTCCGTGCCGCCGGCGGTCCGCGCCCGGCAGGCGTCGTAGCCGGGCGCGGCGTCGCGGCAGAGCATCCCGCCGCCCCGCCGGACGCAGGCGGTGTAGACCGCCGGGCGCTCGCACCGGCGGTCCGTCCCGCCGGCGAACCGGCAGGACAGGTACGCCCGCGCGGCGCTCTTCCCGGCTCGCGCGCAGGTGTCCGCGTCGCGTACGACGGCGTCGGCGCGACGGCAGTCCGCCAGGAACGCCTCCTGGTCGCGGTGGACGGCCGCGCTGCCCGCGCAACGACGGCCGGTGAACCCCGACTCCTCGCAGGCGTCGTGGACGGCCCGCCGCCTCTCGCACCGCCTGGCGTCGGCGGTGTCCGCGCAGGACTCCAGCAACTCCGGCGGCCGCTGCGTGGACCGCGGCACGGGCACCGGAGTGCGCGTGGCGGCCACCGGGTGAGCGGCTTCCGGGACGTCCCGGCCCGAGCCGTACGCCAGCCAGAGCAGGCCCCCGGCCAGCAGCGCCGCCGTCAGCGCGACGGCGTACGCCCGCAGCGTCATCCTGGTGCCCTCCTTCGCGTTGCCCCACCCTCTGGCCGCCGAGTGCAGATGCCACAATTCTGGACTTATACCGCAGAACCCCCGCTGAAGTGGCCGTTTCCGGGCACCCGGAGATCATCAGCCCGCGCCGAACCGGGTATTCGGACGCGCGGCGGCGGGGTAGGGCAAGGAATGCCAAGCCGTAGCCCCGGGAAGCCCCATCCGCTCCTCGGAGAGCGAAAGGGACTGCCATGCCGCTGCAAACGGCCCGTCAGGAAGACCTCACGCGTCCGGTGACGCCGATCGGGAGCCTGGAGCGGGGCATCGACATCCTCCTCGCGCTGAGCGCCGCACCCCGGCCGGTCAGCCTGGCCCAGCTCAGCCGGAGCACGGGCCTGCCCAAGTCCACGGCCCACCGGATCCTGGGCGTGTTGTGCGCGCGCGAGCTGGCCCGGCGGGTGGGCACCGGCTACCTGCCCGGCCGGCAGCTGGAGACGATGGCCGGCATCGCCCGGAGCCGGATCCCGGGGTCGCGGCGGGTGGTGCTGCCGTACCTGCTCTGCCTGCAGGAGACCACCCGGAAGACGGTCAACCTGGCCGTGCCGGCCGGCCTGGAGGCCCGCTACGTCGAGCGCCTGTACGGCCACGACCGCGTGCGATCCCGCTCCGACGGCACCGACCTCGCGCCGTTGCACTGCACGGCGACCGGCAAGGCGCTGCTGGCCTTCGACACCGGGCTGCGCGAGGAGGTGCTCGGACGCGGCGGCTTCGAGCGGCTGACCCGCCGCACGATCACCGGGGTGGCCACGCTGGAACGGGAGCTGGCCCAGGTCCGCCGGTACGGCGTGGCCTACGCCCAGGAGGAGTACACCGAGGGCGTGTCGTGCGTGGCCGCGCCGGTGTTCGGGCCCGGCGGCGGCGTGTGCATGTCGGTGGGGGTGGCGGCGCCTGCCCCGTCCGCGCCGCTGGCCCGGCTCGGCCTCACCGTACGCGGCGCGGCACAGGCCATCTCGGCCGCGCTGGTGGTGGCCTGAGGTGTTCCGGATCCTGGAACGCTCCACAGGGCGCGGCCCGAAAACGTTCCGCCCAGCGAGACTCCCGCTTGCGCGACCGGCGGACGGGCGATCGCATGAGCCCATGAACTTCCTTCCCGTTCCGGCCGCCGAGGAGGCGTCCGCGGCCCGGCGAGGCCAGCCCCCGGCGCCCCCGGGCACGCGGGCGCCGGCCGGCCCCCGGGAGGGCACGCGTGCCTAGAGGCCTGCACAGGGCCACCGTGCTGGAGAGCCTGCGCCTGGCCGCCGCCCTCCTGCCGCCGGGCACGCCGCACGCGACGGCCGGGCTCGACCTGCTGCGCTCCCGCTCCCTGCTGACCGGCCTGCACGTCCGGTACGGCGGCCGTCCCGTGCTCGTCCGCGGCCCGCGCCGCACGGCGCTGGTCGTGCTGTCCCGGCGGGACGCCGAGCGCGTGCTGTCGGAGCCCGCCTTCGTCCCCGCCGTGCGCACGCGGGCCGCCGGCCTGCCCTACGACGTGCTGCGGCCGGCGTTCGCCGAGGTCGCACGCGAGGAGGCGGCGGCGCTGACGGACGGCGTGGTCGACTACACCCGGCTGGAGGCGTGCTGGCAGCGGGTGGCGCGGCGCTGCGTCTACGGCGCGGGCGCGGCCGGCGACGAGGAGCTGAGCGCGCTGCTCGCCCAGGTCAGACGGGCGGGCAGAGGCCGGGCCAGACGCCGCCAGGAGATCCTGTCCGGCCGCTACGACGCCCGCATCCTCGACCACCTGCGCCGCGCCGAGCCCGGCACCCTCGCCGGCCTGCTCGCCGAGACCAGCGGACCGGAGGCGCGCGGCCTGCGGCAGGCGGCGTTCTGGCTGCTCGGCTTCAGCGTGACCGCCGCGAGCCTCATGCGCACCCTCGCCCTGCTGGCCACCTACCCCGCCCAGCGCAAGTGCGCCCGCGCCGACCCCGACTACCTGCGCGCCTGCCTGCGCGAGGGCCTGCGCCTGTGGCCGCCGGTCCCGGCCCTGTCCCGGGTCACCACCGAGGAGACCGACTGGTACGGCGTCCCGGTGCCCGCCGGCACCCACGTGATCCTGCCCTTCGCCCCCCACCAGCGCAGCCCCCGCCTCCACTACGCCGACTCCTTCGCCCCCGAGATCTGGCTCGACGGCACCGCCGCCGACGAATGGTGGGCCCTGCCGCGCTGCGACGGCGTGCACCTGATGCTCGGCGTCGGCACGGCCTTCCTGGGCGGGATCCTGGCCGCGGCACGCCCGAAGGCGTCCGGCCGGCCGCTGTCGCCGCACCGCCCGCTGCCCCCGACGCTCAACGCCGCGCGCCTGCGGGTGACGATGCGGCCGCTGAAGCGGCGTCCGGGCCAGAGCTGACCGGTCTTCGTCGCCACCGGGCCGCGGCTTCTCCGTTAGAGTCTGGGGGAGAAAAAGGCGTACCGGCGGGAGAAACGGTTCGGTTTGCGACGGGATGACGACGGCGAGAGGACAGCGACCGTGGGGCGCTCGGCAGGCACTCCGCTGAAGCCTGAGGATCCGCCGGCGATCGGCCCCTACGAGCTGGTGAGCCGTCTCGGCTCGGGTGGCATGGGCACCGTCTACCTCGCCAGGGGCGCCGACCGGGTCAAGGTCGCGCTCAAGGCCATCAGACGAGACTTCACGGCCGACCCGGTCTACCGGGCGCGCTTCCACGAAGAGGTGTCCAACGCGCGCAAGGTGGCCTCGTTCTGCACCGCGCGGGTGCTCGACCACGGCGAGGAGCACGGCGTCCTCTACCTGGTCACCGAGTACATCGACGGCATCTCGCTGGAGGACCAGCTGATCGAGCACGGCGCGCTGTCGCCGTCCGTGCTGCACTCGGCGGCCGTGGGCGTGGCGGCGGCGCTGACCGCCATCCACGCCGCCGGGCTGGTCCACCGCGACCTCAAGCCCGCCAACGTCATGCTGACGCTGGCCGGGCCGCGGGTGATCGACTTCGGCCTGGCGCGTTCCACCCACGTCGCATCCCGGCACACGAACGCCGGCATGGTGATGGGCACGCCCGGCTGGATCGCTCCCGAGCAGGTCTTCGAGGGGCACACGAGCCCGGCCGGTGACGTGTTCGCCTGGGGGTCGCTGATCGCGTACGCGGGGCTCGGCGGGCATCCGTTCGGGGAGGGGGACGCGTACGTGATGGCGGCGCGGGCCCGCACCGCGCCGCCGGACCTGCGCGGACTGCCCGCCCCCCTCGACCGGCTGGTCGCGGCGGCCATCCACCCCGACCCGGCGCGCCGGCCCGCGGCCAAGCAGCTCCTGCTGGAACTGGTGGGGGCGGCCGACGAGCCCGCGGCGCAGCTGGCGGCCACCGAACACCTCACCAACGCCTGGAACCCGTCGGACTTCCGCCCCCTCGGCCCCATGACCCCACCCGCCGAACGGACCGGCCCCCGCCCCCCGCTCCCCTCCCCGACGAGCGCCCGCCCCCCGATCCCCCCTCCATCCGAACGCACGGGCTCCCGCCCCCCGATGCCGCCCCCGGCCGAACGGCCGCCCCACATGCCGCCACCGGCCGAGAGCACCGGCCCGCGCCCGCCCATGCCCACCCCAGCGGACTACGCCGGGCCAGGCGCACCGCAGACGCCATCTCCCGCCGACCACGCGGGCCCCCAGGCTGCCCAGATGCCCTCCGCAGCCGAGCGCACAGGCCCGCGCCCGCCCGGGGCTTTCGGTGCAGAACACGCCGACCCACGCCCGCCCATGCCCTCCGGGTCAGAGCACATGGGACAGCGGTCCCCGATGCCTTCGGGCATGGAGCACCCCGGACAGCGGTCCCCCATGCCACCGCCCGCCGAACGCACCGGCCCCCGCCCGCCACAGACACCCTCCGCAGCCGAACGCACCGGCCCCCGCCCACCGCACATGCCCCCCGTGGCCGAACGCACCGGCCCGCGCCCGCCCATGCCCGCCCCGACGGAGCACCCCGGGCCTCGCGCGCCGCAGATGCCGCCTCCCGCGGACCGGACCGGCAACATCCCGCTCCCCCACCACCAGACCACCGGCCAGGGCCCCCTACCGCCGCACACCACAGGCCAGGGACCGCTCCCCGGGTACGTGCCACGGCGCCCCAAACGCGGCGTGTTCACCGGCTGCGTGACCGCACTGGTGATCGCGATCGTCCTGCTCGTGGTGGTGCTGGCCGCCCTGGCCTGGATCTTCCGCTCCCCCGCCATGGGCGAGGATGGCCCGGTCCAGGACGGGAAGCTGAAGTTCGCGGTAACCGGCACAAAGTGCCTCAAGCCCGCAAAGTCGGCCTCCCGTCGCACCTGTCAGATCACGGTGAAGGTGAACAACGTCGGCCCCGATGCCCACGTCCTCAACCCCGGCCAGCAGAAGCTGATCGACGCGGACGAGGCCCTGCACGGCGGGGGCAAACTCCTGGACGAGAGTGGCACCGAGGTCACCCCGGTCCGCATCGCCCCCGGCCAGTCCTTCACCGGCACCCTGGTGTTCGATCTGCCAAGAAGCGCCGAGCCTGCGGGCCTTGAGGTACACGACTCAGACCTGAGCGCCGGAGCCCGAGTAACCCTGGACTGACCGCTCACCCAAAGCGACTTACCCATTCGAATGAGTACCGGAGGCGTCCCTGAAGTGCGGGCGCCGTCCCCGGAAGGCGTAGCCCGTTCTCGGACGGAGCATGGACCGCCATCGGGGGTGAACTTTCTCAGGCGGAACACGGACCGCCGCTGGGGGCGTGGGCAATTCTCGGGCGGAGCTCGAACCGCCGCTAGGGGTGTGGGCCATCCTCAGGTGGAGCTTGCACCGCCGCTGGAGAGCGTCGGCCATCCTCAGGCGGAACACGAACGCCCGTTAGGAGCGCGAACCATCCTCAGGCCGACCTCGAACCGCCGCTTGAGGGGGTGGGCTCCTTGAAAGGGGGAGGGAGGCCGGCCAATTGGCGGCCGTGGAGTGGCATCGTGGGCTCGCTAAAAGACGAATTCTGGATCGGGCTGTCGCCCGGGCCGCGGGCCGCTGCCGAGGTGAGGGCGCGGGCCGTCATCGGGCGAGGTGCGGGCCGTTACCGGGCGGGGGTGCGGGCCGTTCGGGAGGGGCATGAAACGTTGTCAGGGCGTGTGGCGTTGTCGGGCTGACGTGGGCCTTTCTGGGGAACCAGGGCGATTGGCGGTGGGATGGAATGGCAGCGCGATTGAAGACATCAGGCCCTGGACAAGGGGGCTGAGCCGTTCTGGTGGTAGCCGGCCGCTGCCCCCTCTCAGAACCCCTGCTCCGCCGAAACCACACCTTCCAGCGGAGCGCCGTCGGCGAAGTGGCGCACGTTCGCGGCCACCCGTTCGGCCAGGCCCCGCCAGTACGACGATGGCGGGTTCGCAGTGTGCGGCGTGATCAGGACGTTCTCCATGTGCCACAACGGATGCCCGGACGGCAGCGGCTCCGGGTCGGTGACGTCCAGCGCAGCACCACCGATCCGCCCCTCCCGCAGCGCCGCCACCAGGTCGTAGGTCACGACGAGCGCGCCGCGTGCGATGTTGACCAGCCAGGCATCCGTACGCATCAGGTCAAGCTCGGGAGCACCGATCATGCCCCTGGTGCTCGGCGTGGTGGCCGCTGCGAGGACGACGTACGCGGCCCCCGGCAGCGCCTCCCGATAGCGGGCACGAGGCAGGATTCGGTGCGCACCGGGCGCCCGGCCACTGTCGGTGACCGCGATCACCGGGCAGCCGAACGGCTCCAGCATCCTGATGAGCGCCCGACCGATGCCCCCGCTCCCGATGATCGCGACCGTCGAGCCGGCGAACTCCTTCGACTCGTTGCTTCCCCACTCAGTGGCCCTGGCCAGCCGTGGTAGATTCCGGGCCGCGGCCAGCATGAGCGCCAGCGCGTGCTCGGCGACGGGCACGCCGTAGGAGCCGGTGGCGGCGGTGAAGACGGGTTCCTCCGTGATCACTCCGGCCTCGGCGTACCGCTCGACGCCCGCCGCGGGCAGTTGCACCCACCGGATGCCGTCATGGATCATGGACCGCAGCTCCTCGGGACCGCCGCGCCCGTAGTAGACGATCGCCTCGGCCTCCTCCAGCGGCACGACGCTGCCACCCGATCGCCGTACGGCGTCTACCAGCACGGGCACCGGCTCAGGGCCGACATGGATGGCGACGCTCATCGGGGACCCTCCGTGACGTGCACTCTGCTGTCTTCCAGGATCTGCTCGACCTCGGCGCGGGCTCGTCCGACGATATCCGCCGCGGCCTGCGCGGCCTCCGCGGGCCGCCCGGCCGCGACCGCCTCCGCGATCTCGTGGTGGAGTCCGAGGGCGGTCGTC
Organism: Nonomuraea sp. NPDC052265; assembly: GCF_044547985.1. NCBI lineage: Bacteria > Bacillati > Actinomycetota > Actinomycetes > Streptosporangiales > Streptosporangiaceae > Nonomuraea > Nonomuraea sp. NPDC052265. The sequence continues at coordinate 555,060 of NZ_JBIUBJ010000004.1, forward strand.
TCCAGGCGTTCGGGGAGGAGCAGCAGCTCGCGCCTGGCTTCGAGCAGCACCTCGGTCACCTCGGCGAGCTGGGCGAACATGCCGTTGCCCGACGCGGTCAGCATCACCCGGTGGAAGGCCGCGTCAGCCGTGACGTAAGCCTGGCTGTCACCGTCGCGGGCGGCGGCGTCCATGGCATGGGCGTGGGCCGCCAGTTCGTCCCGCACGCCGGCGTCGGGCCTGGCGGCGGCCAGCGCGGCGGCGGCAGGCTCGATGGCGGCGCGCAGTTCGGCCAGCTCACGCAGCTGCGCCTCGCGCCCCGGCGAGGCCAGCCGCCAGCGGATCACCTGGGGATCGTAGAGGTTCCAGGCGCTCATCGGCCGTACGGTGACACCGACACGAGGACGGCTGGTGACCACGCGCTTCGACTCCAGCACGCGAACGGCCTCGCGCGCGACGGTCCGGGAGACCCCGTACCGCTCCTGGACGTCCTCCAGGCGCAGCACCTGCCCGGCGCGGATCTCCCCGCCCGCCAACGATCTGCCGACCGCGTCGAGCACCTGGCCGTGCAGGCCCCGTAGCGTCTCCACGCTCATCGGGCCCGTGCCAGCCCGGCCAGCAGAGCCGCCACCCGCTCGCCCGCGGCATCTGGGCCACCTGAGGTCAGCGCCGAGCCCATGCCACAGGCCACTGCACCGGCCGCGATCCATTCGGGCGCGTCGTCCACGGTCACGCCGCCGGTGGGGATCGCGGGTACCTGTGGCAGGGCCGCCCGCACGTCCCGCAGCCAGGACGGCGACATCCCCGACGCCGGGAAGATCTTGACCGCGTCCGCCCCCTCTTCCAGGGCACGGACCATCTCTGTCGGGGTGGCCGCGCCCGGGAAGACCGGCACGCCGTATCGGTGCCCGGCGCGGATCACGTCGGGGTGCAGGCCGGGCGAGACCAGGAAGCGGGCGCCGGCCTCCACGGCAGCCCTGGCTGCGGCCGCGTCGAGCACGGTCCCCGCCCCGACCAGCGCGTCAGGGCGCTGTTCGGTGAGCCTGGCCACGGCACTGAGGGCACGGGGGGTGGTGAGCGCGACCTCGACGGCACGAAGCCCGGCGTCCAGCACGGCTTCGGCCGCCGTCAGCGCCGCCTCGGGCGCGGCGGCCCGGACGATGCCGAACACACGTTGCTCCGTGACGGCCTGGACGATCTCCCAGCGATACATGACTTCCCTTCTCTGGTTTCCTCATCAATGAACGGCTACGGCAAGCCGCCCTCGGCGATGACGGACGACCCCCGGCTACCCGCCCCCGCCCGCCTTCGCACGAACCGCACTGGCCGAACTCGTCGCCCCACCGACGGCCCCTTCGGCGTGCCCTCCTTCAGGAGAGCCGCCTCCATGGCGCTCACCCTCCGTCGGGTGAACCACCTGTACGGCGCTCGCCTGCCTGCCAATGGCATGTCGTTCAGGTGCATGAAGCCTGGTACAGATCCCCTCGCCATAGGTTCGCGTCCTACGCTGGCTCGCTTCCCACGTACACGCCCTTCGGACCGACAGCCCCTCCACGGGTTCTGCCTTCGGATTGCCTACTCATCGAGGCGTGCATGGACCACCTCACGCATGCGGACAAACCGCCTCCAGCAGGCTCGCGATTCGCGTTCTTCGACAGGCCCTTGCGATACAGGTGGCCAGTTGCCGCAGGCTCCTCATCACCGCGCACACCATTTGCAGGCCGGCATCAGAGCTACGAGCCACCTGTGGCGGACCCGTGCTTCGTACTGGACCGCCTTCGACAGACCCACGTTCGTAGCGGACAATCTCGACACGTTCATGATCAGTAGCACCCCCTCATGGGCAGCGGGGACGCTCATCGCGGCGGAGCATCTCGGCTGGTTTGCGACTATCGATGGACCGTTTCGGCGTGTCCAGTGAAAGCGGCCAGGGCCCGGTCCAGCCCCTCCCTGTCCGGGAGACCGTCGGTGTCGGCGGCGCACTGGACGACGAGCGCCGCCACTGCCGCCGCCTCGCGCAGGCACACCTCGTACGGCTCGCCACGCAGCATCCCCGACAGGAATCCCGCGGCGAACCCGTCCCCCGCCCCCACGGGATCCGTCACCGGCACCGTGAACGCCTCCTGCCGCAACCCCGCGCACGTGGCGGACTTGTCGCGGTGCTTGACCACGGTCAATCCGGGCAGCGTCGCAGGGTCCACCTGGAGCAGGTCGAGCTCGTCCTCGCCGGCCAGCACCACGTCCGCCCTGGCCAGCAGCGGCGCCACCCGCTCGCGCCACACCGCGGGCTCGCCCAGCTTGTACCGGATGTTCGGGTCGATGGAGATCAGCGCCCCGGCCTGCCCGGCCAGCTCCAGCAGTCGCAGAGTCGCCAGGTGTGCGGAATCGGACAACATCGGAGTGATCCCCGTGATGTGAACGATCTTCGTACCACTCATCATCTCTGGCGTCAGCTCGTCGGGCGTCAGCCTGGATGCGGCGGCTCCCGCCCGGTAATACTGCACGTCGATGGCCCGGTAGGGATGGCTGTCGCGGACCAGCAGACCGGTCGGCGCACCCGGGTCGACGACAGCGTGCCGGGTGTCGACCCCCTCGGCCCGGAGCATGGACAGGACCGCCCGGCCCGCCGGATCCGCGCCGACCCGGCCGAGCCAGCGCACGTCGTGGCCGAGCCTGGCCAACCCGGCGGCCACGTTCGACTCCGCACCCGCGATCGAGCGGCGGAAGACCGTCGCACGCTCCAGCGGGACGCCGGGCTCGGCCAGCATCAGCAGCATCGCCTCACCGCACACCACGACGCTCATGACGCACTCATCCCCCGTCGCCCCGAATCCATCAATGGTGCTATCAAATCATGAAAAGCGCGAGAAGGGCCGCTCAGCTCGTCTTGTAGGCCGAAGGCTGGGAGATGTCGATCCTGGATCGATCGGGCAGAAGCAGCGTGGCGACGAACCCGACCACCGCCCCGACGATCATGAAGATCGCGATGGCCTGCCAGCCGTAGTCGTGCAGCAGCCACGTCGCGATCAACGGTGCCGGACCACCGGCGATGATCGAGGCGAGCTGATACCCGAGGCCCGCGCCGCCGTACCTGAGGCTGGTCGGGAAGCTCTCGGCGATGAGCGAAGCCTGCGGGCCGTACTCCATGGCGTGCTGGATCTGCGTGATCATGATCGTCAGGAACACCACCAGCACGATGCCGGTGTTGAGCAGCGCGAAGTACGGGAACGCCACCACCGCCAGCAGGACGGCGCCGACCGCGTACACGAGCCGGCGACCGACACGGTCGCTCAGATGCCCGAAGAACGGGATCGCGACGAGCTCCACCGCCGCCGCACACGTCACCGCCGACAGCGCGACCGTCCGGGACAGGCCGAGCTGCTGGGTGACGTACGTGATGGCGAACGTCGTGTAGAGGTAGAACGGCATCTGCTCCGACACGCGCAGCAACGCGCTGAACACCACCTCTTTGGGATGCCTGCGCAGCACCTCGACGACCGGCAGCCTGACCACCTGCCGCCGTTCCAGCACCCGCGCGAACATCGGGGTCTCCAGCACCCTCAGCCGTACCCACAGCCCGACCGCCACCAGCACCAAGCTGGCCAGGAACGGCACGCGCCATCCCCAGTCCTTGAACGTGTCGCCGGTCGTGGTGGCCAGCAGTGACATCGCGCCGGTGCCGAGGATCAGCCCGATGGGCACGCCCACTTGGGGCCAGCTCGCCATCAGCCCGCGCCTGCGCTGGTCGCCCCACTCCATCGACAGCAGCACCGACCCGCTCCACTCGCCGCCCACCGCGATGCCCTGCAGGACTCGCAGGACCACCAGGATGATCGGCGCGGCGACACCGATGCTGTCGGTGCCCGGCAGCACGCCGATGAGCGCGCTGGCCACGCCCATCATCGCAAGGGTGACGATGAGCGTCGCCTTCCTGCCGATGCGGTCGCCCCAGTGGCCGAAGATCGCTGCTCCCACGGGCCGGGCGGCGAAGCCCACCGCGTTGGTCGCGAAGGCTGCCAGCGTGCCCGCGTACGGCGTGGACTTGGGGAAGAAGACCTCGGCGAAGACCACGGCGGCGGCCGTGTTGTAGAGGAAGAAGTCGTACCACTCGATGGCGGTGCCGACCACACTTGCCGTGGCAGCCTTGCGCACCTGGGCGCTGTGTTCGGCGGTCGTTAATCCGCTGCTGCTCTCGGTCACGCTGCACCTCGAAGGCGTTTCTGGGCCGCGTCCGCGCCAACGGTGGCCTTACCCCGCGCCCGTGCCCCGAACCACCTTCGGCCTCCGCCCTCTGCGAGAAACCTCCAGTCATCGTTCATGCCTCCTCTCATCGGGACGCCCCCTTGGCTCCGCCCGGCTGGAAGCGGCGCCGGACAGAACTCTAACACTCGTTAACCCAGCACCGCGACCAGCCTCAGCTTGCGGTCACATCGGGCGGAGGCACGCGCGCAGGGCGTCAAGCAGCGGGTTCGCCCCCATGGTTCGGGTCGGGCAGTCCGGCGAGGACCGCGTCGAGCGCGAACCTGAAGTGTTCGACCTGGTCGGCCCGCCGCCGCGCGGCCTCGACCGCGCGATAGTGCGGATACTTGTCGGCGGGGAGCTCGGTCCAGTCCCTGGCGGCGGCCTCGTGCAGGACGAGATGCCCGACGCACACGCGCAGAACCGCCCCCTTCACGTGATCGGCCTGGTCAGGAGGGAAGCCCGCGTCCAGGAGGATCCCGAAGATGGCTTCGTGGAGGCTCATCACGGGCGCACGTCGGGCGTACGTGGTGATGGACCAGACCGAGGCCCTGGGGTGCTCCAGCGACTGCCTGACCATCGAATCCATGAGCCCGCGCAGCTGATCCTTCCATCCCCCCTCGCGCGGGGCCCGAGAGACGATGTTGCTGCACACCTCGTCCACGATGGCCTCGAGCAGCGACTCACGCCCGTCGAAGTAGTGATAGATCGCCGTCGCCGTCACATCGAGACGTTTGGCCAGCTTACGCATGCTTATGCCGTGGGCGCCGTCCGCCTCGAGGACCTCCAGGCCGGCTTCCAGGATCTTGTGACGGGTGAGCATCGGAATTGACCTCGCGCTTAACACATGTTAGAAATCTAACGGCCGTTAACTCCGGACAGCTTATCCGAGAGGAGAGGATCCTTGGCTGCCGTTCTCACGTGCCGTCCAGTCATCCATCAGCGATCAGCCGCTCACGGGGAGACAAGCCGGTGTCCACGACCTCCGAAGTGACAGCACCGGCGACGACCCCGCGCCGCCCACGACGCCGAATCCTGCTACGAGCTCTGCTCGTACTCCTCTTGCTCGTGCTCCTCGCAGTGGCCGGCGCCGCCTATGCGGTGAACCGGGGCGGAGCGCCGCAGACAGCCGCTCAGCTGGGTTCCGAGCCCGCGCTCGGGGAGCGCGAGACGTTCCCCATCCCCAAGGTCAACGCCCCCGACGTGGTCGGCTGGCCTTCCGGCAGAGCGCCGACGGCACCGGCCGGGTTCGCGGTCACCCGGTTCGCGGGCGAGTTGGAGCATCCCCGTTGGCTCTACGAGTTGCCCAACGGCGACGTGCTCGTGGCCGAGTCGGCCACCCTGCCCAAAGACCCGGAATCCCCGATCATGAGGCTCTTCTACTGGCTGCGCCGCAATGACGGCTCGACCACCGAACGTAGTGCCAACCGGATCACGCTGCTGCGCGACACCGACGGCGACGGCGTGGCGGACTTCCGCAGTGTGTTCCTGGAGAACCTCAACCAGCCGTTCGGGATGGCGCTGCTGGCCGCGTCCGCGCCGTACACGCTCGGCCCGGAGGCCCCGAACGGCACCCAGGCGGCCTTCTACGTCGCGGGCACGGACGGTGTTTGGCGCTTTCCGTACAAGCTGGGTGAGACCCGCGTCACCGACCCCGGCAAGAAGATCCTCGACCTGCCGGCCGGCGGCTACAACAACCACTGGACCCGTAACCTCTTCGCCGCCCCCGACGGCACCAAGCTCTACCTCACGGTCGGCTCGTCCAGCAACGCGGCGGAACACGGCCTGGAGGCCGAACGACGGCGCGCCGCCGTCCTGGAGATCAACCCTGACGGCAGCGGAGAGCGCATCCTGGCCTCCGGCCTCAGAAACCCCAACGGCCTGGACCTCGAACCCCACTCCAAGACACTCTGGACAGTCGTCAACGAACGCGATCTCTTGGGCGACGACGCCTCACCCGACTACCTCACACGCGTTCGCCCTGGCGACTTCTACGGCTGGCCCTGGAGTTATTGGGGTCGTCACGTAGACGACCGGGTCCAGCCGCAGCGTCCCGACATGGTGGCCCGCGCCCTCCGCCCCGACTACGCCCTCGGCGCCCATACAGCCTCGCTCGGCCTGGCCTTCTCCGGCAGCCCCACGTTCCCCGAGCGCTACCGCGGCGGCGCCTTCATCACCGAACACGGCTCATGGAACCGGGGCGATCCTGTGGGCTACAAAGTGGTGTACGTTCCCTTCAAGGACGGCATGCCCAGCGCCAAGCCCCTGGACTTCCTGACCGGCTTCAAGCCGGCACCTGGCGAGAGCACCACGTACGGCCGGCCGGTGGGCGTGATCATGGGCAAGAACGGCCGCTTAATGGTCGCCGACGACGCTGGAAACACAATCTGGCACGTCACGCCCCGCCCGTGACCTGGGCCTCCTCCTGTGCGGCATCCGCGCCATTCCGGTCCTCCCCTGGACGACCGCCGACGCCGGCCACACGCATCAGACCTGATGCGACCACATCGACGACGGCTTCGACAAACGGATCTTCTTCTGGTCCGACTGCACGTGGCCTACACCGCCTGCAACGTCCCTGCCCTGGAACTGACCTACGCCCCGGATACCCAGCGGCGGGCGAAGTCTGGGCAGGGTCCAGAGGCTGCGCGGCAAGCGCAGGCCGCGCGGCAGCCCCGAAGGGCGAGCGGAGGCCCGAAGGCTGGGCGGCAGGCGGAGGCCCGGCGGCGGACTGGAAACTGGAGACTGGGCGGCGAGCGGAGTCTGGGGGCGAGCGGAGGCTGGGCGGCGGCGCCCATCGCCCAGCCTCTGGCCGTTCGATCAGGCGGGGTCCTGCGCTGCGGACAGGCGTCCATCGCCGGGTGCGCCTGCGAGGGGGATGCCACGGAGGCTGAGCAGGAACAGAAGGGCGCACCCGCCGGTCAGGGCGATGTCGGCGACGTTGCCGACGAACAACCCGCCGTAGTCGATGAAGTCCACCACGTGACCCTGAGCGAACGCGGGCGGGCGGAAGAGGCGGTCGAGCAGGTGGGAAGTGGCCCCACCGAGCAGCGCGCCCAGCACGACGGCCCAGGCCGGCGAGCTCAACCGCCGGGCCGCGTACAGGATCCCGGCGACCGCCCCGGCGGCCGCCAGGGTGAACACCCAGGTCACGCCCTCACCCAGGGAGAACGCCGCTCCGGGGTTGAGCAGCAGCCGCAATGTAAGCAGCCGCGGGATCACCGTGATCTCCGCGCCGCCGGACAACGCCGACATCGCCCAGAACTTGGACGCCTGATCGATCAGGAGCACCACCACGGCCAGCACGATCATCCACGCACGAGGCCGCCTTCCTCGACTCGTCACCTGCGGGCCGCGTTCATCCGTCACTCTTGCCTCACAATCCCTGGCTTCTCGCCCCGAAATCTACCGAACCTTCGTCACAGTCACGCTCGCTCCGGCCGCATGGAACGGCTTGGAACGCCTTACAGATTGGCGCCGGCGACGTGCCGGTTCCGGTTCGGACGATGGAAGGAACGCGTATGTCAGAACGTCGACCAGGCCATGGACGGCACCGCGCTGCGGCCCTCGTGCTCGCAGCCGCCGGGGCGGTGGGGTTGCTCGCCGCGGGTCAGGCCGTGCCTGCTCAGGCCGCCGTCTCCGCTGCGGGGCTCAAGTGCGGGTTCGCCACTCACGACCTGTCGTACACGGCTGCCGCGCCCGCGCGGGTGGTCGCCCAAGGCGAGTGCGTCCCCGAGACTCTGGATCACGGGCTGTTCGTCAAGGTCTTCCGCAACGGCACGCCGGTCTTCAGCGGCGGCAACGGCGTGGGCATCGTCACCGCCGTCTACACCTGCCGCGGCAGCACGCCGGGCGACTTCCGGGCGGTGTGGAGCACCGGCCAGGTGGACGAGGCGACATTCCCCTGCGGCTGACGTCCGAAGCCGGTGGGCACCGCCAGGCGGGACGGCCAGGCGGGACAGCCAGGCGGGACAGCCAGGCGAGCCCGGCCGGAGACCACCGAGGATGCTCGCGGACGGTCGAGGACCGCGGGCCGGGTACTGCCCAGGAAACGGCCGGGAACCGTCGAGAACGGCCAGGCACCGCCGGCGCAGGAACCGCCGGGAACGACCAGGCACCGCCAGGCCTGGAACCGCCCGGCGGGACGGCCGGAGACCACCGAGGATGCTCGTGGACCGTCGGGGGTCGCCGGGGTGACGGCTGTAGACCACTGGGGATGGTCGGAAGACAGCCAGGGTGCCCGGGGGACGGTCCCAGCACTGCCGGGCCGGGCACCGCCCAGGTGACGGCCCGCTGACGGCCGGGTGACGGCCGGGTGACGGCCGGGTGACGGCCGGAGACCGCCAGCATGGCCAGGGACGGTGCACCGCCGGGCACCACCAAGACGGACGGCGGAGAACCGACGGGAACCGGCAGGAACCAGCGGGAAACGGTGGAAGCCCGGCGGGATGGACGAGGGACTAGAGGTTGGAGGCTCTGGCTAGGAGGAGTTTCTCGGTGATCGGGGATTCGTGGGTGCCCTCGGTCGTGCACCCGTGCGCCCCCGCCACAGCCCCCAGTGTGACGCATTCGGCTACCGACCGACCGTTCAGAGCCCCGTACAGGAAGCCGGAGACGAAGGCGTCGCCCGCGCCGTTGCTGTCGGCCACCGGGCCGGGCAGCGGCGCGGCGGGGAAGGCGCGTACGGAGGCCGAGTCGCGGGTCAGGACGAGGCAGCCGTCCGCGCCCCGCGTGCAGACGACCGTGTGGGCGCGCCCCCTGGCGAGGATGTCGTGCATCGTGGCGGCCGGGTCGGCGAGGGCGGTGGCCGAGAGGAACACCAGGTCGGAGTTGTAGGCGAAGTCCTTCTGGTAGTCGGCGACGCCGTCCCAGTCGTGTAGGTCGGTGGAGATGGGGATGCCGTCGAGGTCGGGGTAGACGTGGCGGCAGAAGTCCATGATCGAGACGTGCACGTGTCTGGGGCGCGAATCGGCGTACAGGTCGCGGGGCAGTCGCTCCCCCGGTGTGACCTTGGGGTCGTGCAGGGAGGTGCGCCGCCCGTCGGGGCCGACGAGCAGGACGCTGCGCCGGGTGCCCGCCTCGGCCGGGCCCCACCTGCAGTCGACGTCACGCAGGGCGTGCCGGATCAATGCGCCCTGCGGGTCGTCGCCGATGAGGTCGGCGAAGGCGACGTCGAGCCCCAGCGCGTGGCAGCCGAGGGCGACCCCCGCCCCGGTGTTGCCGATGCGGTCGACGACGGGCGGCACATGGTAGGTGTCCTTGTACGGCAGCGGCAGGGTGGGCACATAGACAGTGGTGTCCACCCCGGCGCCGCCGAGGACCAGCACGTCAGGCGTCAACGGTCGATCAACCTTTCAGAATGCGCTGTCAGCGGTTGACCAGCGGCCCGGAACCTGTGGAGCCGCGGACGACGAGCTCCGGCTGGAAGATCAGCTCGACGTGCTTGGCCGGCGCGCCGCTGATCTCTTCCAGGAGTGTCTGCACGGCGGCCGAGGCCATCGCCCCGATCGGCTTGCGCACGGTGGTCAGCGGCGGGTCGGTGAACGCGATCAGCGGCGAGTCGTCGAACCCGACCACCGACACGTCGCCCGGCACCGACAGCCCCATCTGCCGGCACGCCCGGATCGCCCCGAGCGCCATCAGGTCGCTCGCGCAGACGATCCCGGTGCACCCGCGGGCCAGGAGTTGCGCGGCGGCGGCCTGCCCGCCCTCGACCGAGAACAGCGAGTGGGAGATCAGGTCGTCGACGTCGGTGGCGCCGAGCAGGTGGGCCATGGCCTGCTTGTAGCCCTCGATCTTCCTGATCACCGGGACGAACCGGCGCGGCCCGAGGGCGAGCCCGACGCGTTCGTGGCCGAGGTCGACCAGGTGCTGGACGGCCAGCCGCGCCGCGAGGCGGTCGTCGGGCGAGATGAAGGGCGCGTCGATGTGCTCGCTGTAGCCGTCGACCAGCACGATCGGCAGGCCGCGGTCGATCAGGCGGGTGTAGCGGTCCATCCGGGCGGTGGTGTCGGCGTGCAGGCCGGAGACGAAGACGATGCCGCTGACACCGCGGTCGACCAGCAGCTCGGTGAACTCGTCCTCGGGGGCGCCGCCGGGGAGCTGGGTGCACAGCACGGGCGTGTAGCCGTGCTGGGTCAGCGCCTTCTCGATGGCCTGCGCGAACGCCGGGAAGATCGGGTTGTCCAGCTCGGGCGTCACGAGCCCGATGAGCCCGTTGCTGCGCTGCCTGAGCCGGGGCGGCCGCTCGTAGCCCATGAGGTCGAGGGCCGTCATCACCGCCTGGCGGGTGCCGGCCGAGACGCCGGGCTTGCCGTTGAGGACCCGGCTGACCGTGGCCTCACTCACCCCGGCCTGGGCGGCGATGTCGGCTAGGCGAGCGTGACCGTTCATGGAACACACTTTACTTTCCACCAGGCGGCCGAATCGGCTGCTCCCGGGACATCGGAGGCGAGCAGCGGCTCGCCCTCGACGCCGAAGTCGACGGGCGCGCCGGTCAGGTTGACGGTGCACAGCACGTCGCCGCGGGAGAAGACCAGTGTGCCCTCGGGCGAGTCGTGCCAGACCAGGTCGCCGTCCAGGGATCGGCGCAGGCGCAGCGCGGCGCGGTAGAGCTCCAGGGTGGAGCCCGTGGCGCCGTCCTGGGCCTGGACGCTGAGCTCGGACCAGTCGGCCGGGATCGGCAGCCACGGGTCGCGCCAGCCGAGCTCGCGGGTCCACGGCAGCGGCACGCGGCAGCCGTCGCGCCCGCTGTCGGGGTCGCGCAGCCGCTGCGGGTCCTGGCACACCTCCTCCGGCAGGTCGAGCACCTCGGGAAGGCCCAGCTCCTCGCCCTGGTAGACGTAGGCCGAGCCGGGCAGCGCGAGCGTCAGCAGCGCGGCGGCGCGGGCCCTGGCCAGGCTGCCGTAGCGGGTGACGTGCCGCTTGACGTCGTGGTTCGACAGCACCCAGGTGGTGGGCGCGCCCACGGAGCCGGCCGTGGCGAGCGAGGAGTCGATCACCGCGCGCAGCTCGGCGGCGTCCCACGGGGTGAACAGGTAGTGGAAGTTGAAGGCCTGGTGCAGCTCGTCGGGCCGGACGTACATGGCCAGGCGTTCGGCGGTGGGCGCCCACGCCTCGGCCACGCCGACGCGCTCGCCGGGGTAGGAGTCGAGCACGCGCCGCCACGCCCGGTGGATCTCGTGCACGCCGTCGTTGTCGAAGTACGGCACCGGTTCGCGGCCGATCATCCTGGTCTGGTGGGGATGGCCGATGTCGGGCAGGCCGCGCGGTTTGACCATGCCGTGCGCCACGTCCACGCGGAAGCCGTCCACGCCCAGGTCGAGCCAGAAGCGCAGGATCGACTCGAACTCGCCGCGCACCTCGTCGTCGTCCCAGTTGAGGTCCGGCTGGGCGGGGTCGAACAGGTGCAGGTACCACTGGCCGTCCTCGACCTGCGTCCAGGCCGGGCCGCCGAAGATCGACTCCCAGTCGTTGGGACGGTCGCGGAAGATGTAACGATCGCGTCGCTCGCCGCGCAGCGCGGCCTGGAACCAGGGGTGCGCCGACGAGGTGTGGTTCGGTACGACGTCCACGATGACGCGCAGGCCGTGGCCGTGGGCCTCGTCGATGAGCGCCTTGGCGTCGGCCAGGGAGCCGAACAGCGGGTCGACGTCCCGGTAGTCGGCCACGTCGTAGCCGAAGTCGGCCATCGGCGAGGTGTAGAAGGGCGTCAGCCAGACGGCGTCCACACCGAGCTCCACCAGGTACGGCAGGCGATCACGCACGCCGATCAGGTCGCCGACGCCGTCGCCGTTGCCGTCGGCGAAACTGCGCACGTAGACCTGGTAGATCACGGCGTCACGCCACCACATGCTCATGGATTTCCCCCCGGGTTCCCGCACCATGAAAGCCCTTGCGGCAAGTTTACGCAAGCCCTTCCATGCACCTCGTATCCGGATTTATGGGTATACGGGCAGCTAAAACCCCTGGCCGAAACCCCTGCGGATGAGATTCTTTATGTCAAGGGTGGACATGCAGCGTTAAGGCGCGATGTACTACCTCTTCAATCAGCCTCGTCACAGGTGACACGCGCGCAAGGTGTGAGCCCATGAGCTCGGTCGTTCTCGACAAAGTGACCAAGGTGTATCCGGGCGGCTACCTGGCAGTCGACCGGTTGAGCCTTCAGGCCGAGGATGGCGAGTTCCTCGTCCTCCTCGGTCCATCCGGTTGCGGCAAGTCCACGCTGTTGCGGATGATCGCCGGCCTGGAGGAGATCACTGAAGGTGATCTCTGGCTGGACGGCCAGCTCGCCAACCACCTGCCACCGCGCGACCGCGACGTGGCCATGGTGTTCCAGAACGGCGCCCTCTACCCCCACCGGACCGTACGCGGGAACATCGCCTTCCCCCTGGAGATCGCCAAGTCGGACCCGGCGATGGTGCGCGACCGCGTCACCGAGCTGTCGAAGGCGCTGCACATCGACGAGACGCTCGACCGCCGCCCCGGCACCCTGTCAGGCGGCCAGCGGCAGCGCGTGGCGATGGGCCGGGCGATCGTCCGGCAGCCGAAGCTGTTCCTCATGGACGAGCCGCTGTCGAACCTCGACGCGGGCATGCGCACCGAACTCCGCATGGAGATCTCCGCGCTGGTCAGGTCGCTCGGGGTCACCACGATCTACGTCACGCACGACCAGGTCGAGGCGCTCACCCTGGCCGACCGGATCGCGATCCTGAATCGCGGCGTCCTTCAGGACGTCGGCACTCCGGCCCAGATTTACAACGATCCAGCGACGGCGTTCGTGGCGGCCTTCCTCAACTCCCAGCAGTTGAACCTGTTGGCGGCCGGTGTCAGAACGCCGCAGAACCAGTACGTCATGCTGGACTTCGGCCCGCATCGGCTCACGATGCCCTGGAGCGATCCCAGGGCGTACGCCATCTCTCAGCACACGGGCGGGCAGGTGCTGGTCGGCATGCGTCCCGACGGCCTGGCGCCGGTGCCGGAGTCGTACGACGGGCCGTCCTTCTACGGGCGGGTGCGGGCGCTGGAGTACCACGGGCACGAGTGGCTGGCGTACCTGGAGTGCGGCATGCCGGCCGTGCCGGTGCCCGAGCCGCCGGACCCGCGCGCCCGCATGAACGGCGAGCGCAACGGCGCGGGCGGGCTGTCCGGGATGGTACGGCGGCTGTTCTCGCAGCGGACGCAGGAGCACGAGGAGCAGGAGCAGGTCGGCCAGAACGTGGGCAGCGGCTTCCACCGCCGCTCGGACCTGATCGTCCGGCTGGGCAACCGGCCGATGTGGCGGGCGGGGGACGCGGCGAAGGTCGCGGTGGACCTGTCCCGCCTCATGATCTTCACTCTGGACGGCACCCGCATCGACCCGCCCCGCCGCTGACCCGCTCGGAACCGCGTCACGCCTCAGGAGCTCGCCCGCCGGGAGGACCGGAAGGCGGGCCGGGGCTCCAGCGGGAGCCGGTCGGGGTGTCCTCCACGAGCACGCCGCCGCGCGCCATGGCCTCCCGCAGCGCGTCCGCCACCTCGTACCGTCCCGCCCGCCGCAGGTCCGCGCGCAGGTCGAGCAGGGGTTCGGCCAGCGTGCGCAGGTTGGCGGTCGCGGCGGCCGCGCCCAGGCGGGCGATCAGCAGCCGCAGCAGCTCCCGGGCCTGGTCGACGCCGCCGGAGTCCTCCTCGGTGTCGGCGGCCCACTTGACGATCTCCGCCTCCAGGTACAGCACGAGCTGCGCCGCCGCGACCATGTCCGGCTCGCCGACCGCGTCCTTGAACAGCTCCTCGCAGGACCGGATCGTCTCCTCCAGAGTGACGGCGGGTTCCACGACGGCGGGCTGTGGCGGCGCGACCGTCCCGGGCGTGGCCCCCTCCGCCAGGCCGCGGACGACGGCCAGGCTCGTACGGGTCCCCGCAGGCAGCACGGTCACCGCCCCCGGACGCCGTACGGTCAGGCCGCCGCGCCCCGCCACCTCCACCGCCTCGGACTCCAGGTCGATGATCAGCGCCGTGTGCTCGTCGAGCCCCAGGACGGCGGTCTGCGGCGGCAGCTCCCGTTCCATCCGCGACAACCGCCGCTCGCCCAGGTAGCAGTAGCGGGTGTCGTGGGTGCCGCCCTCGGCGTTGTCGAAGTGCGGGATCAGCACGGCCCGCAGGCCCAGCGTCTTCAGCAGGTCGACGCCCTCGCGCCAGTGGGGCTCGGCGCCCACCTTGTAGATCTCGTAGACGGGCACGGTGGCCAGGCCCGCGGTGCAGGCGGCGGCCGAGGCGAGCACGGTCACCCCCTGCCGGGAGCGTACGCGGGCCCGCAGATCGCCGGCCACGCCGGAGGCGGCCCACCGGTCGAGCGCGTACGTGGGGCTGCCCGGCCCGGAGAACACCCAGTCCGCCCCCGTGACGCCGGCGGCCACCTCGACCTCCAGCCCGACGCTGCGGGCGAAGTAGCGGCGGGCGCGGGCGGAGATGTCGGCGGCGTTCTCCTGGAAGGCGTAGGGGGTGTCGAGCAGCACGGCGCGGGCCCCCGTACGGAGTCCGCGCGCCACCGCCCGGTGGACCTCGACCATGGTCGGGCTCGTCTCCCCCGACCCCATGAGCACCAGCGAACCCGGCATGACCTCGGCCCCTCTCTCACCCGCCGGCGACCGCGGACGGCTCCCGGCACGCCGAGCATGCAAGGAGCCTGCACATCACTGGCAGGGTCCGCGCGGACGACCCGCACACCATCTTGCACTCCACGAGCCGGCGGCACGAGCCCGGCGACCGGATCGTGCTGACCTACGCGGTGTGCCCCGGCCCGTCGCCCTGGCTGCCCGCTCCCTGGAGGCCCATCCGCGCGTCGCGGCCCTCCTGGCGCCGGTCGGCGCCCGCGTCCGAGGCACCGGTCCGCCGGGACAGACGCCGGCCCAGCGCCTGCATGGGGCGTTCGACGTACCGGTAGGAGAGCGCGCTGGCGGCCAGGATCAGCGCCAGGGCCAGCCCGGCCATCGCGAGCTGGTACGGCAGCGGCGAGCGCCGCAG
Source organism: Nonomuraea sp. NPDC052265 (assembly GCF_044547985.1). Lineage (NCBI taxonomy): Bacteria > Bacillati > Actinomycetota > Actinomycetes > Streptosporangiales > Streptosporangiaceae > Nonomuraea > Nonomuraea sp. NPDC052265. The sequence goes on from NZ_JBIUBJ010000004.1 coordinate 570,279, forward strand.
GTCGCCGCTGACCTCCACGAAGTACTTCAGCAGCGGATGGTGCACCAGGTAGAGGGAGTAGCTGATCAGCCCGAGCCAGGTGAGCACGGCGGGCAGCCGCCGCCCGCGCAGCGCCATCGCGCCCGCGAAGGTCGCCGCCGCCAGCGCGATCGTGGTCAGCCACACGTCGGCCTCGACCCACCACCAGCCGCTCTCGATCGCCCACACCGGAGCGACGGCCACCAGCGCCGCCGTCACCGCGACCGGCCACAACCCGCCGCGCCCGCGCTCCCACCGGTGGATCGCCGTGCCGGCGAACATGACCGCGACCACGGCCGCGCCCAGCCACGGCACCCGGCTGCTCAGCAGCAGCAGCGCCAGCGCCATCAGCCCCAGCACGCACGCCGCGGTCCTGCGGAACCAGCCGCCGACCACGCAGGCGAGCCCGGCGGCGAACACCGCGCACGACACGTACGCCGGCCATCCGCCCCGCAGCACCGCCCCCGACACCACCAGCCCGACCGCGACGGACGCGCCGGCGAACAGCACGGACACCAGCCCGCTGCGCTCGTGCGCCCTGATCAGGAACAGCGCCGTGACCAGCAGGTAGAACACCATCTCGTACGACAGCGTCCACATCGTGTCGGCCACGCCGCCCACGCTCACGACGTCGAGCAGCATGGTCGCGTGGGCCGCCACCGCGCTCCCGTCGCGCGGCACGCCCTCGCGCACCGGCACCCACCAGGACGCGGCCAGCACCAGCGCGATCACGGCCAGGTAGAGGGGGTAGAGGCGGAAGGCGCGGCTGGTCCAGAAGGCCCGCACGTCGCCGTGGCGTTCCAGCGAGGTCGGGATGATGTACCCGCTGACCAGGAAGAACACCAAGATGCCGTAGACGCCGAGGCTGAACCAGTAGGGCCGCAGCGCGGGCAGGAACCACGGCAGCAGGTGCTCGGCGACCACCGCGAGCGCGCCGATGCCGCGCAGGGCGTCGAGCCAGGCGAGCCTGGACGGCGCGCCGGGCATGGTCGTCTCGGGGGTCGCGGCGGTCGGCACCCGCCCCAACTTACCCGCAGCGGGCTAGGTGATGCGGTGGGTCGCCAGGGACGCGTGGTGGTCGGCGCCGTCGGGGCCGCAGGGGTCGGTGTGGACGGTGGCGGCGCGCAGGCGGGGCAGGTCGTGGATGAGGCGGTGCTCGGCCTCGACCGCCACGGCGTGGGCGTCGACGACCGACATGGCGTGGTTCACCAGGATCTCGACCTCGGCGTGCAGGGCGTGGCCGATCCAGCGCAGGCGCACCGAGCCGACGCGCTCGACGCCCGGGACGGCGGCGAGGATGCGTTCGGCCTCGTCCACCAGGGCGGGGTCGACGGCGTCCATGAGGCGGTGGTAGATCTCCCGGGCGGCGTCGCGCAGGACGAAGCAGATGGCGACGGTGATCAGCAGGCCGACGACCGGGTCGGCGATCGGGAACCCGAGGGCCGCGCCGCCCGCGCCGAGGAGCACGGCCAGGGAGGTGAAGCCGTCGGTCCTGGCGTGCAGGCCGTCGGCCACGAGCGCGGCCGAGCCGATCTGGCGGCCCACGGTGATGCGGTAGCGCGCGACCCACTCGTTGCCGACGAACCCGGCCAGCGCGGCGGCGGCCACCCAGCCGAGCGCCCGGACGTCCTGGGGCTCGACGAGCCGCCGGACGGCCTCGTACCCGGCCAGGGCCGCCGAGGCGGCGATGAGCACGACGATGACGATGCCCGCGAGGTCCTCGGCCCGGCCGTAGCCGTAGGTGAAGCGGCGGGTGGCGGCACGGCGGCCGAGCGAGAACGCGATGGCCAGCGGGACGGCGGTGAGCGCGTCGGCCAGGTTGTGCAGGGTGTCGCCGAGCAGTGCGACCGACCCCGACGCGACCACGATCACGGCCTGCACGACGGCCGTGAGCATGAGGACCGCGAAGGAGACGGCCAGCACGCGCATGCCCCGGCTGCTGGACTCTAAGGCGCTGTCGGTCTTGGCGGCGCTGTCGTGGCTGTGCGGCGTGAACGCGTGCGCGGCCCTGGCGGCCAGCGCCCTGACCCCCCGCCGTTCCCCCGGCCCATGACCATGACCATGACCGTGGCCGTGGCCGTGGCCGTGACCATGGCCATGTGAGTGGGTATCGGAGTCAGACATAGGCCCTCCTCTGCTTGCGCATCACGTCCGCTCCCACCAGGATATGTAGTCATGTACGCACGCGACAACGTCTCAGGTGCGGACCACTCGCAGGAGCAACCCACTCCCGCCCAGGTCAACGCCGCCGTGGACGCGTTCCGCATGCTCAGCGACGCCACCCGGCTCCGCCTCATGTGGGAGTTGTCCACCGGCGAGCTGGACGTGAACTCCCTGGCCCAGGCGGTCGGCGCGGCACGCCCGTCGGTCTCGCAACACCTGGCCAAGCTCCGGCTGGCGGGCCTGGTGGACACCCGCAGGGACGGCCGCCGGGTGCTCTACCGCGCCCGCGACGGGCACGTGCGGGCGCTCATCGCCGAGGCGCTGTCCCATGCCGACCACGAGGTCTCAGGGCTGCCCCGGCACGACTAGCTACCAGCCCACCCTGCCCTTGCCGGAGACGAGGGCGCGGGCGATCACCAGCCTCTGGATGTCGTTGGTGCCCTCGCCGATCGCCATCAGCGGCGCATCCCGGTAGAGCCGTTCGACGACGAACTCCTGGGAGTAGCCGTAGCCGCCGTGGATGCGCATCGCCTCCAGCGAGGCCTTCAGCGCCACCTCGGAGGCGAAGTACTTGGCCATGCCCGCCTCCATGTCCACCCGCTTGCCCCCGTCGGCCCGGGACGCGGCCCAGTACGTGAGCAGCCGGGCCGCCTGGATCTCGGTCGCCAGGTCGGCGAGCTTGAGCTGGACGGCCTGGAAGTCGGCGATGGGCTGCCCGAACGCGGTGCGCTCCCGGGCGTACTCCAGGGCGGCGTCGTAGGCGGCCTGGGCGACGCCGACGGCGCGGGCGGCGATGTTGACCCGGCCGATCTCCAGCCCGCCGAGCACCTGCTGCATGCCGCGCCCCTCGACGCCGCCGAGCAGCGCCGAGACCGGCACCCGCACCTCGTCGAGCACGACCTCGCACGTCTCGGTGCCCTTGTAGCCGAGCTTGGGCAGGTCGCGGCTGACGCCGAAGCCGGGCGAGGCCGGATCGACGAGCAGCACGGACATGCCCTTGTGGGCGGGCTCGGTGATCGAGGTCTTGACCAGGACGGGCAGCGGGTCGGCGTGCCGGGCGTTGGTGATCCACGTCTTGGTGCCGGTCACCACGTAGTGGTCGCCGTCGCGGACCGCGCGGGTCTGGATGCCCTGGAGGTCGGTGCCTGCGCCGGGCTCGGTGAGCGCGATCGCGGTACGGCGGGCGCCGCCGGCCAGGTCGGCGAGGTGGAGGCGTTTCTGCTCGTCGGTGCCGTGCTTGGCGATCATCCAGCAGGCCAGCGAGTGGGAGCCGATCGTGCCGGCCACGCCCATCCAGCCCCGCGCGATCTCCTCGAAGACCAGCGCGAAGGAGACCATGTCGGCGCCCAGCCCGCCGTACTCCTCGGGGACGGTCAGCCCGAACAGCCCCATCTGCTTCATCTTCTCGACGATCTCGGTGGGGTAGCGGCCCGAGTGCTCCCACTCGGTGGCCACGGGCAGGATCTCCTTCTCCACGAAGGCGCGCAGGGTCTCGCGGAAGGCCTTCTGCTCGTCGGTCAGCTCGAAATCCATGGCCTCAGGTCCTCTGCGCGGGAGGGACGGTAGAGGCTCACGTTATTCGTCTGATGTTTGGCCGGTCAATCGTCTAGGCGCGGGCGGCCAGCATGGCGACGACGTCCACGATGCGGACCGCGCGTTCCAGCTCGGCGCGGTGGAAGACCGGCCCGCCGGCGCGGGCGACCACGACGTGCATGCGCTGCGGAACCATGGGCAGCAGCATCAGCCGCAGGTCCGCCGAGTCCAGGGTGATCGCGCGCGGGGGCGGGTCGGGCAGGTTCACCACCTCCGGCGCCGCCATCGAGGCATGCCGTACGGCGCCGTCCTCGACCGCGACCGACCACTCGGCGCCGCACAGCGCGGGCAGGGCGTCCACCAGCGTGGCCAGCCCCCGTGCCGGTTCCGTGGCCACGTGCATGAGCAGGTCGTAGTCGGGGGCGGAGCCGGGCACGTCGCGGGTGGGCCAGACGCCCTCGACGCGTACGCCCGGCGTCGCCGACAGGCGTTCGCAGACCTCCGTCGCGCTGATCGGTCCCGGCCAGGACACGATGAAGTCGTCCACGGCCCGACCGGTCTCCCGTTCGAGCACGGTGACCTGCAGGATGTCGGCGCCGAGCGTCCCCAGCGCCTTCGCGACCTGGCCAAGGCCGCCCGGCCGGTCCGGCAGGGACACCCTCAGTCGCAGCAGCATTGCCCGCCCCCTTTCCCAGAGGCTCTCACAGCGCCGTGGACAGGTTTCGCGTATGTTCCACGGATATGTCGCGCATGCTGCGCTTCTATCCCAGAATCCAGCGCTAAGTCCGGATTGTCGAACCTGGGTGGCGGTTTGAGCAGGTGTTTTCCCAAAATCGACCAAGGATCGTTCAAGGATCAGGCGGACGTATCCCCGCACGTGGGGATCAGGCGAACACGTCCTGCTGGTAGCGGCCGTCCGCCTCCAGGGCGGCCAGCCAGGCCGCGCCGTCCGCGCCGTCCGCGCCGTCCGCGCCGGTGCGGCGCAGGTGCACGTCCAGCAGCGCCTGGCGCACCGCGGGGGCCATGCGCAGGCCGTCGCCGCAGACGTAGACGTACGCGCCCTGCTCCAGCAGCTCCCACACCTCCTCGGCGTGGCCGGCGACGGCGTCCTGGACGTAGCGGTACGGGTGCCCAGCCACGGCCGAGAACGCGGTGTGCACGTTGACCTCCTCGCGAGCGGCCCAGGCGGTCACCTCGTCCCGGTACAGCCAGTCGTGGTCGGGGTGGCGGCAGCCGGTGAAGACCTCGGCCCGGCCGCACGCCCCGCTCAGCGCCCGCTCCTCCAGGAAACCGCGCAGCGGCGCGAACCCCGTACCGGGACCGACCAGGACGACCGGCGTGGCCGGGTCGTCCGGCAGCCGGAACGGCGGCGCGGGCACGCGTACGTACCCGTAGAACACCTCCCCGGGCCGCAGCCCGGCCAGGTACGCCGAGCACATGCCCTGGTAGGTGCCGCTGCCGGACCAGGCGGGCCCCTCGACCAGCCCGACGGTGAGCCGCACGAGGCCGGGTCCGGCCAGCGGCGAGGAGGAGACCGAGTAGTAGCGCGGCCTGATCGGCCCGGCCATCTCCAGGAACACCGGCAGCGGCAGTTCGACGGCCGGGAAACGCTCCAGCAGGGTCAGCGGCGAGACCCGCTTGGCCAGGATCTCGTCGGCGTAGTTGGCGGTCAGCTCGGCGAGCCGGCCGCGCGTCCAGGGGCAGCCGGTGTGCGCGGTCAGGGCCTCCAGGTCGGACCTGGTGGCCACCTCCTGGAGCTCGGCGAACTCGGTCAGCAGCAGTCCGGCCGTCACCGGCGTGTCCACGGGCAGGTGGGTGGCGCCCGCGGCGCGCAGCCGCACCACCTGCTCGCGCGGGACGCGCAGGCAGCGCAGCGCCCACTCCACCAGCTCGGGGTCGTTCTTGGCGAAGACGGCGACGTGGTCGCCCGCCGTGTACGTGACGCCCTCGGGCAGGCGGGCCACGATGGAGCGCACGCCGGGCCGCGGGGCCTCGGCCGAGAAGTCCCACAGGCCGGTGGGGTCGCCGGTCAGCTCCTCGTTGGACACGACGGTCAGCGGCACGGCCCGCTCGGAGACGACGGCCGGCCTGACCTCGCTCTCGCCGAGCACCTCCATCTCGTAGCGCGGCCCGGCCGCGCCCGCCGGGGCGCTGTACTGCTCGGCCAGCGCCGCCCAGAGCCTGGCGGTCCACGCCGAGACGTCGCCGTCGAAGTCGCCGTCGGCGTCGGCCTCGCCGCGCTCGACGAGCGTCACCGCCCCGGCCGCGGTCAGCTTCTCGCCGGCGCGGCGCGGGAAGTCCTGGTACGTCGGCCACTGGGAGTTGCCGCAGCCGAGCACCGCCAGGCGCACGCCCGACAGGTCGGGCAGCTCCTCCAGGGCGTCGAAGCGCTGGGCGTTGTCGGGCGCCTTGCCGTTGTAGGAGGAGGCGACCACGACGAGCAGGCCCTCCGACGGCGGGGTGAGCTCGTCCAAAGTGGTCAGGGTGGTGGCGAAGCCGGACCGGCCGGCCCGCTCGGCCAGCCGCTCGGCGATGTCGGCGGCGGTGCCCAGGTTGGAGCCGTAGGCGACGGTGAGCGGCACGCCGGTGACCGCGAGGTCGTGCTGCCGCCCCTCCCCTGCGGGCCGGGTGACGTCGGCGGCGGTGGTGCGCTCGTGGGCGCGGCGCTCGCGTACCCGCAGGGTGAACCCGTCGGGCTTGATGGTCAGCGTCTGCTTGATCTTCATCCGGTAGGCGTCCGGGTCGGAGACGGCGAAGCGGCGCAGGATCATGGCCAGGGCGAGCCGGGCCTCGGTCAGCGCGAACTGGCGGCCGATGCAGGCGCGCTCGCCGTTGCCGAACGGCTTGTACGCCGCCGGGTGGTGGGCCTTCTTGTTCTCCGGCAGCCAGCGGTCGATGTCGAACTCCTCCGGCCGCTCCCACGCCTTGGGGTGGCGGTGCAGCGACGGCAGCAGCACGGCGATGCCCTGGCCGGCCTCGATCTCGTACCCGCCGATGGTGGTGGGCTCGACGGCGCTGACGGCGAAGGCGGGGATCGGCGACCAGACCCGCAGCGTCTCCTCCAGGATCCGGGGGATGACGTCGAGCTTCATGATCGTCTCGTAGCTGGGCGGCTCGTCGCCGGGCAGCAGGCGGTCGACCTCGTCGTAGGCCCTGGCCAGGGTGTGCGGGTCGCGCAGCAGGTTGTACAGGGCGAAGGAGAGCAGGCCGCTGGTGGTCTCGTGCCCGGCGATCAGGAAGGTGAGCACCTGGTTGCGGATGTTCTCGTCGGACAGGCGGCCGCCGGTCCGCGGGTCGGCGGCCTCCAGCATGAGGCCGAGCAGATCCTTGGCGTCGCCGGCGCCCTCGGCCCGGCGCCGCCTGATCACGTCGTCCACGAGGCCGCGCATGGTCTCGATGTCGCGCCGGTAGGCCTCCTCGTGGCCGCGCTTCAGCCTGGTGACGAACGGGAGCTGCTGGTTGCGCAGCATGGCCTCGGTCAGCGCGCCGCCCATGGCCTTCAGGAACGGGTGCAGCCCGGGCGAGGCGAAGGAGTCGAAGCGGAAGCCGAAGCCGGTCAGCGAGATCGTGTCCAGCGTCAGCCGGGTCATGTCGTCGGCGACGGGCAGGTCCTGCCCCTGGCGGCCGGCCCACGAGGCGACGAGCTGCTCGGCGACCTCCAGCATCTGCGGGTAGTACGCCTTCATCGAGCGCTGGCTGAAGGCGGGCAGCAGGATGCGGTGCGCCTGCCCCCACACCGGCTCGTGCGGCTCGGCGGTGAACAGGCCGTCGCCGCCGAAGTCGCGCACGATCGACAGCGGCGGCTTGATGCGCTTGACGAACCTGCTCTCGTCGCACACCTCCGCGACCAGGTCGGGGTCGTAGACCAGGACGATCGTGCGGCCGGCGACCTCGAGCCGGAAGATGCCCTCCTCGTACCGCTCGGCGACCTTGACGAAGTGCTCCACCGGCGAGTGGGCCGGGATCTGCAGCGTGTTGCCCAGGATCGGCAGGCCCTGCGGGGCGGGGATACGCCTCATGAGTGCTCCCTTCGGGTAGCCATACACCGTATGGCAGACGCTACCATACGCTGTATGGCAGTGAGTGCGCGCAGGGGAGCTCCCCTGAGTCTTGACGAGATCTGTTCCACCGCGCTGCGCCTGATCGACGAGGGCGGCGTCGAGGGGCTGTCGATGCGGAAACTGGCCGCCGAGCTGGACGTCAACCCCATGTCGGTCTACCACCACGTGGCGAGCAAGGAGGCGCTGCTGGCCCGCATCTGCGAGACGGTCAGCGTCCGGCTGCCGCTGCCGCCCGACGACGGCACCCCGTGGCAGGACCAGCTCCGGGCCCTGGCCCTGGCCTACCACCGGCATGCCCGGCAACATCCGGCGATGTGGACCTATCTGCACAACCACCCCGAGTTCATCGAGGACCGGCGACTGCCGCTCTGGCAGGCGCTCTACCGCATCCTGCGCGCGTCCGGGGTGCCCGAGGAGGAGCTGCGGCGGACGAGCGAGGTGCTGCACGCGTTCGTCTCGGGGTTCGTCTTCGCCGAGACGCGGGGGCACCTGACGGGCGAGCCCGAGGAGGTCGAGCGCAGCTTCGACGTCGCCCTGCACATGATCGTCAACGGCCTGGCCGCCCGGTGACCCCTGCGTTGGAAAGTCCGACCCACTCGCGTCAGGGTGAGTTGGAATTTCCAACGGACAGGAGGGCCGCGATGCGCGACGCCGTCATCGTGCCAGCCGTACGCACCCCGATCGGCAAGGGCAGACCCGTGCACTTCGCCGCGCAGGGCGTCATGTCCGGCGCGTACGACCTGGTGGTGGCCTGTGGCGTGGAGTCGATGAGCCGGGTGCCCATATGGACGCCTTCTCCGCCGGCTCCCACGCCAAGGCCGCCGCCGCCGACTTCGGCGCCGAGATCGCCCCGATCGCCGGCCTGGACCGGGACGAGTCGGTCCGGCCCGCCACCACGCCCGAGATCCTGGCCGGCCTGCGGCCCGCCTTCGCCGACCCCGGCTACGCCGAGCGCTTCCCGCAGATGCTCACCGGCGTGATCCCGGCGACGGAGAAGGTGCTGCGCCGCGCCGGGCTCGCGCTGTCCGACATCGAGCTGTTCCAGGTGAACGAGGCGTTCGCGAGTGTCGTGCTGGCCTGGCTGCGGGAGACGGGGGCCGACCCGGCGAAGGTCGACGTCAACGGCGCCGCCAACGCCCTCGTCCTGGAGCGCACGCCGTAGAACTCCCCGGCCTGGACCGGCGCGGTCAAGCGGCGTCCCAGACGGCCTCGAAGGCCGCCTGGGTGATCTCGGTCAGCTCCCAGATCTCCAGCGGCTGGTCGGTGAGGAAGCCGCGATCGTCCTGGAGCCGGCCCCACCAGTAGCGGTGGGCGACGCGCTCGGTGTCGACCTCGATCTGCCTGATCGCCCAGTGCTCGCCGTCGCCCTCGACGCTCTCGAACAGCCAGACGCGCCCGCCGGGGCCGGCGGTGTGCCAGAAACGGTGGGGCACGTCGGCCTCGGCGAGCTGCTTGACCAGCGGCAGGCGAAGATCCGGAACCATGCCCGGTAGGTTACACCGCTAGTGCTGGTAGGCCCCGGCGTCCGGCGCCCCGGACAGCGGCCTGCCGAGCATGTCCTTGCCGAACGCGGCGCCGCCGTACCACGTGGGCGACAGCGGCAGGCCGCGGCCCAGCGCCGGGGAGCCCGGACGCAGGCGCAGGTCGGTGCGGGAGACGAACAGCGGGTCGGCCTTGACCGACTTCGGCCCCAGCTTGAAGGTCATCTTGCGGCCGGAGTAGACGCTGCCGCCGTCGTCGACGCCCTTGCCGTCGGCCCAGCCCGCCTCGCCGCCGACCTGGATCACGTTGTTGCGCAGCCTGAGGATGGAGGGCGAGCAGCCGTCGTGGCAGGACCAGCCGATGGTGTCCTTGGCCGGCAGGTAGACCGAGTTGTGCACGGCGATCGTGCCCTTGACCGGCCCGACGACGTGGCCGGGGCCGCGGGTGATGAGGAAGGAGCCGCGGCTGCGGCTGGAGGTGACGACGTTGAAGGCGAAGACGTTGCCGGTGGCGGTCTTGCCCTTCTGGGCGCCGAGCTCGGTGAAGGTCTCGTTGTCGCGCGCGGTGTTGTGGGTGACGCGGTTGCGGTCGCCGTTGAAGATCTCGACGGCGGCGCCGTCGGTGCCGTAGTCGTGGCTCTTGGCGTAGCTGCCGGTGATGGTGTTGCGGGTCACCAGGTTGTCGTCGCCGTTGAGCAGCACGCCGAAGGCGCCGGAGTCGTTGTCGCCGCCCTCGTCGTCGACACTCATGCGGTTGTTGCCGGTGAGCGTGCTGTCGCGGACGGTGTTGTGCGAGCCGGACGGCGTGACCCACACACCCGCGACGTTGCCGTCGGCCGCGACGCCGGTCAGCTCGATGTGGTGGCCGCCGAGCTGGAACCCGGCGAACCGGCAGCCGGACGCGCGCAGGCCGCTGATCTGCCAGTAGGCGCCCTTGACGACCACGCAGTCGCTCTCCTCGCCGCTGATCCTGGGCAGGGCGCCGGTGCCGTGGGAGCGGACGACGACGGGCCGGGCGGCGGTGCCCTTGGCCGTGAGCCTGAGCGGGCCGGTGAAGCTGCCGCCCCGCTTGAAGCTGACGATGTCGCCCGGCTTGAGGTCGGCGGAGTTGACCCGCTCCACCGACTTCCACGGCTTGTCGGCGCTGGTGCCGGCGGCGGAGTCGTCGCCGGCCCTGGAGTCGACGTAGTAGGTGGTGGCCGCCCTGGCTTCCGCGGCGGTCGGTACGGCGGCCAGGAGACAGGCCGCGACGGCTACGGAGAGCAACCTCATGCGCGCACACCACTATCTCGTTGAAGACGGTCCGGGGCAGAGCCATACCGTAGCGTGATCAGCGTGTGATGCGCCACACACACAGCGCAGGACCGTCCCCCGGGATCACGTCGCCGTCCTGCGCGTTGTGGACGCCCTGGGCCTGCGCTCCGATGGGCAGCTCGGCGCCGGGCGCCCGGCGTACGGACACCAGCAGCGACTCCTCGAACGTCTCACGCGCGAAGACCAGGCAGTCGGCGTCGGCGTGCAGCCAGCGCAACCCTCCGTGACGCAACGCGGGCTCGGCGCGGCGCAGCCCGAGCAGCTCGCGGTAGGCCGACAGGGTCGCCAGGTCCTGGTCGTGCGGCCGGTTCCAGGGCATCGGGGTGCGCGAGTGCTCCCCGTTGATCCCGGTCAGGCCGAACTCGCTGCCGGCGAAGACCATGGGCGTGCCGGGCAGCGTGGCCTGCAGGCCGAGGGCGAGCAGGTGGCGTTCGCGCGAGCCGGTCACCGTCCGGATGCGCGGCGAGTCGTGGGAGTCCAGGAGCTGCCAGGAGTGCGTGAGCGAGCGCCAGGACATGTGCGAGGCGAACGCCCTGAACGTGGCCACGGTGGCGGCGCCGTCGCGCTCGGGCACGCCGCCCGGCACGCCGAGGAAGTGGGGCAGGTCCAGGTCGGGGCCGCGCAGCCAGGCCCAGACCGGGCGGGTGAAGCCGCCGTAGTTCATGGTGCCGTGCCAGCCGTCGCGGTCGAGGTCGAGCGAGGCGTCGTGGTTGTGCTCGGCGATGAAGGCGGCCTCGGCGCCGAGCCGGCGGCGCAGCATGGCGGCGACCTCGTGGTTGCGGTCGTCGCCGCCGAGCCTGGCGGTCATGTTGGCGACGTCCACGCGCCAGCCGTCCAGGGGGCCGAGCCACTTCTTCAGCACCGCGCGCATGCTGGAGCGCACCAGCTCGCTGCCCCAGTTGAGCTTGGGCAGCGACTTGACGCCCCACCACGACTCGTAGTCGCCGGTGTCGGGGTCGAAGTAGAACATCTCCCGTTCCAGGGCGTTCACGTCGGACACGGCGGCGGTGAACCATTCGTGGGCGTCGCCGCAGTGGTTGGTGGTGATGTCGCCGAGCAGGCGCATGCCGCGGGCGTGCAGCGCGCCCGACAGCCGGTGCAGGGCCTCGTCGCCGCCGAGCAGCGGATCGACGTGCTCGAAGCTCGCGGCGTCGTAGCGGTGGTTGGAGCGGGCCGGGAAGACCGGTGTCAGGTAGACGGTGTCGGCGCCGAGCCCCTGGATGTGGTCCAGGCGGCGGGTGATCCCGTCGAGGTCGCCGCCGTAGAACTGCTGGGCGGTGCCGGGGCCGCTGGGGATCACCGGGTCGCGGTCCCAGTCGCGCGGCAGCGCCCAGTCGGGCAGGTCCGGCATCGGCCCGGAGCGGTCGAACCGGTCGGGGAAGATCTGGTAGACGATCGCGTCCGACATCCACGAGGGCGGCGCCTGGTGGCAGACCAGGCGGAAGTCGCTCGCGTCGGTCAGGTCGTGGGCGACCGGGCCGGCCGCGGTCAGCCACAGCTGGCCGCGGCGGGTGTGCAGCAGGAAGCGGTACGGGGTGACCGGATTGACGGCGGTGATCTCCGCCTGCCACCACACGTCGTCCGCGCCGTATCCGGCGACCGGCGTGCCGGTCCTGGAGTCGTCGACGCGGGCCTCGGCGTAGCGGGGCTCGCCGTCGCAGACGGTACGCACGTGCACGCCGGTGATCCCGGCGGCCCGCGGGGCCCGCAGCCAGAGGGTCACCCGCGAGCCGAGCGCCGGTTCCCTGCTGGAGACGTAGAGAGCTGAGCCGTCGTGATGCGGCTCGCCGACATAGCGCAATGAACCTATCCCTTGACAGCCCCGGCGGTGAGGCCGGAGACGATGTACTTCTGCAGCCATAGGAACACGCTCACCGTGGGCACGGCGGTGAGCAACGTCGCCGCGGCGAACATGCCGAAGTTGGCGTTGCGGTGGTCGCCGGCGATCATGCCGTACATGCCGACGGCCAGGGTCTTGCTCTCGGGGTCGCGCAGGAACACATTGGCCATGAGGAACTCGCTCATGGTGCCGATGAAGGCCAGCAGCGCGGTGACCGCCAGGATCGGCGTGACCAGGGGCATGATGACCCGCCAGAAGATCTGGGCGTGGGTGGCGCCGTCCACGGTGGCGGCCTCGTCGAGCTCCTTGGGCACGGTGTCGAGGAAGCCCTTCATCAGCCAGGTGTTCACGCCGAGCGCGCCGCCCAGGTAGAGCAGCAGCAGGCCCCAGACGGTGTTGAAGCCGAACGCCGGATACAGCTCGGTCACCCTGGTGAAGATCATGAAGATCGTCACGATGGCCAGGAACTGCGGGAACATCTGGATGAGCAGCAGCGCCAGCAGCCCGACCCGGCGGCCGGCGAAGCGCATGCGGCTGAAGGCGTAGGCGGCCAGCATGGACAGCAGCAGGCTCGCGAACGACGAGGCCAGCGCGATGAACACCGAGTTGAAGAACCACCGGCCGAACGGATAGCTGTCGGAGGTGAGCAGGTTGACGAAGTTGGTCAGGCTCGCCCCCGACGGCAGCAGGTCGGTGGAGGCCAGCGTGCCCATCGGGTTGATCGCGGCCGAGACCACGAACAGGATCGGGAACAGCGCGAACGCGCACACCAGCAGCACGAACACGTGCCTGAGCGCGATCCTCATGCGTAGACCTCCTCCTGCTTGCGGGTACGGCGGAAGGCCACGGCCGAGATGACCGCCACGATCGCGAAGATGAACACCGAGATCGCCGCCGCGAACCCGAACTGCGCCCCGCCCGCGCCGAACGCCAGCCGGAAGGTGTAGGTGATCAGCAGGTCGGTGGCGCCCACCTGCGGGCTCTCGGCCGGGAACGGCCCGCCTTCGGTGGTGAGCGCGATGGCGTTGAAGTTGTTGAAGTTGAACGCGAACGACGAGATCAGCAGCGGCGTCAGCGCGACCAGCAGCAGCGGCAGCGTCACCCGGCGGAACGCCTTGAACGGCGTGGCGCCGTCGATGGAGGCCGCCTCGGTCAGCTCGCGCGGGATCGCCTGGAGCGCGCCGGTGGTGACCAGGAACATGTACGGGAAGCCGAGCCACAGGTTGACCAGGATGACCGCGAAGCGGGCGGTGAGGGGCTCGCCGAGCCAGTCGACGTTCAGCCCGAAGAACTGGTTGATCAGGCCGAAGTCGCGGTTGAACATGTCGCGCCAGACCAGCAGCATGGCGAAGGCCGGCATCGCGTACGGCAGGATCAGCGCGATCCGGTACGCCTTCGTGCCGCGCATGCGCGGATGGTGCAGTGCCAGCGCCACGGCCATGCCGAGCCCGAACGTGCCGGCCACCGAGACCAGCGCGAACACCAGGTTCCAGCCCAGCACGCCGACGAAGTAGCCGGAGATGGTGGGGTTGGTCAGGACACGGGCGAAGTTGTCCAGGCCGACGTTCGCCTGCCAGCCCTGGGCCAGGTGCTCGCCCTTGGCGTTGACGAAGTAGCCCTGGGCCTCGTCGGCCGTCCAGGTGTCGCCGTTGCCCTTGACGCAGTCGCAGGCGGCGTCGTGGACGAGCGCGGCCCTGCCCTCCACGGCCCGGCTCAGCCCGTTGGCCTTGATCGCGCCGCCCGGCGTCGGCACGGACATCGCCGAGATCTCCTGGCCGCGGGCGGCGGCCTCGGGCGCCTTCAGCACGGTCACGCCGGGGGCCGACACGACCTTGCCGGTGAGGCCGACCTGGGCGCCCTCCAGCGGGGTCAGCCCCTCGCCGGTGCCCAGCCGTACCTGCTTGGTCTTGGGGTCGACCAGCAGGAACACCAGCTCGTCGCCGCGCAGGGCGGCGGTCAGGCCGTACTCGGGCGAGCCGGGGGCCTGGCGGACCGAGCCGGTCTCGATGGCGGTGACGGCGTCGGACTTGTCGCCGCGGTGCCCGTCGCCGAAGTTCGTGAACGCCGTGGTCACCGTGTAGAGCACGGGAAGCACCTGGAAGGCGATCAGGAAGACGGTGCCGGGGACGAGATACTTGGCCGGGATGAAGCGGCGGGTCAGGTACAGGTAGGCGATGACCGCGGCGGCCAGTCCCAGCAGCGTGAGCGAGACCCACGACTCGGCGGCGACCAGCGGCGGCACGGCGTAGAGCAGGATCGCGGCGGCCACGGCGAGCACCGCGATCCTGCTCACCACGAACGCCGTGGTGAACTCCCGGCGAGGCCGCGGGGACACGATGGTCCCCACGGCCTCGTGCACGTCCTGGGCCATGTCAGTTCTTGAGCGCGCCGTCGATGGCCTTCTGCGCGGCCGCGGCGGCCTTGGCGGCGTCGCCGCCCTTGACCACGGCCGTCTCGGCGATGCCGAACGGCTCCCAGATGGCGGCCATCTCGGGGATGGCGGGCATCGGCATGCCGCTCTTGCCGGCGTCCATGAACTTGGCGGCATCGGGGTCGGCGGCCTGGACCTCCTGCAGCGCGGCGGTCAGCGCCGGGGGCCGGGGGTCGGCCTCGTACAGGGCCTTGGCGACGTCCTTGTTGGTCACGTAGTTGGCGACGAACTCCTGGGCAAGGGCCTTGCTCTTGCCCTTGGCGGCCACGAAGAACGACTGGACGCCGACGAACGGCGTGGCCGGCTTGCCGTCCTTGAACGCCGGGACGGGCGTGATGTCGTAGGAGATGCCGCCCTTCTTGACCTCGCTCATGGCCCACGGGCCGGAGACCAGGTAGGCGCACTTGCCGGCGGCGAAGTTGACGATGTAGTTCTCGTTGGTGACCGACGTCTTGAGCGCGCCGTCACCCTTCTCGCCGAGCTCCTTCAGCTTGCCGAACGCCTTGACCGAGCCCTCGGAGCCGAGCAGCACCTGCTTGGGGTCGGGGTCGCCGGAGGCGGTCTGGCCGAACAGCGCGCCGCCCGCGGAGGCGAACAGCGGGTAGGCGTGGAAGGCGTCGCCCTTGACGCCGACGGGCAGGCAGAGCACCTCCTTGACCTTGCCGGCCTTCTTCAGCTCCGCGCCCTTCTCGATCATCTCGTCGAGGGTGGCGGGGGCGTCGGGGGCGAGCTTGGTGTTGCGGATCAGGGCGATGTTCTCCACCGCGTACGGGGCGCCGTACACCTGGCCGTTGAAGGTGACCGCCTTGATGGCGATGTCCGAGAAGGCCGCCTTCTGCTCGTCGGTCAGCGTGACGGGGTCGATGGCGCCGTTCTGGACGAGGTTGCCGATCCAGTCGTGCGCGCCGATCATGATGTCCGGGCCGCTGCCCTGCTGGGAGGCGGTCAGGAAGGTCATCTGGTTGTCCTTGCTGATCTCCTTGACCTCGACGGTCACGCCGTTCTCGGCGCCGAACTGGTCGGCGAAGGGCTTGAGCGGCTTGACCCGGCTCGGGTCGGCCCAGATGACCAGCGTGCCGCCCGCCGCCGAGGCCGGAGCCGAGGCGGAGGCGGAGCCGCTGGGCTGCGCCGAGGAAGCGGGCGCGCCGGAGTCACCACAAGCCGTAGCGGCGAACGCGAGGGTGGAGAGGGCGGCCACTCCCAGGACCCGTACACGCATGAGACCTCCCGAGGTCATGGAGGAGCGGCGGCGCCTGCGTGCGCCGCCGCCGAAGATCGTTATCCGCCGCTTGCACGGCTGACGTTTCCGGGACGTTAGCGGCTCTTTGCAAGAATTGGAAGAACTTGCGAAAGAGCGTTACCGGAACCACATCCGACCCGTGACCCGCTGACCTCGCCCCCGCTCGCGAGAACGACCTGACACTGAATCTGCAACTTTCCGAAACTTGCACTTGACCTGTCGCAAGAACGCGCGACATCCTGCACCAGACATCACGGACATCGGGGGAAGGAAAGCCATGCTCGGCAACGACGACTGGTGGCGGGACGCCGTCGTGTACCAGGTCTACCCCCGGAGCTTCGCCGACGCCGACGGCGACGGCACCGGCGACCTGAAGGGCGTGCGGGATCGCCTGGACTACCTGGCCAGGCTGGGCGTGGACGCGATCTGGCTGAGCCCCTTCTACACCTCCCCCATGGCCGACGGCGGCTACGACGTGGCCGACTACCGGGACGTGGACCCGATGTTCGGCACGCTGGCCGACTTCGACGCCCTGGTCACCCAGGCCCACGAACGCGACATCCGGGTGATCGTGGACCTGGTCCCCAACCACTCCTCCGACCGCCACCCCTGGTTCCAGGCCGACCTGCGCGACCGTTACATCTTCCGCGACCGCCCCAACGACTGGGAGTCGATCTTCGGCGGCCCGGCCTGGACGCAGGTCGAGGACGGCCAGTGGTACCTGCACCTGTTCGCGCCCGAGCAGCCCGACCTCAACTGGGACAACCCCGAGGTGCGCGCCGAGTTCCGCGACGTCCTGCGCTTCTGGCTGGACCGGGGCGTGGACGGCTTCCGGGTGGACGTGGCCCACGGCATGGTCAAGGCCGAGGGGCTGCCCGACGTCGGCCCCAAGGAGGGCCGCCAGGCCGAGATGCTGGGCGACGAGCGGGTGCCCTACTTCGACCAGGACGGCGTGCACGACATCTACCGGGAGTGGCGGCCGATCCTCGACTCCTACCCCGGCGGGCGGATGGCCGTCGCCGAGGCGTGGGTGTCCTCGCCCGAGCGGCTGGCCCGGTACGTGGGCCCCGACGAGCTGCACCAGGCGTTCAACTTCGAGTTCATGATGGCCGACTTCAACGCCAAGTCGTTCCGTTCGGTGATCGAGAAGTCGCTGGCCGAGGCCGAGCTGGTCGGCGCGCCCACGACATGGGTGTTGTCCAACCACGACAAGCCCCGCCACGTCACCCGGCACGGCGGCCTGGCCCGCGCCCGCGCCGCGACGCTGCTCATGCTGGCCCTGCCCGGCTCGGCCTACCTCTACAACGGCGAGGAGCTGGGCCTGCCCGAGGTCCTCGACCTGCCCGACGAGCTGCGGCAGGACCCGGCCTTCCTGCGCACCGGCGAGAGCCGCGACGGCTGCCGGGTGCCGATCCCGTGGACGAGCGAGCCGGGCTGCGGCTGGAGCGACCCGTGGCTGCCGATCCCCGCGTCGTGGACGCTGCTGTCGGCGCAGGCCCAGGAGCACGACCCGGACTCCACGCTGCACCTCTACCGGGCCGCGCTCAGGCTGCGCAAGGAGCACCCGGCGCTCGGCGGCGGCACGCTGAGGTGGCTGGAGACCTCCGAGGACGTGCTGGCCGTCCAGCGCGACCCGGGCCTGGTCGTGATGCTGAACACCGGCGAGGAGCCGGTCGCCCCGGTCGTGCCCGGCACGGTGCTGCTGGCCAGCGGCCCGCCGGCGGCCGACGGCTCGGTCCCGCCGGACACGACGGTCTGGATCCAGCGCTGACGTTGGGGGAACCTTTCCCTTAACGCGGCATTTGGCGGCAATTACGGTTAGTAGTCTCGGGGAGTGCCACCCCTGTGGGCCCGCTCCCTGCGCGGACGCGTCACCCTCATCGCGACGGCCGTAGCCGCCCTCGTGCTGATCCCCGTGGGCATCGCCGGATGCATCGTCGCGCGGTCCGTGGTGACGGCCGGCGTCTACCGGGACACGCTGGACACCGCCGAGCGGGTGGCCTCCGAGATGCGCGCCGGCGGGTTGCCGCAGGGCGCCACGATCCCCGTGCCCAACCCGTCCATCGACCTGATCCAGATCGTCGGCACCGACGGCCGCATCCTGGCCAGCAGCGACGCGGCCAGGAACCTGCCGCCGCTCAGCGACGTGCGGCCCACCGCCGAGAGCCGGGTCGTCAACACCACCAACTGCCTGCCGACCGAGTGCGTGCACCTGTCGGCGGTAAAGGCCGGTACGTCGGAGGACTCCCCCATCGTCTACGCCGGCCGCAGCACCCCGGAGGTGCTGGCCTCGCAGACGCTGGAGGTGATCGTGTTCTCCCAGGTGGCGGCGCTGATCGCGCTCACCGCCTGGGCGACCTGGCTGGTCACCGGCCGCGCGCTGCGCCCGGTGGCGACCATGCGCGCCGAACTGGACGCGGTCAGCGCGGGCGACCTGAGCCACCGGGTCACCCAGCCGGGCGGCGAGGACGAGGTCGCCATGCTGGCCAAGGCCGTCAACAACAACCTGGCCCGGTTGGAACGTTCCGCGCTGCAGCAGCGCCAGTTCGCCTCCGACGCCTCCCACGAGCTGCGCACCCCGATCGCCGGGCTGCGCGCCCAGCTGGAGAGCGCCCAGCTCTACCCGGAGGACACCGACGTGGAGGCGCTGGTGGAGAGCGCCCTGCGCGACACCGACCGGCTGGAGGCCATCATCACCGACCTGCTCCTGCTGGCCAGGATCGGCTCCCGGGTGGACGTGGTCAGGGAGCCGGTGGACCTGGCCGGGCTGGTACGGCAGGAGCTGGCCGTGCGCAGCGACAAGCTGCCCACGCGGCTGGAGCTGACCGAGGGCGTGGTCGTCGAGGGCGTGCGCCTGCAACTGACCAGGGTGCTGACGAACCTGCTGGACAACGCCCAGCGGCACGCCGAGACCATGGTGTGGGTCGTGGTCGCCAGGGAGGCGGGCCCGTCCAGGGGCGGCACGGCCGTGCTGGCGGTGGAGAACGACGGCCAGGAGATCGCCGAGGCCGACCGGGAGCGCATCTTCGAGCGGTTCACCCGCCTGGACGCCGCCCGCAGCCGCGACTCCGGCGGCACCGGCCTCGGCCTGGCCATCGCCAGGGACGTGGCGATGGCCCACCGGGGCAGCGTGCGCGTGGAGGACCGGCCGGGCGGGGCGCGGTTCGTCCTGAGGCTTCCGGCCATCTGATGCCGAAAGCGTAGATTTCCGGCAGCCGGTTAGTGGATCATGCCCTCATGACGCAAGAAGTCCCCCAGGGCGTGGATCCTCACATCCCCAACACCGCGCGCATGTACGACTACTTCCTGGGCGGAAAGAACAATTTCCCGGCCGACCGGGAGCTGGCCGAGCTGGTGCTGAGCGCGATGCCGGAGGTCAGGGACGGCACGCGGGAGAACCGGCTGCTGATCGGCCGGGTGGTGAGGTACCTGTGCGACCAGGGCGTCACCCAGTTCCTCGACCTCGGCTCCGGCCTGCCGGCCGCCGAGAACGTGCACGAGGTGGCGCTGCGGCTCGCGCCGCAGGCCCGCGTGGTCTACGTGGACAGCGACCCGGTGGTGGCCGCGCACGGGCGGGCGCTGCTGGCCGGCCCCGAGCAGGTGGCCATGCTGCACGGCGACGTCCGGCGCCCGCGGGAGGTGCTCGACAGCCCCGAGGTGCGCGGACTGCTGGACTTCGGCAAGCCCGTCGCCGTCCTCATGATGTTCCTGCTGCACCTGATCCCCGACAAGGACGACCCGCAGGGCTTCGTGGCCGCCTACCGCGACGCGCTCGCGCCCGGCAGCTATCTGGCCCTCTCGCACGTGGGCACCGACCACGCGCCCGAGCGTGTGGCCCGCGTCAGCCAGTTCTACCGGCGGGCCAACGCGCCCTTCTGCCCGCGGCCGGGCAAGGAGATCGCCGCCTTCTTCGGCGACTTCGAGCTGATCCCGCCCGGTCTGGCCACCGGCAAGGGGCCGGAGCTCGGTTTCCCGTTCACCGACCCCCAGAGCCCGCCGTTCTACGACGAGGACTTCGCCCGCATGGGGTACGCGGGCATCGGCCGCAAACCGTAGAGGCGACACCCTAGACGCGCACGACCTCCCGTTCCGCCTCGGGGCCGGGACGGTCGTCCTCCTCGTCCAGCAGCGTGGACTCGTCGAACGGCGCCCGCCCGGCCAGCACCTCGGCGGCGCGTTCCCGGTCGAACTCCCCGGTCCAGGTGCCGACCACGACGGTGGCCACGGCGTTGCCCGCGAAGTTGGTCAGCGCCCTGGCCTCGGACATGAACCGGTCGATGCCGACGATGAGGCCGACGCCGTCCACCAGCTCGGGGCGGTGCGACTGCAGGCCGCCGGCGAGGGTGGCCAGGCCCGCCCCGGTCACGCCCGCGGCGCCCTTGGAGGCGACCATCATGAACAGCAGCAGCGAGATCTGCTCGCCGACCTGCAGCGGAGCGCCGGTGGCCGAGGCGATGAACAGCGTGGCCATGGTGAGGTAGATGGCGGTGCCGTCGAGGTTGAAGGAGTAGCCGGTCGGCACGGTGATGCCGGCCACCGTCCGGCTCACGCCGAAGTGCTCCATCTTCGCGATCAGCCGCGGCAGCGCCGTCTCCGACGACGACGTGGACAGGATCAGCAGGAACTCCCTGCCGAGGTAGCGCAGCAGCGACCACAGGTTGATCCGGGCCACCAGCCACAGCAGCGCGCCCAGCACCACGCCCACGAACAGCAGGCAGGTGACGTAGAAGGCGATCATGATGATGGCCAGGCTCTTGAGCGCCTCGATCCCGGTGGCGCCGACGACGGCCGCGATGGCGCCGAACGCGCCGACCGGCGCGGCCCACATGACCATGGCGAGGATGCGGAACACCAGCCGCTGGACGTGCTCGACGCCGCGCAGGATCGGCGCGCCCCGCTCCCCCATGGCCTGCAGCGCGAACCCGGCCAGCAGCGCCACCAGCAGCGTCTGCAGGACCGAGCCCTCGGTGAAGGCCGACACCAGGGTGAGGGGGATGATGCCGAGCAGGAAGTCGACCCCGCCGGTGGCCTCGCCCTTGGCCGCCTCGGCCTCGGCGGCCTGCTTGGCGGCGTCGGTCAGGTGCAGCCCGGAGCCGGGATCGATGACGTTGCCGACCAGCAGGCCGATGACCAGGGCCACGGTGGACATCACCATGAAGTAGCCGAGCGCGAGGCCGCCGACCTTGCCGACCTTGGCGGCCTGGCGTACCGAGCCGATGCCGAGCACGATCGTGCAGAAGATGATGGGGCTGATCAGCATCTTGATCAGGGCCACGAAGCCGGTGCCGAGGGGTTTGAGCTCCTTGCCCGCCTCCGGCCAGACGAATCCGACCAGGATGCCGAGCAGGACCGCCACGATGACGGCCAGATACAGGTAACGAGTTCGATCACGCATGGGGGTCTCTCCACCGCTTTGGAAAAAAGGGGCTGGCCATGCGACTATGCGCCTCACTGTGACCCACGTCACGATTGAGTAAGTTTCGTTCACGCAAGGGGAGGCTCATGCGCCGCTGGAGCCTGGCGGGCCAGATGCTGGTCCTGCAGTT
This sequence comes from Nonomuraea sp. NPDC052265, assembly GCF_044547985.1. Classification (NCBI taxonomy): domain Bacteria; kingdom Bacillati; phylum Actinomycetota; class Actinomycetes; order Streptosporangiales; family Streptosporangiaceae; genus Nonomuraea; species Nonomuraea sp. NPDC052265. Next base: position 591,906 of record NZ_JBIUBJ010000004.1, read on the forward strand.
GCTCGTGGTCGCGGTCGCCGTCACGGGCTGCGCGGTGCTCGCGCTGGTGCAGGCCCATCGCCTGCTCACCGAGGAGGCGGGCGACACGGCCAGGGCCGTGGCGGTCGGCGTGGCCGCCGCGCCGGGCGTGGCCGCCGCCCTGGACGGCCCGGAGCCGACCCTGGCGCTGCAGCCGTACGCCGAACGGGTGCGCGAGCGGACGGGCGTCGACTTCGTCACCATCATGAAGCCGGACGGCACCCGCTACACCCACCCGAACCCGGCCGAGATCGGCCGGCGCTTCCTCGGCCACACCGGGCGGGCGCTGGCCGGCGAGACCTTCGTGGAGACCTACACCGGCACGCTCGGCCCCTCCAAGCGGGCCGTGACGCCCGTGTGGTCCGGCGGCCGGGTGCGGGCCCTGGTCAGCGCGGGCATCACGATCGACCGGATCAGCGCCAGGCTGCGCGACCAGCTCGCCTGGAGCGGCTTGGTCGCCGCGCTCGCGCTCGGCCTGGGCGCGGCCGGGACGTGGCTGGTCACCGTACGGCTGCGCCGCCAGACCCACGGGCTCGGCCCGGTCGAGCTGGGCCGCATCCACGACCACCACGACGCCGTCCTGCACGCCGTGCGGGAGGGGCTGCTGCTGGTCGGCGGCGACGGCACGCTGACGCTGTGCAACGACGCCGCCAGGCAGCTCCTGGACCTGCCGCCGGACGCCGAGGGCCGGCACGTGGCCGAGCTGGGCCTGTCGGCGCTGCTGGAGGGCCACGAGGAACGCGTGCACCTGGCCGGTGACCGGGTGCTGGCCGTCAACAGCGCGGCCAGCAGGCTCGGCACGGTGGTGACCGTACGCGACCACACCGAGCTGCAGGCGCTGGCCGGGCAGCTCGACGCCGAGCGCGGCTTCGCCGACTCGCTGCGCTCGGCCGCGCACGAGGCCGCCAACCGGCTGCACACCGTGATCACGCTGGTCGAGCTGGGACGCACCGAGCAGGCGGTCGCGCTGGGCACGGCGGAGCTGCGCGCGGCGCAGGAGCTGACCGACCGGGTGGTCGGCGCGGTGCGCGAGCCGGTGCTGGCCGCGCTGCTGCTCGGCAAGAGCGCCGAGGCGGCCGAGCGCGGCGGCGAGCTGGTCCTGACGCCGGACAGCGACCTCGACGACCTGGGCCTGGACCCGCGCGACCTGGTCACGATCGTCGGCAACCTGGTCGACAACGCCCTCGACGCGGCCACCAGGGTCGAGGTGCGGCTGGGCGCGGACCGCGACGGGGTGATGATCAGAGTGGCCGACGACGGGCCGGGGCTGACCGCGCCGGAGGCGTTCGCGAAGGGCTGGACCACCAAGGGCGACGGCCACGGGCTCGGCCTGGCGCTGGTCGGGCAGGCGGTGCGGCGGCTCGGCGGCACGATCGACGTGGCCGGATCGGCGTTCACGGTGCGGCTGCCGGTCCCGGAGCGGGCGCGGTGAGCAGGTCGGGCGCGCCGGTCTCCGTGCTGATCGTGGAGGACGAGGAGATCACGGCCGAGGCCAACCGGGTCTACGTCGAGCGGGTGGCCGGCTTCGAGGTGGCCGGGGTGGCGCGCTCGGGCGGCGAGGCGCTGCGGTTCCTGCGCGGGCGGCCCGTCGACCTCATCCTGCTGGACCTGTACCTGCCCGACATGCACGGCCTGGAGGTGTGCCGCGCGGTGCGGGCCGGCGGGCTGCTGTGCGACGTCATCGCCGTCACCTCCGCGCGCGACCTGGCCATGGTCCGTTCGGCGGTGTCGCTGGGCGTCTCGCAGTACCTTCTCAAGCCGTTCACCTACGCGACCCTGGCCGAGAAGCTGACGCGTTACGCCCGGTTCAGGCAGGACACCGGCGTGATCGTCGCCCAGGGTGACGTGGACCGGGTGCTCGGCACCCTGCGCGGCACCTCCGAGCTGCCCAAAGGGCTGGCCCGCGACACCCTCGACGCCGTGTCGGCCCGGCTGCGCGAGCGGCCAGGCGGCAGCTCGGCGCAGAGCGTGGCGGAGGCGGTGGGGGTGTCGCGGGTGACCGCCCGTCGCTACCTGGAACACCTGGTCGAGCTGGGGATGGCGGTGCGCGTGCCGCAGTACGGCGGGGTGGGCCGGCCAGAGTTGTTCTACCGGATCCCCATGGAACGTTAATGGCGGTGACGCTGCCCGTTCAATCCCGGCCTCTAGCTTCTGGGTGCGATCCGATGCACTGAGGAGAAGACACTTGCGAGTCCTGGCCGTTGTTCCCGCCCGTGGAGGTTCGGCGGGCGTACCCCTGAAGAACCTCGCCCTGGTCGGCGGCGTCCCGCTGGTCACCCGCGCGATACGGGCGTGCCTGCGGGCCGAGCTCGTGGACCAGGTCGTGGTCAGCACCGACCACGCGCAGATCGCCGAGACCGCCCGCGCGGCGGGGGCGGTCGTGGTGGAGCGGCCCGCGGAGCTGAGCGGCGCGACCGCCTCCAGCGAGTCGGCCGTGCTGCACGCCCTGGACGCGCTGGGCGCCGACCCCGAGGTGGTCGTGCTGGTGCAGTGCACCAGCGCGTTCATCGACCCCGAGGACCTGTCGGCGGCCGTGCGCAGGGTCCTGGACGGCGAGGCCGACTCGGTCGTGTCCGGGCTGCCCACGCACGAGTTCCTGTGGACCGCCGCGGGCGCGGGCGTCAACCACGACCCGGCCGTACGGCAGCGCAGGCAGGACCGCGAGCCGCAGTTCCGCGAGAACGGCGCCTTCTACGTCATGCGCACCGCCGGCCTGCGCGAGCACGGCCACCGCTTCTTCGGCGAGGTCGCCGTGCAGCCGGTGCCGCCGCGGCACGCCGTCGAGGTCGACGACCCCGAGGACCTGGAGCTGGTGCGCGCCCTCGCGCCGTTCATCGACAAGCCCGAGCCGATCGACGTGGACGCGGTCATCACCGACTTCGACGGGGTGCACACCGACGACCGCGCCTACATCGACTCCGACGGCCGGGAGATGGTCCTGGTCAGCCGCTCGGACGGCATGGGCGTCTCGCTGCTGCGCCGCTCCGGGGTCAAGGTGCTGGTGATGTCCACCGAGCAGAACCCGGTCGTGGCCGCCCGCGCCCGCAAGCTGGGCGTGCCCGTGCTGCAGGGCCTGGCCGAGAAGCGCATCGTGCTGCGCGACTGGCTGGCCATCGAGGGCCTGGACCCGGCGCGCGTGGCCTACGTCGGCAACGACGTCAACGACCTGGGCCCGATGGCCGAGGTCGGCTGGCCGATCGCCACCCCCGACGCGCACCCGCGCGTGCGCGCCGCCGCCCGCGTGGTGCTGACCAGGCCCGGCGGCTCCGGCGCGGTGCGCGAGCTGTGCGACCTGGTGGTGGCCGCCCGGCCCGAGCCGCCCGTCGCCGAGGCCAAGGCCCGGCCGCGGCTCGGCCCGGTCGCGATCGGCGACGTGCTGGTCGGCGACGGCGAGCCGGTGTACATGATCGGCGAGATCGGCATCAACCACAACGGCGACCTCGACATCGCCCGCCGGCTCATCGACGTGGCGGCCGAGGCGGGCTGCCAGGCGGTCAAGTTCCAGAAGCGCACCCCCGCGATCTGCGTGCCCGAGGAGCAGAAGGGCCAGATCAGGCAGACGCCGTGGGGCGAGATGACGTACCTGGAGTACAAGGAGCGCACCGAGTTCGGCTACGACGAGTACCGGCAGATCGCGAAATACTGCGACGAGCGTGGCCTGCACTGGTTCGCCTCGCCGTGGGACGTGCCGTCCGTGGAGTTCCTGGAGAACATGGACGTGCTGACCCACAAGATCGCCTCGGCCAGCGTCGCCGACCACGAGCTGCTGCGCGCCCTGGCGGACACCGGCAAGCCGCTCATCCTGTCCACCGGCATGTCCACGCTGTCGGAGATCGACCAGGCCGTCGAGATCCTCGGCACCGACCGGCTGATCATGATGCACGCCACCTCCACGTACCCGCTGCCGCCGGAGGAGGCCAACCTGCGCACGATCACCACGCTGAAGGAGCGCTACGGCGTGCCGGTCGGCTACTCCGGGCACGAGCGCGGCCTGCAGATCTCCCTGGCCGCGGTCACCCTGGGCGCGGTCTGCGTCGAGCGGCACATCACGCTCGACCGCACCATGTGGGGCTCCGACCACGCCGCCTCGCTGGAGCCGTCCGGGCTGGAGCACCTCGTCCGCGACATCCGGATCATCGAGCAGGCCATGGGCGACGGCGTCAAGCGCGTCTTCCCCGGCGAGGAGGCGCCCAAGGCCCGGCTGCGCCGGGTGACCGTCTGAGTCATGACGCCGACCACTCTCTCCGTCGTCGTGCCGGTGCGGGACGGTGAGCGCTTCATCGCCGACGCGCTCACCTCGCTCGCCCGCAACACCCGGCACGACTTCGAGTTCATCGTCGTGGACGACGGCTCCGTGGACGCCACCCCGGACATCATCGCCGACTTCGCCCGCGACCTGCCCGGCCTGGCCGTGCTGCGCAACCCCGTCCCCGTGGGGCTGGCCGACGCCCGCAACACCGGGCTGTCGGCCGCCTCGGGGCGGTTCGTCACGTTCATGGACGGCGACGACTGGCTGGCGCCCGGCTACCTGGCCGGGCTGGTGGCGGCCATCGACGGGCTCGGCTGCGACTTCGTGCGCGTGGACCACGTGCAGGTGGAGGGGCGTAAACGGGTGGTGCACCGGGCCCCGCTGTCGCGCCGCGGCGTGGTGCTCGACCCCCGCGCGGCGATCCTGCCGGCGGGCGTGCGGACCATGGTGGACTACCCGTACGCGTGGGCCGGGGTCTACCGGCGTTCGCTGCGGGACCTGCTGCACTTCCCCGGCTCGCTGCACACCGCCGAGGACCGGCCGTGGATCTGGCGGCTGCACCGGGAGGCGGCCACGTTCGCGGTGGTGTCGATGGCCGGGGTGTTCTACCGGCGCCTGGTGTCCGGGTCGCTGACGCAGGTCGGCGACGAGCGGCAACTGCACTTCTTCGACGCCTTCGAGCTGGTCTTCAAGGACCTGGAGCCGGAGTTCCTGCCCAAGGCGGCGCGCAACTTCTGCGCGCTGCTGGCCCACCACCTGGAGCTCGCGGGCCGGTTCACGCCCGCGCTGCGCGCCCGCTTCGAGGAGCGCGGCGCGCAGATGGTCCGCGGGCTGCCGTCCGCGCTGGTGGCCGACGCGGTGTCGCGGATGGCCGTCGAGCGGGAGGCCCTGCTGCGCGCCCTGGTGCCCGACATTCCCCCCAGCCCCCACGTCCGGATCCGCCGGGATCGGGAGGACTCCTGATGAAGGTCTTCTACGCCTCGACGCTGTTCGGCGCCATGTCGCTGGCCGCGGCCATCGACGACGGCCGCTTCGGCGCGGGCCGGCGCGTGCTGATCGTGTCGAACAACGCGGCCGTCCCCGAGGTGTCGCTGCCGCTCGACGGCGCGCCCGGCTTCGCCGTCCTGCGCTCGCGCTTCGACGAGGTGCACTCCTGGAACGACCTGATCGCCCCGCTGCACCCCTCCGACTGGCGGGCGCGGGTCATCGAGGTGCCGATGTTCGAGCGGCTGATCCGCTCCCACCTGGCGCTGGACGACGTCGAGGAGCTGGTGCTGGAGTCGATCGCGGTGCCGCCCGCCCGGACGATCGCCGGGCTGGTGCGCGACTGCCGATCACCGTCTACTCCGACGGCCTGATGAGCTACGGGCCCACCCGCGACCCGCTGCCGGCCGAGATCTCCCGCCGCATCGAGCGGCTGCTCCACCTGGACCTGGTGCCCGGCCTGACCCCGCTGCTGCTCAGCGAGTACGGCGTGCCGCCCGTGGTGCTGCCCGAGGAGCGCTTCCTGGCGGTCGTGCGCGAGGTGGCCACCACCGCGCCGGACATGCTCGCCGGGCAGGCGATGATCCTCGGCCAGTACCTGTCGGCCCTGGAGATCGTCACCCCTGAGGAGGAGGCCGGGCTGCACACCTCGATGCTGCGCGCCCTGGTCGCCCGCGGCTGCACCAGCGTGGTGTTCAAGCCGCACCCGGCCGCCGGACGCCGGCACGCGCAACTGCTGCGCGCGGCGGCCGAGCCCCTGGGGGTGCGGCTGACGGTGGCCGGGGAGAGCGTGCCGGCCGAGGTGTGCTTCGCGGCGCTGCGGCCCGAGCTGGTCGTGGGCTGCTTCTCCACCGGCCTGGTGACCGCCATGCGCTACTTCGGCCTGCCGGTCGCCTCCTTCGGCACCGGCCTGGTGCTGGACCGGCTCACGCCGTACGAGAACAGCAACAGGATCCCGGCCACGATCGTGGACGCGCTGCTGCCCCGGCTGGGCGCCGACGGCGTGATCGACCAGCCGCCGCGCACGGACCTGCCCGCGCTGGTGCGCGCGGTCGGCTACTGCATGCAGGCCGACGCCTATCCCGAGCTGCGCCCGTCGGGTGTCGCGTTCGACAAGCGCTACTTCAAGCGCAAGCGCCTGGAGACGCTGGGGCTGGCCGAGCCGCCCTCGGCGCTCTCCAGGCTGCGCAGGAAGATCAGGTCAGCGATCTGAGGTAGCGGCGCACCCGCCGCTTGGCCCGGTAGCCCGCCCGCAACATCGTGGGCGGCACCTCCACCCGCAACCTGGCCCGGCGGCGGGCCGCGGCGTGCTCGGGGCCGTCCAGCAGCGAGCGGGCGGGCGGGCGCTCCCCGGCCACGGCCAGACCGGCCAGCAGGTCCGCCCAGTCGTCGCGCCCGGCGGGGTGGAAGTAGTTGGCCTCGCACCACCGCGGCTCGGCCGTACGGAAGTCGCCCAGGGCCAGGTCGCCGAGCGTGCCGAGCAGGCCGCTGCCCTCGAACACCAGGTTGATCATCTCGGCGCTGACGCCGAAGTCGCTCAGCACCAGCGACGGCACGCCCATGGCGACGGCCTCCAGCGCGGCCGTCGAGCTGACCGTGACGAACCCGGCCGCCCGCGAGAGCTGCTCGTGCATCGACCCGGCCGCGAACGTCAGCCGGCCCGGCTCGCCCATCTCGCGCCACAGCCGCTGGTAGTGGTGGCGTTCGTTGTGGGTCTGGCGCTCGTGCTCCAGGGCGCGCAGCTTGACCACGACCTCCAGGCCGGGCCGGCGTCCGGCCAGCTCGGCCAGCGCCAGCAGCACCCGCTCGCGGTCCTCCCGCGCCCGCGGCACCTTGGCCTGGGTGGCGAACACGACCCGGTCGCCGCCGCCGGCCGCCGCGCCGGGCCGCAGGAACGGCAGCCGGGCCAGCCCGACCGCCCCTCCTCCGCCGAGCCGGCCGGCGATCCCGGAGAACTCGGCCACCTCGCGCTCGCTGTGGACCACGAACAGGTCGCAGCCGCTGCGGAACAGCCACGCCTTCTCCGTGGCCGGGACCGAGATGCCGGGCAGCCCGCTGACGAACACCGGCCGTGACCGGCCTGCCGGCCGCAGCCCGGCCAGCACGTCGGCCACCAGCACGTCCACGACCGGGCCGGTGCAGCCGACCAGGATCGCGTCGGGCCTGGTGCGCTCGGCCAGGCGGCGCAGCGACCGCGCCGACAACACCGGGGGCGCCGCGCGCCCGCCCACCGCCGCCGCGATCTGCTCCGCCGAGGGCGCGATCGGGGTACGCACCACCACCAGCTCCGTGTCGCAGCCCGCGGGCAGGTCGTCGAGCAGGCAGGCCGCCCACTTCAGATACGAGTCGGAGTCGGCTACCGCCAGCACCCTCACCTGGAAGCTCCTGTCAGATGCGATCGCAGGCCGGGGGCCGCCCTGCTCGTCCACCAGTCGTCGGGAACGTCCACCGGCTCGACCTCGACACCGCGCGGGCCGAGCAGCACCCGCAGCGAGGTGATCGCGGTCGAGGGAAGGCTGAGCACCCGCTGCCCGGCGCCGAGGCCGCGCAGGGTCAGCTCGGCCGGCGCGCCCGCGTCGTGCACCGTGATGCCGGGACGCTCCCTGATCAGCGCGAGGTCGACGGGGTCCTCGCGGCGGTGCGGGTAGTAGGCCAGCGGCTCGCGGCCGGCCAGGTCGGTCAGCCAGCGCAGGTAGTGGTCGCGGTGCACCAGGCCGTTGCGGACCAGGGAGGTGCCGAGGACGACCGTCCGCTCGGCGGGCCCCTGGGCGCTCGGCGGCTGGGCGCGCAGCCAGGCGAAGTCGTGGCGTACGAGGTCGACGCCCACCTCGCGGACGGCGGCGGCCAGCTCGTCGGGGACGGGCAGGGCGGTGAAGACCGAGACCCGGCTCATCCGCAGCCGCAGCGCGGCGGCCAGGCCGAGCAGGGCGCGCGCCCGCGACGGCGTCGCCCGTGCCCGCAGCAGCGGCCGGTACGGCCCGGCGGCCAGCAGTTCGAGCAGCCTGAGCGTGGCCAGGCCGTCGTCCACGACGACGATGCGGCCGGGGTCGGAGGTCAGCCAGCGCACCTGGACCTTGCCGGAGAACGCGTCGCCCACGGCCTGGACGCGGCGCGGCATGCGCTCGCGCGGCTCGTCCAGCACCAGGCCGGCGGGCAGGTCGAGGCGGCGCAGCTCCTTGCGGGTGGCGCGCAGCGGGCGCAGGCCGGCGCGCGGCACGACCACGGTGTCCGGGCCGAGCAGCCCGGCGTGGTGGGCCTCGACGGCGCACAGCATCTGGAGCGGGGACTCCACCCAGGCCGACGCCTGTCTGACCACTCTGTTTCCCCCAGCCGGTGGATGGCCTTGCACGACCCGCTACAAGCTAGCCCGGCCTGCTTAAGCAGCAAGAAACGTCACGTGAACAATGGAGGGTATGAACTCGCTGATGCTCAACACCGACGGTGTGCAGATACCACAGCTCGGCTTCGGCGTCTGGCAGGTCTCTGCCGACGACGCCGAGCACGCCGTGACGACCGCGCTGCGCGCCGGATACCGTCACGTCGACACCGCCGCCGCCTACGAGAACGAGGAGGGCGTCGGCCGGGCCGTGCGCGCCGCCGGGGTGCCACGGGAGAAGGTGTTCGTCACCACCAAGCTGTGGAACGGCGACCACGAGCGGGCCGAGCAGGCCTTCGACGAGAGCCTGGCCCGCCTGGGCCTCGACTACGTAGATCTTTTCCTGATCCACTGGCCGGTCCCGCAGCAGGACAAGTACGTGCAGGCCTGGCGCGCGCTGGAGAAGATCTACCGTGACGGCCGGGCCAAGGCCATCGGCGTCTCCAACTTCACGGTCGCCACCCTGACCCGGCTGATGAACGAGACCGACATCACGCCCTCGATCAACCAGATCGAGCTGCACCCGTACTTCCAGCAGCGCGAGATGCGGGCCTTCCACGAGGCCAACGGCATCCTGACCGAGGCGTGGAGCCCGCTCGGGCAGGGCAAGGGGCTGCTGTCCGACCCGGCGCTGCGCGTGTTGTCGGAGAAGTACGGCAAGACGCCCGCGCAGATCGTGCTCCGCTGGCACCTTCAGCTCGGCAACGTGGTGATCCCCAAGTCGGTCACCCCGGCCCGGATCGAGGAGAACATCGACGTGTTCGACTTCATCCTCGACACCGAGGACCTGGTGGCCATCGGCGCGATGAACGCGGGACGGCGGATCGGGCCCGACCCCGACTCGTTCAACCTGACCTGAGCGCTCTACGATCTCGGGCGTGCGAGATTTCACCTGGGGGATAGCGGCGACCGGCGGCATCGCGCGTACCGTGGGGGCGGCCATCGCGGCCGAGCCCGGCATGCGGGTGGCCGCCGTCGGCTCGCGGAGCCCGCTCAGGGCGCGGGCCCTGGCCGACGAGCTGGGCGCGGAGTCGGCCTACGGCTCCTACGAGGCCCTGTGCGCCGATCCGGCCGTCGACGCGGTCTACGTCGCCACGCCGCACGCCCAGCACCTGGAGGTGGCCGAGGCGGCCATCGCGGCGGGCAAGTCCGTGTTGTGCGAGAAGCCGCTGGCGGCCACCGTGGCCGACGCCGAGCGGATGGTGGCGCTGGCCCGCGCGGCCGGGGTCTTCCTCATGGAGGCCATGTGGATGCGCTTCAACCCGCTCATCCAGCGGGTGGCGGCCGATCCGCGTTTCGGTGAGATCCGCTCGGTGCGGGCCTCGTTCGGGTTCGCGCTGCCCTACGACCCCGCCCATCGGCTGTGGGCGCCGGAGCTGGGCGGCGGGGCCCTGCTCGACCTGGGGATCTACCCGTTCGGGCTGGCTCAGCTCCTGCTCGGCATGCCGCGGGAGCTGCGGATGACCGGCTCGCTGGCGCCCAGCGGGGTCGACGCCGAGGCGGGCGGCGTGCTGCTGTACCCGGGCGGGCGGCGGGCGCTGGTGGAGGTGTCCCTGCTCGCGCATCACCCCAACGACGCGAGCGTGGTGGGCACGTCGATGCGGGCCGACATCCTGGCGCCGTTCTGGGCGCCGGAGCGGGTGCTGCTGTCGGGGCCGTCGATGGAGACGGAGGAGCTGGTGCTCGACCCGGCCGACAACGGGTACGCCGGGGAACTGCGCGAGGTGCGTACCGCCACGGCCGAGGGCCGGACCGAGAGCGCCGTCATGCCGCTTGACGAATCCCTTGCCATGATGGGGCTTCTGGCCGACGCGCGGGGCCAACTCTCCTAGCTGGACCTTTAGGCATTTGCCTTGCTCTTGCCCGATGTATTACCTTGTGGGGCATCTCGCGGCAGACGTCCGGTTTGTCCGCCGGCTTTGTCAAACCATCGCAAGACATTTCACAGGATCGTCCTGTGACCGCTGAATCCGCCTCCGGGCGGAACCGGGGACCCACGTCCTTTGGGGTGAATCGGCACTTCGGTGCCGTAGGGCAGCTTCCACGTCCGAACCCGTCAGCTAACCCGGTAAGCGGCATGGAAGCAAGGAGTAATGCCCTCGATGGCCAAACACCGTCCCATCCGTGCCCCGAAGATCAACTACGTCCGCGCCGCGCTCGGCGCGACCATCCTCGCCTCCGCGATCGGCGCCCACGCCACCGCGGCCACCGCGGCCACCGCCGACAGCGCCGACCCGGCCGCCGCCGCCGGACGCCCGGCGGTCGCGCCGCAGGCCGCCGCCCAGGTTCGCAAGGCGGAGGAGACCCGGGTCAACGTCACCGCCGCGCAGGTCCTGGCCCTGGCCAAGGCCCAGGTCGGCACCTCCGAGAACGCCTACGGCGGTGGCACCAAGTTCCAGAAGTGGTACGCCGACTCCCAACGCGCCGCCGAGACCATCGCCCGCGACGGCGGCACCCGCGCGATGTACCTCAACGCGCCCTGGTGCTCGATCTTCGTCTCCTGGGTCGGCGAGCAGACCGGCGCCCGCCCGCAGGTCGGCTGGGACGCCTGGACCGTGGCCCACGCCAAGTGGTTCGCCGCCAACGACCGCTGGGGCACCGAGGCCAGGCCCGGCGCCGTCGTCTTCTTCTCCTGGGGCGGCAGCAAGAGCCTGGACGCCATCCAGCACGTCGGCTTCGTCACCAGGGACAACGGCGACGGCACGATCTCCACGGTCGAGGGCAACACCGGCAACGGCAAGGTCGAGGAGCGCGTCCGTCCGACGTCGCAGGTCGTCGGCTACGGCTACCCGCAGTACGCGGGCTGACTCCCCCGGCTCCGAGCGCGCGTCCCGCACGGGGGACGCGCGCTCGCCGCGTCTCAGGACCGGACCGCCACCAGCGAGTACAGGACCGGCAGGTACGAGTCCCCGAACGGGAGCCGGTACCGGCCGTCCTCGCCCTCGGGCAGCAGCCCGCGCGGGTCCGTCTCGGCGGCGACGTGCTCGCCCAGCTCGGCGACCGTGAGCCCGGCGCGCGCCGCCGCCGTGACGATCTCGCCCAGCGAGTACGGGTACTGGACGGTCTCCTGTGCCTCGGTCACCACCCCGGCGTCGGCGTACGTGCCGGTCACCGTCTCGCGGTGGGCCTGGCCGCCGCCGTAGGGCCAGTCGACCACCAGCGGGTCGAGCGAGGCCACCGTCTCGTAGGCCGGATGCAGGTCGACCAGCACCAGCCGTCCGCCGGGCCGCAGCGCCATGGCCGCGCCGCGCATCCAGGCGGCGAGGTCGCCGATCCAGCACAACACGCCGTACGTGGCCACCGCCACGTCGAAGCCCCCGGCCAGCGACTCGGGCAGCCGCTGCGTGTCGGCCTCCACGAACGTGGCCGCCAGCCCCGCCTTGACCGCCAGCTCGCGGGCCCGGGCGACCGCCACCGGGGAGAAGTCGACGCCGGTCACCCGTGCCCCGAGCCGCGCCCAGCTCAGCGTGTCCATGCCGAAGTGGCACTGCAGGTGGAGCAGGTCCTTTCCGGCGACGTCGCCGGCCAGGCGGCGGTCGAGCTCGTAGAGGGTCTGCCGGCCGGCGAGGAAGGCGTCCACGTCGTAGAACCTGTCGGTGGGGGTCGAGCCGTGGACGCGGGCGCGCTCGTCCCAGAGGGCCCGGTTGGGGGCGAGGGCGTCGTCTGCGGGTTGGGGCATGGGGCGAGGATGGCACATCGGCCGCGCCGCCGCACGACCGGTACGGTGCCCTGAGAACGGACGGTCCGCGCCCGCGTGTCGATCCGGGCGGCGCCCGTTCGACGCATCGGCGAGACCGGCTCCGCCGCGGGGCCTCGGACGGAAGGGACGGCAGCGTGAAATTCATGATCGTCGGCAAGGCCGGTGCGGAGACCGAGGCGGGGGCGCTGCCCAGCCAGGAGGTCGTCGACAACATGCACGCCTACAACGAGGCGCTGGCCAGAGCGGGGGTGCTGCTGGCCGCCGAGGGACTCTACCCGAGCTCGCAGGGCGCGCAGATCGCCTACAGCGGCGGCCGGGCGACGGTGATCGACGGCCCGTTCGCCGAGGCCAAGGAGCTGATCGCGGGGTTCTGGCTGATCCAGGTGAAGTCCAGGGAGGAGGCCGTCGAGTGGGCCCTGCGCGTGCCCGTCCCCGAGGGCTGCGACGGGATCGCGCTGGACGTGTGGCGGGTGTACGACGCCTCCGACGCGCCGGACGCGGCCTCGTCCGACCCGGAGGAGGTCGAGCGGGAGCGGGCCATGCGCCGGCGCCTGGGCACGCGAGAGCTCTGACCTCGGCTTGCGGACCGCGGGCGGCGGCTGGTGTCATGAGCCGATGACGGCTTCCGGCCCCCACCGGGCGATCGAGGCGACGACGGCATCCGAGACGCACCGGGCGATCGAGGCGGTCTGGCGGATCGAGGCCGCCCGGCTCATCGCCGGCCTCGCCGGGCTGGTGCGCGACGTCGGCCTGGCCGAGGAGCTGGCCCAGGACGCGCTGGTCGCGGCCCTGGAGCAGTGGCCGGGGTCGGGCGTGCCACGCAACCCGGGCGCCTGGCTGATGACGGTGTCCAAGCGCCGCGCCGTCGACCTGATCCGCAGGAACGAGCGGATGTCCCGCAACCTGGCCGAGCTGGGCCACCGGCTGGAGAGCGCCGAGGAGCCGCCCGAGCCCGACGAGATCGAGGACGACCTGCTCCGGCTGGTCTTCACCGCCTGCCATCCGGCGCTGTCGATGGAGGCGCGGGTGGCCCTGACGCTGCGGGTGCTCGGCGGCCTGAGCACCGACGAGATCGCCCGCGCGTTCCTGGTGCCCGAGCCGACCGCCGCCCAGCGGATCGTGCGGGCCAAGCGCACCCTGGCCGACCGGAGGGTCCCGTTCGAGGTGCCGCAGGGCGCCGAGCTGGCGGGACGGCTGTCGTCCGTGCTGGAGGTCATCTACCTGATCTTCAACGAGGGGTACTCGGCGACGGCGGGCGACGACTGGATGCGGCCCGGCCTGTGCGAGGACGCGCTACGGCTGGGCCGGGTGCTGGCGGGGCTGATGCCCGCCGAGCCCGAGGTGCACGGGCTGGCCGCGCTCATGGAGATCCAGGCGTCCAGGGCGGCGGCCCGGGTGGGGCCGTCCGGCGAGCCGGTGCTGCTGCTGGAGCAGGACCGCGCGCGGTGGGACCGGCTGCTCATCGGGCGCGGGCTGGCGGCGCTGGCGCGGGCCGAGGAGCTGGGCGGCGGGTCCGGGCCGTACACGGTGCAGGCCGCCATCGCGGCCTGCCACGCCCGCGCGGTCGATCCCGGCGACACCGACTGGGTACGCATCGCGAGCCTGTACGAGTCGCTGGCCCGGCTGGCCCGCTCCCCCGTCGTCGAGCTCAACCGCGCGGTGGCGCTGTCGATGGCCTACGGCCCGGCCGTCGGCCTGGAACTGCTCGACCAGATCGTGGACGAGCCGTCGCTGAAGGGCTACCACCTGCTGCCGAGCGTCCGCGGCGACCTGCTGTTCAAGCTGGGCCGGCGCGGCGAGGCGCGGGCCGAGTTCGAGCGGGCGGCCTCGATGACCCGCAACTCCCGCGAGCGGGCGCTGCTGCGCGAGCGCGCCGCCGCCTGCTGAGAGCGGCCGTCCGAGAGCGGCCGTCCCCTCCTCCGGGGGGCTGGGCGTTGGAACGTTCCGGACGGCCGTCACGCACAGTGACAACCGGACCTGACCCGGAGCAAGCCCGGAGGGTGCGGGCGACATGCCCTTGATGCGGCACGAAAGATGTCTCTTGAGGTGGGAGCGCTCCCAAACGGCCCTTCACACCCTTCATCCCCATAAATCCTGATTCTTGGTTACAAAACACCCCATTGGTAACGGTTCCGTTTCGGTGGATTGACGTTCACAGCCGGTAAGTGCACCCTTTGTGGGAGCGCTCCCAAACACTCCCACCGCGGCGGAGCGCGTGCCGCGGTGCACCTCCCCACCATTCACCCGAGAAGGGGTCTCCCATGATGATCAGCAAGCGTCACGGTCTGGCCGCGGCCTCAGCCCTGGCCGCGGCGGCGCTGACCGTCGCGTCGTGCGGCAGCGGCGACACGCCGGCCGCCGGCAGCTCCCCCGCCTCCTCCGCGGCGGCGGCCGAACCCGTCACCATCCGGGTGCAGACCTTCGGCGGCGGCTCCAACTTCGGCTACAAGAACGCCATCGAGAAGTGGAACGCCGAGCACAAGGACATCCAGATCAAGGAAGAGCACCTGACCGACCAGTTCGAGCAGCAGTACTGGCCCCAGATGATCCAGTGGCTGCAGTCCGGCAACGGCGCCGGTGACGTCATCGGCATCGACGAGGGCGGCATGGGCCTCGCCAAGGCGCACCCGGAGTGGTGGGCCGACCTGAAGGAGTACGGCCTTGAGGGCCGCAAGGCCGACTACCCCGCCTGGAAGTGGGAGAACGGCGTCACCGCCGACGGCAAGATCTTCGGCCTGGGCACCGACATCGGCGGCATGAGCCTGTGCTACCGCGCGGACCTGTTCAAGAAGGCCGGGCTGCCCACGGACCGCGAGAAGGTCGCGGCCCTGTGGCCGACGTGGGACGACTTCATGAAGGTCGGCCAGCAGTTCCAGGCGAAGGTGAAGGACACCAAGTTCACCGACGGCACCAACACGCTCTACAACGTGGTGCTGTACCAGGAGGCGGCCAAGAACGGCAACGTCGCCTACTTCGACAAGGACAACAACCTCATCGTCGACAAGAACCCGGCGGTGAAGGCGGGCTTCGACTTCGCCTCGAAGCTCAGCCAGTCGGGCCTGACGGCCAAGCTGCGCAACTTCACCGACGAGTGGGCGGCGGGCACCCAGAAGGGCGCCTTCGCCACGGTCGGCTGCCCGTCCTGGATGCTCGGCGTGGTCTCGGGCAACGCCGGCGACGGCATGAAGGGCAAGTGGGACGTCGCCTCGGTGCCCGGCGGCGGCGGCAACTGGGGCGGCTCGTGGGTGGCCGTGCCCAAGCAGTCCAAGCACCCGAAGGAGGCCGCGCAGGTCGCCGACTACCTGACCAGCGCGCAGACCGAGGCGAGCATCTTCACCGACTTCGGCAACATGCCGAGCAACAGCAAGGCCCAGGCCGACACCGCCGTGCAGGGCGCGAAGAACGAGTTCTTCAGCGACGCCCCGATCGGTGAGATCTTCGCCAAGTCCGCGGAGAGCCTGCAGCCGGTCTTCCTCGGGGTGAAGCACGCGCAGGTCAAGAACGCGGTCGAGTCGGTCGTCCAGGGCATGGACGACGGCTCGGTGGCCTACGACAAGGCCTGGCAGCAGCTGGTCGACGACGCGGTGAAGGCCGCGGGCTGATCTTCCCCCGCCCGGCCCGCCGCTAGCGGGCCGGGCTTGCCGCTGAAAGGTCTGTTATGAGCCTCGACACCCTTCCGCGGGCGGCGCGGAACAACCATCGCCGCGACCGCCCGCCCGGCCGCCTCTGGCGTTCACGACTTGACGTCAAGGCCATGCCGTACGCCCTGGTGTCCCCGTACTTCCTGCTGTTCGCCGCCTTCGGGCTGTTCCCGCTGGCCTTCACGCTCTACTACTCGCTCTACGACTACGACCTGGCCGGTGACACCAAGTGGGCCGGGCTGGGCAACTACGCCGCGCTGCTGACCGACGAGGACTTCTGGAACGCCGTCACCAACACCGTCGGCATCTTCCTGCTGGCCACGATCCCGCAGATGCTGATGGCCCTGTTCCTGGCCAACGCGCTGAACAAGAAGTTCCGCTGGCGCCTGCCGGTCCGCATGAGCGTGCTGCTGCCGCTGGTCACCTCGGTGGTCGCGGTCGCGGTGGTGTTCACGCAGCTGTTCGCGCGCGACTGGGGCCTGGTGAACTGGGTCCTGGGCATGTTCGGCGGCGACAAGATCAACTGGCGGGCCGAGCGCTTCCCGTCCTGGCTGGCCATCGCCGCGATGGTCGACTGGCGCTGGACAGGCTACAACGCCATCATCTTCCTGGCCGGCATGCAGACGATCCCCAAGGACCTGTACGAGGCGGCCGCCATCGACGGCGCGTCCCGGCGGCGGCAGTTCTGGCAGATCACGCTGCCGATGCTGCGCCCGACGATGATCTTCGTGGTGCTCAACTCCACGATCGGCGGCCTGACGCTGTTCTCCGAGCCGACCACCTTCTACAACGGCAACGTGGACGGCGGCTCCCAGGGCCAGTTCCAGACGGTGGCGATGTTCGTCGTCAAGCAGGGCTTCCGCGAGTTCGACTACGGCTACGCCGCGGCCGCCGCCTGGCTGCTGTTCCTGCTGATCCTCATCGGCGCGGCCGTCAACTTCCTGTTCGTCCGGCGGATCGGAGGCGCCAAGTGACCGGCTGGAAACCGACCGTCATGACGCGGGTCATGCTGGGGGTGGCCATCTTCCTGTCGGCGTTCCCGCTGTACTGGATGCTGGTCATCGCCTCGCGTACGAACTCCGACGCCGTGGCGGTGCCGCCGAAGTTCCTGCCCGGGGGCAACCTGGGCGAGAACATCGTGGCGGTGCTCAACAACGAGGACGCGCACTTCCTGCTCGGCCTGACCAACTCCTTCATCAGCGCGGCGATCGTCACGGTCTCCGTGGTGATCATCTCGACCCTGGCCGGGTTCGCCTTCGCCAGCCTGCGGTTCAAGGGCCGCAACATCCTGCTGCTGCTCGTGCTGCTGACGATGGCGGTGCCGTTGCAGCAGATGGGCGTGGTCCCGCTCTACCGCATGATGGTGAGCCTGGAGTGGACCGGCACGCTCAAGGCGATCATCCTGCCCTACCTGCTCAACGGGTTCGGCGTGTTCCTGATGACCCAGTACACCCGCCAGGCCGTGCCGAACGAGCTGGTCGAGGCGGCCAGGGTCGACGGCGCGGCGACGCTGCGGATCTGGTGGAACGTCGTGCTGCCGGCCGTGCGTCCCGGCATGGCGGTGCTCGGCATCAACACCTTCATGCTCATGTGGAACGACTACATGTGGCCGCTGATCGTGCTCACCCCGGACAACCCGACCGTGCAGATCGCCATCAACTCGCTCAACGCGCGTTACTCGACCAGCTACTCGCTGATCTTCGCAGGTACCGCGCTGTCCATCATTCCGCTCATCGCGGTATTCGTCGCATTCGGCCGCCAGATCGTCGGCGGACTCATGGAAGGTGCGGTCAAGGCGTGACGACACAAGAGGAACAGATTCGTCCCGGGCTGCGCTTCCCCGCCGGCTTCGCGTTCGGCGCGGCGACCTCGGCGTACCAGATCGAGGGCGCGGTCACCGAGGACGGGCGCGGCCCCTCCATCTGGGACACCTTCACCAAGACGCCGGGCCGGGTGCTCAACGGGCACCACGGGGACGTGGCCATGGACCACTACCACCGCTACCGGCAGGACGTCGCCATCATGGCGGAGCTGGGCCTGACGGCCTACCGCTTCTCGGTGTCCTGGCCGCGGGTGCAGCCGACCGGCTCGGGCGCGGTCAACCAGAAGGGCCTGGACTTCTACAAGCGGCTCACGGACGAGCTCCGGCAGAACGGCATCGACCCCTGGCTGACCCTCTACCACTGGGACCTGCCCCAGGAGCTGGAGGACAAGGGGGGCTGGCCCAACCGCGACACGGCCTACCGCTTCGCCGAGTACGCCGCGATCGTCCACGAGGCGCTGAAGGACCACGTCCACACGTTCAGCACGGTCAACGAGCCGTGGTGCGCCGCGTTCCTCGGCTACGCCTCGGGCGAGCACGCCCCGGGCCGGCGTGAGCCGCGCAACGCGATCAGGGGCGCGCATCACCTCAACCTGGCCCACGGCCTGGCCGTCCAGGCGATGGACGCGCGCCGCGTCGGCGGCTGCGTCAACCTGTACGCGATCTCCCCCGAGACCGGCAGCGAGGCCGACCTGGACGCGGCCCGCCGCATCGACGGCCTGCAGAACAGGTTCTTCCTGGACGCGCTGCTCACCGGCCGCTACCCCGAGGACGTCCTGAACGACATCCCGATCGACGACGACCTCGTGCGGCCGGGTGACATGAAGACCATCAACGCGCCGATCGACGTGCTGCTGGTGAACTACTACAGCCGCTTCACGGTCTCCGGCGCGCCCGGCGGCAAGGCGTCGGCGGCGGCGGCCCCCACGGACACGGCCTCGCCCTGGGTGGGCAGCGAGCACGTCTCGTTCGTCAACGGCGGCCGGCCGGTCACCGCGATGGGCTGGGAGATCGACGAGGGCGGTCTGGTGGAGATCCTCACCCGGGTGGCGCGGGACTACCCGCCGATCCCGATGGTGGTCTCCGAGAACGGCGCCGCCTTCGACGACGTGCTGGCCGACGGCCGGATCCACGACGCGCGGCGGCAGGCGTACGTGGAGGCGCACCTCGGCGCGTGCCGGGAGGCGATCGACGCGGGCGTGCCCCTGGAGGGCTATTTCGCCTGGTCGCTGATGGACAACTTCGAATGGGCCTGGGGCTACGGCAAGCGTTTCGGTCTGGTCCACGTCGACTTCGACACCCAGGAGCGGCTGCTGAAGGACAGCGCGCACTGGTACTCGGAGATCATCCGGCAGAATAGGCGACATGAACCGACCGACTCTTGAGGCAGTCGCGGCTCGGGCCGGTGTGGGCCGGGGCACGGTGTCGAGAGTCATCAACGGCTCGCCGAACGTCAGCGCCAAGGCCCGCGAGGCCGTCGAGCTGGCCATCCGCGAGCTGGGCTACGTGCCCAACAGGGCGGCGCGTGCGCTCGTCACGCGCCGCACGGACACGGTCGCCCTGGTGGTGTCCGAGTCCCAGTTCCGGGTCTTCGACGAGCCGTACTTCGCCGGCACCATCCGCGGCATCGGCTCGGCGCTGGCCGAGACCGGGCTGCAGCTGATCCTGGCGATGGCGCGCTCCCCCGAGGAGCACGAGCGGCTGGAGACCTACCTGACGGGGCAGCACGTCGACGGCGTGCTGCTGCTGTCGCTGCACGGCGCCGACCCGCTGCCGGGCAGGCTGGAGGAGATGGGCGTGCCGACCGTGCTCGGCGGCAGGCCCGTCGGCCTCGACCCCTACAGCTTCGTGGACATGGACAACAGGGCGGGGGCCCGGCAGGCGGTCAAGCACCTGCTGAGCCTCGGCCGTGCCGCGATCGCCACGATCGCCGGTTCCCAGGACATGGGCGTGGGCGTCGACCGTCTGGCCGGCTACCGCGACGCCCTGCTGCCCTCGGGCCTGCCGGAGATCGTGGCCTTCGGCGACTTCTCCGAGGAGAGCGGCGCCACCGCCATGCGGGAGCTGCTGGACAGCCATCCCGATCTCGACGCGGTCTTCGCCGCCTCCGACCCGATGGCCCTGGGCGCGATGCGCGTGCTCAAGGCCGCGGGCAAGGCGATCCCGGGCGACGTGGCGGTGATCGGGTTCGACGACTCCAAGGCCGCGCTGCACGCCGACCCGCCGCTGACCACCGTCCACCAGCCCACCGAGGCCATGGGCCGGCAGATGGCCCAGCTCCTCGTGGCCCGCATCAACGGCGAGGAGCTGCGCCAGCCCGTGGTGATCCTCGACACGCACCTGGTTCGCCGAGAGTCGGCCTGACCAGGGATATCCTGGCCCGGCTGCTCGCACGCCCGATCGAAAGGACCTTCTCCGTGCCCCAGCTCGAAGGCGGCGGCTACACCGCGCAGATCAGCCCGCGCGGCGCCGCGCTCAGGACGCTCAGGCACGGCGGGCGCGACCTGGTGACGACCTGGCCCGAGCAGGGCCCGGTGCCCTACTTCGCGGGCACCGTCCTGGCTCCCTGGCCCAACCGGGTGGGCGGCGCCCGATACACCTTCCAGGGCCGCTCGCACCGGTTGGAGGTGACCGAGCCCGACCGCGGTCACGCGCTGCACGGCCTGGTCGCCGTCGTCGACTGGAAGGTGGCCGAGGCCGAGGCCGATCGGGCGCGCCTGACGTACGAGCTCGCCGAGGCCCCCGGCTACCCGTTCACGCTGGCGCTGTCGGTCGAGCACCGGCTCGGGCAGGGCGGGCTGACCACGACGGTCACGGCCCGCAACACCGGCGAGGCCGACGCCCCCTACGGCTGCGGGCCCCACCCGTGGCTGCTGGGCGAGGAGCTGGAGCTGCCCGCCGGGCGTTACCTGAAGACCGACGACCGGCTGCTGCCGGCCGGCCTGGCCGACGTCGCCGGCACCCCGTACGACTTCAGGAAGCCGCACCAGGTCGGCGACACCGTGATCGACCACGCCTTCACCGGGCTCGACCGCGGCGAGGTGCGGGTCGGCGGGGTGCGGCTCGGCTGGGACCCGGCCGTGCTGCCCTGGGTGCAGGTCTGCACGAGCCGGCAGCTCGGCTACGAGGGCGTCGCGGTCGAGCCGATGACCTGCCCGCCCGACGCCTTCAACTCCGGCACCGACCTGGTCGTGCTGCGGCCGGGCGACGAACACGTGGCGAGCTGGACGATCAGCGCCGCCTGAACCCGGAAGGGGCCCGCGTGGACAGTAGGACCAAGCGCCGCTTATCACCCGCCGAGCTCGACGCGCTGGCCAGGCGGGCCGTGGGGGCGGGCGTCTTCACGGCCACCGAGCTGACCGACGGCTTCGCCAACGCCGTGTGGCGGCTGACCCTGGAGGACGGCCGCGAGGTGGTGCTCAAGCTGTCGCCCTCCCCCGACCTCGACCAGCTCAGCTACGAGCGCAACCTGCTGCGCATGGAGGCCGACGCCTACGAGCTGGCCGCCACCGCCGGCGTGCCGATGGCGGAGCTGCTGGTGGCCGGGTTCGACGACCCGGTGCTCGGCGGCGACTACCTGATGCTGACCGCGCTCGACGGCGTCTCCTGGAACGACGTCAAGCCCGAGGGCGAGCAGGCGCTGCGCCGGGAGCTGGGCCGCCATCTGGCCGCCTTCAACGCGGTGACCGGCGAGGTGTTCGGCTACCCGCACGCCGGGATCGTCGGCTCGACCTGGCGGGAGGCGTTCCTGGCCATGGCGGGCGCGCTGCTGGCCGACACCGAGCGCTACCCGACGCCGCTGCCCCGCCCGGCCGCCGAGATCATGGCGGTCTTCGAGCGGGCCGCGCCGGTGCTGGACGAGGTGACCACGCCGTGCCTGGTGCACTTCGACGTGTGGGCCGGGAACGTGTTCCTCGACCTGACCGGCGAGCCGCGCATCCAGGCGATCATCGACCACGAGCGGGCGTTCTGGGGCGACCCGATCGCCGAGTTCGTCACCCCGACGATCTTCGACGAGCTGCGCGAGGACGACCCGCTGCTGGCCGGCTACCGCGAGGTGACGCCGCTGGAGCTCACCTTCTCGGCCCGCGCCCGGCTCGACCTCTACCGCGCCTATCTCTACCTGATCCTGCTGGTGGAGAACGGACCCCGGCAGTACCCGGAGTCCGAGTACGCCAGGGTCCGCGATCTGGCCGTCAGCTCACTGTCGGAGGTCCTGGACCGCCTCGTAAGGCTTCCCCTTGACGCCCGCTGACAGCTTGCCGCACTGACCGCCGCCCGAGCCGTTCACCTGGTTCGGCACGCCGAGGTCGGCCGGCGCCGGGGTGTTGCCGGTGCAGGCGAGCGCGCCCTTGACCGTGGCGCCCGACAGGATCGGCGCGGTGTTGCCGGTGAGCACGGCCGCGCCGCGCAGTTCGGCGCCCACCAC
Source organism: Nonomuraea sp. NPDC052265 (assembly GCF_044547985.1). Taxonomy (NCBI): domain Bacteria; kingdom Bacillati; phylum Actinomycetota; class Actinomycetes; order Streptosporangiales; family Streptosporangiaceae; genus Nonomuraea; species Nonomuraea sp. NPDC052265. The sequence continues at coordinate 614,125 of NZ_JBIUBJ010000004.1, forward strand.
TGTGAGCCGCGCCGCGCCCGTGACGCTGAGCGCGCCGTCCACGCGCGTCCTGATCAGGTGCACGGCGGCGGGCCTGGCGGCGGTGAGCGTGCCGCTGATCCGGCCGCCGTCGGTCACCAGCGAGGCGCCTGCCTTGACCGTGACCGGGCCGGTGACCTCGGCGTCCTTCAGGCAGGTGACGCCGCCGGCCACGGTGAGCGGGCCCCGGTGCGCGCCGGTGACCGTGCGGTCGCAGGCGGGCGGCGGGGCGATGGTGGTGACGGTGAAGCTCTTGGCCTGCCCGTAGTTGCCGGCGGCGTCGATCGAGCGGTACTCGACGGTGTGCCGGCCGCGCGGCAGCTTGCCGTAGACCAGGGAGTCGATGACCGTGCCCTCCTCGGTGAACGTCCAGGGCAGTTCGGAGGAGGTGGGCCAGCCGAAGTAGTTGAACCAGCCGTCGCCGTCCACCCGGGACTCCGAGACCACGTACCCGTCGCGGTCGTCGCCGCCGGTGAGCTTCATCGTGAACGGGCCGTTGTAGACGTAGGTGTCGCCGGAGCGCGCGAGCGGCTCGGACAACTCGTACCCGGTGGTGGGCTCGGTGGCGTCGACCTGCCAGGTCAGCGTCGTGGCGCCGAGGGTGGCGGTGAGGGTGTGGGCGCCGGGCGTCAGGCCGGCCGCGCCCAGGTCGAACTCGGTGCCGGTGCCCGCCTGCCGGCCGTCCAGCGCCCAGGTGACGGCGGGGAGGGAGGCCGCGGGGTGGGTGGTCTCGACGTACACGACGGTGGCGCGCCCGGCAGGGCGGTCCGTCGGCGTGGACGACACGATTCCGGCCTGGACGCCGTCGGGCGGCGTGGTGAGCGTGGTGTCCACGGTCCAGGTGCGGGTCCTGGTCATGGCGGCCCGGACCGCCGGGTCCCGGACGAACTCCGTCGGGTCGGCGACCGTGGCCGTGACCGTGTGCGTGCCGGGGGCCAGGCCCAGGGTGCGCAGGTCGAGGACGTCGGCGTCGCCGGGCAGGTTCTTGCCGTCCACGGCCCAGGTGGTGGTCAGCGAGTGCCCGGCCGGGCGCATCGGCTCGATCCAGAGCACCCGGTCCGCCCCGACGGGCGTGGACGTGGGCGCGGAGTCCTGGATCAGCATGGTCTTGGCGGTGATGCGCTGGGTCATGACCTCGCGGCTGACCTGGTCGAAGTAGTAGCCGAGGGTCTTCATCATGGAGTGCCTGCTCGGCCGCCACACGCCGCTCGTGTAGTACATGCCGCCCTCGTAGCGGGCGATCGGGCCGCCGGACTCGCTGTCCTCGCCCAGCCACCGCCACCACTTCCTGCGCTGGTCGAGCATCTGCTGCTCGGTCAGCAGGCTGTGGTGCGCGCTGGACGGCTCGGAGCCGCCGTAGGTCCCGCCGGGGACGCCGCGCTGGTAGTAGTCGTACTCGTCCTGGAGGCCGCCCAGGGAGTGGCCGAGCTCGTGCGGGCTGATCAGGGCGGACATGGAGTTGCTGCCGGAGGCGGTGGCGTAGCTGCCGCCCGCGCCGCCGTAGGTGCCGCTGTTGGCCAGGGCGAGGATCTGCCGGTTGCCCGACGTCGTCCCGGTGACCGAATTCGCGAAGCGGGTGGCCGCGGAGTTGTCCATGGTGATCAGGCGCTGCACGCTGCCCGGGTTGCACCCTCCCCAGAAGCCCATGCTCAGCGGCGTCGTACGGCGGGGCGCGTCCAGGCCGGGGTCGCAGCTCACGCCGGACTCGCCGGAGACGATGTCGATCCGGTAGACGTTGATGTAGTCGCGGTAGGTCTTGAACGGCTCGATCGACCACATCACGTTGAGGTGCCGGTCCACGTCGGCCCGGAACTTCGCCTGCTCGGCCTCGGTGTAGCCGTCGCCCATGACGATCAGGTTGAACCGCTTGGCCGGGGCGCCGGTGACCTGGACCGGCACGACCGTGGCCGCGCCGGGCCCGTCGGCGGCCGTGGACGCGTGGGCGGATGGGACATATAAGACGGCGGCGGCCAGCACCAGGGCCGCGAATCTACGCATGTCATGCACTATCGGGCCGATGGATGCGGCAGTCTCATCCCATAAGGGCATAACTCCGGAGTGATAGCTTCTGCGGGATGCAGCTCGAACTGAGACATCTCAGGACGCTGCGCGCCATCGCCGACCAGGGCAGCGTGACCAGGGCCGCGGCGGCGCTCGGCGTCTCCCAGCCCGCGCTCACCGCCCAGCTCGGGCGGATCGAGCGCCTGCTCGGCGGGGCGGTCTTCACCCGGGACCACCGCGGGGTGGCGGCCACCGCGTTCGGGGAGTTCGTGCTGGCCAGGGCGCGGGTGGTGCTCGCCGGGGTGGACGATCTGCTCGCGGCGGGGCCGTACGAGCTGGCCGGGCAGTCGATCCGGGTGGGCAGCTTCGAGAACCCCGTCGTCGTGCCCCTCGTCGCGAACCTGGCGGGCGCGCTGCCCGAGGCGCGCATCACGCTGCAGACCGAGCACTTCGTCCGGGTGCTGGTGGACATGGTGGCCAACGGACGGCTCGACGTGGCGCTGGTGGCCGACTACCCCGATCACGAGCTGCGGCCCAGCCCGGCCATGGGGATGGGGGTGGTGGCGGTCGAGCCGGTGTTCGTGGCGCTGCCCGCCGCCCATCCGCTGGCCGGGCGTACGGAGGTGGAGCTGGCCGAGCTGGCGGGCGAGCCGTGGGTGCTGCCGCCGCCCGACGGGATGGGCTGGCCGGAGCACCTGCTGGAGACGTGCGGGCGGGCCGGGTTCACGCCGCGCGGGCGGTACCAGCTCGTGGAGGCCGGGGTGCGGCGGGAGCTGATCGCGGCCGGGCACGCGGTGTCGGCCTGCCAGGCGCTCTACGAGGCGGGCGAGCGGGTGGCGGTGCTGCCGCTGCGCGGCAATCCGCTGTGGATGCGGCAGGTGCTCATCTGGCGGTCGTCGTTCGCGGCGCACGCGCCGGCGCTGCTGGAGAGCGCCCGCGCCGCCCACGCCGCCGTCGCGGCCCGCAGCCCGGCGTACACCGCCTGGACCACCCGCTACGGCCGCCCGCCCCTCCCTTCCTGACCCCGCCCCCCTTCGGTACGGACGCGCCGGAGGCGTGGGGCCTTGCTCATTTCCCCGGACGGGGAGACAATCTCACTGGGTGATGAATTATGACTTGCGTGATAGCCGGAGGCGGCCCCGCCGGGGCCGTGCTCGGACTGCTGCTGGCCAGGGCCGGCGTCGAGGTGACGCTGCTGGAGAAGCACGCCGACTTCCTGCGCGACTTCCGCGGCGACACGATCCACCCCTCCACCCTGCGCGTGCTCGGCGAGCTCGGGCTGGCGGAGGAGTTCCTCGAACTGCCCCACCGCAAGGCGCACGAGCTGAGGCTGGTGACCGACGCCGGTGACATCAGGCTCGCGAGCCTGCGCGGCCTGCCGGGCGGCTACGACTACATCGCGTTCGTGCCCCAGTGGGACTTCCTCAAGCTGGTCACCTCGGCCGCGAGCGCGTACCCGAACTTCAGGCTGCTGATGAACGCCGAGGCCCACGACCTGATCCGCGAGGACGGCGCCGTGCGCGGGGTGCGTTACCGCGACCCGTCCGGCGAGCACGAGCTGAGGGCCACCCTGACCGTGGCGGCCGACGGGCGGCACTCGGTGCTGCGCGCCCGCGCCGGCCTGGTCCCCCGGGACCTGCACGCGCCGATGGACGTGGTCTGGTTCAGGCTGCCCCGGCACGACAGCGACCCCGACGACACGTTCCTGCGCATCTCCAACGGCCACATGATGGTCGCCATCAACCGGGAGACCTACTGGCAGCTCGCCTACCTGATCCCCAAGGGCGGTTTCGGGCGACTGACCGAGCAGGGCATCGACGCCCTCAGGCGGCCGGTGGCCACGCTGCTGCCGTACCTGGCCGACCGGGTGGGGGAGATCGAGGGCTTCGACGACGTCAGCGTGCTCACGGTCGCGCTCAACCGGCTGCGCCGCTGGCACCGCCCGGGGTTCCTGTGCATCGGGGACGCGGCGCACGCCATGTCGCCGGTCTTCGGGGTGGGCATCAACCTGGCCGTCCAGGACGCGGTGGCCGCGGCCAACCTGCTGGCCGCGCCGCTCGCCGCGGGCCTGCCGATCCCGGAGGCCACGCTGCACCGGCTGCAGCGGCGGCGCATGCTGCCCACGCGGGTCACGCAGGCGGCCCAGCGGGTGGTGCAGAACCGGGTGATCAGCGCGGCGCTGGGGCGGCGGTTCGACCCGTCCAGGTTGCCGCGCGACGTGACCAGGATTCCGCTGCTCAACCGGCTGCCGCGGCGGTTCATCGGCCTGGGGGTGCTTCCCGAGCACGTCAAGTCTCCCGAAAGCTGATAAATGCATTCTCACAACGTGGACAAGAGGGTCGGTGGGGCCGGGTCAGTGGAATACCCTCGTATCTCGTGAGCAGCAATCTCGTGGATCTCGATTCCTGGCGAGCCCTCCCCGCGGCCCAGCAGCCCGACTGGCCCGATCGCGGTGAGCTCGACAAGGTCGTCGCCGAGCTCGGCGGCCTGCCCCCGCTCGTCTTCGCCGGCGAGTGCGACCAGCTCAAGAGGCAGCTGGCGGCCGTCTCGCGCGGGGAGGCGTTCGTCCTTCAGGGCGGCGACTGCGCCGAGACCTTCGCCGGCGCGACCGCCGACAACGTCCGCAACAAGCTCAAGACGTTGCTGCAGATGGCGATCGTGCTGACCTACGCGGCGAAGGTGCCGGTCGTGAAGATCGGCCGCGTGGCGGGCCAGTTCGCCAAGCCGCGCTCCAAGGGCACGGAGGTCCGCGACGGCGTGGAGCTGCCGGCCTACCGGGGCGACATGGTCAACGGGTTCGATTTCACCCCCGAGTCGCGCCGGCCCGACCCGTGGCGGCTGCTCAAGGCGTACCACTCCTCGGCGGTGACGCTCAACCTCGCGCGCGCCTTCACCAAGGGCGGCTACGCCGACCTGCGCCAGGTCCACGCCTGGAACCAGGACTTCGTGGGCGAGTCGCCCGCCGGCCGCCGCTACGAGCAGCTCGCCCGGGAGATCGACCAGGCGCTGGCCTTCATGCGGGCCTGCGGGGCCGAGCCCGAGGAGTTCCACACGGTCGAGTTCTACTCCTCCCACGAGGCGCTCATCCTCGACTACGACCGGGCGCTCACCCGCATCGACTCGCGCACCGGCCTGCCCTACGACGTCTCGGCGCACATGGTCTGGATCGGCGAGCGCACCCGCCAGCTCGACGGCGCGCACGTCGACTTCTTCGCCGGCATCCGCAACCCGATCGGCGTCAAGCTCGGGCCGACGACCTCGCCCGAAGAGGCGCTCGCGCTGATCCAGAAGCTCAACCCGGACAACGAGCCCGGCCGGCTCACGTTCATCACCCGGATGGGCGCGTCCAAGATCCGCGAGCACCTGCCCACGCTGGTCAAGGAGGTCACGGCCGCCGGCGCCCAGGTGGCCTGGATCTGCGACCCGATGCACGGCAACACCTTCGAGGCGCCGAGCGGGCACAAGACGCGCCACTTCGACGACGTGCTCGACGAGGTGGCGGGGTTCTTCGAGGTCCACCGCGCGCTCGGCACGCACCCGGGCGGCATCCACATCGAATTCACCGGCGACGACGTCACCGAGTGCGTGGGCGGCGGCCACGAGATCGTCGAGGGCGACCTCGGCACCCGTTACGAGACCGCCTGCGACCCGCGGCTCAACCGCGGCCAGTCGCTCGACCTCGCCTTCCGGGTGGCCGAGCTGTACCGGGGCTGAGCACGACGCCCTCCCGGGGCTGAGTGCGGCCTCCTGCCGGGCTGAGCGCGGCGCGTCCTTCCGGGGCGTGCCGCGCGGGCAACCGAACCGAATTCCAGTGCGGGCGGGGTCGGCAAAGCTATGATCACCCGAAAGACCGAAATTTCGGGAGAAATCGTGGATAGTGCCCCCGAGGGGGTCGACCCCAACGTCCCCAACGTCGCGCGGATGTACGACTACTACCTCGACGGCAAGGACAACTTCGCGGCCGACCGCGCCGCGGCTGAGCAGATCCTCAAGGTGTTCCCCAACACCAAGGAGGCCGCCCGCTCCAACCGGGCGTTCCTGCAACGGGCCGTCCGGCACCTGGTGGACTCGGGCGTACGGCAGATCGTCGACCTCGGGGCCGGGCTGCCGACGCAGGGCAACACCCACGAGATCGCCCCCGAGGCGCGCGTGGTCTACGTCGACTACGACTCGGTCGTGTGCGTCCACGGCCGGGCGCTGCTGGCCCGTACGGAGAACGTCGACTTCCTCCAGGCCGACATCCGCGAGGTGGACCTCCTGCTGGACAAGCTGGGCGCCCTGGTGGACTTCGACCAGCCGGTCGCCTTCCTCATGCTGGCGATCCTGCACTTCATCCCCGACGAGCAGGCCCACCCGATCGTGGCCGGGCTGCGCGAGGCGAGCGCTCCCGGCAGTCACCTGGTGATCAGCCACGCCATCGACGCCAAACCCGACACCACCCCGCAGGCGCTGGAGGTCTACAACCAGGCCACGGCCGCGCTGAGCCTCAGGACCGACAAGGAGATCCTGCGCTTCTTCGAGGGCTACGAGCTGGCCGACCCCGGCCTGGTGTTCCCCCAGGACTGGCGGCCCACCGAGCCGCCCGGCCTGACGAACGGCACCGACGTCGGCTACGTCGGCGTCGGCCGCAAGCCCTGACGAACGGCCGGGTCGCGGCCTGCGCTCAGGGCAGGGCCGCCAGAAGCCGCCGCACCCGGGCCGTCGGCGGCCCGGCGGGCACGGCCAGGTGGGTGAGCACCTCGGGCTCGTCCAGGCCGATGTAGGCCACGCCGCGGATGGGCGGCAGCTCGTCGAAGACGGGGTAGAACAGCGTCCACGACGGCGGCCCCGAGGCCAGGTCGATGAGCGTGTCGTGCAGCCCGGTGAAGGCCGGGCCGCGCGGCGGGTCCACCCCCGCCCGTGCCAGAGCCCCGGTGACCAGGTCGTGGAAGGGCGCGTTGCGCTCGCGGGGGGCGAGCCGTACGGGCAGGTCGCCCAGGTGGGCGAGGGTGAGCGTGCCGGCCGTGGCCAGGGCGTGGCCGGCGGGCAGCGCCACGACCAGCGGCTCGGTCCAGGCGGGGAAGAACTCCAGGCCGGGCGCGCTGTCCACGAGCCGGACGAGGGCGGCGTCCAGGTCGCCCGAGCGCACCGCCGCCAGCCGCTCGGCGAGCCCCTGCTTGCTGAGCCGGACCCGCAGGGCGGGGTCGAGCCGGTCGAGCATCGGGTACAGGCGGGTGCCGGGCGCGCGGGACACGCCGAGCCGCAGGGTGGCTCCGGCCAGGTGGCCGGTGACCGCCCGGCGGGCGCGTTCGGCCGCGGCGAGCACCTCGCGGGCCTCGGGCAGCAGCCGCTCCCCCGCCTCGGTCAGCCGTACGTGCCGGGTCGAGCGGTCGAACAGGCGCGCGCCCAGCTCGCGTTCGAGCCGGCTCACCTGCTGGCTGACCGCGGGCTGCACGATGTGCAGCCGCTCGGCGGCCCGGCCGAAGCCGCCCTCGTCGGCGACGGCGACGCTCGTCCAGTCGGCCAATCTCGGGCTGGCGTGGCCGGTCGCGGCGCTGGCCGGGGCGGTGGCGGCGCTCGCGGGGGCCGCGCTGGTCCGGCGCACCCGTACGGTCGCCGCCGGGTTCGTCCCGCCCGACCTGCCCGCCGACCGCGTCTTCCGCCGGGCCGCGCTGGCGGGCGTCGGCGTGTACGGCGGCCTGTTCGCCACCATGTGGGCCGCCCCGCAGCTCCTGGCGGGCGTGCACGGGTGGAGCGTGCTGACGATCGGGGCCTGGCTGCTGCCGGGTGCGCTGGTGGGCGTGGTGCTGGCCAGGATCGCGGGCGCCCGGTCCTGGCTGCTGCCCGCCGTGGCCGCCGCCTTCGCCGCCTGCCTGGTCGCGGCGGGGCTCGCCGGAGTGCTCGCCGGAGTGCTCGGCGGCGGGCTGACGGGCGCGGTGCTGCTGGTGGTGGCCGCCTCGCTCGGGTTCCCGGCGTTCTCGCTGGCCCAGGTGGTGATCGCGGCGTTCCCGCTGGCCGCCGCCCTGACTCGGGGCGGGGAACGCGAAGGCCCCGCCGTGCAGGCGGGGCCCGCCGGAGTCAGTTCTGCTCGGCGTTCTTCAGTTCCTCGCTGAGCTCGGCCCTGATCGCGTCCATGTCGAGGGCCCGGACCTGGCGGATGAGGTCGTCGAGGGCAGGGGCCGGGATCGCGCCGGCCTGGGCGAAGACCACGATGCCGTCGCGGATCGCCATCAGCGTGGGGATCGAGGTGATGTCGAAGCCCTGGGCGAGCGCCTGCTCCGCGTCGGTGTCGATCTTGCCGAAGGTGATGTCGTCGTGCTTGTCGGAGGCCGCTTCGAAGATCGGCCCGAACTTCTTGCACGGCGGGCACCAGGTCGCCCAGAAGTCGAGCAGCACGATGCCCTTGTCGGCGATGTCGTTGAAGTTCTTCCCTGTTACTTCGATGGTCGCCACAAGTGGCTCCTCGCTCTTCGGTGAAATTGCAACCGTGTCAACCACGTACCCCTCACCAGCATTCCATGCCGTGGCGGCCCTCAAGCCCGACACGGCAGGCCATCTGGAACGCCGGAAGGCGCGGCCCGCGGGCCGCGCCTCGGGCTCGGGTCAGTGGCCGCCGGGCAGGGTCAGGCCGATGACCAAGGGGTCGTGGTCGGAGGAGCGGTAGGCGTCCGGCTGGTAGAGGCCGGGCGGGTTGAACTCGGTGTTGTAGTCGCGGATGCGCGGCTCGTCGGAGTTGATGTGCCAGATCGTGGTGCTGGTCACCCGCTTGAGCAGCTGCTTGCCCGCGAAGGCGTGGTCGAGCTCGCCGGCCAGACCGTCGAACAGGTAGCTGTAGCGCTGGGACTCGGGCACGAACCGCTTGGTGAGGCTGGTCAGGCCGCCGGCCTCCAGCGTGTCGATCGGGTCCTCCTCGCCGTAGGCGTTGAGGTCGCCGAGCACGAGCGGGTTGGGCAGGTCCTGGTCGCCGATGATGCCCAGCAGGGCCTGAGCCTGCTTGACGCGGGTGGCGTTCCAGCAGCTCTGGCCGTCGCCCTGGTCGGCGTCGGGGCCGCCGGCCGGGCAGGTGCCCTTGGACTTGAGGTGGTTGACGATCATGGTGAACGGCTGGCCGCCGCCCTTCCTGCGGAAGGTCTGGATCAGCGGCGGGCGGCTGAAGACGGGGTCCTGGGAGGCCCTGGTCTCGCCGACCGGGGTGAGCTTGCCCGGCTTGTAGATCAGCCCGACCTGGATGACGTCCGTGCCGGGGTAGGGGTGGGTGAGCGCCGCGTACGTGCTGGCGCCGACCTCGGCGTTGACGGCGTCCACGAGCGCCTGCAGCGCGGTCTGGCCGTTGTTCTCGACCTCCATGAGGGCGACCGCGTCGGCGTCCAGGCCCTTCAGCGCGGCCACCAGTTTGGCGAGCTGCCGCTGCTGTTCGTTCGCGTTGCTCGCGCCGCGTGAGCCGATGGTGGTGAACCAGTTCAGGGTGTTGAACGAGGCCACCTTCACGTTGCCGGCCACCGGGAACGGGCGCGGCGTGCGCGGGTTGGCGTCCAGGTAGGTGATCGGCTTGGTGGGCTGGAGGCGGTACTCGCCGAAGCCGTACCCGAGCACGCCGGTGACGCCGGCGGCCACCGTCCCCGCCCGCGTGACGGGGGGCAGGGTCGCCGGGTTCTCCCGGTTGGAGCCGTCGTCGATGAGCAGCGAGCGGCGCAGGTCGCCGGCGGGGTCCACGCCGGGCCGGTCGGTGGGCTGGTACAGGCGGCCGTGCGCCGAGACCGTGACCTCGCCGAAGCGGCCCAGGTTGTAGTTGTCGTCCGCGGTGAGCGGCTGCGGGAAGGTGAGCAGCATGTTCTCGACGGACTCCAGCCCGTCCGGGGCTCCGGCCGGGGGCTCTATCGGCAGGGTGTACGGCTGCGCCGCCACGCTCCCGGTGCCGCAGACGTCCACGGCGGTGACCGGGGACAGCTCGGTCCAGCCGTTGTACTCGACGGCCTTGCCGGTGACCAGGACGCGGTCGCCGGCCTTGACGTCCTTGAAGGACTCGCGGGCGAAGACGAACAGGCCCTCGGACGTCCGCGGGTCGGCGTCGGGTCGCGGGTCCTGGAGGAAGAAGCCGCTGAGCTGGTCGGTCCGCTGGAAGTCGCCGGTCACGACGCCTTCGACCCGTACGGTCTGGCCGGCCAGGGGGCTGGCGTCGCCGCTGCCCTGCACCTCGGCGACGCGGCGGTCGGCCGGGGTGTCACAGGGCGCCGCCGCCGTCTCGGCGAGGGCCGGGGTGGCGGTCAGGGCGCCCGCCACGAGGGCAGCGAGTGCTGCTCGGGATAAAACGCGCATGACCGGCACTTTAGAGGGATTATTGCCCGCATATTTCCACACAAAAGTGGATAGAACATTAAATCATCGAACCTTGACATTGGCGCGCGCGGGTATGACCAGTGCATGGACTGGGTCACCTGCGCGTTTTCTGCTGCCTGCCCCGGAATCGCCCAACAGCCGTCGGGCCTGTGCCTGGCGCATCTGCCGGCCGAGGAACTGCCCGCCGTCCTCGCCCGGCTGTCCCCCGGCAGGCTGCTCGACCTCCGCGGCACCACCGTCACCGCCGACCTGCTGTCCCGGGTCCTGGAGGCGACGAGTTGCAGGCCGGGCCGTGCCCGGCTCGATCGGGCCAGGTTCACCGGCGACGTCAGGCTGTCGGACGTGACGTTCGCCGGTGACGTGTCGCTCGACGGGGCCCGGTTCGAGCGGCTGGCCTCCTTCTTCGGGGCGCGCTTCGAGGGCAACGTGTCGCTGGCGGCGGCCAGGTTCGCCCGCGAGCTGTCCTTCCACGGCGTACGCGTCCGGGGGCACGTCTCGCTCGACCGGGCCGTGATGTCCCGCGACGCCCTGTTCGGCCAGGCCGTCTTCGAGCGCGGGCTCTCGTGCGAGGGCGCCCGGTTCGACGGGTACGCCACCTTCGACGACGCCCGCCTGGGCACCGGCGGCACGTTCCGCGGCGCCAGGTTCGGCCGTACCCTCTCCTTCCGCAAGGTGCGCGGGCAGGCGGGGTTCGAGTACGCGCACTTCGCCGGCGACGCGTACCTGTCGGCCACCGGCAGGCTCACGGCCGCGCGCGCCCGCGCCGACGGCCTGCTCGACGTGACGGTCGCGCGCTGCGGGGTGGACCTGCGGCGGGTCGAGGTCTCGGGGGCCGCCACCGTACGGCTGACCGACTCCAGCGCCGACCTGGAGGGCGCCGTGCTGCACGGGCCCGCCTCGGTGACCGGCAAGGGCCTGTCGACGCTCAGCTCGCTGCGCCAGGTGGACGCCGCCAGCCTCACGCTGACCGGCCTCGACCTGTCGGGGTGCGGCTTCGCCGGGCTCACGCGTCCGGCCGGGGTGCGGGTCAGGGACTGCACGTTCGCGCTCACGCCGCGCGGCGTGCGGGTCAGCCTGCGCCGTCCGATGTTGCGCTGGTTCTCGCGGCGCAGCGCGCTGGCCGACGAGCACGCCCTGCGCGGCTGGGACGCCTCCCTCGGCTCCCCCACCACCCCCGACCGGCTGGCCGCCCTCTACGCCGAGCTCCGCGGCCGGATCGAGGACCGCGACACCTCGGCGGACTTCGCCTTCGCCGCCATGGAGATGCGCCGCCAGGCCGGTGAGCACTGGTGGCTGTCCCTGTCGTGGCTGCTGTGGGGGTACGGGATGCGGCTCGGGCGCGCGGTGGCCTGGTGCACGCTGCTCGCGGCGCTGACGGCGGCGGCGGTGTTGTGGAGCTCCACTTCGCACGCGGCCCGCCAGGCGGTCCACCACAACCCGGTCGTCCACCAGTAGCCGGAAACCCGGTGGCAGGCGGCGGATCGGGCCCGCTAGGGTCGCGCCGGTGAGCATCGATCCGCTGCCGCTGCTGTGGTTGTCGGGCCCCACGGGCGCCGGGAAGTCGTCGGCCGGGTGGGAGATCTTCGCCCGGCTCGGCCGCGGCGGCGTCAAGGCGGCCTTCCTCGACGCCGACCAGATCAGCCTCTGCCATCCGGCGCCGGAGGGCGGCACGCATCGCCTGCGGGCGCGCAACCTGGCGGCCCTGTGGCCCGGGTTCCGGCGCGAGGGGATGCGCTGCCTGGTCCTGGCCGGTTTCGTGGACACGCCCGAGGAGGTCCGCGAGTACACCGCGCTGCTTCCCGGCGCGGCGTTCACCGTGTGCCGGCTGCGGGTCCCCCACGCGGAGCTGAGGGAGCGGTTCCTGGGGCGGGGCTGGCGTCCGGACCTGGTGGAGGAGGCCGTGGCCGAGGCCGCGGCGCAGGACCGCAGCCGGTACGCCGACCTGTGCGTGGACACCGGCGGGCTGACGGTGCCGGAGACGGCCCGGCTGGTGCTCGACCGGCTCGGCGGCTGGCCGGCGGCCGTGCCCGCCCCGGGGCCCGTGACCGTGCCCGGCCCGCCCGTGCCAGTGCCCGGCCCGGGGCCGGAGCCCGCGCCGCTCGTCGGCGGGGAGGTTCCCCTGCTGTGGTTCTCGGGCGCGACGGCGGCCGGGAAGTCGACGGTGGGCTACGAGGTCTTCAGCCGCATCCACCGGTCGGGCGTACGGGCCGCCTACGTCGATCTCCGGCAGATCGCCGCGCTGCGCCCGTCCACCGGGGACGAGGGCCGCCGGCTCAAGGCGCACAACCTCGCCGCGCTGTGGGCCGGGTACCGGGCGGCCGGGGCCGGGTGCCTGGTCGTCTCCGGCGGGGCGGACTCCGACGAGACCGTCCGCGGCTTCGCGCGCCTGCTTCCCGGCCTGGCCCCGACCGTGTTCCGGCTGCACGCCTCCCCCGCCACGCTGCTCGAACGCGTGCTGCTGCGCGGCCGGGGAGGCGGCCCGGCGACGCCGGGCGACGAGCTGAGAGGGCTGAGCGCCGACGCCCTGCGGGCCGTGGCCGGGCGGGCGGCGCGGGAGGCCGCGGCCCTCGACCGGGCGGGGGCGGGCGACGTGCGCCTGGACACCGACGACCGCCCGCCGCACGAGCTGGCCAGGCAGGTGCTGGCCTGCCTCCCCTCTCCGATCCGGTGACGGACCCGGTCGTCATGCGGCTCACCGGCGGCGCGTTCCTGCCGGGCGGCCCCTGGTGCCCGGGGAGCTCGCGCCCGACCCGCGAGCTCCCCGCCATGCAGGAGCCGGCTCAGAGGGCGGCGGCCAGGGCCTCGATCGTGGCGAAGTGCCGGGGCCAGCCGCCGCCCATGATCCGGCGGGAGAGCTGCTGGGTGGGGTCGTCGGGGTCGAAGCCCTCGTGGTCGAGGAACAGCCGGGTCCCCCGGCCCTCCGGCACCAGCCGCCAGGTGACCGTCCAGTCGGCCTGCTTGCGGTCGCTCCAGCTGATCCGCAGCAGCTTCTCCTCCTCGAACTCCAGCACCTCGCAGTGCACGGTGCCGTCGAACCCCACCGCCTTCCTGGGCTGGGTGGTGAACGTGAACCGGTGGCCCACCTCCAGCCGGAAGTCGTTGGGCATGAGCCAGCGGGCCATCAGCTCCGGGTCGGTCAGCGCCCGCCACACCTTGCCCGGCGGGTGCGCGAGGAACTCGTCCAGCCGGATCGCTCTCCTGTCCTCAGCCATCTTCTTCTTCCATCTCGTCGAGCAGTGCGGACAGTCCGGCCAGCTTCTCGCGCCAGAACCTCTCGTACGGGGTGAGCCAGTCGCGGATCTCCATGAGCGGCTCCGCCTCCAGCCGGTAGTGCCGTTCCCGCCCCTTGCGGGCCTCGGCCACCAGCCCGGCGTCCCTGAGCACCTTGAGATGCTCCGAGACGCTGGGCCGGCTCATGTCGAACCGCTCGGCCAGCCGCCCGGCGGGCTGGGGCCCCTCCTGGAGCAGCAGGCGCAGCAGTTCGCGCCTGGCCGGGCTGGCCAGCGCGGTGAAGACGTGGTCGGCGGTCATGCCTGGCTGACCACGAACCCATTGCCGAAGGGGTCGCTGAACAGGAGCTGGCGCCCCCACGCCTCGTCGCTCGGCCCCTCGAAGGCGATCTCGCGGGCGGAGAGCCGGGCGGCCAGCGCGTCGAGGTCGGGCGCGGCCACCACGAGCCCGCCGACGGGGGCCATGCCGGGGAACCAGGAGGCGAGCAGCAGCGCGGTCGCCGCCCCCTTGGGCGCGACGGTGAGCCAGCGGCCCATCGGGAACGGATTGTCGGTGCGCACCTCGAAGTCGAGCACGCCGGTGTAGAAGTCGAGCGCCCGCGCCTGGTCGGCGACGGGCACGGTGACGGTGAGGATCCCGGAAATCAGCATGTGGGCCACTATACGTAGGATTTTTCCGACATATCAAGCCGGGGCGCGGAATATCGGGGACTTCCCTGATAGGCCAACGGCGGCGCACTCCGTAGACTGGGGATCATGCGGATCGACGACTACGTGGCCGACCTCGACCGCGCGCTGTCCGGCCCCTCCGGCGCGAAGCGCGACCTGGTCGTCGAAGCACGCGACAGCCTGTCCGACACCGCCGACGCCCTGGAGGCCGACGGGCTCGAACGCGCCGAGGCCGAGCGGCTGGCGGTCGCGGAGTTCGGCCCGGTCACCGAGATCGCCCCCGGCTACCAGAGCGAACTGACCGCCGTGGCCGGGCGGCGCCTTGGCCTGCTGCTGTTCATCAGCGTCCCGCTGACCGCGCTCATGTGGTCGCTGGTGTGGCGCGTCCATCCCGCCGACCCGGCGTTGTGGGTGGGCAGGCCGGCCTGGTACCACCTGCTCTCGCGGCTGCTGGACATCTGCCAGCTCGCGACCGGCCTGTACGGCGGCCTCGCCCTGCTGGCGCTGGGCCGGGGCTCCCGCTGGATCCGCCGTCCGCGCCTGGTGACCAGGTCGCTGGGCATCCTCGTGTGGGGCATGCTGCCGGTCTCGGGCGCCATGAGCCTCGTGCTGTCCTACAGCCCTCCCGGGCCGGGCTCGATGAGCGACTACCTGCCCGCGTTCCTGGCGAACCTGGTCACGACCGCGTTCTGGGGCCTGCAGATCTACGGCGCGACGCGCTGCCTGCGGGTCAGCCGCACCCGCCGGCCCGCCACGGCCCCGTCAGCCTGAGGCCCGCGCGTCGCCCTGGAGCACGCCGCCGATCACGCTGGTGAACTCCCGCCAGGCCGACCGTTCCCCTTCGAGCTGCTTCCTGCCCGAGTCGGTCAGCCGGTACGTGCGCCGCTTGCGCCCGCCCACGGTCGCCCACTCGCTGGCCAGGTAGCCGATGCGCTCCAGCCGCCGCAGCGCCGGATAAACGGTGCCGGTGGGCACGCTCAGCGCGCCCCCGCTGCGCTCCTGGAGCGCCTCGATGATCGCGTAGCCGTGCAGCGGCTCCCGCTCCACCACCGAGAGCAGCAGCGCGTCCATGTGCCCGCGCAGCGCGTCTGGATTCATGCCCTTGATCCTAGACAACCGTTTCGCATGTAGCCAGTCTACATGTAGGCTGCCTATATGTAGGTAGACACAACAACGGAGTCGAGGGAATGGACGTACTCGAACTCGCCCGCACGCAGTTCGCGGTGACGGGAAGCCTGCACTTCCTGTTCGTCGTGCTCACGCTCGGGCTGGCGCCAGTCGTGGCGCTCATGCACACCCGCCACGTGGTCTCCGGCAGCGCGCTGCACGGGGGCATGACCCGGTTCTGGGGTCAGATCTACGTCATCAACTACGCCCTGGGCATCGTCACCGGCCTGGTGATGGAGTTCCAGTTCGGGCTGTCGTGGAGCGGGCTGTCCCACTACGCCGGGGACGTGTTCGGCGCGCCCCTGGCCATGGAGACCCTGGTGGCCTTCTTCCTGGAGTCCACGTTCCTCGGATTGTGGATCTTCGGTTGGGGACGGCTGCCCAAGTGGCTGCACCTGGCCTGCATCTGGCTGGTGACGCTGACCGCGTACGCCAGCGCGTTCTTCATCATGGTCGCCAACTCCTTCCTGCAGAACCCGGCGGGCTCGGTGGTCAGGGGCGGCCGGCTGGCGCTGGTCGACTTCGGCGCCCTGCTCACGAACAAGACGCTGGTGTTCGCCTTCCCGCACGTCATCGGCGCGGGGCTGCTGGCCGGCGGCATGGTGGTGGCCGGAGCGAGCGCGTACCAGCTGCGCCGCCGTACGTCGGAGGCGCTGTTCTTCGGCAAGTCGCTGCGCACGGGGATCGCCGTGGCCTCCCTCGGCGCCTTCCTGGCCCTGGGGTTCGGTTACGCGCAGTTCGGCGGCGTCCAGGAGGGCAAGTTCGACGGCGACACGGGCGCCGGGGTGCCGCTCGCGCTCATGATCGAGATCGGCCAGCTCCTGGCGTTCGTGCTGCTGTTCCTGCTCCTGCCGCTCATCTACTGGCTGCCGCGCTGGCGGTGGACGCACGTGGTGCTGATGCTGATGACGCCGGTGCCGTTCGCGCTGGCGATCCTGGGCTGGATGGCCAGGGAGCTCGGCCGCCAGCCGTGGATGGTGTGGCACAAGCTCACCGTCGCCGACGCCCTGACGCCGGGGCTGACCTCGGGCATGGTCACGGCCTCGCTGATCGGGTTCGCCGGCGTGCTGGGGCTGCTGGCGGTCGTCGACTACGTCCTCATCGCCCGGGTCGTCCGGCGGGGCCCGCGCGACCTCGACCTCGGCGCGGTCCCCGCCGGCGCCCGGCCCGCCCCGGCGATGACCTTCTAGGAGTGCTGACATGGAAGTGATCTGGTTCCTGTTCTTCGCGGTGCTGCTGGCCGGGTACTTCGCCCTGGAGGGCTTCGACCTCGGCGTCGGCCTGCTGCTGCCGGTGCTGGGCAGGACGCGCGGCAACCGCGACCGCATGGTGGCCGCGATGGCGCCGTTCGTGCTGGCCAACGAGGTGTGGCTGGTCGCGGTCGCCGGGACGCTGTTCGGCGTGTACCCGCGCCTGGAGGGCGAGGTGCTGTTCGGGTTGTATCCGCTGGTGGTGGCCATGCTGCTGAGCTGGGTCGTGCGCGACGCCGGCCTGTGGTTCCGGCGGCGGCTGGACGGCGCCCGGTGGCGCGGCTTCTGGGACGCGATGATCGCGTTCGGGTCGCTGGGGCTGTCGTTCGGCTGGGGCATGGCGCTGCACGCCGCCGCCACCGGGTTCACCTCCTCGCCGGTGCATCCGGTCGGGGTGCTGCTGGGCGTGCTGACGACCATGCTGTTCGCCTTCCACGGGTGGACGTTCCTGGCCTGGCGGGAGCCGGGCGCGTTCGGGGGCGTGCGGTCGGGGCGGGCGCTGCTGATCTCGGGCCTGGTGTCCGCGCTGCCGGTGATCGGCCTGCTCCTGGGGGCGATGCCGTACTTGCTGGAGCACAGTGCGCCGGCGGCTACGTTGAATGTGCTCAGTGTCATGGCGCTCCCGTTCGCGCCGATCATGCTGGGCGCGCAAGTATGGGTATGGCGGACTTTCCGGCCAGGTAAGGGCGCCGTCCCACTCCCCTCGTTCTTCTGAAGGCCACGTGCACAAGGATCTTCTGCGGCTCATGCGGGCCGAGCGCTCGGTGCGCCGCCACCTGACCGTCACCATGGTCGCGGCCGTGCTGGCCGGGCTGCTCGTGCTCGCGCAGGCCGAGCTGCTGGCCGGCGTGCTGTCCGGCCGGTTCACCGCCGCCGCGCTGGGCGCGCTGGCCGCCGTCGTGGGCGTACGGGCGCTGCTGGCCTGGACGCAGGGCGTCTTCGCCGGGCGCACCGCGACGGGCGTGAAGTCCGCGTTGCGCCACCGGCTGCTGGCCCGCCTGGGCGAGCTGGGCCCGTCCAGGCTGACCGGTCACCGGTCGGGCGAGCTGGTCACGCTGACCGGCCGGGGCCTGGACGGCCTGGACGCCTACCTGACCGGCTACCTGCCCTCGATCGCGGTGGCGGCCGTGGTGCCGGTGGCCGTGCTGGTCCGGCTGTTCGCCGCCGACCTGGGCAGCGCGGTGATCGTCCTGGTCACGCTGCCGCTGATCCCCGTCTTCGGCGCGCTGGTCGGCATGACGACCAAGGCCGTCACCGAGCGGCAGTTCCATGCCCTGTCGCGGCTCGGCGGGCACTTCCTCGACGTCGTGCGCGGGCTGCCCACGCTGCGCGCCTTCGGGCGGGCCCGCTACCAGGCGACGGTCATCCGGGAGGTCGCCGACGCCCACCGGAGCGCGACCATGCGCACGTTGCGGGTGGCGTTCCTGTCGTCGCTGGTGCTGGAGCTGTGCGCGTCGTTGTCGCTGGCGCTGGTGGCGGTGCCCATCGGGCTGCGGCTGCTCGGCGGGTCGCTGGACCTGACGACGGCGCTGCTGGTGCTGCTGCTGGCGCCCGAGGCGTACCTGCCGCTGCGGGCCATGGGGACCCGCTTCCACGCCTCCATGGAGGGGGTGGCCGCCGCCGACGCGGCCTTCGCCGTCCTGGACGACGCCGCCGGTGACCCGCCCGGCGCGACCCGCCCGTACGACGGGCACGGCGCGCCGGAGATCCGCCTGGAGAACGTGACCGTCCGCTACCCCGGCAGGGACGAGCCCGCCCTGGAGAACGTGACGCTCACCATCGCGCCCGGAGAGCGGGTGGCGCTGGTCGGCGAGAGCGGCGGCGGCAAGAGCACGCTGCTCCACCTGGTCCTCGGCTTCCTGCGGCCGTCCGAGGGGCGCGTCCTGGTCGGCGGCGCCGACCTGCGCGAGCTGGACCTGGACAGCTGGCGGGCGGCCCTGGCGTACGTGCCGCAGCGCCCCCACCTGTTCACCACGTCCGTCGCCGACAACATCCGGCTCGGCGCGCCCGGCGCCACCCTGGAGGAGGTGCGCCGGGCCGCGGCCGCCGCGCACGCCGACTTCGTGGACGGCCTGCCCCAGGGGTTCGACACCGTGGTCGGCGAGCGCGGCGCGAACCTGTCGGCGGGCCAGCGGCAGCGCGTGGCGCTGGCCCGGGGCTTCTGCCGCCCGGACGCCACGGCGCTGCTGCTCGACGAGCCCACCGCCCGCCTCGACGGCCGCAGCGAGGCCGCCGTCGTGACGGCCACCGCCGAGCTGGCGCGGGGGCGCACCGCCGTCATCGTCGCCCACCGGCCCGCCATGATCGACCTGGCCGACCGGATCGTCCGGGTGCACGAGGGCCGCGTCGTCTCCGACACCACCCGCGACCGTCCGGCCCGCCCAGGCGGCGACGGTCACAGGGAGCCGCGGAGCGTGGCCTCCCTTCCCGAGGGGAGCGCGCGATGAACCGGCGCATGGGCACTCGGCTGGCCTGGGCCGTGCTGGCCGGGGCGGCCGCCGACCTGGCCGGGCTGGGGCTGATCGCGGCCGCCGCCTGGCTGATCACCCGGGCCGCGCAGCAGCCGTCCCTGGCCGCGCTGAGCGTGGCCATCGTGGCGACCAGGGCGTTCGCGACCGGCAAGGGCGTCTTCCGCTACGCCGAACGGCTCACCGGCCACGACGTGGCCCTGCGCGCCCAGGCGGGCACCCGTGAACGGCTCTACCAGGCGCTCATCCCGCCCCAGCGTCCCCGCCATGGCGGCGCGGACCTGCTCAGCCGCATGGTGGACGACACCGAGGCCGTCCAGGACCTGCTGGTCCGCGCGCTGCTCCCGGCTGCCGCCGCCCTCCTGACCGGCCTGGCGGCGGTCGTCATCGGGCTGTTCGTGCTGCCGGTGACCGCGCTGGTGCTGGTGGCCGGGCTCGTGGTGGCGGGCGTGCTGCTGCCCGCCGCGACCGCCGCCGCCGCGCGCCGCTGGTCGGCCCGGATCGCCCCGGCCCGGGCCACGCTCGCGGCCCGCGTGGCCGACCTCGTGCACGGCTCGGCCGACCTGGCCGCCTATGGCGCGGGCGAGCGGGCGCTGTCCGGCGCGCTGGCCGCCGACGAGTCGCTGGCCGCGCTGGAGCGCCGCCAGTCGCGCGTGCACGCCGCCGCCCTGGCGGTCGGCACGCTGGCCCAGGGCCTGACGGTGGCGGCCATCGTGCTGCTCGCCCAGGGCGCGGGCGCGGGCTCGGTCGCCACGGCGGTGCTCGCGCTGACCGCGCTGGTGTCGTTCGAGCCGGTGCTGCCGCTGGCGGCGGCGGGCGAGCGCATGGCCGGGATCACCGCCGCGATCCGGCGGCTGCGCGAGGTCCGCGCCGCCGCCCCGGCGGTCACCGAGCCCGCCGCGCCCGCGCCGGTGCCGTCCGCTCCCTTGACGGTCGAGGTCGACGACCTCGTCGTACGCCACCCCGGCGCCGCCAGGGCCGCCCTCGACGGCGTCTCCCTGCGCCTCGCCCCCGGCCGCCGGGTGGCGATCGTGGGCCCGAGCGGCGCGGGCAAGAGCACGCTGCTGGCCGCGCTGATGCGACTGGTCGAGCCCGAGTCGGGAAGCGTCCGCGTCAACGGGGCCGACCTGCGCGACCTGTCCGGCGACGACGTCCGCACGCTGATGACCGGGCTCACCCAGGACCCGTACATCTTCCGCACCTCCCTGCGCGACAACCTGCGCCTGGCCGGGCCGGACGCCGATGACGAGCGCCTGGCGGCGGCCGTACGGGAGGCCAGGCTCGGCCCGTGGGTCGAGCGCACCGGCTGGGACGCCGAGCTCGGCGAGGACGGCAGGACCGTCTCCGGCGGCCAGCTCCAGCGCCTGGCCCTGGCCAGGGCGCTGCTGTACGACCCGCCCGTCCTGCTGCTGGACGAGCCCGCCGAGGCGCTCGACGAGGAGACCGCCGACCGCCTGATGGCCGACCTGCTGGACGTCATCCGCGACCGCACCACCGTGCTGGTGACCCACCGGCTCAAGGGCCTGGAGTCGGTCGACGAGGTCGTGGTGCTCGACGAGGGCCGCGTCGTCCAGCGCGGGCGGCACGACGAGCTGGTGGCCGTGCCCGGCTATTACCGCGACCTGTGGGAGTCCGAGGCCCTGACCAGGCGGTAGCCGTTCCGTTCGTCCTGCTGTAGAGTTTGCGCCGTCATCAGGTTTATGATGCAAACCTGTTTGCGGATAAGAGGAGCTGGCATGGTGGACGACGATCAGGCGCGCACTCCGGAGGAGACGCTGCGGCTGATCGAGCAGCAGCGCACCGCCACGGTCAGGCGGCTGCACGGCGACCCCGTGCTGCTCTACGTGCCCTGGGGCGTGGCCTGGCTGCTCGGCTTCACGGCGCTGTTCCTGCACTACGGGCTCGACGGCGTCCCCTACGCGCCGATCTCCCGCCCGCAGGCGCTGGCGGTGCTGTTCGCGGGCATGTCGCTGGCCGGGGCGATCGCCGTCTTCGGCATGGTGAAGATGGGGGCGCAGGTCCGCGGCGAGACCTCGGCCAAGGGCATGATGTACGGCTACGCCTGGGCGGCCGGCCTGGTCTCCATGACGGTGATCGCCATCCGCCTGAGCCCCCAGCTCTCCGCCACCGAGAGCGGCCTGTTGTGGGGCGGCGGCTTCATGATGCTCGTCGCGCTGCTCTACATGGCCGGCGGCGCGATCTGGACGTACTGGCCGATGTTCTTCATCGGTGTGTGGACGGCGGTCGTCAACGGGGTGGGCATCGTGCTCGGCGCCGGCTGGCACGCGCTGCTGACGGCCGTGCTGACCGGCGGCGGCTACATCGCGGCCGGCATCGTGCTGCGGCGGCGGGTGTGAGCCCCGACGGGGCCGTCCCCGAGCTCGACCCGGTGATCCACGCGCAGGCCAGGCTGCGGGTGGTCGCCACGCTCAACACCCTCGGCGGGCGCGACGAGATCGCGTTCCCCTCGCTGAAGGACCTGCTCGGGATGACGGCCGGCAACCTCTCGGTGCACCTGACCAAGCTGGAGGACGCCGGTTACGTCCGCATCACCAAGACCCACAAGGGCCGCACCCCCGTCACGTACGTGGCGCTCACCCAGCGCGGACGGCTGGCCTTCGAGGACTACACCAAGGCGATCCGCGCCTTGCTCGACAACGCTGGAGGAACCCCATGACGGCCCTCGCCAGAACGGTGGAGGTCACCCGCCGCTACGGGGACGTGCTCGCGCTCGACCGCGTCTCGCTCGACATCCGGGCGGGAGAGCTGGTCGGCCTGCTCGGCCCGAACGGCGCGGGCAAGTCCACCCTGATCAACCTGTTCGTCGGGCTGCGCCGTCCGACCTCCGGCACGGTCGAGCTGCTCGGCGGCTCGCCCCAGGACCCGGTGATGCGCCGCGGCATCGGCGTGACCCCGCAGGAGACCGGCCTGCCGGAGTCGCTGCGGGTCGGCGAGATCACCGACTTCGTGCGCGCCCACTTCCCCGACGCGCTCGGCAAGGACGAGCTGCTCGACCGCTTCGGCCTGAGCGACCTGGCCAAGCGCCAGGTGGGCGGGCTGTCCGGCGGGCAGAAGCGGCGCCTGGCCGTGGCGCTGGCCTTCGTCGGCCGGCCGCGCCTGGTGTTCCTGGACGAGCCGACGACCGGCCTCGACGTCGAGGCCAGGCGGACGCTCTGGGACGGCATCCAGGCCTTCCACGCCGAGGGCGGCACGGTCGTCCTGACCAGCCACTACCTGGAGGAGATCGAGGCGCTGGCCCAGCGTGTGGTCGTCGTCGGCCAGGGACGCGTGCTGGCCGACGACACCGTACGGGCCGTGCGCGACATGGTGGGGGTGCGGCGCGTCTCGCTCGACGCCGAGGACCTGCCCGAGCTGCCCGGCGTGCTCAGCACCGAACGCCAGGACGGCAGGATCAGCCTGCTGACCACCGATCCCGACCGGCTGGTGGTCGAGCTGGTGCGCAGCGGCACGCCGTTCTCGGGGCTGGAGGTCAGGCCGACCACGCTGGAGGAGGCCTTCCTCACCATCACCTCGACCTCGGCTTCGCCCGATTCCAAGGAGGACGCGCATGTCTAACCTGATCGTGGCCCACACCCGGCTGCAGCTCGTCGAGCAGTTCAGGGTGCCCATCGGGATCCTGGCCAGCTCCATGTTCCCGGCCATCTCGATGCTGGCGTTCGTGGTGCCGTTCGCGGGCGGCGACCCGGCGGCGGCGACGGCGGCGACGGGGGCGCTGATGTTCTTCGGCGCGATGTCCTCGGCGGTGATCGGGCTCAGCGCCTCGGTCTCCCAGGATCGCGAGCAGCCGTGGGACCCCTACACGCGCACACTGCCCGCCGGGCCGTTCCCGCGCCTGGCCGGGCGGATGTTGTCGACGGTGGTCCTCATGCTGCTGTCGGTGGTTCCCGTGCTGGTGGTGGCGGCGCTGCTGACGGAGGCGGTCATCACGCCGGTGCGGCTGCTCCTGGGGCTGGCGGCGCTGGTCGGCGGGGGTGTGCCGTTCATGCTGATCGGGCTGTTCCTCGGCCTGACGCTGCCGTCGAAGGCGGCGCTCGCGGTGGCCCAGATCGTCTTCTTCCCCGTGGCGATCGTGGGCGGGCTGATCCTGCCGCCGCAGATCCTGCCGGACATCGTGGAGGCGGTCTCGCCGTACGTGCCGTCCAGGGGTGCGGCCGAGCTGATCTGGGCGGCCATCTCGGGGGTGCGGCCCGACGGGATCGCGCTGGTCATGCTGGGCGTCTGGACGGTCATCGCGGCGGCCGCCGCCACGTGGGCCTACCGCCGTGACGAGGGCCGCCGTTTCGCCTGATGGGGGGGTGTGCCGCCGAGTCCGCAGCGATCTCAACGGCACACCCGTCTCCGGGAGGGGGTCCTTGTGTTTACTTCTTCTCTTGGAGGGTGACGGTGAGCTCGCCGGACTGACCGTCCCTCATATATGTGATCTTGACCTGTTGGCCCGGTTTGAAACCTCTGACCTGTCCAACAACGGTATCGCCTGAGTCAACAGGTGTGTCCCCAATCTTGGTGATCAGGTCGCCCTCCTTCAGTCCGGCCTTGTCCGCCGGGCTGTTCGCGGTCACCTGACGGACAAGCGCGCCGGGCACGTCGCCGGTGGCGTCGGTGACGCTCACGCCGAGGAAGGCGTGACTGACCTTGCCGCTCTTGATGAGCTGCTCGGCGACCTGCTTGGCGGTGTTGACCGGGATCGCGAAGCCGACGCCGCCGCCGGCCGCGTCGGAGGCGATGGCGGTGTTGATGCCGACGAGCGCGCCGGCCGCGTTCACCAGCGCGCCGCCGGAGTTGCCGGGGTTGATCGCGGCGTCGGTCTGGATGACGTCGCCGATGGTGGTGCCCTGCACCGGGCTCTGCTGCTGCTCGCCGCCGAAGCCGGGCGGAAGCTGCTGACGCTGCTCGCCGCCCAGGTTGAGCGTACGGTTCAGGGCGCTGATGATGCCTCTGGTGACCGATCCGTCCAGGCCGAGCGGGCTGCCGACGGCCAGCACGTCGTCGCCGACCTTGAGCTGGTCGCTGTCGCCGAGCGTGGCCTTGGTCAGCCCCGAGACACCCTCGGCCTTGATGACCGCGAGGTCGGTGGCCGGGTCGGTGCCCACGACGCCGGCCTTGGCCGTCTTGCCGTCGCTGAACTTGACCGTCATCTGCCCCCCGCCCTGCGAGGCGCCGACCACCACGTGGTTGTTGGTGAGGATGAGGCCGTCCTCGGAGAGCACGACGCCCGACCCCTCGCCCGTCTGCCCCTGGATCATGACCACCGACGGCTGCACCCGCTCGGCCACCTCAGCGGTGGAGAGCTGGTTGGAGGCGGGCCGCAGCACCGGGCTGGGCGCGCTGACCACCTGCTGCTGCTCGGGCTGGAACGCGGTCGCGACGGCGGCGCCCACGACCCCGCCGCCGATGGCCATCGCGGCCAGCGCGAGCCCGGCCACGGCCTTCTGCCCGGCGCTCAGCCGCGCCTTGACGGGGGCGGACGGCGGAGGAGGAGGCGGCTGCTCCATGACGATCGTGTCCCGCCGGGGGAAGCCCCCGGCGGCCGGCGGGGTGGCGCCGAACTGGCTCCACCCACCGGTGCCCTGCTCGCGAGGCTCGTTCGCGTTCATCTGTCATCTCCCTCAAGTCCCTATGGCTCAAGGGTGCCAAGGACGGCGTAAGAGCTGGTTAAGCCGTTGATCGGAACTCTGTGAGACGACTCACTCACGCCTTATCTGCGCTGCTCAAGGGCCGGTCTTGTCCGCACAAAACCAGCAAAAAGATCTTCAGACCGGTTGCATGCGGGTGAAGGACGGCTTAAGCAGCGCTGCTCAGCTTATGCAGAATGCCGGGTTCGTCGTACCGCTCCAGGGCGGGGAAAGGTCAGGTGCGGGTGGGCCAGTATTCGTCCCTCAGTAGGCGTTTGTAGAGTTTGCCGGTCGGGTGGCGGGGGAGTTCGTCGCGGAAGTCGACCGACTTCGGGCACTTGTAGTGGGCCAGGTGCTCCCGGCAGTACGCGATCAGCTCCGCCTCCAGCGCCGGCCCCGCCTCCGCGGCCGTCATCGGCTGGACCACGGCCTTGACCTGCTCCCCCATCTCCTCGTCCGGTACGCCGAACACGGCCACGTCGGCCACCTTGGGATGGACCGCCAGCACGTTCTCGGCCTCCTGCGGGTAGATGTTCACCCCGCCGGAGATGATCATGTACGAGCGGCGGTCCGTGAGGTACAGGAAGCCGTCGGCGTCGAGGTAGCCGATGTCGCCGAGAGTGGTCCAGCCCCGGCCGTTCGGGTCCTGCGCCGAGCGGGTCTTGTCGGGGTCGCCGTGGTACTCGAAGCGGGCGCCGTTCTCGAAGTAGACAGTGCCGTGCTCGCCCGGCGGCAGGTCCTCGCCCTCCTCGTCGCAGATGTGCACGACGCCGAGCAGCGAACGGCCGACCGTGCCCTTGTGCTCCAGCCAGTCCTGGGAGCCGACGTAGAGGAAGCCGTTGCCCTCGGTTCCCGCGTAGTACTCGTGGATCACCGGGCCCCACCAGGAGATCATCTGCTCCTTGACCGGTACGGGACACGGCGCGGCGGCGTGGATGGCACAGACCAGCGACGACAGGTCGTACGTCTTCCGGGTCTCTTCGGGCAGCTTGAGCATCTTGACGAACATCGTCGGCACGAGCTGCGAGTGCGTCACCCCGTACCGCTCGACCAGCCGCAGGTACTCCTCGGGGTCGAAGCGTTCCATCACCACCACCGTGGCGCCGAGCCGCTGGAAGGACAGGCAGTAGCGCAGCGGCGCGGCGTGGTACAGCGGCGCGGGCGAGAGGTAGACGCTGTCCGCCGACGGCGCGAACAGCGCCTGGATGAGCCGGACCAGCGTGTTCGACTCGGTCAGCGGGGCCAGCGAGGCGGCCACCTTGACGCCCTTCGGCCGGCCGGTCGTGCCGGAGGAGTAGAGCATGTCGGCGCCCTGACACTCGTCGGCGATCGGGGTGACCGGGCAGCCGGCCACGGTCTCCTCGTAGGAGACGAAGCCCTCGGCGACGCCGTCGAGCATGAGCCGCAGCTCCACCCGCGGCGTGGCGGCGGTGATCGAGGTGGCCACCTCGGCCAGGTTCGCGCCGGAGATGAAGACCCGGGCGCCGCAGTTGTCCACGATGTAGGCGAGTTCGTCGGTCTGCAGGCGGGAGCTGATCGGCGTGTAGTACAGGCCGGCGCGGTGCGCGGCCCAGGCGATGGCCAGGAAGAGCGGGTGGTTGGCGAGCATGAAGGCGACGTGGTCGCCGGGCTTGAGCCCGGCCTCGCGGAAGGCGTGGGCCAGGCGGTTGGACTCCTCTTCGAGCTCGCGGTAGGTGAGGACCTGCCCGGAGCCCGCCATGATCACAGCGGGCTTGTCGGGGGTGACGGCTGCGATGGCTCCCGGGTACATTTTAGAACAGTATTCTGTCGCCCGGCGGCGGCGCTAGATCGCGCCGAAGCCGCGGCCCCTCCCCTGGAGGCGCCGCGGCTTCGGTACCGCTTCAGGCCGTCACCAGCGGGGTGTACGTCACTCGGCGGGGATCACCGAGCCCTCGTACTTCTGCTTGATGAAGTCCTTGACCTTCTGGTCCTGGAGCAGCTTGCCGAGGGTGACGATGTTCGCGTCCTTCTCGTGGCCGGCCTGGACGACCAGCCCGTTGACGTACGGGTTGCCCTCGGTCTTCTCCAGCACCAGCGCCTGGCTCGCCGGCTTGAGCCCGGCCTCGATGGCGTAGTTGCCGTTGATCACCGCGGCGTCCACGTCGTCCAGCGAGCGCGGGAGCTGGGCCGCCTCAAGGGGCTTGAACTGCAGCTTCTTGGGGTTGTCCGTGACGTCGCGCTCGGTGGCCGCGGTGCCCGCGCCGTCCTTGAGCTTGGCCAGGCCGTTGTCGGCGAGCAGCTTGAGCGAGCGGCCGAGGTTCGTGGCGTCGTTGGGGACGGCCACCGTGGCGCCGTCGGCCAGCGCGGACAGCGAGGTGATCTTCTTGGAGTACAGGCCGAGCGGCTCCAGGTGGACCGGGGTGACGAAGCTCAGCTTGGTGCCCTTGGAGGCGTTGAAGTCGTCCAGGTACGGCTTGTGCTGGAAGAAGTTGGCGTTCAGCTGGCCCTCGTCGAGCTGCACGTTCGGCTGCACGTAGTCGGTGAACTCGACGATCTCCAGCTTCAGCCCGGCGGCCGGGGCCAGGTTGTCCTTGACGAACTTCAGGATCTCGCCGTGCGGGACGGGGCTCGCGCCGACCTTCAGCACCGTGTCGGCCGACTCGACCGCGGGGGTGGAGGTCGCGGACTGCGACGTCCCGCATGCGGCGAGCAACAGGGACAGCGCGGCAGCACCCAATATCGAACGAATCTTCATGATTTTTCCTTACTTATGCGAAATGCGCCGAGCGACCCAGTCGCCCAGACTCTGCAGAATTTGCACGATGACGATGAGCAGGACGACGGTCACGATCATCACGAGCGTCTCGAACCGCTGGTAGCCGTAGCGCACGGCCAGGTCGCCGAGCCCGCCGCCGCCGACGGTGCCGGCCATGGCCGAGTACCCGATGAGCGCGACGATCGTGACGGTCAGCCCCGACACCAGGCCCGGCAGCGCCTCGGGCAGCAGGACCTTGCGCACGACGGCCGTCCGGCTCGCGCCCATGGCCTGCGCGGCCTGGACGACGTCGGTGCCGACCTCGCGCAACGCCGTCTCGACCAGACGGGCGAAGAACGGCACGGCCCCCACGGTCAGCGGCACCACCACGGCCGCGGTGCCGATCGTGGTCCCGATGACGAACCGGGTGAACGGGATGATGGCGATCATCAGCACGATGAACGGCAGCGACCGCCCGATGTTGACGACGATCCCCAGCGCGGACTTCAGCGCGGGCAGCGGGCGCAGCCCGTCCCGGTCGAAGGCCACGAGCGCCACGCCGAGCGGCAGCCCGAACAGCACGGTGAACAGCGTGGCCCACCCCACCATCTGGGCGGTCTCCCACGTGGCCGGCCACAGCAGCGGCACGATCTCTTCCCAGGTCATGCGGCCTCCCCCGCGACTTCGACGAGCAACCCGGACTCCCGCAGGAACGACAGCGCCGAGGACGACTCCGCGCCGGTCAGCGACACGCGCAGGCGTCCGACCGAGCCGCCGGCCAGGTCCTCGATCGAGCCGCCGAGGATGTTGACGTCCACGTCGAACCTGCGCACCATCTCCGAGACCAGCGGCCGGCCCGGGTCGCCGGTGAAGGTGAGCGTGACCGCGCCGGCCGGGGCGGGCTCGGGCAGCGGGAAGATCTCCCTGGTCAGGCGGGATCCGGGGGTCCTGATGAGGTCGGCGATCGCGCCCGACTCCTCGACGCGGCCGCCGGACATGATGGCGACCGAGTCGCAGACACTCTTGACGACGTTCATCTCGTGGGTGATGAGCAGGATCGTCAGGCCCAGCTCGGCGTTGAGCCGCTTGAGCAGGGCGAGGATCGACTGCGTGGTGGCCGGGTCGAGCGCGGAGGTGGCCTCGTCCGACAGCAGCACCGACGGGTTGCCCGCCAGCGCCCTGGCGATGCCGACGCGCTGCTTCTGGCCGCCGGAGAGCTGGTGGGGGCGGTCGCCGCCGCGCCCCTGGAGGCCGACGAGTTCGAGCAGCTCGGCCACGCGCCGCTGCCGTTCGGCCCTGGGCACGCCCATGACCTCCAGCGGGAAGGCGACGTTGCCGGCCACCGTGCGCGAGGACAGCAGCGCGAAGTGCTGGTGGATCATGCCGATGCGCTGCCTGGCGCGGTTGAGCTCGCGGCCGGGCAGGGCGGTCAGGTCCTGCCCGGCGACGGTGACCGTGCCCTCGGTGGGGCGTTCGAGCAGATTGACGCAGCGCAGCAGCGTGCTCTTGCCGGCGCCGCTCTGACCGAGCACGCCGTAGATCTCGCCCTCGCGCACATGCAGGTCGACGCCGTCGAGCGCGACGGTCTGGCCGTACTGCTTGCGCAGGCCGGAAGCCTGGATCACGAAATTTCCCCACGACTGAGAGCGGCCGGTGGCGGGCCGCTTCCTGACACGAACATCACCGTCGAAACGGTGGGATCTAGTGGCTGCCCGGAGGGAACGGCAGGTGGCTCAGCCTGCGCAGCACGAAGCAAGGGGTGTGGATCATGGTGACCTTCGAGGAGAACGGGCGGGATCTGGTCTCTAGCGGGCCGGCATTCGCCCCATACGCATGCGACAACACATGGCGTCCCGGTGGGCGCGGTGGTCGTTCGCGTATGCCTCGTTCACGCCGGTGCTAACGCCGCCTTTACATACTCCTATTCCGGGGAATTGCGGTGATCTGCGTCACTGCGGACGGCGGTGAGGAAGCCGCCGCTCGGGGCGCGGCGGCCGTATCGGGTGGCCAGGGTGGACGCGTCGACCGTGCGCGCCCGCCAGCCGTCGGCCTCCAGCCGGGCGACGGCGTCCTCGCCAGGGCCGCCCTTCCACAGCGTGGCGATGCGGCGCAGCTCGGGCATCGCGGTCACCCGCTCGGCCAGCGCGGCCGCCGCGCCGGGGGCGTACTCGAAGGCGAGCCTGCTGCCCGCCGCCGACAGCGCGCCGATGCCGTCGAGCAGGCGTCCCGCCTCGGCCGGGCTCAGGTAGATCAGCAGGCCCTCGGCCAGCCAGGCCGTCGGCCGCGCCGGGTCGAACCCGGCCGCGCGCAGGCTGCCCGGCCAGTCCTCGCGCAGGTCCACCGGCACCGGGACGCGCTCGCACCGCGCGGTCGTGTCCAGCTCCCGCAGCACGCCGTCCTTGAACGCCAGCAGTTCGGGCAGGTCGAGCTCGAACAGCCGGGTGCCCGCCGGCCAGTCGAGCCGGAAGGCGCGGCTGTCGAGCCCGGCGGCCGGCAGCACCACCTGGTCACAGCCGGACCCGCTCAGGTAGTCGTCGAAGAACCTGGTCCTGAACACCAGGTGGTCACTGAAGAGATCGCCCGCCCCGCTCCCCCGCCCCGCATCCGCCTGCCCGGCGTCGGCCGCCGCCACGAAGGCGCCCGCGTACGGGTCGTCGAACAGCCGGTCGGGCCGTTCGCTCTCGCGCGCCCGTAACCGCGCCGCGCCCACCGCCGTCCTCGCCACTCCATTCATATCGCTGACGATACATCTCCAGCGATATGATCGGCGACCATGAACGTGGCGCGGATGCGAAGACTCGGACGGCGGCTGGTGGAGCTGTCGAAGACGGCGGCGGGCGAGACCAAGGGGCCGCCCCTCACCCCCGGCGAGGAGGCCGTCTTCGAGGACGTGCTGCGCCACCCTGGCGGCACCGTCGGGGAGATCCAGGCCAGGACGGGTTTCGTCCAGAGTCACGTGTCGGCCTCGGTGGCCAGGATGCGCGAGCGGGGCCTCCTCCGGACCGCGCCCGACCCCGGCGACGGGCGGCGTACCCAGGTCACGGTGACGGAGGTGGCGCTGAACGCGGTCCACCGCCGGGCGGTCAGGCCGGTGGAGGAGGCCGTGCGCGCGGCGGTGGGCGACGACCCCGAGCGGGCCGCCCGGGTCGTGGCGCTGCTGGAGGAACTGGAGACACTGCTGGTCACGACCTGAGACCCGCTCTCCGGACCCGCGCCCGGCCCCTTTCGGGACCCACGTTTACTTGTCCGGACTCGCGCCCGCTTTTCCGGACCCGCGCCCGTGCATGGAGCCGCCCCGCCGCATCCGGAGGGCCGGGTGCGGCGGGGCGGTGTCGAGGGAGCGGGCCGGGCCGGGTCAGGCCGCGACCTCGGTGGCGACCTCGGTGGCGACCTCGGCCGGGGTGAGCGCGATGTCGAGGACCTCGCGCACGTCGCTGACCGCGTGGATGGTCAGCTCGTTGCGGACCTCCTCGGGCACGTCGTCCAGGTCGGGCTCGTTGCGCGCCGGGATGAGCACCGTGGTGATGCCCGCCCGGTGGGCGGCCAGCAGCTTCTGCTTGACGCCGCCGATCGGCAGGACCCGCCCGGTCAGCGAGATCTCGCCGGTCATGGCCACGTCGGAGCGGACCTGGCGGCCCGACAGGAGCGAGGCCAGCGCGGTCGTCAGCGTCACGCCCGCCGAGGGACCGTCCTTGGGGACGGCGCCCGCGGGGAAGTGCACGTGGACCGACCGGTCCTTCAGCGCGGTGACCGGCAGCTCCAGCTCCGCGCCGTGCGAGCGCAGGTAGGACAGCGCGATCCGGGCCGACTCCTTCATCACGTCGCCGAGCTGGCCGGTCAGGGTCAGGCCGGTCTCGCCGGTCTCCGGGTCGGCCAGCGACGCCTCCACGTAGAGGACGTCACCGCCGGCCCCGGTCACCGCCAGGCCCGTGGCCACGCCCGGCACCGAGGTGCGCTGGGTGGACTCGGGCAGCGACGACTCCGGCACGAACCGCGGCCGGCCGATGTAGCCGACCAGGTCGTCCGCGCCGACCGTGACGGGCAGCTCGTCCTTGGCCGCCACCTTGCGCAGGATCCTGGCGACCGCCCGCTCCAGCGAGCGCACCCCGGCCTCGCGGGTGTACTCGCCGGCCAGCCTCCGCAGCGCGGCGTCCTCGACCTTGACCTCCTCGGGGGTCAGCCCGGCCAGCTCCAGCTGCCGGGGCAGCAGGTGGTCGCGGGCGATCGAGACCTTCTCGTCCTCGGTGTAGCCGTCGAGGGTGACGACCTCCATGCGGTCGAGGAGCGGGCCGGGGATGGCCTCCAGCACGTTGGCCGTGGCCAGGAACAGCACGTCGGACAGGTCGAGCTCGACCTCGAGGTAGTGGTCGCGGAAGGTGTGGTTCTGGGCCGGGTCGAGGACCTCCAGCAGCGCCGCCGTGGGGTCGCCGCGGTAGTCGGCGCCGACCTTGTCGACCTCGTCGAGCAGGACGACCGGGTTCATCGAGCCGGCCTCGCGGATGGCCCGGACGACGCGTCCCGGCAGGGCGCCGACGTAGGTGCGCCGGTGTCCGCGGATCTCGGCCTCGTCGCGTACGCCGCCGAGCGCGACCCGGACGAACTTGCGGCCCATGGCGCGGGCCACCGACTCGCCCAGGGACGTCTTGCCGACCCCGGGAGGACCGGCGAGGGCCAGGACGGCGCCGCTGCGCCGGCCGCCCACCACGCCGACGCCCTTGTCCTGGCGGCGCTTGCGCACGGCCAGGTGCTCGATGATGCGGTCCTTGACGTCGTCGAGGCCCGTGTGGTCGGCGTCGAGCACGGCCCGCGCGCCCGCGATGTCGTAGTTGTCCTCGGTACGCTCGTTCCACGGGATGTCGAGCACCGTGTCGAGCCAGGTGCGGATCCAGCCGCCCTCCGGGGACTGGTCGGAGGTCCGCTCCAGCTTGTCGACCTCCTTGAGCGCGGCCTCGCGCACCTTCTCCGGCAGGTCGGCGGCCTCGACGCGGGCCCGGTAGTCCTCCTCCTCGCTCTCGGCCGTGTCGCCGTTGAGCTCCTTCAGCTCCTTGCGGACGGCGGCGAGCTGCTGGCGCAGCAGGAACTCGCGCTGCTGCTTCTCCATGCCCTCCTGGACGTCCTTGCGGATCGTCTCGGCGACGTCGAGCTCGGCGAGGTGCTCGCGGGACCACTCGATCAGCCTGGCGAGGCGGTCGGCCGGGTCGGCGGCCTCCAGCAGCTCGACCTTCTGGGCGGTGGTCAGCCAGGGGGTGTAGCCGGAGCTGTCGGCCAGCACGGAGGGGTCGTCGATCTGGTTGACCTGGTCGACGACCTGCCAGGCGCCGCGCTTCTGCAGGATGGTGGTGGCCAGGGCCTTGTACTCCTTGGCCAGCTCCTGGGCGCCCTCGCCGGCCGGAACCGTGTCGACCGTGTCGGCCTCGACCCAGAGTGCGGCGCCGGGGCCGGTGGTGCCGGTGCCCACGCGGACGCGGTCGACGCCGCGGACCACGGCGGCGGGCTCACCGCCCGGCAGCCTCCCGACCTGCTCGACCACGGCCTGGACGCCGACGGCGCCGTAACGGCCGTCGATCCGGGGAACGAGGAGGACCCGCGGCTTGTTACCACCGGACGCGCGGGCCGCGTCGATCGCAGCACGCACCTCGGAGTCGGACAGGTCCAGCGGAACCACCATGCCCGGCAGGACGACCTCGTCGTCAAGCGGCAGCACCGGGAGGATCAAGCTCTCACTCATGCGAACTCCAAAGGGTTGAGTTATACCGACTCAATTCATTGGAGCGCAGCATTGTTCCCAACCTTGCCGATGTTCGCTCACGGCGATCGTAATGATGTAAGCGATACCTGAGAGTGACGCCGCGATCAGACCTGGGTCTGACGCCGGGCCACCCGGCTTTCCGTATTCTTGACCAGGTGAATCACCGTGACCGCAGCTCCGCGCCCCCCGCCCCCCGGGGCGACGCGCGCGCCGGCACGTCCCCGGTCCCCGGCGGCCGGCCCGCTGAGCCGGAGGATCGGTTCGGAGGGGCGGCCGTGCGGTTCGCGGTCGCGCTGGGCCGGGCTTCGCTGGCCGTGCCGCGGCCGTTCACGCTCGCGCTGCTCACGGGCAGCGCCGATCCGCCGCCCCGGCCCCGTTCCCGATGGCTGCGGATGCCGGTGCCGCGGTGGCTGGCGCCGGTGGTCCCGGTCAAGACGTACAGCCTGCTGCAGGTGGCCGAGCTCCTGCTGGCCGTGGAGCTGTTCGGCGTGACGCTGTCCACGGCCATGGACTGGAACGAGCAGGCCGCCGCCACGCCTGGCGATCCCCTGCCGCTCTGGGGCGGCGTCGTCGTGCTCACGGCCCTGGCCGCCGGCCTGCCCGTGGCCTTGCGCAACCGGTGGCCGCTGGCGGCCTGGCGGGTGGCGGCCGTCCTGACCCCCGTCGCCGTCTGCGCCCAGCTCACGATCGGGCGGGACGAGGGTTACGCCCCCTACCCGATCGCGGTGGGGGCGGCGTACCTGCTGGCGCTCTATTCCGTGGGCGTGCGCTGCGAGCGGCGGATCACGCTGGGGGCCGGGATCCTCACGGTCCTGTTGTGCCTGGCCGTCGACGCCGACTCGATGCCGGTGATGGCGGGCGTGGCCGGGATCGTCCTGCTGTTCGGCTACAACGTCCGCGCCCGGCGCAGCGCCACGGCCAAGCTCATCGAGGAGGAACGGCGCACCCGGCAGGCCGAGGGCGCGCAGGCGGTGCTGGAGGAGCGCGCCCGCATCGCCCGCGAGCTGCACGACGTGGTGGCCCACCACATGTCGGTGATCGCCATCCAGGCGGAGGCGGTGCCGATGAGGGCGGCGGGCGACTCGTCGCAGCTGGAGGCCGGGCTGGCCGAGATCCGCGTGCTGTCCCTTGAGGCCATCACCGAGCTGCGCCAGGTCCTCGGCGTGCTGCGCGACCCCGACGGCCGCACCGACACCGCGCCGCAGCCCGGCCTCGACCGGCTGGAGGAGCTGGTTGCCAACGCCCGCAACGCGGGGCTGACCGTGGTGGTCGGGCCGCGGCAGCCGATCGGCCGGCTGCCG
The DNA here is from genome assembly GCF_044547985.1 of Nonomuraea sp. NPDC052265. Lineage (NCBI taxonomy): Bacteria > Bacillati > Actinomycetota > Actinomycetes > Streptosporangiales > Streptosporangiaceae > Nonomuraea > Nonomuraea sp. NPDC052265. The sequence goes on from NZ_JBIUBJ010000004.1 coordinate 648,643, forward strand.
CAGGCGGTGGGGTTGTCGGCGTACCGGATCGTGCAGGAGTCGCTCAGCAACGCCATGCGGCACGCGCCGGGGTCGAGCGTCACCGTGGAGATCACCCGTGACGACGGCACGCTGCGCCTGCGCGTCGCCAACGGCCCCGGCCTTTCCCTCGCCGCGGCGCCCGGCGCCGGACAGGGGCTGGTGGGCATGCGGGAACGCGCGGCGCTGCTCGGCGGCACGCTCGACGCCGGGCCCGCGCGGGGCGGCGGCTACCAGGTGAGCGCCGCGTTGCCCGTCGAGCCGCCGATCGCGTCACTGATCGAGGAGAGGGAGGGCGCCACGTGATCCGCGTGCTGATCGCCGACGACCAGGGAATGGTCCGCACGGGGTTCACCGTGTTCCTGAGCGGGCAGCCGGACATCGAGGTCGTGGGCGAGGCGGCCGACGGCCGCGAGGCGGTGACGCGGGCCGTCGCGCTGAGCCCCGACGTGGTGCTGATGGACGTGCGCATGCCGGTCATGAACGGGCTGGAGGCGACCCGGGAGGTGCTGGCGGCGTGCCCCGCGTCGAAGGTGCTCATCCTGACCACGTTCGACCTCGACGACTACGTCTACGAGGCGCTGCGGGCGGGGGCCAGCGGATTCCTCCTCAAGGACGCCTCGGCGGCCCAGCTCGCGGAGGCCGTCCGCGTGGTCGCCGCCGGCGACGCGCTCATCGCGCCGGCCATCACCAAGCGGCTGATCCACGAGTTCGCCCGGCTGGGCGGTCCCCGTCCGCCGTCGGGCCGGCGGCCGGAGGAGCTGACCGAACGCGAGACGGAGGTGCTCAGCCTGGTCGCCCAGGCCATGTCCAACCAGGAGATCGCCCAGAAGCTGTTCGTGGCCGAGCAGACGGTCAAGACGCATGTGGGGCGGGTGCTGACGAAACTCGGGCTGCGCGACCGCGCCCAGGCCATCGTCTTCGCCTACGAAACCGGCCTCGTCCGCCCCGGCGAATAGCCCCAGCCCCACCACCGTTGCGGAAGCCGACGACGCCAAGAGCACAGCGAGCTCAGTGAGCACCGAGGAACGACGCTGGTCGGGAGGACGACGGGGGCCCTGAGCACGGCGGGCTCGCGGGAGCGGAGTGCTTGGAGGGGTGGCGGGTCGGGAGGGGGGTGTCACCATGGGGGTGGAGACGATCAATCTTTGGAGGGAGGAGAGCGTGGAGGGCGGTCCGGGGCCGAGGTCCTGGGCGGTTGGCCGCGCGTACCCCATGGATCCTCTTGAGCTTTTCCATCAGGTGGCCGCCACCGTCCCCGCCTACCGCTCGTTCCTGGCCGAGCACGGGGTCGAGCCCGCGAGCGTGACCGGTCCGGAGCATTTCAGCCGGCTGCCGATGACGTCCAAGGACACCTACATCCGCCGTCACCCGCTCCCCGACCTCTGCCGGGACGGCGTGATCGGGGACATGATCGCCGTGTCGTCCGGTTCGACGGGGACGCCGTCGTTCTGGCCGCGTACGGTGGCGGACGAGCGGGTGATCGCCGCCCGCTTCGAGGAGGTCTTCCGGGACTCCTTCGGCGCCCGCGAACGCCGTACGCTGGCCGTGGTCTGCTTCGCACTCGGCACCTGGGTGGGCGGCCTGTTCACCATCGAGTGCTGCCGTCACCTGGCCGAACGCGGCTACCCGATCACCGTCGTCGCGCCGGGCACCGACCGCGGGGAGATCGCCCGGGTGCTGCCGGAGCTGGCGCCGCACTTCGACCAGGTGGTCCTGCTGGGCTATCCGCCGTTCCTGAAGAACGTCATCGACACCGAGCCGCTCCCCTGGGCCGACTGGAACGTCAAGCTGGTCACGGCGGGCGAGGTGTTCAGCGAGGAGTGGCGCACGCTGGTGGCCGAGCGGGCCGGGATCGCCGACCCCGTGCGCGGGATCGCCTCCCTGTACGGCACCGCCGACGCCGGGGTGCTCGGCAACGAGACGCCGCTCTCGGTCGAGTTGCGCCGTTTCCTGGCCGGACGTCCGGACACGGCGAGGGAGCTGTTCGGGGAGTCCCGCCTGCCGACCCTGGTGCAGTACGACCCGCGGGTGCGCTTCTTCGAGGAGCACGAGGGCACGTTGCTGTTCTCCGGCGACAACGGTGTCCCCCTGATCCGGTACCACATCGCGGACGAGGGCGGGGTGATCCCGTACGAGCGCATGCTGGGGTTCGCCGAGCGGCACGGTTTCCGGGCCACCGCCTCGGGCCCGCGTCACCCGTTCGTCTACGTGTTCGGCCGCAGCCACTTCACGCTGTCCTACTACGGCGCGAACGTCTACCCCGAGAACATCGCGGTGGGGCTGGAGCAGCCCGAGGTCAGCGGGGCGGTGACGGGCAAGTTCGTGATGGAGGCGGCGGAGGACGCCGACCACGACCGGCACCTGACGGTCACGGTGGAGCTGATGCCCGGCGAGAAGCCGTCCGACGAGGTCGCCCGGGCGGTGGGCGCGTCGATCCTGGCCCAGCTCCTGCGGCTGAACAGCGAGTTCGCGAACTACGTGCCGGTGGCGCAGCAGATGCCGTTCATCCGGTTGCGCGAGGCCGGGGACGCCGAGTACTTCCCGCCCGGAGCCAAGCACCGCTACACCCGCTGACGTGACCCCCGGGGCCCCGCCAGGGCCGCCAGACGTCCCTGAGCGCCACCAGACGCCGCAAAGCACCGCCAGGCGTACAGAGGAGCCAGAGTGCCGTCAGACGTCGCGGAGTGCCGTCAGGCGTCGCTGAGCACCGTCAAAGGCGTCGCCGGGCGTCCTAGGCGTCGCTAGGCGCCCGTGGAGTCGGCGTCGAGGGTGCGGCGGACGACGACCAGTGCCACGTCGTCCTCGCGCGCCCCGAACGCCGCCAGCATGCGTTCGGCGAAGTCCTCAAGGTCGTCCTCGACGGTCTCGGCGAGCTGCCTGGCCTTCTCCATGCTGTCGTCGAGCAGGACGTGCCGGTCCTCCAGCAGCCCGTCGGTGAACAGCATCATCGTGCCGCCGGGCGGCAGCTTCAGCCGGTCCACCTGGTACCGCTCGGGCACCGCCCCGAGCAGCAGGTTGCCCAGCGTGTGGTACGAGCTGCCGGGCCCGGCGAACAGCGGCGGCATGTGCCCGGCGTTGGCCAGCTCGATCTCGCCGGTGGCCGGGTCGATGAGCATCAGGCACACGGTCGCGGTCAGGCCGCGGTGGTAGCGCCGCATCATCTGGTTGAGCAGGTCGAGCGACGCGCTCAGGTCCACCTGGGCGATGAGCGAGGCGCGCAGGGCGTGGCGCACCTCGGCCATGACGGTCGCGGCGTGCAGGGAGTGGCCCTCCACGTCGCCGACCGCGACCAGGACGCGTCCGTCGACCGGCAGCACCTCGTAGAAGTCGCCGCCGACCTCGACGTTGTCCACGGCGGGCTGGTAGCGCAGCGCGACCTGAAGGCCCGGCACCTCGGGGATGCGGCTGGGCAGCAGGCTGCGCTGCAGGGTCAGCGCGATGTCGTGCTCCTCGGTGTAGGCGCGCAGCGCGCCCAGCGCCAGCGCCAGCTCCTGGCCGAGCTGGCGCAGCAGGTTCACCTCGTCGGCGTCGAGCGGCACGACGGCCTCGACCCCCAGGTAGACCGGCGACGGGGAGTTCTTGGTACGGCAGAGCACGCCGGTGGTGGAGTCCTCGGCGCGCACGTCGGGCAGCAGGCCCTGCCACTCGCTGGTGGCCAGGGTGAACACCCGTGCCCTGGCCGCGTCCTTCAGTGCCAGCTCCGACAGGCGGTCCAGCACGTCGGGGGCGGCGGGCTGGGCGCCGGCGGGCTCGCCCGGCCGGGCGCGGAAGCGCCGCACCCGCCCGTCGGGCAGCATGGCGAGCGTGCCGCAGTAGCGGCCGAGCAGCTCGGCCGTGCCCTCGACGGCCACGGTCAGCAGCTCGTCGAACGTCTCGGCCTCGTTCATCCGCAGCGTCACCTCGGCGAGCTTGGCCAGGCGCTCGGCCATCAGCTCGGCCCGCCAGCGCGCCCGGTAGTAGCGCAGCATGGCCTCGACGGTGGCGGCGAACTCGGTGGGCTCGATGGGCTCGCTCAGGTAGGCGTCGGCGCCGCGTTCCAGCCCCTCGGTGCGGTCGGCGGGGGTGATCGCGTTGGCCGACACCTGGATGACGGGGATGGAGGCGGTGGCCGGATTGGCCTTGATCAGCTCGCAGACCTCGTAGCCGCCGATGTCGGGCAGGCGGACGTCGAGGACGACCAGGTCGATCTGGCCGCCGACGAGCATGCCGAGGGCCTCCTCACCACCGCTCGCCTCCAGCACCTGGTGCCCCGACCGGCGCAGCCAGCTCGACAGGATGTAGCGCTTGGTGGGGGTGTCGTCCACCACCAGCACACGTGCGGACTCAGACATTCTGGTCCTCTCCAGCACCGCCGTTCTCGCCCTGGCGGGCACTGCGGATCGCCTGCAGGAGTTGTTCCCTGCGCAGCCCGTGCTTGGACAGTACCGGCCGGTTGCCCGGGGCGTGTTGCGGAGCGATGGTCACGATGACGACCGGGATGTCGCTCAGCCGCTCGTCCTCGGCCATCTGGTGCAGCAGCACGTGGCCGTCGACGCGGGGCATGAGCAGGTCGACCAGGATCACGTCGGGTGGGGAGGCGGCCATCACGTCGAGCGCGGCGGCGCCGTCGGCGGCCTCGTCCACGTGGACGGTGAAGCCGTAGAGCATGCGGCGGGCGCTGGCGCGGAACACCTCGTCGTCGTCGGCGATCAGTACGCGTTCCACCTCGGGCGTGCCGCTCTGGTGCGGCAGCCGCAGGGTGGCGGCGGTGCCCTCGCCCTGGGTGCTGGTGAGTTCCAGCGTGCCGCCGAGCGCCTCGGCGAGCCTGCGCGCGTAAGGCAGGCCGAGGCCGGTGCCCTTCGCCCTGACCTGCAGCGAGCCGGGAACCTGGTAGAAGTCCTCGAACACGCGCCTCAAGTGTTCCTCCGAGATGCCGATGCCGGTGTCCGTGACCGTGATGACGATCTCGCTCTTGGCTTCGTCGGCATGCGCGGCCAGCACTACCTGCCCGCTTTGCGTGAATTTGAGCGCGTTCGAGAGCAAATTACGCAGAATTCTGATGAGCATGCTCTCGTCGGCGTACAGCTCGGTGGCCTCCGGCGCGATCTCGTGACTCAGCGTCACGCCGAGGCGCTCGCTGGTCGGGCGCATCGTGACGTGCAGCTGCCCGGCCATCCGGGCCAGGTTGACCAGCGTGGGCTGCGGGTCCAGGCGGCCGGACTCGGCCTTGGCCATGTCGAGCAGCTCGCTGACGAGTTCGAGCAGCGTCTTCGCCGAGTCGCCGATCAGCCCGATCTGGTGGGTCTGCTCCTGGGTCAGCGGCTCGCCGCCCGGGCCGGTCAGGAGCCGGACCAGGCCGATGACGGAGTTCAGCGGGGTGCGCAGCTCGTGGCTGACGGTGGCCCAGAAGCGGTTGCGCGCCTCGATCGTCTCGCGGAGCTGGGCGGACTTCTCGTCCAGCTCGGCGTACAGGGCGACGACTCCCCTGTTGGTCTCCTCCAGCTCGGCCGAGAGCTGGTTGTACATGGCCAGCACGCCGGTGTTGGTCTCCTGCAGCTCGGAGTTGAGCCGCAGCACGTCCTCCAGGGTCTCGGCGAGCTCCCTGTTCTGCTCGCTCAGCTCCTCCAGCGCGCTGATCGGGGCCAGCTTGGCGAGGTCGGCGCGGATGGCCTCCAGCGGGACGGCGGCCACGCGCGGCCGGAGCCGCTTGGTGATCGTGATGTGGCCGTCGCCGAGGGTGATGTCGTCGACGAGCCGGCCTGCCAGCGTCACGCCTTCGGAGCGGTCCAAGCCGGACGGCCGGGTGTGCCGGATGGTGATCAGGAGCACGTCCCGGCCGAGCGTGATCACGGCGGCGGCGCCCTTGCCGAACGCCTCCCTGCCCACCTCGCTGAGGGCGGTGGCAACCCTGATCTGGTCCTGCGACTCCAACCCGACCAGCTCGGCGGCGGCCCGGCCGACGCGGCGCAGGACGAAGACGTCCTGGTCGATGTCGAGCCTGACCCTGATGAGCTCAGCTCCCGCCATCGCCGGGCCTCACCGTCACCACGCAGGCGTCGTCACGCCTGGTGCCGGCCTCGCGCAGCAGGCCCGCGGCGATGACCGCGGGGGTGCGCGCGAACAGCCCCGGCACGTTCCCGGGGTCCCATCGGTCGGTCAGGCCGTCGGAGTGCATGACGACGGTGGCGTACGGAGGGATCCGGTACTCGTACTGGCGAAGGGTGCGTCCCTGGTGGCCGGCGATGCCGGGCAACGAGATCATGCCCTGCCGGCCGGCCGCGTCGGCGACCCAGCCGGAGACGTTGCCGAGCCCGGCGTAGGTGACGGTGTCCGGCCCGACCCTGGCCACCGCGACGGCGCCGCCGCGGGTCCCGCCGAGCCCGCGGTGCAGGTGTTCCAGGATCGACACCGGCTCCTGGTCGTGGACCTGCTGGAACAGCTCGACGGCGGTATGCGCGACGACGGCGGCGATGTGGCCGTGACCCAGCCCGTCGCACAGCAGCACCGTCGTCGTCTCGCCGTTCTCGGCGATGGCGAAGCCGTCCCCGCAGCTCACCTCCTCGCCGATCGGCCGGGTGAGGCCGCTGGCGCGCAGCGGCGGGCCGGGCGTGCCCTCAGCGGTGAAATGCATGACAAGCACAGTGCCCATACCGGGCACCGAGTGAACGTCGTACCCGGTGGCGATGCGGGCGATCGCGCCCATCCCGATGCCGAGCGTGCCGGAGGTGGAGTAGCCGTCGCGCAGGGCGCGGGCCACGTCGGCCATGCCGGGGCCCTTGTCCACCGCGACGAGCTCCACGCCGGCCGGGTCCTCGGGGTGCGGGCGGACCAGGACGACGCCCTCCACGGCGTGCTTGACCAGGTTGGACACGGCCTCGCTGACGGCCACGGCGATCTGCCCGGTGCGGGTGGTGCCGAAGCCGGCCGCCTCGGCCAGCTCGACCGCCCGCCGCCGGACGGCGCCGACGGCACTGGGGTCCTCGGCGCGCACCCAGGCCGGGGTCACCTGGCCCATTTGGTCACCGTCACGGTCGTGCCCTTCCCGGGAGCGGAGATCAGGTCGAACTCGTCGACCAGCCGGCGCGAGCCGCCGAGGCCGAGGCCCATCCCGCCGCCGGTGGTGAACCCGTCGGTGAGCGCCTTGTCCAGGTCGGGGATGCCGGGGCCCTCGTCGCTGAAGATCAGCTTCAGGCCGCGTTTCCTGCCGTTCTCGACGAGGTCGATGCGCACGTCGCCGCCGCCGGCGTAGACGAGCGCGTTGCGGGCCAGCTCACTGGCCGCCGTGACGATCTTGGTCTGGTCGACGAGGGACAATCCGGCCTCGATCGCGAGGGTCCGCACGATCTGCCGCACCATCACGACGTCCGCGCTGCCCGCGATCGTCATCGTCTCGGTCACGTGGCGGCGCCCCTGACGTGGTCGAGGAGCGCCACTCCCTTCTCCAGGTTGAGGGCCGTACGCACACCGCCCAGCGACAGGCCCAGCTCGACCAGGGTGATCGCCACCGCGGGACGCATGCCGACGACCACGGTCTGGGCGTCCAGCATGCGGCACATGGTGGCGATGGTGGCCAGCATGCGGCCGATGAAGGAGTCGACGATCTCCACCGCGGTGATGTCGATGATCACGCCTCTGGCCCCGGTGGCGACGACCCGCTCGGCCAGGTCCTCCTGGAGGGCCAGCACGCTCTGGTCCTCCAGGTCGATCTGGATGGAGACGATCAGGATGTCGCCGAGCTTGAGGACGGGCACCCGGTCCATCAGGCGTCCTCCGCCCGTACGGCGATGCGGGCGTTGCGCGACTGGGTCACCTGCACGCCGCTGCGCCTGAAGGCGTGGGCGAGCGCGTCGGCCAGCGACGCCTTGGTGACGATGTCGCCGAACTCGATGCCGAGGGTGACGATGGTGTGCGCGATCTGCGGACGGATGCCGGAGATGACGCATTCGGCGCCCATCAGCCTGGCGGCCACCACGGTCTTGAGGAGGTGCTGGGCCACCTGGGTGTCCACGGCGGGCACGCCGGTGATGTCGATCACAGCGTGCTCGGCCCCGGTGTCGACCAGGGTCTGCAGCAGCTTCTCCATCACGACCTGGGTCCTGGCGGAGTCGAGGGTGCCGATCAGCGGGACGGCGACGATGCCGTCCCAGAGCTTGACCACCGGGGTGGACAGTTCGAGCAACTGCTCGGCCTGGTCCAGGATGATCTTCTCGCGGGCGTCGGCGAAGGTCTCGAAGGTGAGCAGGCCGAGGTCGTCGATGAGCCGGGAGAACCAGAGGAAGCCGCGCAGGGCCTCGGATTCGCCGTCGGTCTCGACGACCTCGTACAGGGCCTCCTTGAGACCGAAGATGGCACGGGCGGTGTCGGCGGGCGCGTGGCCCGCGCGGGCGCGGGTGCGGGAGAGCTCCGCGAGCAGGCCGCGGACGTCGGCGAGGTCTCCCATGCCCTGGTCGAGCGCGGACCGCAGGGCCCGGTAGATGTCGAAGAGCTCTCCCGACGGGGCCTTGGCGAGCTGCACCCAGCGGGCGAGGATCTGCTCCTCGTGCTCCCGGAGCAGCTCTTCTACGCGTCGCCTGGCGACGTCGGCTTGGACGGTCAAGGATCACTCCGGGGTTGGCTAGCGAGTGACGGTGTCAACGTATGTTAGAGCGATTTTTCCAGGTAGCGGACCGTTTGACGTCCGCCACTGTACGCGACGGGCGCCCCCGTCGGGCGTGACCTCTTGAGCTCCCCCTGCCTGGGTAGGTGAACGACGAGGCGAGTTTTGCTGACATGCTGTCGCCATCGCCTTGACGGAGTCTCCGGGGGTTTGTGACACTGTGTCAGAAACATTCGCGCGAGTTGGGGAAGTGCTGTGACGACGTCTTTCTCCGAGACCTTGAGGGCCGCCACCTGGGGCGATCACGAGTCGGCCGAGTCCGAGGGCTACCTCGCCGAGCTGATGGGCGGCCGGTTGAGCGAGCACGAGTACGGCGAGATGGTCGCCCAGCACTACTTCGCCTACCTCGCGCTCGACGGCGTCTCGAAGGAGCTGGCCGCCCACCCGGTCGCCGGCCGCTTCGTCTTCCCCGAGCTGTACCGCGAACCCGCCCTGGAACGCGACCTGGCCACGATCTACGGCCCCGCCTGGCGCGAGCGCGTCACCCCCTCCAAGGCCACCCGCACCCTCCAGGCCCGCATCGAGCAGATGGCCACCTGGCCCGGCGGCTACGTCGCCCACCACTACACCCGCTACCTCGGCGACCTGTCGGGCGGCCAGTTCATCCGCATGGAGCTGCAGAAGATCTTCGGTTACCAGCCCGGCGGAGGCGTCGACTTCTACATCTTCGACGAGGTGGGCAGCCTGCCGCGGTTCAAGACCGAGTACCGCGCGCGGCTCGACGCCCTCGGCGCGCAGCTCGACGAGCGCGAGCGGCGGCGGATCATCGGCGAGGTGCGGCTGGCCTACCAGCTCAACACCGAGGTCCTGGCCGAGCTCATGCACGTCGTCAGGGCCGCCGCCTAACCGTCGTCGGCCGGGCCGTCGTCGCGGGCCGTGTCGTCGCCGGCCGGCTGCATGGCCAGGACGGCCAGGCGCGTGGGCTGGCGCGGGCGGCGCTCGGCGCGGCGTCGGCCCGAGGCCAGCCGGTAGGGCACCAGGGTGACCATGACCCCGGGAACCAGCAGCAGCTGGTCGCGCAGCCGGGCGGTCAGCCGGTTGTGCAGGGCCGGCTCCCACCAGCGGCCGGTCACGTAGTCCACGATGTAGACGATCACGATGTGGCCGGGGTCCAGGGCCAGCCGGTCGCGTACGTGCCGCAGGATCGGGCCCACGGTGGTCCGGTACGGCGCTTCGATCATCGTCAGCGGCACGGAGGAGGGGGCGTACCGCTCCCATCCTTCGCGCAGCTCGCGGGTCACCTCCTCGTCGGTGCACACGTGCACGGCCTCCAGCCCGGCCGGGCGGGTGGCCTCGGCGTAGGCGACCGCCTGGAGCGCGGGGCTGCCCAGCCGGGAGACCAGCACCATGGCGTGGGCGCCGCCCGGCAGCTCGACGGGCGTGTCGGGGGTGGTGGCCGCCGCTACGTGGTCGTAGTGCCGCCTGATGCCCTTCATGAGCGCGAACAGCCCCGGAATGGCCAGGCAGACGAGCCAGGCGCCGTTCATGAACTTGGTGACCAGGACGATCACCAGGACGGCGGCGGTCACCGTCGCGCCGGTCGCGTTGACGGCCTGGCGCCACCGCACGCCGGGCGAGCGCGAGCCGGTGCGCTGCCAGTGCCGGACCATGCCGGCCTGGCTCAGCGTGAAGGAGATGAAGACGCCGATGATGTAGAGCTGGATGAGCCGGGAGCTGTTGGCGTCGAAGACGACGAGCAGCACGGCCGCGGCCGTCGCGAGCAGCAGGATGCCGTTGCTGAAGACCAGCCGGTCGCCGCGCTTGTGGAGCTGGCTGGACAGGTAGGAGTCGGCGGACAGGATCGAGGCCAGCATGGGGAAGCCGTTGTAGGCGGTGTTGGCGGCCATGATCAGGATCGCCGCGGTGCTGGCCTGGAGAAAGGCGTACAGGACGCCGCGGCCGAGGACGGCGTCGCCGATCTGGGCCAGGGCGGTGGGCTCGACGTACCCGGCGGGCATCCCGGCGAGCCTGCCGGGGTGGTCGGGGTCGGTCATCCGTACGTGGGTGAGCAGGGCCAGCACGGTGATGCCGGAGAACATGGTGACCGAGAGCACGCCCATGATCGCCAGGGTGTTCGCCGCGTTCCTGCTCTTGGGCCGGCGGAAGGCGGGCACGCCGTTGCTGACCGCCTCCACCCCGGTCAGCGCCGTGCAGCCGGAGGCGAAGGCGCGCAGCACCAGGAAGACCGCCACGAAGCCGACGGGCTGGTAGAGCGGTTCGATGGTGAAGCCGGCGCTGATCGCACGGGGGCGCTCGCCGGTCAGCAGCCGCCAGGCGGCGACCAGGAACATCAGGTAGACCGAGGCGATGAAGGCGTAGGTGGGCACCGCGAACCCGCGGCCGGACTCGCGGGTGCCGCGCAGGTTGACCAGGGTGAGCAGCGCGACGCAGGCCACGCTCAGGGGCGCCGACCAGCGGTCCAGGCCGGGCGCGTAGGAGGTGATGGCGTCCACCCCCGCGGCGACGGAGACGGCCACGGTCAGCACGTAGTCGACCAGCAGCGCGCTGGCGGCGACCAGGCTGGCGTTGACGCCCAGGTTCTCGCGGCTGACGACGTACGCGCCGCCGCCGCCCGGGTAGGCGTAGCAGGTCTGCCGGTAGGACACGATGATGATCACCAGCATGGCCACGATGGCCGCCGCGATCCAGCCGGTCACGTGCAGCAGGGCGAGGCCGCCCAGCGTGAGGGCCATGATGATCTGCTCGGTCGCGTACGCCACCGACGAGATCGGGTCGCTGCAGAAGACGGGCAGCGCCAGCCGCTTCGGCAGGAGCTGCCGTTCCAGGTGCTTGGTCCGCAGCGGCCGGCCGACCAGGGCCCGCTTGGCCCGCTCCCACGGGGAGGCGACGGTCATGGGCGTTCCCGCCTCCTTCCGGTCAGCCGGCCAGCGCCCTGCCGAGCAGGTATCCGAGGCTGACGACGGCCAGGCCGAGCACCAGGTTCATGGCGATGTTGGCCAGCGCCCGGCCGGTGGACCCGGCGGCCAGCAGCTTCCAGGTGTCGGTGCTGAAGGTGCTGAACGTGGTGAGCGCGCCGCAGAACCCGGTGCCGACCAGCGACAGCACGGCCGGCGGCAGGGAGCCGCGCGAGGCGATGCCCATCAGGACGCCGAGCACGGCCGAGCCGATGACGTTGACGGCCAGCGTGCCCCACGGCATCGCCTTGCCGGCCGCCCTGGTGACGCCGGCGTCCACGAGGTAGCGGGCGGGCGCGCCGATCAGCCCGCCGACGAAGACGACCAGGACGAGGATCATCGCCGGCCGCCCAGCTTCAGCCCGGCCCAGACGGCCAGCAGGCCCAGGACGACGCTGAGCACGAGGTAGACCGCCGCCCAACCGGCCGCGCCGCCCACGGTCAGCTCGCGGACGCCGTCCACCAGGTGCGAGAAGGTGGTGAAGCCGCCCAGGAAGCCCGTGCCGAGCAGCGCCTTGACCGGCATGCGGTGCAGCGGGTGCCGGGTCAGCTCGCCGGTGAGCAGGCCCATCAGCAGGCAGCCGACGACGTTGACCACCAGCGTGGGCCAGGGCAGCGGGTGGTCGGCGCCCATCAGGGTCTGGGTGAGCAGGTGCCGGGCGACCGCGCCGACGCCGCCGCCCACCCCCACCAGGGCGAGGGCGCGGGCCGGGTGCCGGGTGGCGGCCATCAGTCCTCCGTCCCGAGCTGCACGTCGGTGCCGGCGAGCTGTTCTGCCTCGGTCTCGCGCATCCGGCAGACCCGGTCCACGATCCGGCCGATGAGGTAGGTGACGATGAAGGAGTAGAGGCCGACCACGATGATCGCGGCGATCTGCTTGAGCAGCGGCTCGATCGAGCCGCCGTACAGCAGGCCCTTGGTCTTGGTGGCGCTGACGCCGGTCGCGAGCAGGCCGATGAGCGCCGTGCCGACGACGCCGCCCGCGCCGTGCACGCCGACGACGTCCAGGGTGTCGTCGTAGCCGAGGACGAGCTTCCAGGTGACCGCGAACGACACCACGACGGCGGCCACGATGCCGATGATCAGGGCGCCCTCGGCGTTGACGAAGGCGCAGGACGGCGTGATGGCCACCAGCCCGGCCAGCGCGCCGGTGGCCGAGCCGAGCCGGGTGAAGTGCCGGTACCGGAACCACTCCAGGACGAGCCAGGTGAGCATCCCGGCGGCCCCGGCGATCATGGTGGTCAGGAAGGCGTTGACCGCGATGCTCCCGTCGGCCATGGCCGAGCCGGCGTTGAAGCCGAACCAGCCGAACCACAGCAGGCCCAGGCCGAGCATGACGAACGGGATGTTGCTCGGCCGGGGCGGTTCCTTCCTGCGGAAGCGCACCCCGGGACCGAGCGCGAGGGCCAGGGCCAGGCCGGCCATGCCGGAGTTCAGCTCGACGACCAGGCCGCCGGCGAAGTCGAGCACGCCCCACCGGCTGATCCAGCCCTGCCGGTCGAACACCCAGTGCGCGATCGGGAAGTACACCAGCGTCACCCAGACGACGGAGAAGACGATCCACGGCCCGAGCCGGGTCCGGCCGGCGACCGATCCGCTGATCAGGGCCACCGTGATGATGGCGAAGGTGAGCTGGAACAGCGCGAAGGCGTAGGTGGGGACGCGGCCGTGCAGCATCGTGGGCGTGATGTCGGAGAAGCGCAGGTCGCCGAAGCCGATCACGCCGGCGCCGCCCACGTCGGGGCCGAAGACGAGGCCGTACCCGTAGCCGAACCACAGGATCGTGACCAGGGCTATCGAGACGAAGCTCATGAACAGCATGCTGAGCACGTTCTGGGCGCGGACCATGCCGCCGTAGAAGAAGGCCAGGCCGGGCGTCATGAGCAGCACCATGGCGGCGCTCACGAGCACCCAGGCCGAATCCCCGGTGTTGAGCCCTGGTGGCATCGCTCGACCTCGCTTCCTGTCCCCAGACAGGATGATCGGCCGGAGTGTGCGCAAAACGCCCTGGTCAAGCGCCTTTGCCGGGCCTGTCCATTGTTGGGGCACTCTTAGTCCTCGACGGCCTTTGCAAAGAATGTCCATCGAACCGCCGCCGCCGCGTGGTCCGCCGGCGCCGGGGAATGTTGTCGCTCGTCGACCCGGTTCCGGTGAGAAAGGCAGGCGGACATGCGCGCCGAGATGCCCGACCTGCCGCTCGCCACGCTCCGCGGCGTCAGCCAGGTGGACCTGCAGAACAACCTGGGGACCGCGATCTGCTTCGTCGTCGCGCTGCTCGCCGCCGGATGGCGGTTCGCGCTCTTCGGCCTGATCGGCGCCGCCGTGGGCACGCTCACCGCCTGGTTCCTCGGCGCGCCGCGGGAGAGCGTGACCGCGGGGCTCGAAGGCTTCAACGGCACGCTGATCGGCGTCGCGCTGGTGCTGTACTTCCAGGCCCGGTGGATCACGCTGCTGCTGGTCGTCGTCGGCGCGATCATGGGCAGCGTCCTGACGTCGGCGCTCAAGACGCTGCTCGGGCCGCACGGCCTGCCGGGGCTCACCGCGCCGTTCTGCGTGGTGGCCACGATCATGGTGGTCGGCGGCCCGTCCTACGAGCGGGTCTGGCGCGGGCACACCCTGGCGGCGCCGCCGTCGGCCACGTCCCCGGGGACCACGGTGACGTTCCCGGACCTGTGGCAGGGCCTGCTCAACGGCGTCGGCCAGGTGTTCTTCCAGGGCAAGTGGTACGTCGGGCTGATCTTCCTGATCGGCCTGGCGTTCGCCGGCTGGCGGGTCGCGGTGGCCGCGCTGGCCGCCAGCGCCGTCGGGATCGTGGTGGCCGTGCTGCTCGGCGCGCCCGCGGCCGACATCGGCGCCGGCCTGTACGGCTACAACGCGGTGCTCACCGCCATCGCGCTGTGCTGCGCGTTCGTCGTGCCGACCGCCCTCGGCCTGCTGTACGCCCTGGCCGGCGTGGTGTCGGCCACCGTGCTGACGGCGTTCGTCGGCCATCTGTTCGCGCCGGTCGGCGGGCACACCCTGACCTGGCCGTTCGTCCTGGTCACCTGGATCTTCCTGGCGGCGGTCCCGGCGTTCTCCGGCGTCCGGCGCGCGTCCACCTAAGGAGAGCTCATGAACCTCGCACCGCGCGAAATCGACAAGCTGCTGATCTACGTGGTCGCCGACCTGGCCGCCAAGCGCCGCGACCGCGGCCTGAAGCTGAACTACAGCGAGGCCGTGGCGCTGATCAGCGTCGCGGTCCTGGAGGCGGCGCGGGACGGCCGGACCGTGGCCGAGTGCATGGAGCTCGGCAAGCAGGTGCTCGGCGCCGGGGACGTCATGCCCGGGGTGCGCGAAATGCTCAAGCTGATGCAGGTCGAGGCGTCGTTCAAGGACGGATCCAAGCTCGTTTCCTGCCACGACCCCATCGGCGGCTGACACCGCCGCGACCAGAAAGGAGCGGTTCGCCATGACGGACACGGACCGGATCATGTACGGGGACGACCCGATCGAGATCAACGCCGGTCGCGCGACGGTCACCCTGACCGTGCGCAACACCGGCGACCGGGCCATCCAGGTCGGCTCGCACTTCCACTTCTTCGAGGCCAACCGGGCGCTCAGCTTCGACCGCGAGAAGGCGTACGGCATGCATCTCGACATCCCGGCCGGCACCGCCGTGCGCATCGAGCCGGGTGACACGCACCAGGTCACGCTGGTCGAGTTCGCCGGCGGCATGCGCGTCGTCGGCTTCGCGGGCATGGTGGACGGCGGCCTGCGGGCCAGGGACAGCCGTACGCGCGCCCTGCGCCGCCTGGCCGAGCTGGGGTACGCCGACCAGCCGGAGCCCGGGGCCGCCGTCCGCGCGCCAGGCGAGGAGAAGCCGGCGCGGAAGGCGCCGGGCGAGGAGAAGCCGGCGCGGAAGGCACCCGCCAAGAAGGCCGCCGCGAAGAAGCCGGCCACCGGGAAGAAGAAGGCCTGAGCCGATGAGCACCATGAACCGCAAGCAGTACGTCGCCATGTTCGGCCCGACCGTGGGCGACCGGGTCCGGCTGGCCGACACCAACCTGGTGATCGAGATCGAGAAGGACCACACGGCCGGCTTCTACGGCGACGAGGCCGTCTACGGCGGCGGCAAGACCGCCCGCGACGGCATGGCGGCCGACCCCGGCTCCCAGAACGCCACGATCGCGCTCGACCTGGTGATCACCAACGCGGTCGTGCTGGACCCGGTGCTCGGCGTCGTCAAGGGCGACATCGGCATCAAGGACGGCCGGATCGTCGGCATCGGCAAGGCGGGCAACCCGCACACCCAGAACGGCGTGGACCGCCGGCTGGTGATCGGCGCGGGGACCGAGGTGCTGGCGGGCGAGCACATGATCGCCACCCCGGGGGCCATCGACCCGCACGTGCACCTGATCGCGCCCCAGCAGGCCCAGACCGCGCTCACCAACGGCATCACGACGCTGATCGGCGGCGGCACCGGCCCCACCGACGGCACCCGCGGCACCACCTGCACGCCCGGCCCGTGGAACATCGGCCGCATGTTGCAGGCCGTCGAGGCGCTGCCGGTCAACATCGGCATCATGGCCAAGGGCAACGGCAGCCTGCCCGCAGCGCTCGCCGAGCAGATCGAGGCCGGGGCGTGCGCGCTGAAGGTGCACGAGGACTGGGGTTCCACCCCGGCGGTGGTGGACTGCGCGCTGCGGATCGCCGACGAGTACGACATCCAGGTGGCGCTGCACGCCGACAGCCTCAACGAGGCCGGCTACCTGGAGGACACGATCAGCGCCATCGACGGCCGCGCGATCCACACCTTCCACACCGAGGGCGCGGGCGGCGGGCACGCGCCGGACATGATCCGCATCGCCGGCGAACCGAACGCGCTGCCGTCCTCGACGAACCCGACGCTGCCGTACACGATCAACTCGGCGGACGAGCTGCTCGACATGGTGATGGTCTGCCACCACCTCAACCACGACATCCCCGAGGACGTCTCCTTCGCCGACAGCCGGGTCCGGGTGGAGACCATCGCGGCCGAGACCGTTCTCCAGGACATGGGCGTGATCAGCATGTTCTCCTCCGACTCCCAGGCGATGGGCCGCATCGGGGAGACCTTCACCCGCGCCTTCCAGACCGCCCACCACTGCAAGGACCAGCGCGGCCGGCTGCCTGAGGACTCCGAGCGCAACGACAACGCGCGGGTGCTGCGCTATCTGGCCAAGCTGACCATCAACCCGGCCCGTACGACCGGCATCGCCGAGACCGTCGGCTCGCTGGAGGACGGCAAGCTGGCCGACATCGTGCTGTGGCCGTTCACGTCGTTCGCGGCCAAGCCCGCGCTGGTGGTCAAGGGCGGCCTGATCAACTGGTCGCAGATGGGCGACCCGAACGCCTCGCTGCCCACGCCGCAGCCCGTCTACTACCGGCCGATGTTCGGCGCGATGGGGATGGCGCAGCGCAAGAGCAACGTGACGTTCCTGCCGGACGCCGCCATCGCCGCCGGGGTGCCGGAGCGGCTCGGCCTGCAACGGCTGATCGCCAAGGTCCGCCACACCCGGACGGTGGACAAGCGGCACATGATCCGCAACAACGCCCTGCCGAGGATCACCGTGGACCCGGAGACGTACAAGGTCACGGTGGACGGCGAGCACGCGACCATCGCACCGGCCCGGGAGCTGCCGCTGAACCACCTGTTCTTCCTGGCATGACCCTGCTCGCCCAGCTCCAGCTCACCGACTCGGCCTTCCCCGGCGGCCTGTACACGCTCTCGCACGGTCTGGAGGCGTACGCGCAGGCCGGGCCGGTGGACGTCGCCGCGCTGCTGGAGGACGTGCTGCTGCACGCGGCGGGGCCGGGCGACGCCACCGCCCTGGTCCTGACCCACCGGGCGGTGGCGGCCGGCGACTGGGACGCGGTGGCCGAGGTCGACCGGCGGCTGCACGCCGTCAAGCTCGGCCGGGAGATCCGGGCCGCCGCCACCAGGACCGGCAACCAGGTCCTGCGCACGGCCGCGCTGGTCTTCGCGACGCCGGAACTGGCCCGCCTGTCGGAGCTGGTCGACGCCAGGGCCACGCCGGGCAACCACGCCGTCGTGCTGGGCACGGCCTACGCCGGGCTCGGCGTCCGGGAGGCCGACGCGGTGACCGGCGACCTGTACGCCTTCGCCGCGAGCTGGGTCAGCGCCGCCGTACGGCTGCGCCGGCTGGACTTCCGGCAGGCCCAGGCCACCCTGTACGGCGCGGCCGGCGCGATCGGACGGGCCGCCGCGCACGCCCTGGACGCCCGCGGCCCGCTCGACCTGCACGCCGCCACCCCGCTCGCGGACACGATGAGCGCCGCCCACGAACGGGCCGAGGCCCGGCTCTTCACCACCTGAGAAAGAGAGCGTCCACATGCATCACCACCACCACCCGCACCCCACCGTGAACCCGCCCGCGAGCACCGCCATGGAGCAGGTCTTCAAGATCGGCATCGGCGGCCCGGTCGGCTCGGGCAAGACCGCCCTCATCGAGGCGCTGGTGCCCGTCCTGCTCGAACGGGGACGCGACGTGGCCGTCGTCACCAACGACATCTACACCCAGGAGGACGCCCAGCACGTCCGGCGCACCCTCGACGGCGTGCTGGACCCCGCGCGGGTCGTGGGCGTCGAGACCGGCTCCTGCCCGCACACCGCCGTGCGCGACGACCCGACGATGAACCTGGCCGCCGGGGCCGAGCTGCTGGAGCGCTTCCCCGACATCGACACGCTGCTGTTCGAGAGCGGCGGCGACAACCTGACCCTCACCTTCAGCCCCGTCCTGGCCGACGTCTACGTCTTCGTCCTGGACACCGGCGAGGGGGACAAGATGCCGCGCAAGCGGGGGCCCGGCATCACCGACTCGGACCTGCTGGTCATCAACAAGATCGACATCGCGCCGTACGTGCGGGCCGACCTGGAGGTGATGGCCCGCGACGCCGACCGGGTCCGCGACGGGCGGCCGGTCGTCCTCACCGACGCCCTGCGGGGCACCGGCGTGGCCGAGGTGGCCGACTTCGTCCTCAGCGGCGCGCCGGCATGCTCGCCGGCCCGGTAGACCGGCTGGCCGCCGGCCACTACACGATCGACTCCGTCCCGGCGGACGTGGCCCGGCACGCCGACGTGCCCGACACCCTGCCGGTCGGCAGCCCCGGCAAGGTCGGCGTGCTGGACCTGGCGTTCGAGCGGCGCGGCGGGCGCACCGAGCTGACCGGCCACTTCCAGAAGGCGCCGCTGCAGATCATGCGGCCGCACTACTACGACCCGGCCCGGCCGGACCTGCCGTACGTGATGGTGATGTCCACCGGCGGCGGGGTGCTCCAGGGCGACCGCTACCGGCTCGACGTGACCTGCGGCGCGGGCGCGTCCGTGCACGTCACCACGCAGGCGGCCACCAAGCTCTACCGGATGGAGCAGGACTACGCCACCCAGCTCGTCTCGCTCGCCGTGGGGCCGGACGGCTACCTGGAGTACCTGCCGGACCCGGTCATCCCCTTCGCCGGCTCCCGCTTCTACCAGCGCACCCTGGTGAACGCCGGGCCCGGCGCCACGGTGATCCTCGGCGAGACCGTGCTGGCCGGGCGGCTGGCCCGGGGCGAGCGGCACGCCTACACCGCGTACTGCAACGACCTGGACGTCCACGACGCGGGCGGCCGGCTGCTGTTCGCCGACCCGATCAGGCTCGTGCCCGCCCGCGCCCCGGTCACCGGCCCGGCGATGTTCGGCGAGCACGGCGTCCTGTCCACCCTGTACGTGATCACCTCCGCCGTGCCCGCGGACGAGCTGGCCGGGGCGCTGCACGAGACGGCGGCGGGCAGCGGGCTCGCGGGCGGGGCCAGCACGCTGCCCAACGGGGCGGGCGCCTGGGCGAGGGTGCTCGGCCCGGAGTCGCCGCCCGTCCTCGCCGTCCTGGAACGCCTGTGGGACCTCGCCCGGCGCGCCGTCACCGGCGACCCGGCCCCGGACCGGCGCAAGCCCTGAGCCCGGAACAGGGGCTCCCGGGGGCCGTCACGGGTGCGCCGGCGGCGATCCGGCCTACCATGGGCCCATGCCCCGCATCTCGGCCGCCACGATCGGCGAGCATCGCGCCCAGACGCGCGACCGCATCCTGCAGGCCGTCTCGCGCCTGTCCAGGGCCCAGGGCATCGACGCCATCTCCCTGACGGACGTGGCCCACGAGGCCGGCATCACCCGCACGGTCCTGTACAACTACTTCCCCGACAAGGCCGCCCTGCTGCTGGCCTTCACCGAGCGCGTGACCAGCTACTTCATCGAGAGCTACGAGCGGGAGCTGCCCGAGGGGGCCTCACCCGCCGACCGGTTGCGGGCCTTCGTCCGGCTCCAGCTCGCGGGGCTGCTCGCCCATCCCCACCCGGGCGCGGCCGACCTCGGCGCGGCGCTCGGGCCCGACGCCTACCAGCAGCTCGCCGAGCATGTCGCGCCCATGCAGCGGGTGCTGGTGGAGATCCTCGACGACGGTGTGCGGTCGGGCGACTTCCAGGTGCCCGAGGTGGGGGCGACGGCGCGCATGGTGCTGGCCGTCATCGGGGCCGAGCGGGTGCCGCTGATCAGCGGCGAGGTCACGGTCGAGACGGCCGAGCGGGCGGTGTCGGGGTTCGTGCTCCGGGCCCTCGGGGCGCGCTCTTAGGGCCGAACTCCGGGGTGGCCGCCGGAGGCCGCCGGGACCGGTGACAAGATTGTCGGATGGGACAGAACGGTCACGTCCAGGTCAAGTCGGCGCGGGGGCGGTGGATCCTGGGCGCGACCGTGCTCGGGTCCGGGCTGGCCCTGCTCGACAGCACCGTCGTCAACGTCGCGCTGCCGTTCCTCGGCAAGGAGCTGCACGCGGCCATGGACGGCCTGCAGTGGACCGTCAACGCCTACACCCTCACCCTGGCGGGCCTGATCCTGCTGGGCGGGTCGCTGGGCGACCGCTACGGGCGCCGCAAGATCTTCCTCATCGGCACGGTGTGGTTCGCCGTGGCCTCGGCGTTGTGCGGCCTGTCGCCGAACATCGAGTTCCTGGTGGGGGCGCGCGCGTTGCAGGGCGTCGGCGGCGCGCTGCTCACCCCGGGGTCGCTGGCCATCATCCAGGCGTCGTTCGTCAAGGAGGACCGGCCGCGGGCCGTCGGCGTCTGGTCCGGGCTGGGCGGCGTGGCCAGCGCGATCGGTCCGCTGCTCGGCGGCTGGCTGGTGCAGACGGCGGGCTGGCGGTGGGCGTTCCTGATCAACCTGCCGTTCGCGGTGCTCGTGGTGCTGGTGACGCTGCGGCACGTGCCGGAGAGCCGTGACGAGGAGGCGGCCGGGCGCTTCGACGTGCTGGGGTCGCTGCTGGCCGCGCTGGCGCTGGCCGGGATCACGTACGGGCTGATCGAGAAGGGCGCGCCCGTGCCGCTGATCGCAGGGGTGCTGCTGGGGGCGGCGTTCGTGGTGACCGAGCGGCGCAGGTCGCCGCAGGCGCTGGTGCCGGTCGCCATCTTCAAGAACCACGTCTTCACGGCGGTGAACGTCGTCACGCTCATCATGTACGCCGCCATGGGCGTGGTGTTCTTCCTGCTGGTGATCCAGCTCCAGGTGGTCTCCGGGTTCTCGCCGATCGCGGCGGGGCTGGCGATGTTGCCGACCACGATCCTCATGATGCTGCTGTCGTCGCGGGCCGGGGAGACGGCCCGGCGGTTCGGGCCGCGCTGGCCGATGACGATCGGCATCCTGCTGGCGGGGGCCGGGTTCGTGCTGATGAGCATGATCGGCCCGCACGCCTCCTACCCGCTGCTGGTGCTGCCCGCGGTGACCGTCTTCGGGCTCGGCCTGTCGGCGGCGGTCGCGCCGCTGACCGCGACGGTGCTGGCCACCGCCGACGAGCGCTACGCCGGCACGGCCAGCGGCGTCAACAACGCCGTGGCCCGCACCGGGAGCCTGCTGGCGGTGGCCGCCGTGCCGCCGCTGGTCGGCCTGGTCGGCGACGCGTTCCAGAACCCGCCGGTGTTCAACGCCGGGTTCCGGGCGGCCATGCTGATCAGCGCCGTCATGATGGCGGTCGCCGCGGTCATCACCTTCTTCACCATCAGGACGAACGTGCTGGCCGGAGAGCCCGAAGCCGTCAGTACGTGAACGCCTGGCTGCGCACGCTGTTGTCGAAGTTGGACAGCAGCAGGTCGGGCTCGCCCACCGAGCGGACGTCGGGCAGCCGGGTCAGCAGCTCCCTGAACATCGTGCGCATCTCCTGCCTGGCCAGGTTGGCGCCGAGGCAGAAGTGCGGGCCCGGCCCGCCGAACCCGACGTGGGGCTTGGTGTCGCGGGTGATGTCGAAGGTGTCGGGGGCGGGGAAGACCGACTCGTCGCGGTTGGCCGAGCCGTAGAACAGCACGACCTTGTCGCCCTGCTTCAGTTCCAGCCCGCGCAGCGTGTAGTCCTCGGTGACCGTGCGGCGGAACTGCATGATGGGCGAGACGTGGCGGACCATCTCCTCGATCGCGCCGTTGATGTGGGCGTCGAAGTCGGAGGTCAGCAGCTCGCGCTGGGCCGGGTTCTCGGTCAGCAGCCGGATGCCGTGGGCCATGGTGTTGCGGGCGGTCTCGTTGCCCGCCACCAGCAGCAGCGAGAAGAACGAGCCGAGCTCCTTGTCGGTCAGCTTCTCGCCGTCGGGGTTGGCGTTGACCAGGAGCGAGACCAGGTCGCCCTTGGGCTCGGCGACGCGCTCGTGGCCGAGCTTGATGACCATGCGCTGCAAAGCCAGCAGAGCCAGCATGTTCTGGCCGGCCATCTGGACGCTGCGGGCCAGGCTGGGGCGCACGCCGGTGTAGGCGGTGGAGATGTCGACGTGCTGGTGGACCTTGGCGCGCAGCTCTTGCGGGATGTCCAGCATGTCGCAGATGACGTGGATGGGGAGCTTGGCGGCCACCTGCGGGACGAAGTCGCGCGGGCCCTCCTTGACGACGTCGTCGACGATGCGGGCGCAGGCGGCCTCGATGTCGCCCTGGAGCCCCGCCAGCATCTTCGGGCTGAACGAGCGCGTCACGATGCGGCGCAGGCGGGCGTGGCGGGGGTCGTCCATGTTGACCATGGACTCGCCGAACACCTGCTTGACCCAGCCCGGCGGCTCGGGGTTGGTCACGGCGGGCTCGCTGGAGAAGATCTTGGCGTTGCGGCTGGCCTCGACCACGTCCGCGTGCCGGACCAGGGCGTAGAAGCCCTTGCCGGAGCGGAGGAAGGGCACTTTCTTCTCCGGGAAGAACACCGGGTGCTCCAGTTGCCGGAGCCGGGCGAATGCCTCATTCCGCTCTTTGAGCGGTTTGCGCCAGAAGTCCAGATCAGCGAGGTCGATGTCCACCCGTCTATCCTGGCACGCTCCCGCTCCCCGGCGGACGGGCCGAAAGTCCCCTCCGAAGCGGATGTGCATCGTGCCCTCCTGGCCCGTTCTCGTGGCGTTAAGTCCGGGTTCGACCTGGACGGAGATGACTGTCCGTATGAACGCGTTGCTCGCCGTCTGCCTGGTCGCCCCCCTCGTGTCCGGTGCCGTACAGGCCGCCGCGCCCGCGTGCGGCGGGCACCCTCTCGACTTCGACGGCGACGGCCGCGCCGACATCGCCGTCGCCGCCCCCTACGACGACTCCAGGGCCGGTTCGGTCACCGTCATGTACGGATCGGGCCGGACCGTCAAGCTCACCCGGCCCGGCGCGGAACCCGGGGACGCCTTCGGCTCCGCGCTGGCCGTCGGCGACTTCGACGGCGACCGCTGCGCCGACCTGGCGGTCGGGGTGTCGGAGGAGTTCGACGGGGCGCGGGTGCCCGGCGCGGACGGCAACGGGGTCGTGCAGATCTTCGACGGCTCCCCCGGCGGCCTGGTCGCAGGCCGGGAGCTGGCGCCGGCCGGGCGGGGCAGCGACCGGTTCGGCGCGGCGCTGGCGGCCGGCGACTTCGACGGCGACGGCCGCGACGAGCTGGCCGTGGGCTCGCCCAGCCACGCCTCGGGCGGGGCGGTCACCGTCTTCGGGATGAAGGGGCGGGGGACGTACCGGGTCAGCCAGAAGACGTCGTGGGTGCGGCAGGCGGCGAACGTCACCGACCAGTGGGGCGCGGCGCTGGCGGCCGGCGACTTCGACGGCGACGGCCGCGACGAGCTGGCGGTCGGCGCGCCCGCCGACAGCGTGCGCCTGGACGGCCAGGGGTCGGTGACCGTGCTCGACCCGCGCGCCCGCCGGGCCCGGCTGCTCACGCAGAGCTCGCCCGGCATCGCCGGCGCCTCGGAGAAATGGGACGCCTTCGGCGCGGCCCTGGCCACCGGCGACTTCAACGGCGACGGCCGCGACGACCTGGCGATCGGCGTCCCCGGCGAGGGCCTCAGCGCGAACCAGCGGGCCATGGACTACGGCGACGGCACCGTGGACGTCCTGTACGGCTCGCGCGCCGGCCTGCGCACCCACGGGAGCGAGGCGTGGTCGCAGCGCTCGCTGAAGGGCGAGCCGCGCTACTACGACCGGTTCGGCGCGGCGCTGGCCGCCGGGGACTTCACCGGCGACGGCAAGGACGAGCTGGCCATCGGCGTACCCGGCGAGCACGCCGTCCAGGTGCTCCAGGGGCGCGCGTCGGGCGGGCTGACGCGGGCGGGGAACCTGCTGATCAAGGGCAAGGGGCGCGACTTCGGCGCCTCGCTGGCCGTGCTGCCCGGCGGGGGCGGCCGCCACCGCACGCTGACCGCCGGGCGTCCCCTGGACGGGCTGCTGGTCGCCGCCCCCGACCAGGGCCTGGTCATGTACGCCCCCGGCATCCGCGAGACCGGCCTGCGCCTGGGCCCGCTGCGCCAGGTCTCCCAGGGCACCGGCCTGTACGGCTACACCTTCGGCTGACCCTCGGGCGACGCAGGCCGAGCCGGGCCCGGCGGCGGCGGCCCGGCGGCGGCGGCCCGGCGGCGGCGGCCCGGCGGCGATCCGGCGGCGATCCGGCGGCGGACAGGCCCGGCCTACTTCCGGGGCGCGGGCGGCAGGAGCACGCGGAACAGGGCGCCCTTGCCCGGCTCCCCCTCCGCCATGATGACGCCGCCGTGCGCCTCCACCAGCGTCGCCGCGATCGACAGCCCCAGCCCGGCCCCGCCCGCCCCGCGCGCCGGATCGGCCCGGTAGAAGCGCTCGAACACCCGCTCGGCCACCTCCGGCGGGAACCCCGGCCCCTCGTCGGCCACCTCCACCACGGCCCGCTCGCCGTCCACGCCGACGCGCACCTCGAACGGCGTCCCCGGCGGCGTGTGCTGCAACGCGTTGCTCACCAGGTTCCCGAGCACCTGGCCCAGCCGCGACTCGTCGCCGGTCACCAGCACCTCGCCCTCGCCGCCGTCCAGGCGGACCAGCTCGATCCGCCGGTCCGGGGCGAGCGTCTGGGCGTCGATCACCGTGGTCGCGGCCAGGCTGAGCAGGTCCACCGGCCGCCGCGCCAGCTCCCGGCGCTGGTCCAGCCTGGCCAGCAGCAGCATGTCCTCCACCAGCAGCCCCATGCGCGCGGCCTGCCCCTCGATCCGGCTCAGCAGCCGTACGGCCTCGGCCAGGTCCTTCTCCTCGCCCAGCCGGAACAGCTCGGCGAACCCCCTGATCGAGGTCAGCGGCGTGCGCAGCTCGTGCGAGGCGTCGGCCATGAACCGGCGCATGACCTCCTCCGAACGCCGCGCCGCCGTGGCCGACGCGCGCGCCGACTCCGCCGCCGCCTCCCGCTCGCGCACGGCCGACTCGATCTGGGCGAGCATGCCGTTGAGCGAACGGCCGAGCTTGCCCACCTCGGTGGTGCTCGCCCACATCGGCACCCGGCGCGACAGGTCGCCGCCCGCGATGTCCTTGGCGGTGCGGCCGATCTCGCGCAGCGGGCGCAGGCTCCGCCGGACCAGCCAGTAGCAGGCGACGCCCAGCACGACCAGCGTGCCGCCGCCGGCGGAAGCCACGATGAGGGCGAGCCGGCGTACCGTGCCCTCGACGTCGCCGAGGCTGATGGCGATCACCCGGCTGCCGCCGTCGCGGCCGGGCACGGCGACCACCCGCCAGTCGGGCCCGCCGGGCGCGATCGACTCGACGGTGAACGGCCGCCCGCCGCGCGCGGCGACGTCCGCGCCGGTCAGCCGGGGCAGCCTGGGCGTGTGCTCCTCGGTGGACTCGCTCATCACCCGTACGGTGGTGCCGCCCGCGTCCACCAGCACCGAGTGGAACAGCCCGAAGAAGCGCTGCGGCTGCCGCCCGGCCGGCCACGACTCGGGCGGCGGCGGCATGTCGCGCGGCGCGCCGGCCGCCACCAGTTGCCGGTCCACCCGCTCGACCAGGTACCCGCGCAGCAGCCGCACGGCGAACAGGCCGGTCAGCGTGATGGCGAGGGTGACCAGCAGCAGCGTCGCCGAGACCAGGCGCAGCCAGAGCGGCGCTCGGGCGAGGTGCTTCCTCATATGCGGGGCGGGCGCAGGATGTAGCCGACCCCGCGCAGCGTGTGCAGGTACTTCCGGTCGCCGTTGTCGATCTTGCGGCGCAGGTAGGACACGTACGACTCGACCAGGCCCACGTCGGTGCGCCAGTCGCCGTTCCAGACGTGGTCGAGGATCTGCGTCTTGGACAGCACCCGGCCGACGTTCAGCATGAAGTACCGCAGCAGCCGGAACTCCGTCGGCGACAGCCGCACCGGGATGCCGTCGCGCCAGACCTCGTGGCTCTCCTCGTCCAGCTCCAGGTCGGCGACGCTCAGCCGGTTGGGCGGCGGCGCGCCCCTGCGGGTCCTGCGCAGCACCGCCCGGATCCGGGCGATGACCTCCTCCAGGCTGAACGGCTTGGTCACGTAGTCCTCGCCGAGGCCGAGGCCCGCGATCCGGTCCTCCGGCGCGTCCTTGGCGGTGACGAACAGCACCGGGACCCGGCGGCCGCGGGACCGCAGCCTTCCCGCGACCGCCAGGCCGTCGATGTCGGGCAGCATCACGTCGAGCATCACCAGGTCGGGCGTGCTCTCCTCGGCCACCCGCAGCGCCTCCCGCCCGTCGGCGGCGGTCAGCACCTCGAACCCGGCCATGCGCAGGCTGGCCGAGAACAGCTCCCTGATGTTGGGTTCGTCGTCGACCACCAGCAGCCTGGCCTCGGGTTCGCTCATCGCGGGCCCCCTCCCTGCGTGCCCTGCGTGATCGTGGTCGCGGTGACCGAGCCGTCGCCGGACTGCTGCCCGCGCACCACGACCGTGGTGCCGGCGGCCAGGTCGGCGACCTTGCCGGGCTTGGAGATCTGGACCGTGGTCTGGTCGCTGGTGGTGACCGTCACCGTGGAGCCGTCCATGGTCTTGAGGTAGACCTTGTCGCCGTCGACCTTCTCGACGGTGCCGACCGTGCCGCCGCCCACGCGCTGCCCCAAGCCGCCGTTCTGGCCGCCGCCGGGCTGGCCGCCGTTGCCGCGCTGGCCGTAGCCGCCGCCGGAGAACTGGCCGTTCGGACGTTGGAGCTGCGCGGCGGCCGGCGCGCCGGAGGACGTGCCGAACAGCTTGCCCGCCTGGATCCCGATGAGGACGCCCGCCACCAGCAGGACGCCGGCGGTCAGCCCGAGCGTCAGCTTCGAGACGCCCCCGCGCGGCTGGACGGCGAGCTCCTCCCCCAGGTCGTCGGGGAAGGGCGAGGAGTCGAGCCTGTCCATGTCATTCTCCTTACTCATGCCGCCTACTCATGCCGCAGGGCCTGGATCGGCCGGAGCTTGGCCGCCCTGTTGGCGGGATAACTGCCGAAGAACAGCCCGATCCCCACCGACACGCCCAGCGCCAGCGCGACGGACGACGGCACGAGGACCGGCTCGATGCCGGCCACGGTGAACCTGGTGCCGAGGAAGGCCACCAGCACCCCCAGCAGCCCGCCGACCAGGCTGAGCAGCGTGGCCTCCATCAGGAACTGGCCCAGGATCGCGCCGCGCGGCGCGCCGATCGCCTTGCGGATGCCGATCTCGCGGGTCCGCTCGGTCACGGTGACCAGCATGATGTTGGTGATGCCGATGCCGCCCACCAGCAGCGAGATCGCCGCCACCGCCCCGAGCAGCACGGTGAAGGTGCCGGTCGCCTCGCTCACCGTCTCCTGAAGCGTGGCCTGGTTGAGTACCCGGTAGTCGGGGTTGCCGTCGGTGATGCCGTGCCGCTGGTTGAGGATGGCGGTCACCTCCGACTGGGCCGCCGTGGTGGCCTCCGCGCCGGTGGCCTGCACGACGATCGAGCCGAGCGAGCCGAACCCGCTCAGGCTCTGCTGCACGGCCGGCAGCGGCGCGACCGCCACGTCGTCGGCGTCCTGCATGCCGGTGGAGCCGCTCTCCTTGAGCACGCCCACCACCGTGAACGGCACCCCGGACACGCTGACCTGCCGGCCGATCGGGTCCACCGTGCCGAACAGCTCCTCCACCACCGTCTGCCCGAGCACGACGACCTTCCTGGCGGCCAGCACGTCGTCGTTGAAGAAGTACGTGCCCTTGGCCACGGGCTTGTTCATGGCCTCGAAGTAGCTGGGGTAGGTGCCGACGAACTGCGCGATCGTGTGACTGGCGGCGCCGTACGCGGCGGTGGAGGAGGAGGCGTTGACCACCGGCGAGACGGACCTGACCGACGGCGCGAGCGTCCGGTCGGTCAGCGCCTTGGCGTCGGCCAGGCTGAGCTGCCTGGCCTGGGTGCGCGGCCCGGTGTTGCCGCCGCCGCCCGGCGCGCGCCCGCCGAAGCCGCCCCCGCCGCCCCCGCCCG
This sequence comes from Nonomuraea sp. NPDC052265, assembly GCF_044547985.1. Lineage (NCBI taxonomy): Bacteria > Bacillati > Actinomycetota > Actinomycetes > Streptosporangiales > Streptosporangiaceae > Nonomuraea > Nonomuraea sp. NPDC052265. The sequence continues at coordinate 676,921 of NZ_JBIUBJ010000004.1, forward strand.
AGAAGGACGGGGAGATCGTCAGCGTGTTGGCGCCGAGGCGCTGGATGTTCTTCTGGATGCTCTGCGAGGAGCCCTCGCCGACCGCCACCAGCAGGATGACCGCGGCGACGCCGATGAGGATGCCCAGCGTGGTCAGGGCGCTGCGCATCTTGTTGGCCAGCAGGCCGCGCAGCGCGAAGCGGAGGATCTCAAGCTGGTTCACTGGCCGCCGTCCTCGGGGGCTGTCCGTCGACCGGCGCCTGGCGGCGGTCCTCCACGATCTCACCGTCCACCAGCCGGATCACCCGTTTGGCGTGCGCGGCCACGTCGTCCTCGTGGGTGATGAGCACGATCGTGCGGCCCGACTCGCTGAGCCGGTCGAGGATCTGCAGCACGTCGCGGGTGGAGGCGGTGTCCAGGTTGCCGGTGGGCTCGTCGGCCAGCAGCAGCGCGGGCGCGGTCACCAGCGCCCTGGCCACGGCCACGCGCTGCTGCTGGCCGCCGGAGAGCTGGTTCGGCTCGTGGCGCACGCGGTCGGTCAGCCCGACCTGCTCCAGCGCGGCCAGGGCGCGTGAGCGCCGCTCGGCCGGGCCGACGCCGCCGTACACCAGCGGCAGCTCGACGTTGGCCAGCGCGCTCATGCGCGGGATCAGGTTGAAGGACTGGAAGACGAACCCCACCCTGCGGTTGCGCAGGATCGCGAGCTGGCGCTCGGCCAGCCGTCCCACGTCCGCGCCGTCGATCTGGTAGGTGCCCGAGGTGGGCACGTCGAGGCAGCCGAGGATGTTCATCAGGGTGGACTTGCCGGAGCCGGAGGCGCCCATGATGGCGACGTAGTCGCCGCGCTCGACGTCCAGGCTGATGCCGCGCAGGGCGTGGACCTTGGCGTCGCCCTGGCCGTACTCCTTGACGAGGTTCTTCACCCGCAGGACCGGGGCCGCCGTCGCGGTGGCCGGGGCCGTCATCGCCCGCCTCCCGGCACGCCGCCGCCGGGGAACCCGCCGCCGCCGAACCCGCCGCGCTGGTTGTTGCCCTGCGTACCGGTCACCGGAGGCACGAGCCGGTCGCCCTCGGACACCCCCGACCTGATCTCGGTGAGCGCCGTGCCCTGGACGCCGACCTCGACCGGGGTCCTGACCTGGCTGCCGTCCCCCCTGAGCAGGGTGACCGTGGTCTGGCCGCCGCTGGTGGAGACCGCGGTGGAGGGGACGGTGACGACGTCGTCCGCCTTGCCGACGACGACCTGGACGGTGGCGGTCTGGCCCAGCCTGACCTGGGCCGGGACCTTGGCGAAGGTGACCGTGACCGGGTACTGGACGACGTTGTTGCTGGTGGAGGCGACGGGCTGGATCTGGGTGACCTTGCCGTCCGCGGTCACCCCCGGCAGGGCGTCGAAGGTGACGGTGGCCTTCTGGCCCTGCTTGAGCTTGCCGACGTCGGACTCGGTGAAGGTGCCCACGAGCTGGAGCCGTCCGGTGTCGGCCAGGTCGACGAACCCGCCCGAGCCCGTGCCGCCGCTCTGGGACTGGCCCTGGGACTGGCTCTGGCCGCTCCCGCTCCCGCTTCCGCTTCCGCCCGAGCCGGAGGCGGTGCCTCCGACGGATCCGTTCACCGCCGTGACCGTGCCCTTGAACGGCGCCCGCAGGACGGTGGCCGCGACCGTGCGCTCGGCCTCGCGGTAGGCGTTGCGCGCCTTGACGTAGGAGGCGTACAGGGCGGCCGTGCCGGTGCCCTCGTCGATCGCGCTCCGGTACGTGGCCTTGGCCGCCGACAGGCTCTCCTGGGCCGCGGAGTCGTCGAGCCTGGCCAGGATGTCGCCCTTGTCGACCTTGTCCCCGGCCTTGACGTAGATCCGCTCGACCGTGCCGCTCGTGCCGAACGACAGGGCCCTGGTCTTGGAACTGGCCACCGCGCCCGACGCGGACACCGACGCGGTCACCGAGCCGCGGCTCGCGCTCACCGTGCGCACGGCCGTCTCGCCCGCAGCGCGGTCCGTGCCGAGCTGGACGTAGGCGAGCGCGGCACCGCCCAGCAGGAGCACGCCCAGTGCTCCGTTGGTCATCAGCGCTCTGCGCCTTGTCGACACCTTCACAGCCGGTGACCCTTGCACACCAGCCTGCGCCGCAGCCGTGACGTAGCTGAACGTTCGCTGACAACCTGGGCCCGCGCCGGGTCACACAGGGAACTCTCAGGCTGCTCGCAGGCTGCCGCGAACCTGGTCGGCCAGGATGGGCGGCCATGAGACCGACTATCGCGCTGGGCGGGCTCGCCCTGGCCGTGCTCGTCGCCGGGTCGGGCCTGGCGCTGGCACTCCGCGACGACGCCCCTCCCGCCGTCCGGGTACGGCTCGCCGCCGCTCAGCGGGGCCCGGTCACGGCCCTGGTCAGCGCCGCCGGCAACACCGTGGACGGGGCCCGGCGGGACCTGGCGTTCGGCTCGTCCGGCCCGCTGACCAAGGTGTCCGTCAAGGTCGGGACCAAGGTGACCAAGGGCCAGGTGCTGGCCAGGATCGACGGGCGGGGGGCGCGGGAGGCGTACGCGGCCGCCAAGGCCGACCTGGCCGCCGCCCAGGAAGCCCTCAGCACGGCCTCCACCTCCACCGGCACCCCCACCCCGGCCACCCGCACCGGCGGCACCCCCACCACCGGCAACCCCGGCTCGCCGAACCCCGCCACCACTGGCAACCCGGGTTCACCGAACCCGACCACCACCGGCACCCCCGGCTCGCCGAACTCCGCTGCCTGCGCCACCTCGTCGGTCTCCCCGAAGCCCACCCCGAGCCCCGGCGGCACGGGCCCCACCTCCTCCCCCGGCACCGCCGCCACCCCCTCCCCCGGCACGGCGACCGGCCCCGACGCGACCGTGAACACGACCACCGGCAGGGACTCCACGGGCGAGGGCGTCCTCGGCCCGACCATCCCTCCCACCCCGACCTCTGACGCCCCCGTCACCAAGTCCCCCACCCCCAGCGGACCCCGGGCTCACAACAAGCCCCTCACCGCCACACCGCCCCCACCCCCCACCCCCACCCCCACCCCGACCCCGACCGACGACACCCCCGAGCCTGACCCCACGGTGACAGCCACGGTCACCGCCACCGTGACGGCCACGGTGACCGTGACGGCGACCCCGCCCGGCGGCGGCCACCCCGGAGGCGGCCACCCGTCCACTCCCGGCACCTCGTCCACCCCCGAACCCCCCACCCCGGCCCGGCCCTCGACCACCCCGACCCCGTCCACGAGCCCCAAGACCTCGCCCAAGCCGCACGCGACGGCCTCCGCCCGCCCCACCACCTCCTGCGCCCCCGGCACGACCTCCCGGAGCACCACCACCAGGACCGCCACCACGAACCCCGCCACCGCCACGAACGCCAAGAACGGCGGCACCGGCGCCAAGGCCGGGATCACCGAGGACCAGGCCGCCGCGAACGTGGACCGCGCCGAAGCCGCCCTGGAGCAGGCCGCCGACGCCGTACGCGCCACCCGCATCGTGGCCCCCGCCTCGGGGACCGTCCTGTCGGTGGCGGGCGCGGTCGGCGACACGGCAGGCACCGGCGCCTTCATCAGCCTCGGCAACCTGAACGAGCTCCAGGTCCAGGCCATGGTCACCGAATCCGACGTCAACCGCCTCAAACTCGGCCAGAAGGCCACCATCACCCTGGCCACCCGCCCCGGCGAGCACCACGGCGGGACGGTCACCGCCATCGCCCCCACCGCCACCGTCGAGAACCAGCTCGTCCGCTACTCCGTCACCCTGGCCTTCGACGAGCCGCCCGCGGGCCTCATGCTCGGCCAGACCGCCACGGTCTCGGTGACGACCGCCGAGGCCAAGGACACGATCTACGTCCCGGCCGCCGCCGTCCGCGGCCGTTCCGACGGCGCCCAGGTGGTCACCGTGCGCTCGGGCGGGCACGACGCCGCGAAGGTCGTCGCCACCGGCGTCCGCGGCGACCAGTACGTCGAGATCACCTCAGGTCTGGGCGAACGCGACCAGGTCGTCATGTCCGGCACCTCCGCCGGCGAGTTCCCCGACGCGACCTGGCCGGGCGCCTGACCGCCGTCACCGGCTCCCAGCCGATCCTCAGCCCGCTCCCAGCGAACCTTCAGCCGGCGACGGCGGTGCCCCGCCGTCCCTCAGCCACGGCGGGGCACGGGACGGACGGCGGCCCGCGCGGCGGCCGAGCGGGGTGGTTCGGCGGGAACGGTGATCCGGTGCGCGGTGCGGGCCCGCGCGCCGCGGCGGGAGATGTGGTCGAGCGTGCGGAAGTCCACCGACAGCTCGTCCCGGGTCAGCCGCGCCATGAGGTATCCCCGCCGCTGGTCGATGAAGGAGATGTGCGGGTTCTCCTGGAGGGCCTCGGCGATCCACGTCCGGTCCCGGTAGCCGTCGCCGTCGCTGGCGATCGACGACGTCACCAGTTCCCTCGCCACCACCGGCGAGTCCGGGTCGTCGAAGTCGGTCTTGAGGTCGGCCAGGTGGTGCATGTGCGCGTCCCCGGTCAGGACGACGGGGTTCGAGGTGGTGGACAGCGACCCGAGCAGGCGGGTGCGCTCGGCGGCGTAGCCGTCCCAGGAGTCGAGGTTCACCTCGCGGCCGGGCCCGACCTTGTAGTCTCGCTGGGCCATCAGGATCTGCTGGCCCAGCAGGTTCCACCGGGTGCCGGACCCGCTCAGCCCCTCCTCCAGCCACTGCCACTGGGCCGAGCCGAGCAGCGTGCGCCGCTCGGACAGCCGCTCGTCGCAGCCGGCCCGCACCCCGTCCAGGCAGGCCTGGTCGTCGCGGAACTGGCGGGTGTCCAGCAGGTGGAAGCGGGCCAGCGTCCCCCAGGAGACGCGCCGGTTGATGCGCAGCACCGCTCCCTGGAGGCTGGCGCGGCGCAGCGGCATGTTCTCGTAGTACGCGCGGAAGGCGTCGGCGCGGCGGCGGGCGAAGCCGGGCGCGCCGGTGCTGGAGACGGGACCGGCCCAGTTGTTCTCCACCTCGTGGTCGTCGAAGGCCACCAGCCAGGGCGCGACCGCGTGCGCGGCCTGGAGGTCGTGGTCGCTCTTGTACTGGGCGTGCCGCAGCCGATAGTCGGCGAGCGTGGCGCACGTGCCCGGCGTGTGCGTGCGCACCCGTCCGGCCAGGGCGGTGTAGCCGCTGGGGCCGTACTCGTACATGTAGTCGCCGAGGAAGACGACCAGGTCGGGCTCCTGCTCGGCCAGGCGGCGGTAGGCGGTGTAGTAGCCGTGCTCGTAGTGCGCGCAGGCGGCCACGGCGAAGGCGAGCGGGCTCTCCCCGGTGGGCGTCGTCCTGGTGCGGGCGGCGGGCGAGAGCCTGCCCTGGCTCCTGAACCGGTAGAAGTACTCGCGGCCGGGCTCCAGCCCGTCCAGCTCGACGTGCACGCTGTGGGCGTCGCGCGGCCGGGCGGTCGCGGTGCCCGACCGCACGACCGAGGAGAAACGCTCGTCGGTGGCGACCTGCCAGTCGACCTCCACGTCGCGCGCGGGCATGCCGCCGCGGCCGTCGCCGCTCAGCGGGTCGACGGCCAGCCGGGTCCACAGGACGAAGCCGTCGGCGGAGGGGTCGCCGGAGGCCACGCCGAGGGTGAACGGGTCGGACTTGAGTCTCGTGGCGGAGGCGGGCAAGGTGACGGCGCCGGGCGCGAGGAGGCCGGCCGCCGCCGCTGTCAGGAACGTTCTGCGGTCCACGCTCCAGGTATGTCCGCCCGCGCTGACCCCGTCGTGGCCCCGTCGTGACAGTGGAGTCAAGCGTGGGTGAACAGCGGCGGTCCGTCCCGCCGGGAGGTCAGCGGGGCAGCTCGCGCAGGGACTTTCGGAGCGCGGCGGCACTGGTGAACAGCACGCCGGTCATGCCCGCGCGCTCGGCGCCCTCGACGTTCTCGGCGCGGTCGTCGATGAAGACGATCTCGGACGGGTCGGCGGCCAGCTCACGGGCGACCGCGTCGAAGATCTCCCGGTCGGGTTTGACCAGGCCCATCCTGCCGCTGTAGAAGCGGTGGCCGATGGCGGCGATCCAGGGCAGCTCGTCGAGTCCGTCGGCCATGCAGACGGGCATGTTGGACAGCAGCGCCACGCCGCCGCCCGCGTCGAGGATCTCGCCCAGGACGGCGACCGTGCCCTCGTCGGGGTAGGCCCAGCTCGCGACGTCCATGGCCACCAGGCGGGCGACCTCGGACGGGGTCACGGGCCTGCCCAGCACGGCCGACCAGTAGGCGACGGGGCCCAGGCTCGCCCGGTCGAACTCCAGGCGGTGCTCCCAGTAGCCGCGCGCGAAGCCCTCCGGCTCGGCCCCGACGGCCCGCGCCATGGCCTCGTTGTCGGCCTCGGACTGGGGAAGGGACAGGACGCTGCCGTAGTCGAACACAATCCACGTCATGCAAGGAATGGTCGCAGATGCGGGTCGAGCGCCGGGCAACCCAGGTATTTCTCGGCCGTGTGGAAGTCGATCCAGTCCAGGTTGACCAGTTCTTCGACGTCCACGCCGGAGAAGCTGGCGCGCAGCTCGGGCGGGATGGCGGCGATGTCGTCCTTGTCGGCGATGTTGACCCAGCGGGCGACGTTCTTCGGGCGTTCGCCGAGGCCGTTGACGGGGGCGGGCAGGAGGCGTTCGAAGACGACGTTGCGCATGCCGAGCGGGCTGCCGAGCGTCAGGAGCAGGTCCACGGGCAGGTCGGGGTTGGCCCACAGGGCCTCGTACGCCACCACGCTGCCGAGCGAGTGGGCGATCACCACCCGGGGCCGGTTCCTGCGGATGGTGTCGGCCACGGCCCGCCGGCACCTCTCGCGCCTCTCCTGGTCGGTGAGGTAGACCGCGACCTCGGGCGCGAACAGCTTGGCGAACGCCGCTGACCTGCTGTCGAGCTTGCCGAGCAGCCACCCGGTGAACGACTTGAGCGCGCCGGTGACGTGCTCGCCGAGCCCGAGGTCCTTCGCCCATTCGACGAGCACCTGCTGCGTGGCGGCCTCCACGCGCGCCGCCGCCTGCGGGGAGCTCTCCCCCGGCTTGGGGTCGCGCAGGAGGTGGGAGAAGTAGGCGACCTCGCTGAAGTAGGCCCCGGTCCCGCCGCCGAGCGCCGCGTGCAGGTAACGGTCCCATTTGAGGCGCATGGCCTCGGCGGCCCCGGCGGCCGACCCGCCGGCCTCCAGGAAATAGTTGTACTTGCCGATCCCGTGCACGCCCACGATGGCCGTCACAGCGCCTCCCCCACCCCTGACCGCTCGATCTTCCGCGGATATTGGCATACGCCGCCCGTCTCCGCGCGTCAAGAGCGGTCCGGGTTTAGGCTTGCCTAAAGGTTTAGGTAGAGCTAAAGTGGAGTCACGAGGACGGACAGCGTCGAGAGCGAGACCGAGATGGCCTTCCGCCGGAACTCCCGCGACGAGGTGGGCGGTCTCGCCCAGGAGATCGTCGACGAGATCACCTGGTACATGCGGGAGCACAAGATCACCCGCGCCGATCTCGCCACGTCGCTGGGCGTCTCGCCCGGCCGGGTGAGCCAGATACTCTCCGGCGACGAGAACCTCACGTTGCGCACGCTCGGCGCGGTCGTGGACGCGCTCGGCGCCCGCCTGGAGCTCACGCTCGGCGACGCCGAGGGCTCCCCCACCGCACTGACCTGAGCCCGTTCGGCGCACCCTTCTCGGCGCACCCTTCTCGGCGCACCCTTCTTAACGTGCCCGCATGATGTGCTCGCCGCCGCGGGCCCGTGACGGCGGCACGTACCCCTGCAGCGAGCGGTAGCCGGCCCGATAGGCGGCGGCCAGCAGGCGCAGCACGTCGTTCTCGGCGTCGTGCCGCAGCACGCCGTGCAGGCGGTTGAGGTTGCCGAGGTAGCGCTCGTACCTGGGGGTCCTGGTGTGGCGGGAGAGGGTGAGCGCGGTGGCCACCTTCGAGCGGGCGGCGCCGTCCTCGATCAGGGCGGCCACGTCCAGCCTGCGTTCGACGGCGTCCAGCCGGGCGTGCACCCGTTCGCGCCGCCGGTCGTCGGCGGACAGGCGGTCGCGGATGCGCTCGTGGTAGCGGGCGGCGGCCAGGCTCAGCTCGTAGACGTTCCAGGACGGGTCCACCCGCCTCTCGCACCAGACGCGCTCGTCCTCGGCCATCGCCTGGTCGAGCCGGGCCAGCAGCGACACCAGCCAGAACGTGGCCGCCTCCCGGGCCAGCGAGCGCCGCTCGTCCTGCCTGGCCCGCATCTGGCTGAGCCACAGGCCGCTCGGCCCCGCCGCGCCCAGGACGGTGGCCAGGGAGTCGCTCAGCAGCGCGTGCCCGGCCAGCGCGACGGCGGCGGACAGGCCGCCGGTGAGCAGGCTGATCGCGACCGCGAGCCGCCGCCCGGCGGGCCCGAAGGGCCGGCCTCTTCCCTGGCACCTCAGCAGCAGGAACACGACGGCGGAGATCACGGCGAGTCCAACGGTGAGCGCCGCCTGCGCGACCCACTTCGGGTCCATGGAATTAGCCCCTCCCGCGGAATGTTCTCTCCATATTCGCAGCGAGGACAGGCAATGAAAATGCCGTTGCGAACGGCATATGTCGCTCATATACGGTGACAATCATCTCGACAAGGCGCATCCACCTGGAACAGGAGCCCCACCCATGCCCGGCCCACTGGTCGTCAACGACTCGATCGTCATCCCCGACGTCGAGCTCGTCTGGCGTTTCTCCCGCTCCTCAGGTCCGGGCGGCCAGGGCGTCAACACCACCGACAGCCGCGTGGAGCTGGTCTTCGACGTGGCCGCGAGCACCGCGATCCCGCCCGCGCTCAAGGCCCGCGCGCTCGACCGCCTGGGCGCCACCACGATCACCGTCGTGGCCTCGGAGTACCGTTCCCAGTTGCGCAACAGGGAGGCCGCAGGTCACCGGCTGGCCCAGCGCGTCAGGGAGGCCGTCGCGCCGCCGCCCAAGCGCCGCCGTCCGACCAAGCCCAGCCGTGGCGCCGTCGAACGCCGCATCGCGGGCAAGAAGCACCGTTCCGACGTCAAGCGCCTGCGCCGCGACCCCCACTGAGCCCGCGCGCGATCACAGCGAGAACGCCGGCTCCCTGACCCCCGCCGGGCAGAGCTGCCCGATCACCGCGCGCACCTGGCCGCGCAGCACGGGGTCGTTGAGGTGGCCGTCGTCGTCGAAGTGCGGGCAGACCGGCGAGATGACCAGCTCGGCGCCCATCACGACCGCGTCCGCGCCCTGGAGACGCTTGTAGAGCTCCGCCTGCGCCCACATCGCGCCGCACGCCCGCGCGCTGGCGCTCATCACCGCCACGTGCTTGCCGGACAGCACGTCGCCGGCCGACAACCACTCCAGCGTGTACGTCAGCTCCATCGGCAGCAGGCTGTGCTCGGGGGCCGTCAGCAGCACCGCGTCGGCCCCGGCGACCAGTCCGAGCAGCTCCCTGGCCGCCACCGGCACCTTGCCCGGCTGGTACGGAGGGACGTCGCCCATCCCCGTCCAGATCTCGAACCGTACGCCCTCCGGCAGTTCGCCGCCCGCTGCGTCCAGCAATCTGTTGATGAAAGACCCCGCGTGGAGACTGGCGGCGATCCCGATGATTTTCACCTACTGCTCCCCAGGCGTTCCGGTGTCACCTGGAAACTTCCCGATGCCTCGGATGTCCAAGACCAGCTCACGGTCAAAAGGAGCTCTGTCTTCGCCTCAGCGCCGGTGACGCTCCTGGTCAGGCGGGCGGCGGAAGATCAGTGCGAGCACCCGCAGCACCATGATCGCCGCGATCACCAGCAGGTTGTAGCCGAGGAGCTGGTACAGGCTCGTGGTGCCGATCACGACGGGACCGCCCTCGATGCCGAGCAGCAGCACCGCCATGAGCCCGGCCGTGGCGCCCAGCACGGTGAGCAGTACCTGGTGGACCAGCCCGGTGACGTAGCGGCGGTCGCGGTCGTCGGCCAGCAGCCGGACGTTGAGGCTGAACCTGCCGTGCTCGGCGGCGCTGGCGATGCGCTCGACCCGGCGCGGCAGGCGGCGCAACATCGGCAGCAGCGCCGCCAGCTCCTGGCCGACGGCCTCCTTGACGGACTCGGGCCCGGCCCGCTCGGCCAGGTAGCGGCCGGCGAACGCGCGGGCCTCGCCGATCAGGTTGAAGCCGGGCGACAGGCGCACGAGCGTGCCCTCCAGCGTCGCCAGGGCGCGGAAGACGGCGGCGACCTCGGGCGGGATGGACAGCCCGTACTCCGAGACGATCCTGAACAGGTCGGTGAACATCTGCACGCTGTCCATGCCGGGCCCGAGGTGCCGGGCCATGAACTGGCCGAGCGCCCGTTCCAGCGCGGCCTCGTCGATCTCCTCCGGCCGCGGCACCACCTCCAGCAGCGCGTCGGTGACGCCGAGCGGGTCCTGCCGGTTCATCGCGAGCAGGAAACGCTGCAGGGCCGAGCGGACGGAGGCGTCCAGCCGGCCGACCGAGCCGAAGTCGAGCAGGCCGAGCGTGCCGTCGTCGAGCAGCATGAGGTTGCCCGGGTGGGGGTCGGCGTGGAAGACGCCCTCGACGAGGATCTGCCTGAGCAGGCAGTCGAGCAGGTCGCGGGCCAGCGCGGGGCCCTGCTCGGGCGCGGCCGCGGTGACCGGCCCGCCCGACAGGCGCCGCATGACCAGCACCTGTTCGGTGCAGAGCGCGGGGAACGGCTCGGGGTAGGTGACGCCGCCGCTGCCGGAGGCGGCCACGGCGGCCATGTTGGCGGCCTCGACGCGGAAGTCCAGCTCCTCGCGGATGGCGGCGGCGAACCCCTCGGCCAGGTCGCACAGCCCCAGCGAACGCCCCCACCGGGTCCTGGACTCCAGCGTGGCGGCCAGGCGGCGGACGATGTCGAGGTCCTGGGCCACCACGCCCTCGATGCCCGGTCTGCGGACCTTGACCACGACGCTCTCGCCGGTGTGCAGGCGGGCGGTGTGGGCCTGGCCGATGGAGGCGGCGGCCAGCGGCGTACGGTCGAAGGCGGCGAACACCTCCTCGACCGGCCCGCCCAGCTCGGCGGCGAGCACCGGTTCGACGCGCTCCCACGACGCGGGGGCTACGTGGTCCTGAAGGCGGCCCAGCTCGTCGATGAACTCGGCCGGCAGCAGGTCGCGCCGGGTGGACAGGACCTGGCCGAGCTTGACGAAGGTGACGCCGCCGTCGTCGAGCGCCTCGCGCAGCGACCTGGCCAGGCGCACCTTGCCCGACCTGTCCGCCAGGCTGTCGCCTCGGCCCCGCAGGTAGGGGCCGAGGCCGTGCCGGAACGCGATCCTGGTGATCTGCGAGTAGCGCCTGGCCCGGCGGATCCGGCCGCGCAGCGAGCGCAGCACCTCCAGCGGCCCCGGCACCGAGCCCGGCGGCACCAGCGCCTCGGCGAGCACCAGGATCACCATCGGGATGAGCACCATGCACATGACGACCAGGAGCAGCAGCCCGAGCGCGCCCGCGTCGGGCGTGGTCTCCGGGTCGACCGGGCCGAACGAGGCGATCACCGGCGTCAGCATCGGCTGGGCCAGGCCCCAGGCCACCATCGCGGCCAGGAAGGTGCGTAACGCGCCGAACCTGACCCCGAGCAGGCGTTGGGCCGCCGTCGCCAGCAGCAGGATCATCACCAGGATGGCGAGCGAGACGAACAGCGTGCCCAGGAGCTCCATGAGGAGGGATCATGCCACGGCCGCGCGGGCGGCGGCGGGCCCGCGTCAGCCCCTGGCGGCGGCGCGGGCGCGGCGCTCGTCGCGGCGCTCGACGAACCGGGCCGCGGTCACCTCGGTCTTGGCCAGGAACGCCGACAGCTCCTCGCGGGCGGCCTCGCCCTCGGCGTCGAGCCCGGTCTTGTCGAAGACCGCCCACTGCCGCAACACCGGCATGAGCACGTCGTCGAGGTGCAGGCGCAGGTCGTAGATGCCCTCGTACGCGATGATCATGGCCTTGCGGGCGAAGCCGTCCATGCCCGTGCCGGGCATCTGGAAGGTGGTGACGACGTCGGTCACCGCGCGCATGGTCTGGTTGGGGTCGAGCTCGAAGGCCGCCTTGAGCAGGTTGCGGTAGAAGAGCATGTGCAGGTTCTCGTCGGCGGCGATGCGGGCGAGCAGGCGCTCACAGCCCTCGTCGCCGGAGGCCCGGCCGGTGTTGCGGTGGGAGATGCGGGTGGCCAGCTCCTGGAAGGAGACGTAGGCGAGCTGCTGGAGCATGGTGCCGTACGCGGTGATGAAGCCCTGCTCCATGTGGTACATGCGGGCCCGCTCCAGCGCGACCGGGTCGACCGCGCGGGTGACGGTGAGGTAGTCGCGCAGGGCGGTGCCGTGACGGTCCTCCTCGGCGGTCCAGCGGTGGACCCAGGTGCCCCAGGCGCCGTCACGGCCGAACGTGGTGGCGATCTCGTGGTGGTAGCTGGGCAGGTTGTCCTCGGTGAGCAGGTTGACGATGAGCGAGATCCGGGCCGCCTCGGGGATCTTCGAGTCGCCCTCCTGCCACGCCTGACCGCCGTAGATGCCGTCGAAGTCGCGCCCTTCGCTCCACGGGATGTACTCGTGCGGGAACCACTCTTTGGCGACCGAGTTGTGGCGATCGAGCTCCACGCCGACCACAGGCTCAAGCTCGTGCAGCAGTTCCGTCTGAGACATCGCCATAAAGATCTTCTCCTTCAGGTTACGGGACCGTAGGTTAGGCTACCCGAAGGACATGTGATGCGCTGTCTACCTCGTTGTCCTAAATGCCAACGCGTTGCGACAGCCGGTCCAGCTTGATGTTCAGGTCGAGGATCTCCGAGCGCAGCGAGTTGAACTCCTCGGCCATCGCCGCCCTGACGAACTTGAGTTCCTCGGTCACCTCGACCCGCAGCGTCGCCAGCTCCCGTGCCGCCTCCGCGTCCTTCTCCTCGGGCTCGTCACGCCACACCACTGCCTCCCCGAAATCGGTAAGTCACCTTCCGCCACCAAGGATCGCAGCCGTACGGGAGCCGCGCCGCCGGACGGGGGGCGCCGGGAGTGGTTTTCTTCTCCCGCGCCGCGATCCTTCGCGCCCCGGGAGAAGAGTTGTCACACCGTGCGCGCTCCCCGCCGGGGCTCAGATCAGGTCGATGAGATCGGCGACCGACTCGACGACCAGGGAGGGACGGTAGGGGAAGCGGTCGATCTGGTCGCGCTGGGTGACGCCGGTCAGCACCAGGATCGTGAACAGCCCCGCCTCCATGCCGGAGACGATGTCGGTGTCCATCCGGTCGCCGATCATGGCGGTGGTCTCGCTGTGGCCCTCGATGGCGTTGAGCGCGCTGCGCATCATGCGGGGGTTGGGCTTGCCCACGAAGTACGGCTCGACGCCGGTCGCCTTGGTGATCATCGCGGCGACGGCCCCGCAGGCCGGCAGCGAGCCCTCGGTCGAGGGGCCGATCGGGTCGGGGTTGGTGGCGATGAAGCGGGCGCCGGCCTCGATGAGGCGGATCGCGCGGGTGATCTGGGTGAAGCTGTAGGTGCGGGTCTCGCCGAGCACGACGTAGTCGGGGTCGAGGTCGGTGAGGACGTAGCCGACCTCGTGCAGGGCCGTGGTGAGACCGGCCTCGCCCACCACGTACGCCGAGCCGCCGGGGCGCTGGTCGTCGAGGAACTGGGCGGTGGCCAGGGCGGAGGTCCAGATGGACTCGGCGGGCACGTCGAGACCGGCGCCGGCCAGGCGGACGGACAGGTCGCGCTGGGTGTAGATGGAGTTGTTGGTCAGGACACGGAACTTCTTGTCGGACTCCTTGAGCCGTTTGATGAATTCGTCCGCACCGGGGATCGGCCGCCCCTCGTGGACGAGGACGCCGTCCATGTCGGACAACCAGGAGTCGATCCGCTTACGCTGAGTCACCCGTTCATGGTATCGAGCGTGCCTTGTCGACTTCTCGCCGCACACGTGAACAATGTTCATCATGTCGTTCACTGAATCCGCCCTGGACATGCGGGACGAACTCATCCAGCTCCGCCGCTCCCTGCACACCACCCCCGAGCTCGGCCTGCATCTGCCGAGGACGCAGGAGAAGGTGCTGGCCGCGCTCGACGGGCTCCCCCTGGAGATCACGACCGGCAGGACGCTCAGCTCGGTCACCGCGGTGCTGCGCGGCGGCCGGCCGGGTCCCTCTGTGCTCCTGCGCGGCGACATGGACGCCCTGCCGGTGGCCGAGCGCAACGACCTGCCCTACATCTCCCAGACCCCCGGCCAGATGCACGCCTGCGGCCACGACCTGCACACCGCCATGCTGGTCGGCGCGGCCCGGCTGCTGAGCGCGCGGCGCGAGGACGTCGCCGGTGACGTGATCTTCATGTTCCAGCCGGGTGAGGAGGGGCACGAGGGCGCCAAGCACATGATCGGCGAGGGCGTGCTCGACGCGGCCGGCGCGCGGCCGGTGGCGGCGTACGGGATGCACGTGGTGTCGGCCATGCTGCCGCCGGGGCTGTTCGCCTCCCGGCCGGGCCCGATGATGGCGGCGGCCGACGTGTTCTGCGTCACGGTGAAGGGCACCGGTGGGCACGGGTCGAGCCCCCACCGCGCCAAGGACCCGATCGCGGCCGGGTGCGAGATGGTCACGGCGCTGCAGACGATGGTGACGCGCACGTTCGACGTGTTCGACCCCGTGGTGATCACCGTGGGCACCTTCCACGGCGGCTCGGCCGACAACGTGATCCCCGACGAGGCGCGCTTCGAGGCGACCGTGCGCACGTTCAGCAAGGAGCACCGGGTGCTGGTCAAGCGGCGGCTGGTGGAGGTGGTCGAGGGCATCGCGGCCGCGCACGGGCTCGGGGTCGAGACGTCGTTCGGCACCGGCTACCCGGTGACGGTCAACGACCAGGGCGAGGCAGGGTTCGTCTCGGCGACCGCCGACGAGCTGTTCGGCCCCGGCCGCTACTTCGTGGCGCCGCAGCCGGTGATGGGGTCGGAGGACTTCTCGTACGTGCTGGAGCAGGTGCCCGGCGCGTTCGTCTTCCTGGGGGCCTGCCCGCCCGACCGCGACCCGGCCACGGCGCCCTATAACCACTCGCCGGACGCCGTCTTCGACGACTCCGTGCTGTCCGACGGCGCCGCGCTGTACGCCTCGCTGGCCTACGAGCGCCTGTCGGGTTCGTGATGCGCGCCTGGGTGGTGGACCGGCCGGGGCCGATGGCGGCCGGCCCGCTCGTACCGGTCGAGCGGGACGTCCCCGAGCCCGGCCCCGGCGAGGTGCTGGTACGGGTGGAGGCGTGCGGCGTGTGCCGGACCGACCTGCACCTGGCCGAGGGCGACCTCGCGCCGCGCCGGCCGCGGACCACCCCCGGGCACCAGGTGGTGGGCCGGGTCGAGGGCTCCGGCGAGCGGGTGGGGGTGGCCTGGCTGCGTTCGACGTGCGGCCGGTGCCGCTACTGCCTGCGCGGCACGGAGAACCTCTGCCCGGACTCCACCTACACGGGCTGGGACGCCGACGGCGGCTACGCCGAGTACGTCGTGGCCCCCGCCGACTACGTCTATCCGCTGCCCGGCGACGTGCCGGCCGAGCGGCTGGCGCCGCTGCTGTGCGCGGGCATCATCGGCTACCGGGCGCTGGCGCGCTGCGACCTGCCGCCGGGCGGCCGTCTCGGCATCTACGGCTTCGGCTCCTCGGCCCACCTCACCGCGCAGGCGGCCATCGCGCAGGGCGCCACGGTCCACGCGGTGACCAGGTCGGCCGCCTCCAGGGAGCTGGCGCTGGAGCTGGGCGCGGCCTCGGCGGGCGACCGGCCGCCCGAGCCGCTGGACGCGGCCATCCTGTTCGCGCCGGTCGGCGACCTGGTGCCGCCCGCGCTGGAGGCGCTCGACCGGGGCGGGACGCTGGCGATCGCCGGCATCCACCTGACCGACGTGCCCGCGCTGAACTACGAGCGGCACCTGTTCCAGGAGCGCACGCTGCGCAGCGTGACCGCCAACACCAGGGCCGACGGGCGGGCCTACCTGGAGCTGGCGCTGGCCCATCCGCCGCGGGTGGCGACCACGCTCTACCCGCTGGAGGCGGCCGGCCGGGCGCTGGCCGATCTGGCCGCCGACCGCGTCAGCGGCGCCGCCGTGCTGGTCGTGGACTGAGCCCTGGGAACCCGTCGTACGAGGTCGCACGATGGAGATTGGCGCCATGCCGGACCTCTATGAAGGAAAGTTACATTACACTCACAACATCTGGAGATTATTGACGCTGCCTGCTGGCGACCGTAGGGTCCGGTCAATTCCCTACAGATCCTCAACAGGTCCGACATCCCCCGGAGCGGCAGATGAAGCGACTGGCAGCGGTAGTGGCGTTGCTGGGCCTCGCCACCGCCACAGCGGCGTGCAGCGGTGGTACTAACAACAAGTCCGGCGGCTCGAGCGGTGGTGGTGGCGGGCTCTTCACCACGATCGACGTCAACAGGCCCGGCCTGGAGGCCACGGCCCCGGCCAACCCGTACAACCCGAAGGGCAACTCCTTCCCCGGCTACACGGCGATGAAGCTGGGCTGGGTCAAGAACCACCTGACCGACCCCAACCAGGCCCTCCCCGGCATCGCGGAGAGCTGGGAGATCGCGCCGGACAACTCGGCGATCACCCTCAAGCTCCAGCCGAACGCCAAGTGGTCCGACGGCAAGCCGGTCACCGCCGATGACGTCAAGATGTCCATCGGCATCGCCTACACCCAGGGCAGCACGGCGTTCTCCATCACGCCGGGCGCCGCGGGCGCGGCGGCGGACGTGACCGTGGTCGACCCCCACACCCTGAAGATCACTCAGGACATGGCGAACCCGAGCCCGAAGTTCGCCCGCGGCGTGCTCGACACGTTCATCCTCCCCTCCCACGTGTGGAGCAGCGTGCTCCCCGCGGACTTCTGGGACCAGCTCAAGGCCTCCAGGGGCGAGGGCGCCGACGCCGACAAGGCCCGTGAGACGATCACCGGCCTCGGCGAGAAGGTGCTCACCTTCGCCCCGCCGAAGGACACCTCGGCCGGCCCGTTCGTGCTGGAGCGGGTGAACCCGTCCGAGGCGCTGCTGGTCAAGAACAAGTACTTCTACAACGCCGCGAACGTGGCGCCGGCGCAGGTGAAGTTCCTCAACTACACCGGCAACGAGCAGATCTGGAACTACCTCACCGCGGGCAAGCTCGACCACGCCGGCTTCACCGCCGCGCCGTCCGACGTGATGAACCGGATCAAGGCCGCCGCCGGCAACGAGGTCATCAAGGGCTACTCGCCGGTCGCGGTGAGCATGGCCTTCAACCAGTCCAAGAAGCCGTACGACAACGTGCACGTGCGCCGCGGCCTGGCCTACCTGATCAACCGCGAGGAGGTCACCAAGGTCGCCTCGCCCGAGGGCGGCACGGCGGCGGTCACCACCAGCGGCATCCACCAGAAGGCCGCGCAGGCGTGGATCCCCGACGAGCTGCCCAAGCTGGAGCCGTACGCGCCCGACGTGGCCAAGGCCGAGGCGGAGTTCAAGGAGGCCGGCCTCACCAAGAAGGACGGCAAGTGGACGCTGGCCGACGGCTCGGCGTGGAAGGTCTCCATGCACGCGCCCTCCGGCTTCTCCGACTGGCTGTCGGCGCAGGAGAACATCAAGAGCCAGCTCGTCAAGGCCGGCGTGGACGCCGAGGTCGTCACGACCGCCGACTACCCCCTCTACCTGGAGGAGCTGGCGGCCGGCAAGTACGACGCGGGCTTCTGGCTGATGGCGCTCGGCCCCGCGCCGTACGACATCTACCAGCGCCTGTACGGCGCCTCCAACGGCTGGACCAACGTCGCGGGCAAGGTCAAGCACTCCGAGCCCGGCAAGGCCGGCAACTGGATGGGCGGCCCCGAGGAGATCGAGGTCGACGGCGCCAAGATCAACCCCGGTGAGCTCACCGGCAAGCTGAACTCGGCCACCGAGGACCAGGCCAAGCCGATCATGGCCCAGCTCGCCAAGGCGGCCAACCAGGACCTCCCGGTCATCCAGCTCTGGGACTACGTCAACACCCAGTTCGTCAACAACAGCCGCTTCACCGGCTGGCCGCACGACGACGAGATCCTGCGCATGGGCGCCGGCGTCCTGCCCTCGGGCGTCTGGATCCAGCTCGGCATGATCAAGGCGAAGTCGTAGTTCATGGCGCTCATCGCACGACGACTCGCGGGCCACCTGGCCCGCGGGTTCGTCATGATCCTCGTTGTCGCGACGATCAGCTTCTTCATCATCAACAACATCCCCGGCGACCCGATGGCCGCCCGCTACGAGAAGCTGGTCGAGCAGGGCATGTCGCCCGAAGCCGCCGCGCAGGCCGTGAAGGTCCTGTACGGCTTCCTGCCCGACGGCACGATGTGGCAGCAGTACACCGACTACATGACCGGCCTGCTCCACCTCGACCTCGGCATGTCGGTCAGCAGGCCCGGCACCTCCGTGCTCGACGTGCTCACCGACGCGGCCAAGTGGACCGTTCTACCGGTGCTGGCCGGCACGCTGCTGAGCTTCCTCGTCGGGATCGTCCTCGGCGTGTACGCCGCCATCAAGCGCACCGGCAAGCTGGGCGACGCCCTGGCCATCTCCGGCTCGCTGCTGCACGGCATCCCGCAGTACGTGCTGGCGATGCTGCTCGTGGTGATCTTCGCGACGCTCATCCCGATCCTGCCGGCCGACGGCTCGGTGGACATCCTGTTCGAGCCGGGCTTCAACGCCGGCTACATCGGCTCGCTGGTCGAGCACGCCGTGCTGCCGGTCGTCACGTACGCGCTGTCGGCCTACGGCGGCTGGATCCTGGCGATGAAGTCGAGCGTGGTCACCGTGCTGGGCGACGACTTCATCCTGGCCGCCGAGCTGCGCGGCATGAAGCGCTCGATCGTGTTCCGCTACATCGCGCGCAACGCGATCCTGCCGCTGTTCACCATGCTGGCCCTGTCGCTGGGCCTGCTGCTGGGCGGCGCCGTCTTCATCGAGAAGATCTTCAACTACCCGGGGCTCGGCTGGCTGCTGATCAGCGGCGTGCAGGACCGCGACTACGGCCTGATGGGCGGGGCGTTCCTGCTGATCACGGTCGGCACGATCATCGCCAACATCGTCGCGGACCTGTTCTACACGGTCATCGACCCGCGGGTGCGCAGCGGAGAGGAGGGCTCGTGAGCGCCACGCTCATCCCGGAGGCCGCGCCGGCCGCCTCGGCCATGCGCCGCAACTTCTGGCACGGCGTGTGGCGGGTGATGAAGCGCAAGCCCAGCCGCATGGCCGGGGTCGTCATCATCGTCGGCTTCATCGTCATGGCGGTGATCGGGCCGATGCTGCTGCCCGAGCACCTGCCGGGCAACGCCGGCGCGATCACCCAGCCGCCGAGCTGGGAGCACTGGTTCGGCACCGACCCGCAGGGCCGGGACGTGACCGCGCTGGTGATCAAGGGCTCGCGTTACGTCCTGCTCACCGCCCTGGTCACCGCGATCATCACGGTCGTCGCCGGCACCGCGATCGGCCTGTTCTCCGGCTTCAAGCGGGGCCGCTGGGACACCGTGCTCATGCGGCTGACCGACATGAAGCTCACCATCCCCGGCCTGCCGCTGCTGCTGGTGCTGGCGACGGTGTGGAAGTTCGGCAACCCCTTCCAGATGGGCCTGGTGCTCGGCCTGCTCGGCTGGGGCGGCGTGGCGCGGGCGGTGCGCTCGCAGACGCTGTCGCTGCGCGAACGCGGGTTCATCGAGGCGGCCCGCGGGCTCGGGCTGTCCACCACGCACATCATCGGCAAGGAACTGCTGCCGAGCATGGCGCCCTACATCGCGATGAACATGCTCATCGCGGTCACCGGCGCGGTCTACTCGCAGGTGGGCCTGTTCTTCCTGGGCGTGCTGCCGTACGAGTCGGACAACTGGGGCGTGATGCTCAACCTCGCCGTGTTCCAGGCGGGCGCCATGATCACGCCGAACGCGCTGGGCTACCTGCTGGCGCCGCTGCTGGCGATCCTGCTGCTCACGCTCGGCATCGTGCTCGTGGTGGACGCCATGGACGAGATCTTCAACCCCCGGCTGCGCGAGGAGTAGCAAGTGGCCGAACAAGCGCCGGGAGTGCGCATCGACGGCCTCACGGTCGTCTACAAGACCCCCGCGGGCGAACTGCCCGCCGTCCGGGACGTCACGCTGACGCTGGAGCCCGGCACGATCACCGGCATCGTCGGCGAGTCCGGCTCGGGCAAGTCCACGCTGGCGTTGTCGCTGCTCAACGCGGTGCAACCGCCGGGCAGGATCGCCGCGGGCAGCGTCGAGATCGACGGCCTCGGCGACGTGACCGGTTTCGCCGGCGAGGAGCTGCGCAAGGCCCGCGGCCGGCACATCGGGTACGTCTTCCAGGCTGCCCAGAACTCGCTCAACCCGCTCAAGACGGTCGGCAAGCAGCTCCTCGACCTGGGCCGCTCGCACGGCGTGGAGGACCTGCGCGGCCTGGTCCGCGAGGCCAAGGAGCTGCTGGGCCGGATGGGCCTGGACGGCGCGCGCGTGCTCGACTCGCACCAGCACGAGCTGTCCGGCGGCATGCGGCAGCGGGTCGGCATCATGCTGGCGCTGGTGCTCAACGCCCACCTGGTGGTGCTCGACGAGCCGACGACCGCCCTGGACATGATCACTCAGGCGAACATCCTGAAGATCGTCCGCGAGGTGCACGCCGAGCGCGGCCTGACCACGCTGGTCATCACGCACGACATCGGCGTCGTGGCCGAGGTGGCCGACCGCCTGGTCGTCATGTACGGCGGCCGCCTGGTCGAGCAGGGCCCCACCCGTGAGGTGCTCGGCTCCCCCAGCCACCCCTACACCAAGGGCCTGATCAAGGCCATCCCCCGGCTCGTGGGCGACATCGCCGAGGCCAGCGCCCTGCCCGGCCGGCCGCCGACGCTGGCCACGGTGCCGAAGGAGGGCTGCGTGTTCAGGGAGCGCTGCGCGCTGCGCATGGACGTGTGCGACACCGTCGACCCGCAGGTCGTGGCGCATGGATCGAGGATCGTGGCCTGCCACGCCGTGACCGTGAAGGAGCACGCGTGATCACCGGGACCGGCATCGTCAAGACGTACAAGCAGCGCGGCAACGTGCTGGCCGGGCGGGAGGTGCGGGCGCTGCGCGGGGTGGACTTCTCCATCCCCAAGGGCGGCGCGGCCTCCTTCATCGGCGAGTCCGGCTGCGGCAAGACCACGCTGGGCCGGATCATCGCCGGGCTGGAGACCTACGACGAGGGCGAGATCGTCATCGGCGACGTGTCCATGTCGGGGATCAAGCAGAAGAGGCGCCAGCCGTACTTCCGCAAGATCCAGATGATCCACCAGGACCCGTACTCGGCGCTCAACCCGACCCGGACCATCCACCAGACGCTGCACGCGCCGCTCAGCCTGCGGGCCGGGCAGACCGGGCGGTCGAAGGAGTGGATCGAGGAGCGGGCCGCCGAGGTGCTGTCGATGGTGGGCCTCGACCCGGGCTCGGTGCTGGCGCGCTACCCGCACCAGCTCTCGGGCGGCATGCGGCAGCGGGTCGTCATCGCCCGCGCGCTGACCGTCGACCCGGAGATGCTGGTCGCCGACGAGGCCGTCTCGATGATCGACGTCTCGCTCCGGCTGGGCATCCTGGCGCTGCTGAAGGACCTGCGCGAGCGGCTGGGCGTGAGCGTGCTGTTCATCACCCACGACGTGGCCACCGCCCGCTACATCGGCGACGACGGCGAGCTCTACGTCATCTACCGCGGCCAGGTCGTCGAGCGCGGCCCGGTGGACACGGTCATCGCCGACCCGGTGCACCCGTACACGCAGTCGCTGCTGTCGGCCATCCCCGTGCTGCACGGCCTGGAGGAGCCCGGCGCGCAGCCGGTGTCGCCGCTGGAGTCGCTGGACGAGAGCAAGGCCGACGAGGGCTGCCTGTTCGCCCGCCGCTGCCCCTTCCGCGGCGAGCGGTGCGCGGGCGAGCGTCCGCTGCTGCAGATCACCGAGGACGTGCCGCAGCAGCACGCGTGCTTCTACCCCGAGCGGCGTGACGTGATCGCGCGCCCGATGAGCGAGGTGTGATGTCGCCCACCGTCCGCGGCGCGGACCTGGCCGAGGCCGCCCGGGTGGCCGCCGCGGCGCTGACCCTGGACGCCCCCGAGGCTCCCGACCTGGTCCGGCGCCTGGCCGAGCCGCCCGCCGGACGCCGCTGGACGGCGCTGGCGACCGACGGCGGGGTGGTGATGACGTCCGTCTCGTCGCAGGATCCCGAGGTCGGGCATGTCGACCTGCTGGCCGTGCACCCCTCGGCCCAGGGCCGCGGGCACGGGCGGGCGCTGGTGCGGGCGGCCGAGGAGTGGCTGCGGGGGCACGGCGTCCGGCAGGCCCGCTTCGCCGGGCACCCGCCCTGCTACGCCTGGCCCGGCATCGACGTGCGCTACACCGCCGCCGCCTGCCTGGCCGAGAGCCTCGGCTACGAGCGTTACCACGTCGCCTGGAACATGACCGCCGACCTGCGGGCCGACCTGTCCGTCGAGGACGACCTGCGGCGGCTGGAGCAGGCGGGCGTGACGGTCAGGGCGGCGGGCGCCGACCGGTCGGCCGTGGCCGCGTTCGTCGAGGAGCACTGGAACGAGCGGTGGGCCTGGGAGGCGTCCAACGCGACCGGCCTGCACTACGCCGAGCGCGACGGGCGCGTCCTGGCCTTCGCCGCCTGGGGGGCGCGGCCGGCCTGGTTCGGCCCGATGGGCACCGCTCCGGACGCCCGCGGGCTCGGCCTCGGCGGGGTGCTGCTGCGCCGGTGCCTGGCCGACCAGCGGGCCGCCGGTCAGAAGAGCGCCCAGATCGGATGGGTGGGGCCGTTGCGGTTCTACTCGCGCGCCGTGGGCGCGCGAGCCGAACGCGTCTTCTGGCTCTACCGGCGCGATCTGGCCTGATGTCAGCTGTAGAGCAGATGTCCTTCGGGACGGCCGGGCGGCGGGCACAGCCCGCGCGGGTCGTCCCCGGCCTCCAGGCGGCGCGTGAGCGCGTCGGAGCCCCAGAGCAGGTCGAGGAACAGGTCCTCGCCCTTCCAGACCAGGTCGTCCGGGTAGAGGACGCGGGCCGTGTGCAGCATCGACAACCCGGTCAGCACCGGTCGGAAGGCCCGCGGGTCGTGCACGTGGAGCTGCACCCCGCGTACGGGGACGCCCGCGTGCTTGTGGAACGTCGGCGTGAACCAGGTGTCCCTGAACCGCACGCCCGGCAGGTCCAGCCCGTTCAGGGCGGCCGCGTAGCGCTCGTCCGCGTACGGCGCCCCGACCAGCTCGAAGGGCCGGGTGGTGCCGCGTCCCTCGGAGAAGTTCGTGCCCTCGAACAACCCGGTGCCCGGGTAGACCAGCGCGGTGTCGGGGGTGGGCATGTTGACCGAGGGCATCACCCAGGGCAGGCCGGTCTCCGCCCAGCCCATGTCCCGCCGCCAGCCCTCCATCGTGACCACCCGCAGGTCGGCGTCGAAGCCGAACAGCGCCGCCAGCTCCCCCGCGGTCCTGCCGTGGCGCACGGGCAGCGGGAAGCGGCCCACGAAGCTGGCGAACGCCGGGTCCAGCAGAGGGCCCTCCTCGACCGTCCCGCCCAGGGGGTTGGGCCGGTCCAGCACCACGAACCGCAGGCCCAGCCGGGCGGCCGAGGCCAGCAGGTCGTACATGGTCCACACGAAGGTGTAGAAGCGGGTTCCCACGTCGGCGATGTCGAAGACCAGCGTGTCCACGCCGGAGGCGGCGACCACGCGGTCCAGGTCGTCACCCGACAGCTCGTGGGTGTCGTGGACCGGCAGTCCTGTCCCGGGGTCCACCGCGTCGCGCTCGCTCGACCCCGCCTGGGCCGTGCCGCGCAGGCCGTGCTCGGGGCCGAACAGCGCGGTCAGCGGCACGCCCGCGGCCAGCAGGGCGTCGGTCGTGGGGGTCAGGTCGGGCAGGACGCCGGTGGGATTGGTGATCAGGCCGAGGCGGGCGCCGCCGGCGAGCGCGGGGTCCGCGGCCAGCCGTTCGGCTCCGGTGCGTACGTATGACATGGATCCATTCTCTGAAAGATATTTACAACTGAGAAGTAAAGGGTGGAAATTAGCGTCATGATTGATCCGCTGCCCGAGCTGTCCACCGAGCAGAGCGATCCCCGCTACAGCCAGATCGACCGGCTGCCGACGGAGCAGATCGCCCGACTGATGAACCAGGCCGACGCCGAGGTGCCCGTGGCCGTGGCCGCGGCCGTCCCGGCCATCTCGGCGGCCATCGACGCGATCGCCGCCCGGATGGCCGAGGGAGGCAGGCTCCTGTACGTCGGCGCCGGCACCTCGGGACGCCTGGCCGTGCTCGACGCCAGCGAGTGCCCGCCCACGTTCGGCACCGACCCCTCGCTGGTGCAGGGCGTCATCGCGGGCGGGCCCGAGGCGCTGACCCGGTCGGTCGAGGGCGCGGAGGACGACGCCGAGGCGGGCGCGGCGGCCATGAAGGACCTGGAGGTGGGCGCGCTCGACTCGGTGGTGGGCGTGTCGGCCAGCGGGCGGGCCCCGTTCGTGCTGGGCGCGCTGGCCGAGGCCGCCGGCCGGGGGGCGCTGACGGCCGCGCTGTCGTGCAACACGGGCGCGCCGCTGTCGGCCGCCGCCGAGCACGGGATCGAGGTCGTGGTGGGGCCCGAGGTGGTGGCGGGCTCGACCAGGCTGAAGGCGGGCACGGCGCAGAAGCTCGTGCTCAACATGATCTCGACGATCTCCATGGTCAGGCTGGGCCGGACCTACGGGAACAAGATGATCGAGATGTCGGCGATGAACAGCAAGCTCGCCTCCCGCGCGCTGCGTATGGTGAGCGAGATCACCGGGGCCGACGCCGCGACGGCGGAAGCGGCGCTGGAGGCGGCCGGCGGGCAGGCGAAGACGGCCGTGGTGATGATCCAGCACGGGCTGGACGCCGACGCCGCCCGCGCGCTGCTGGAGTCGCACGGAGAGCGGCTCAGCGACGCGCTCAGCGGCTGACGTCCGGGGCGGGACTCACGAGGACTCACGAGGACTCACGAGGACTCACGAGGACTCACAAGGACTCACAAGGGGGGAACGGGGATGTCGGACCGGCTGGAGCGCCTGCTGGCCAACGCGGTGCCCGAGGTGTGCCCGGCGGCGGTCGCTCTGATCGCGGCGCACGGCACGGTGACCGCCGCCGCGGCGGCCGGCGAACTGGTCAGATACGCCGACGCCGGGCAGGACACCGTACGGGACGTCGGAAAGGACGCCAGGCCGGACGGCCCCCCGGACGGCGGGCGGGACGGGCCGGGGAGGCTCGCCGCCGGACGGCCCCCCGCGCGCCGGGACTCGGTGTTCGACCTGGCCTCGGTCAGCAAGCTCTTCACCACCGCGGTGGTGCTCTCGCTCACCGAGGAGGGCCTGCTCGACCTGGACGAGCCGGTCGCGGCGTGGATCCCCGGGACCGACCCGCGGATCACGTTGCGCCGCCTGCTCACGCACACGGCGGGCCTGACCCCGACCCGCCGCGTCGACCTGGAGCTTCCGCACGCCGGGCCGGACGAGCGCATGGCCGCGATGCTCACCACGCCGGTCACCGGCCCGGTCGGCGGCCCCTACCTCTACAGCGACGTCGGCATGGTGATGGCCGGCCGGATCGCCGAGCTGGCCGCGGCCGCCTCCCTCGAAGCCCTGGTCCGCGCCCGGATCACGGACGTGCTCGGCCTCCCCGGCACCGCCTACCGCCCGCTCCCCGGCCGCGGGCGGGCCGAGCGGGAAGTCGCGACCGGGATTCCGGTCGACCGGGTCGCCGCGACCGAGTTCAAGCCCGAACGTCCGGGCCCCGGCTGCGTGCGCGGCGAGGTGCACGACGAGACCGCCCACGCCCTGGGCGGGGTGGCCGGGCACGCGGGCCTGTTCGCCCCGGCGGACGACCTGCTGGCCTTCGGGGAGGCGCTGCGGCTGGGCGGGGGCCCGATGCTGAGCCCGTCGAGCGTGGCCGAGATGGCCCGCGACCAGGGGGCCGAGGGAGCCGCGTTCCGGCACGGGCTCGGCGTCAGGATCGGCGACCCCGGCATCGTGGGCCCACTGAGCGGCGCGTACGGCCACTCCGGGTTCACCGGGACGTCGCTGGTGGTCGATCCGGCGCGCGGGCTGACCGTGGTGCTGCTGACCAACGCCGTCCATCCGGTGCGCGGGCGGCCGGGGATGCGCGAGCTGCGGTGCGCGGTGGCCGCCGAGGCGCTGCGGCACGTAGCGTGAGTGCATGCCCGTCCAGCTGAACCACACCATCGTCGCCGCCACCGACCGGGACGCCACGGCCGCCTTCCTGGTCGACGTCCTCGGTCTGGAGCCCGCGCCGGTCTACGGCCCGTTCCGCGTCGTGACGCTGGCCAACGACGTCTCGCTCGACGTGATGCGGGCGCCCGGGAAGGTGACTCCCCAGCACTACGCCTTCCTGGTCGGCGAGGAGGAGTTCGACCAGATCTGGGGCCGGATCAGGAGCCGCGGCCTGACGTTCTGGGCCGATCCCGGGCACAGCAGGCCCGGCGAGATCAACACCCACGACGGCGGCCGCGGTCTCTACTGGTCGGGCCCCGACGGGCACAACCTGGAGATCATCACCGTCCCCTACGGCGGTTAGGGCGCCAGCGCCTCCAGGGCCTCCTCGGCGCGGCGCATCGCCTCCTTCGCGTCGGCGGTGACGATCTCCTGGTCGAAGTTGAGGTCGTGGAAGACGTCCGTGACGCCCTCGGCGGCCAGGGCGGCCACGTCCCGCCGGATCTGCTCGTACGTGCCGGTCAGCGGCCGGCGCCCGTCCTCGGCGCCCTCGGGCCGTACCTGCGTGACGCCGCGGCACACGAAGCGGAAGGTGGCCGCGTCCCGCCCGGCGCCGGCGATCGTCTCCTTGATCAGCCCGATCCGGCCCGCGACCGCCGACAGGTCCTCCCTGCTGGAGCTGATCCAGCCGTCGGCCAGCCGCCCGGCCCGGCGCAGCGCGACCTCGGCGGTGCCGCCGAGCAGGATCTGCGGCGGGCCGGGCGCCGGCTTGGGGTCGATGTGCGAGGCCGGCACCCGGTAGAACTCGCCGTCGTGCTCGACCACGTCGTCCGCCCACGCCTTGCGCAGCAGCTCGACGAACTCCTCGCCCCTGCGCCCGCGCCGCTCCATGCCGACGCCCGCGGCCTCGAACTCCTCGGGCACCCAGCCGAGCCCGATCCCGGCGCTGACCCGGCCGCCGGAGACGGTCTGCAGGGTGGCGAGCTGCTTGGCCAGCACGACCGGCTGCACGTACGCGTTGACCACGGCCACGCCGAGCCGGATCGTCCCGGTCACGCCCGACAGGTGCGCCAGAGTGATCAGCGGGTCGTGCACGCTCCGGTAGGTCGGTCCCATGGGATGCCCGACCGGGTACAGCACCCGCTGGAACGTCCAGAGCTCGTGGTAGCCCAGCTCCTCGGCCCGGGCGGCGACGCGACGCATGTTCTCCGGCGTGGCCCACGGCCCTGACTGGGGTACGGCGAAACCGATTCTCATGCCCCCTAGTCTGTACGAGTGGGTCTAGAGGAGGAGCTTGCGGGTATCGCCGCGGCGTACGGCGGCACGGGCGAACCCGTGCGACACCAGACGCGCACCGACGTGGTCGTGTTACGGATGGGCGAGGTGGTGGTCAAGGCCCACTCGGCCCGCGACGAGGTGGAGCCGCTGCGCGCCCGCCTCAGGGCCGCCGCCGCGGCCGCGGTCAACGGCGTGCTGCTGGCCCCGCTGGAGTCCGAGGTGCTGGCGGCGGCGGGCCGCGCGGTCTCCGTCTGGCCGGCCGGCCGCCCGGTCCCCCACGACGATCCCGGGTCCGCCCCCTGGGAGGAGGGCGCGCGGCTGCTGGCCCGGCTGCACGCCGTCCCTTTGACGCTGGTGCCGCCGATGCCGCCCGCCGGGGGCCCGGCGCGGGCCGCCCGCGCGGTGTCCAGGATGAGCGGCGACGGCCCGGTCGAGCAGCTCGTCAGGCACGCGTTCAAGGAGCTGCCCGAGCCCGCCCTCGTGCACGGTCTGCTCACCCACGGTGACTGGCACCTCGGCCAGCTCGTCTGCCGCGACCGGTGGCTGCTCATCGACGTCGACGACCTGGGCGTCGGCGACCCGGCCTGGGACCTGGCGCGACCGGCCGCCTGGTACGCGGCGGGCCTGCTCGAACCGGCCGTCTGGGAGCGGTTCCTCGGCGCCTACCTGGCCTCGGGCGGGCCCGCGCTCGGCCAGGGGGACGATCCCTGGCAACGACTCGACCTGCCGGCCAGGGCGCTGACCGTGCAGCTGGCCGCCGTGGCCGTCCTCAACGCCGAGCGCGAGAACCGGGAACTGGACGAGGTCGAGCATTCGTTAATCGAATCGTGCAGCAGAATCGTCAGAGCGTGACGGGGGCCGCACGCGGTAGGTTTCAGCCTGAGACCCCGGATCCAAGGAGAGCGACTTAGATGCAGTGCCCGAAGTGCCGCGGCAACATGCGGACATATGAGCGCAACGGCGTCCACATCGAGCAGTGCGACAACTGCCGTGGGATCTTCCTCGACTATGGCGAGCTGGAGACCCTGACCCGCATGGAGTCGCAGTACAACGCCGCTCCCCCGCCTCCCGCCCCCGGGCCGGCCTGGGGCGCTCCCCACCACGGCGGCCACCACTACGGCCACCACCGCCAGCGCAGCTGGGTGGGCATGCTGTTCTCGACCTGATCGCCCCGACGGGCGG
The DNA here is from genome assembly GCF_044547985.1 of Nonomuraea sp. NPDC052265. Classification (NCBI taxonomy): domain Bacteria; kingdom Bacillati; phylum Actinomycetota; class Actinomycetes; order Streptosporangiales; family Streptosporangiaceae; genus Nonomuraea; species Nonomuraea sp. NPDC052265. The sequence goes on from NZ_JBIUBJ010000004.1 coordinate 705,501, forward strand.
AAAAGGGCCGCGCCTTCGCGCGGCCCTTTCGTGTGCCCGGGGTCAGCGTGTCTGGGGTCGGCGCTGGGGGTCAGCGCTGGGGGTCAGCTCGGGAAGTCGTCGGGGTTGACGGGCGCGGTGCGGGCGTTGCCGCCGGAGATGGCGTGCAGGGTGACCCGCCAGTCGTGCCAGAGGATCTGGGTGGCGGTGACCGTGGTCTTGAACTTCACCGACTTCTGGAAGCGCTCGAAGCTGCACTGGCGGGTGAAGGACTTGCTCTTGCCGTCCCAGTCCACGCCGTGGGTGAAATAGATCTTGTACGAGCCGTCGGGCACGCCCCTGACCTTGAACTTGGCCCTCTTGCGCACGTACACGCTGAACGTCTTGCTGCCGCCCTTGACCACCGTGACGACGGCGTCGCGGCTGCCGCCGTTGTCGACCTCCAGGGAGCTGCGTCCGCCGAGGGAAGTCCTGCGGATGAACGCACCGTTCTTCAACCGTCTGTTCTGCTTGCCGCCGGCCTTGACGGTGACGATGTCGGCCGGGTAGTCGCCGGCGCCCTGCAGCGCCTCGCCCGCCTTGTTCAGGGCGGTGAGCTTGGTGCCGAGGTCGCTCAGCACGGCCGAGGAGGTGCACAGCTCTCGGCTGCCGACCTTGCCCGCCGTGGAGCCGAGCTCGGCGGCGAAGTCGCGCAGGCTGGTGACGTACGCGTCGTGCTGGGCTCGTACGTCGGCGGGCGGGCTGATCGCGGACAGGGCGTCGGCGGCGCCGCTCAGCGCCTGCTCGGCCTTGTCCACGCGCTGGTTGAGCGACTGGACCCCGCGGGCCCCGGCCAGCCCGTTGATCGCGCCGAGCATCGTCTTGTGCCTGCTGTCGAGCTCGCCCTTGTACGCCTCCGGCGTCAGGGCGCTGACGCTGGGGCCGGCCCCCGTGGTGGGGTCGCCGCCGGGCGCTCCGCCACCCTTGCCGTCCGCCACGCCGCTGACCTTCGGCTCACCGCCGGTCAGCGGTGGAGGGGAGGAGCAGGCGGCGAGCGTCACCGTCGCCAGGGCGAGAACGCAGGAGATCAACCGGGGTGAAGCCACCTGCACCACTATTGCCCGGTTGATCCCCAGACGTCAATTACGATTCGGCCAGTCCCTCATCGCGATCCTGTCGCAGCCACCGGGTGATCCCCAGCGTCTCCAGGAACGGCACGTCATGGCTGGCCACGACGAGCGCGCCCCGGTAGGCCGCCAGCGCCTGGGAGAGCTGCCGCACGCTGGACATGTCCAGGTTGTTGGTCGGCTCGTCCAGCAGGAGGAGCTGCGGCGGCGGATCGGCCGACAGCAGGGCGGCCAGGGTCGCGCGGAAGCGCTCGCCGCCCGACAGCGTGCCCACGGGCCGGTCGGCCCGCCCGCCGCGGAACAGGAAGCGGGCCAGCCGGGCGCGCACCTCGTTGACCGAGGCCGCCGGCGCCACGGCCCGGACGTTGTCCACCACGCTCAGGGCGTCGTCGAGCACGTCGAGCCGCTGCGGCAGGTACCGCACCGGGACGTGCGCGCCGTGCTCGACGATCCTCCTGAGCAGGGTCGTCTTGCCCGATCCGTTGGGCCCGAGCAGCGCGATGCGTTCGGGCCCCCGGATCACCAGCCGGTCCAGCACCTTGAGCCCTTCGCGTCGGGGAGTGCCGTCGGCGCGGTCGGGCGCCGCGGGCCCTTCGCGGCCGTCCGCGCCGTCCGCGCCGTCCGCGCCGTCCGGGTGGTCGAGCGGCAGCGTCAGCAGGGTGCGGCCGGCCGGGACGGCGGTGGCGGGCAGCTCGACGCGGATCTCGGCGTCGTCCCGCACGGCCAGCTCGGCCTCGCTCAGTCTTCCCCTGGCCTCCTCCAGCCGCTCCTGGTGCAGCGCGCGGTGCTTGCCCGCCGACACCTGGGCCTTCATCTTGAGCCCGCCGGCCACGATCTTGGGCACCTTCTTGTTCTCGAACGCCTTCCTCGCGTTGCGCCCACGCCGGTCGAGCCTGGTCCTGGCCTCTATCAGCTCGCGCTGCTGCCGCCGTACCTCGCCCTCGGCGGTCCTGACCGTGCGCTCGGCCGCCTCCTGCTCGGCGGCGACCTGCTCCTCGTAGTCGTCCAGGTTGCCGCCGTACAGGTGCACGGCGGCGTCGCGGAGCTCGGCGATCTGGTCGACGAGCCCGAGCAGCGCCCGGTCGTGGCTGACCACGACCAGCACCCCCGGGTACGCCGAGACCGCGGCGTACAGCCGCCGCCGGGCGTCCAGGTCGAGGTTGTTGGTGGGCTCGTCGAGCAGCAGCACGGCGGGGCGCTTGAGGATCTGCGCGGCCAGCGCGACCATGACGGCCTCGCCGCCCGACAGCGTCGCCACCGTGCGGTCGAGCCCGACGTGGGCGAGGCCGAGCCGGTCGAGTTCGGCGCGCGCGCGTTCCTCGACGTCCCAGTCGTCCCCGATGACGGTGAAGTGCTCCTCGGCGACGTCGCCGCTCTCGACGGCGTGCAGCGCGGCCCGCTTCCCGCTGATCTCCAGCAGGTCGGACACGGTAGCGCTGCCTTCGAGCGGCACGTTCTGCGGCAGGTACCCCACCTCGCCGGTGACCGAGACCGCGCCCGATCCCGGGATCAGCTCCCCGGCAATGACCTTGAGCAGGGTGGACTTGCCCGACCCGTTCGCCCCGAGGAGCCCGGTACGCCCGGCGGGGAAGGCGGCGTCGAGACCGTCGAGCACCATGGTCCCGTCGGGCCAGCCGAAGGACACATGATCGACGACAATGGAAAAAGACATCAGGCGGCTCCCATCACAAAAACCGAAATTTCGTGACTTGGCGGGAACACCGCTGCGCGCGCGACAACCAGGCAGCCGGAGCTGGGAAGACTGGGGCGAAGAGGTCGCCGAGGTCGAGGTGTGCGCGCGACAGAGCCCGTGACCGGGCGGAAAGGCGCGGTGCCCGCGGCCTCAGATCCTCACGTCAACTGCCCCCATGGGTCGGCGATACGACCTGGACATATTACCCGAATCACGACAGCCGGGCAACGCCCCGCGCCCGATGAGCGGCCACGTTGACCCGGTTCGCGCAGGTCAGCGAGCAGAACCGGCGGCGGCCGTTGCGCGAGGTGTCCACGTAGACGGTCTCGCATCCCGTCCGGTCGCAGCGCCCGAGCCGCCGCCCGTCGGAGAAGCACACGGCCATGGCCAGGCCGCCCGCGGTGGTGTCCATGGCCCTGGAGACGATGTCGGCCTCCGTGGAGAAGAAGTGCAGGTGGGGCTCCAGGCCGTCGTGGGTGCTGATGTGCGGCTTCGAGGCGGTGATCTCCAGGAGCTCGTTGATCAGGCCGACCTGGACGCCGAGGTCGGGCTCGCCGAAGACGGGGGCCAGCCGGCGCGCCCAGGCGGCCAGCTCGGCGGCCTGGGCCGGGGTGACGTCCGTGCGCCACATGGCGTTGGCGGTCAGCGTCTCCCGTACGGCGGCCGGGCTGAAGTCGCTCGCGTTGACGAGCGCCGCCGCGAGTTCGGCCCCGTTGCCGCCGTAAGTGTTGAAATGCATAAGGCCATTACATCAGGTTGGAGTCATGCATCACGGAGAGCCGCACGACCCCTTCGCCATGACCCTCGTCTCCTCCCATCGCACCTCCGAGGGCCTGGTCTGCTACCTGCGCTGCGCCTGCGGCGCGTGGGAGGTGCGCACGTCCCGGACGGTCGCGTGCGCCGGCCCGCCCCCGGGCGGCGGCAGGTCGATCACGGCCATCGACTAATGGGACCTACCGGGTCGGCCTCGCTGGCAGACTCGGTGCCTGGTAGCCGCTGGTGAGTGAGCACTCTCGTCGACCGGACTTCGAGTCC